>NZ_SCWA01000004.1 GCF_004359615.1 Macrococcus brunensis
GAAAAAACACTGTCACTGATAGCTCGTAGACTTTCGGTCTCAAATAACTGTGAATATAACAGGAGTTTAATGAAAGCACAGGTATCTAGCTTCTTTGTATAGTAGTCTAAGTTCAGGATTTTCACCTATTGAGAAATTTTCTTGAAATCTATCGGTGAAATCCATTGTTCAAATGATGATTTTCTAGTAAACTTATCATGTTGAGATCCTTTGTATTGGATTTGGATGTGTATTACTACCTCTAACCATTATAAAGGACTTTTTTTGTACAGAAAATAAATTTTTAGAATATTCCATTTAAAACCGTAGGTTGAAATATTTTTATGCAACACTAGTGGGTATAAGTCTAAAAAATAAGGAGGCAATCTATGGGAACTTATACAAAAGAACACAAATGGTCGGGCTTTATTTTTGGAATCGGGCTGGCCGGCTTTATAGATGAAATTGTCTTTCACCAGTTTCTGCAGTGGCACCACTTTTATGATCAGATGACCAAGGAAATCGGACTCTTATCGGACGGCGTACTCAATTCAATGTGCGGCTTCTTTATTATTTTCGGATTGTTCCTGCTGGCAGATGCGAGAAGAAAATATCAGACTGATTGGTTATTCTGGATAGGTCGTACATTGATGGGAATGGGTTCTTTCCAGGTCTACGACGGCATCATTAATCATAAAGTGCTGCGCATGCACCAGATTCGTTATGTGGATAATGTTCTAACATACGATATTGTCTGGATTATTACAGGTCTTGCGATGATTATCATCGGTTTTCTGATGTCACGTAAAAGAGAGCTGATGAAGTGATGCATATACATCATTCAGTGAATCCGGCAGACTTTATCATTGTATTTAGCGCAGTTGTGATGATAACAGGTTACCTGTATTTAGCTGGCAGGAAAAAATGGCCCGTTTATCGATCTGTACTTTGGATAGTCGGCATCATCTTTGCAGTACTGGTCATGGTAGGACCCTTTGCAGAAGAAATGCACCATAATTTTATCTATCATATGTACGGCCATCTGCTGTTAGGGATGCTGTCACCACTTCTTCTGGTGCTGGCAATGCCTTTAAGACTACTTTTAGGGACGCTTCCTGTTAAGAGTGGACGACGTCTGTCCCGTTTCATGAACAGCACTTATATACGGTTTATTGCACACCCTGTTACAGCGACTATACTCAATACAGGTGGACTGTGGCTGCTTTACCGAACTGATTTGTTTATGATGATGCACCATCATACGTGGCTGCATTATCTGATTCATTTTCATATCTTCCTGGCCGGTTACCTATTCACAGCTGTAATGCTGGAACTGGACCCAGTGAGGCATCCTTATTCCTTTAAGTACCGGGCCATTGTCATGATGGTGTCCGTCGCACTGCACCAGATCTTGTCTAAATCCTTTTATCCATATCCGCCCGCCGGTGTAGATGCGGTGCAGGCGCAGACAGGAGCAGTTGTCATGTACTACGGCGGTGATGTCATCGAGCTCTTGATCATCTTTATCATGTGTCTCGGCTGGTACCGCTCAGTGCGACCAGGCAAAGTCTCTCACGCATAAAAGGAGACATTCATCAGAATATCTCCTTCGTTTTTAATGACCCATCATTTCATGAGCGATTTCTTCACCTGACATATCACTGAAGTAATAAGTCGGCCAGTGTTCCATTTCTTTAAGTAATTGAGCACGGTCATCGCCCATATAAATATGGAAATGTTCAGCGAGTTTGGGTGCGATGTTATGATCGCTGAACTGGATGTATGCAGGGGCTTCTTTATCACCTGATACTTTCTTGAAGATAAAGCGGACGCCCCGATTTCCTTTTTTATATGTCAAAATCTCTTTGCCGTCATAATGATATTTCCCGGAAATCTTTTTGTCTCCTTTATAGAAATCAATCTTTTCTTTACCGGTATTGATACGTGAGACATCAGTCTTGTAGCCAGTTGTATAATACTTTTTATAGTCGGCTGCTGTCATATCACCTTTGTCTTCTGCTTTATGTTCGAATACCTCATCTAATGTGCCGTCCTGAAGATAAGGATAAACCGATTGCCAGTCACCTTCCCAGTCTGTCAGCTCACGATCTTTTACCTGACTATCCTTGAAGTGACCTTCGTATATTTTTTTGTCAGCAGCTGACATGTGGTGATGATCATGTTCATGATGCTTGTGTTCGTGGTTATGCGCATGCTCTTCTGTCTTCTCTGTTACTGCTTTTTCTTCGTGCTTTTTTTCTGAGTCCTGATTTGTGCCACAGGCAGTTAAGATAAGTGCCAGCGATGCCACGCCGAGTCCTTTAGTAAAGTAATGCATATTGCCTCCTATAAAACGTAATAGTTACGATTTATAATTATAGATACAAATGCTGTAAACGTCAACAGACGATTTGAGAAAATATTTTTAACGTGCTAACATTTAAGAACTAATGAAAAGAAGGGGTCATATGCAGATATTTAGAGTAGACGCTGATCATAAAATCAGCGCACAGTATTTGGATAATAGAAGATTGTCCAAACAGGTGCTCGAGTTATACCAGATCATACGTGTCTGTCTTGCCGAACTGAAGATTATAGAGGGAAATACGCGTTACTTACATCATCCAATCGTCAAACAGGCTTACAATAATGGCAAGCCCTACATCATTGACCTTTATAATATGCTTGTGGAAATGGACCTGGAGCATCAAAGACGAGGTGGCAAGCGTTCTCCTGCCTTTAAAGAAGATCTCGATGTACTGGCGGATATTATCTTTGCCAATCAGGAAGCGTTTTCGCATGAGTCGCTACCGCCTTATTATGTTTATGGGGATACGAGGCTTGAGGGCGAAACGGTGTATGAAGCTTATCAGCAGCTTCTCCATGATAAATGGCTGAACGATACCACCAGTCCACGCTGTGGTTTTCAACCGAAAAAAACTGACGTCTGATACGTCAGTTTTTTTCGGTTAATATACTGCTTTCTTTGAGGTATTTAACATTATATTTAAGGGCTAAATGATGGAGCTGCTGGATGATAACATCGTTCTTTTCAGGTACCTGGTTCAGTAGCGGCAGAAAGAGCTCTTTTTCTTCTGGGGTCGCTTTGTTCTTGAAATATCCCCATAAATGCTGAAATGTATTGAGCATAGAACCGTGCGTAGGCTCCAGTGCATACGCTTCACTGATTTGTGTGTTCAGGATATCGATATCCGTCAGCTGTTCTTTCATCAGGCCTCTGATGTCATTATAGTGCTGCTGACTATGATACATCACTTTATATTTTTCCTCACGCCAGCGTTTTTCAACTGCTTTTTTCTGTTCTTTTTGATTAACCATATAAACTTGTAATCGCTTCTTTGATAGTCGGGTGCTGGAACTTAAAGCCTGCTGAAATGAGTTTATCCGGTAGAACGCGCTGACCGTCTGTAACCATTATCGCTTGTTCACCAAGTAAGGTCTTCAGTGCAATCTCAGGCACAGGTAGGAAGTGAGGTTTATGAAGTGCTTCAGCGATTGCTTTCCCGACTTCTTCCTGCGTGGCAGGCTCTGGTGCGGTGCAGTTATAGATCCCTGTCAGTTGTTGATCGTAGATGAAAAGGAGAGCACGAATGAGGTCATCAATATGAATCCAGGAGTAGACCTGCTGACCATCGCCGATATTACCGCCAATATAGAATTGATAGGGCTTAACCATAATAGGGAGCGCCCCGCCTTGGTTTGAGAAGATAACACCAAATCTGCAATAAGCAGTCGCTACCTTAAGTTTAGCTGCTTCCTGCTCCCATAAATGAACGGTTTTAGATAGAAAGTCAAATGCTTCGAAACGGTCGGCTTCTGTATAGGAGAGATTTTTAGCAGGTGGATAATAGCCTACAGCGCTTGCAGAAATCAGGAAAGGTTTCTTCTGCTGCTGTTCAATGATAGGACCTAGCTTCTTCGTAGATTCTATGCGACTTTTGACAATCGCTTGTTTATGTTGCTGGGTCCAGCGGTTACTCAGACTCGCCCCGGCTAGATTGATGATGAGGTCTACTTCGGGTATCTGAGATAAATAATCATCATTATTCCAGTTGATATAGTTAACATGCGCGGTGTCTTCCTTATCAGAACGCGTCAGAATATAAAACTCATGGTCTGTCATTTCAATTAATCGAGAACCTACTAGTCCAGTACCGCCAGTCAGTAATATTTTCTTCATCATATTGCCCCCTTTTATTTTTAATATTATACCCTGTTTAAGTCTATGCCATACACGATAAGTGATTAGAATGAAAAGCGACGGGTAGATAACAGATGTATAATAAAAAGGAGGCATCATTATGAGTAAAATCAAAGCAAATCTCGCATTAGTCAAAGCACTTAAAAACTGGGGCATTGATCATGTCTATGGTATTCCAGGCGATTCAATTGATTCAGTGGTAGATGCACTTAAGCATGAAGAAGAAAGTATCAAATTCTATAATGTCAGACATGAAGAAGTAGCGACACTTGCAGCGGCAAGTTATACGAAATTAACAGGTAAGATTGCTGTTTCGTTAGGGATAGGTGGACCAGGTGCGGTCCATTTATTAAACGGCATGTACGATGCAAAAATGGATAATGTGCCGACACTTGTCCTATGCGGACATACCAATACAGATCAGATTGGTTCAGGTTACTTCCAGGAAGTCGATATCTCTACAATGTTCCAAGGTGTAGCGGTATTCAACCAGATTGTGACGGATCCAAATCGAATTTTCGATACGGTGAATGAAGCGATTAAAACAGCATATGATGAATCAGGCGTAGCGGTATTGACGATTCCCGGGGATATTCTTAAAACAGAGATTGAAGATAATACACTTGATAAAAAATATGAATATGTCAGACCGCATTTCTCTGCGCCGACTGATAAAATTGCGGCAGCGGCAGAATTGATCGGTAATAGTAAAAATCCAGTGGTTCTTGCAGGTGTAGGAACGAAAGGTGCTAAAGATGAAGTGATTCATTTCATTGAACGCATTAAAGCACCAGCTATGATTACGCTCCCAGCTAAAGGTATTATTCCAGATACACATCCGCAATCACTTGGTAATATCGGTAAAATTGGCACGAAGCCAGCTTTTGAAGCAATGAAAGAAGCGGATTTACTGATCTTATTAGGTACGAATTACCCCTATGTCAGCTATCTGCCAGATGAGAATGTCCCTTGTATTCAGCTTGATATCAATCTGAAAAATATCGGCAAACGTTATGATGTAGATGTACCACTGATAGGACATGCAAAAGATATTCTGCCAGAGTTAACGCAGGCTTGCGATACAGTTGAACGTCGTCCATTCCTGGAAGCATGTCAGGAAAATATGGTTAACTGGAACAAGTGGTTAGAAGAAGACCGTATGAAGGACTCTACCCCTATTCGTCCGGAACGCGTAATGGCAGAAATAGAAAAAATTGCTGAGCCAGATGCGACGTTCTCAATCGACATTGGAACTTCAACAGTATGGAGTACCAGATATTTAAGACTGGATCATCAAAATCAGTTTATAACATCAGCTTGGCTTGGCACCATGGGATGTGCACTACCAGGTGCAATCGCTTCTAAGATTGCTTTCCCAGAGCGTCAGGCGATTGCAATTGCCGGTGACGGTGGCTTCTCGATGGTCATGCAGGACTTCGTAACTGCTGTCTATTACAATCTGCCGATGATTGTGGTTGTGATGAACAATCAGCAGTTATCATTCATCAAATATGAACAGCAGGCTGCAGGAGAACTGGAATATGCCATCAACTTAGCAGATATAGATTACGCTAAATTTGCAGAAAGCTGTGGCGGTATCGGTATCAACGTAACGACACCAGAAGAACTTGCACCAGCCATGCAGCAAGCAAAAGCGGCTGATAAACCTGTCATTGTAAATGTATATGTCGATCAAGATGCTGCCCCTCTGCCAGGACAGATTGTCTTTGATGAAATGTTGGGTTATGCTAAATTCGAAATCCGTTCATTACTTGAAGAAGGTAAACTTGAAAAAATGCCACCTCTTAAAACATTGATCAGACGTGTCCTTTAATCAGATCAATTAATTGGAAGCAGATTTGCTTCCGATTTTTTTGTCTTTCTGTTATATAATAACAAAACATTAAAAATCACAATCTTCAATAAAGTTTGTGAAATTTAATATTTATCTCTTTTAATCTTTAGATATTATTATATTTATTGCAATTTATATGCAAATACCATTTATTATAAATGCTTTTATACCAAGGTATTACAGATTCGAAGAATATTTAGAAAATTATTTGCTTTATTGCTTAAAAGCGGTGAATTTGTGATTTACAACTTGTGAAACTGCTGTATAATAACAGAAGTAATTAATATTTTTTATATAGAGGAAGAGGTAAAAATAATGGAAGACAATCAATTACACAGAGGACTGAGTTCACGACAGGTCCAGATGATAGCACTCGGCGGAACAATTGGCGTGGGATTATTTATGGGCGCCTCCAGTGTCATTAAGTGGGCGGGACCATCTGCACTCTTTGCATATTTAATCGCGGGTATTTTCTTATTCTTTATTATGCGCGCAATGGGAGAAATGGTTTATTTATATCCGTCAACCGGTTCATTCGCTCAGTATGCAAATGATTACATTCATCCGGCTGCAGGTTACGCAACTGCCTGGAGTAATATCTTCCAGTGGGTTGTGGTGGGGATGAGTGAAGTGATTGCGGTCGGTCAGTATATGCAGTACTGGTGGCCGGAGTTACCGACTTGGATTCCAGGTCTGATTGTAGTTTTGACACTTGCTGTGGCAAACTTAGCATCAGTAAAAGCATTCGGTGAATTTGAGTTCTGGTTTGCGATGATTAAAGTCGTGACGATTATTCTCATGATTATTGCTGGTTTAGGTGTTATCTTGTTCGGGTTTGGTAACGGTGGAAATCCTATTGGTTTTGGCAACTTAACTGAACATGGTGGATTCTTCCCGAATGGATTGACAGGTTTCTTGTTTGCACTTTCTATCGTAGTCGGTGCTTATCAAGGAGTTGAGTTAATCGGAATTACAGCTGGTGAAACAAAAGATCCTCAAAAAAATATTCAAAAAGCGGTTAACAGCATTGTATGGCGTATTCTGATTTTCTATATTGGTGCTATCTTCGTTATCGTTACTGTTTATCCATGGGATCAATTAGGTACAATCGGCAGCCCGTTCGTAGCAACATTCGCTAAAATTGGTATCACAGTCGCAGCGGGTCTGATTAACTTCGTTGTTATCACCGCTGCAATGTCGGGATGCAATGCAGGTATCTTCAGTTCAAGTCGTATGGTCTACACTTTGGCACAAGAAGGCAAAATGCCAGCTATCTTCGGTAAAGTCTTAAAAACAGGCGTGCCATTCTATGCAGTTCTTGCTATTGCAATCGGTATCTTCCTGGGCGTTATCCTCAATGTCGTGATTCCAGGGGCGGATAAAATTTTTGTCTATGTCTATAGCGCATCAATCCTGCCAGGTATGGTACCATGGTTCATGATTCTGATCAGTCATATGCAGTTTAGAAAGAAACATCCGGAACTGATTGAAAATCATCCATTCAAGATGCCGGGCGCACCAGTGACGAACTGGCTGACAATCGGATTCCTGGTATTAGTATTATTTTTCATGCTGATCAATCCGGATACTCGTATATCTGTTATTATCGGTTTTATCTTCCTTGCAATCGTGACAGCAGCATACTTTATGCTGGGTTATAACAAAAAAGATAAAGCGCGCGGTGTGGCAGAAAGAACGGTTTACCGCGATTAATATGAAGCGATACTTCGGTATCGCTTTTTTATTTCTCAGGAAATGGAGTTGACATTCAATTCCGACAGGTATACAGTTTAGATACAAATATATAAGAAACACTAGGGGTGTTTTTTTAACTGAGACGAGTTTACTCGAACCCTTCGAACCTGATCTAGTTGATGCTAGCGTAGGAAAGTGTATAGATATTGATATCTCTATGTCTTTTTGACGCGCAATCATCTGTTGATGGTTGCGTGTTTTTGTTGAGGAGGATATTGGAATGAGAAAAGGTTTAACGTTATCGGATATTTTAGTAACAGTGCTTGTCGCAGTGATTTTTGGTTTTATCTATAATTTATGGTGGCTGCCTTATGAAGCTGTTAAGCCGCTCGGCCTACATATTGAACAGCTGACTTATGGGATGTGGTTTGCAGCAGCTGTTGTGGCTTACTTGATTGTGCCAAAGTTCGGTATTGCACTACTGGCTGAGTTTGCAGCTGGTGCCGGTGAGACGATTATCATGGGGAAATTTGATATCCCGACATTTGTCTTTGCTTTACTGCAGGGTCTTGCCTGTGAGCTTGTATTCATGGCATTCAGATATCGTTCTCGCAGTGTGATGGTATGTATATTAGCGGGTGTCGCAGCTGCTTTGATCAGTTTGCCAATCGACTATTTCTACGGTTATATGAGTGAAGTTGCAGCGTGGAACTTAATTCTTTTCATTGTATTTCGTGTAATCAGCGGAGCCGTGCTGGCGGGTATTCTCCCTTATATACTCGTCAAAGCGCTTGATCAGACCGGTGTCACACGTCTATTCCGTTCTGCATCACAGGAAGATTATGACGCACTCTAAACTTAAAGTAACAGATCTACGGCTGAAATATCCCGGGGTTAAGGATAAGATATTTGACGGGTTATCGATTGACATCAAAGAAAAGGAAAAAGTATTGCTGCTTGGACCTTCCGGCTGCGGTAAAAGCACGTTGCTCAATGTGCTGGCAGGCATTGTACCTGAATTGATAGACCTGCCGATGAAGTACGAAGAACGTCTGATTGATCCGAGTGCTGCTGTTATTTTTCAGGATCCTGATAGTCAGTTCTGTATGCCGAAAGTGTACGAAGAACTGGCCTTTATTCTGGAAAACAGACAAGTGCCGGCAGGTGAGATGGATCAGCGTATAGAACGTGCTCTTCGTGAAGTAAACTTGAATGTCGATAAAAGTCAGCTTATCAACCAGCTGAGTGGTGGCATGAAACAGAAACTGGCGATAGCAGGGACTTTGCTTCAGCAAGCAGATACACTCTTTTTAGATGAACCTTCTGCCATGCTGGATACTGAAGCGACAGAACAGCTCTGGGCGCTGCTGATGAACCTTTGGCATGATCAGACCGTAGTGATTGTTGAGCATAAAGTCGAGCATATCTGGCAGCATGTCGATCGTGTCATAGTGATGAATGAACAAGGCGAGATTGTGCAGGAAGGCGCACCGGCTTATATTTTAGAGCACTACGAATCGCTTTTATCGGAGTATGGTATCTGGCATCCGAATGCATGGCTGAATGCGCCGTCAGCTTTGGAGAATAAGGCAGGGCTCGTACCGGTATTTAATTATCAGAATGGTGTGATTAAACGCGGTAAAAAAACATTGTATGCAATCGAGGAACTGCAGATTAGTTTAGGGGAGTGGCTTGTCGTTACTGGTAAGAATGGTACAGGGAAGACGACGCTTCTTGAAGCGATGCTGCAGATGGTACCGTACGATGGGGTAATGTTTTATCAGGACAAAAGACTGAAAACAGTCCGCGATGCTGCTGCCCATTTGTATCTGGTCTATCAGAATCCGGAGCTCCAGTTTATCCAGAATAGCGTTTACGATGAAATTTATATTAATTACTATCATCAGAATAAAGAAACAGCACGCCATAAGACGATACAGATGCTCGAGCTTCTGCAGCTTGAAGACGTCAGTGATCAGCATCCTTTTGAACTTTCAATGGGACAGAAAAGACGGCTGAGTGTCGCAACAGCCCTCAGTTCCCCGGCAGATATCATTCTGCTCGATGAACCGACGTTCGGACTGGATAGTCATAATACGTTCCAGCTGCTGACACTTTTCAAGGAGCGGGTGCAGCAGGGGCAGACGGTGATGATGGTGACCCATGACCCGCATATTGTGGAACGCTATCCGACGCGACGCTTTCATGTAACGGAGAATCAGTTGAAAGAAGTAGGTGCAGCTCATGTATGAACAGTTTAAGACACGCATCACGATGATGGACCATGTCAACATCCTGACGAAGATGATAGCAGGTGTCCTGCTCTTCTTTCTGGTCATCTTCATTCATCGCTTCGACGTCATGCTTTATATGGCGCTGTTGATGTTCTCTTTTATGCTGCTTTTTTCCGGGACACGGCTGAAGATTGTCCTGCCGCTTTTCTCGGTAATTGCACTGTTTAGCGTCACTTCTTCACTTTTCATGATTTTTTACGGGGACGGGAGTCATACACTTTTTAAATGGGGTATTATCCATATTACGACGGAGAGTCTCTTCAGAGGACTGCATCTGTCACTTAGAACGATTACAGTGAGCTGTCTCGGGCTGACAATCGCATTTACTACACAGATTGTCATGATTTTCTATAGTCTGATGCAGCATTTAAATGTTAAACCGAAGTATGCCTATGCTTTTATGGCGGCGATACGAATGGTTCCGATGATGATAGAATCATTCTTTCAGCTCAGAAATTCACTGAAGATGCGCTACCAGATGATAGATCCAAAGCAGTATAGAGGAATCAGACGCCTCAAGCATCTGATTATTCCGCTGATGAGTCAGAATATACGTAAAGCACACCGGCTCGCTGTGGCGATGGAGAAAAAAGGATTTAAAGATGGCCCTCGGACTTATTATTACCGTGTACCATTCAGTTTTTATGATGTCATCTTTATTTTTGGGCTGATAGCAGTAGTTGCGGGTGCATTTCTGCTGGCGGGCATATTGCCGGTGACCGGGCTTGAAGACGTCAGGTAAAAAGGAGTGCGGGCGTACGCAGTGTTTGCTGTTCGACCTGACTCAAAAGTTGAACAACAACGGAGTTTGCTGTTCGACTTGACTCAGAACCTGAACATAAAACCACTAAAAAAGGCCTCATCCTAAATTTTAGGATGAGGCCTTTACCGTTTTTTTAACTAAAGAATAGATCCATAATATTCATACCTGCATTTGTCTGCTTCGAATAAAATTCTGTATAGCCACAGTTCTTGCAGGAAATTACTGTAAACGTATTATGCTCAATATCAAACAGTTTAGATAATCCTGTCCCTGCCATAGAAACATCCTTTGTTACGGTTTCCTGGTGACCACATTTTATACAGCCTTCATTTGACATCTTCTCATCCCCTTATATAGAAGTATAGTTAAATTATAACAGAAAAAGTGGACTTTATCTTTTCTTGACCAGGGCTTATGATGGAACTATATGAAAGGGGATAAGACATGACGAGTTTATGGCAAAGTGCAGAAGCGCGTGCAACACTTCTGAAGCAGATTGTTCAGTTTGATAGCGTGACATTGTCAGAAGGAGAGAAGGAGTTTCCATTCTTCATTCAACAGATGCTGATGGATTTACCTTACTTTAAAGAGAGAGAAGAACAGGTCATTTTAGCGCCGACTGGGGATGGTCGACATACGCTGATGGCCCACTACAAAGCTAAGTCCAGAAAAACGATCGTACTGATCAGTCATTACGATACAGTCGGAATTGATGACTTCGGTGATTATGAACAGGCGGCGTTTGATATGGATGCAATTACGGCACTATTCAAAGAAGACGATGCTTACTTGAATGCGACAGCGAAAGAAGACCTGGCGAGCGGTAATTATCTCTTTGGCCGAGGTTCGATGGATATGAAGCCAGGATTGATGCTGCATCTGTCATTGATTGAGAAAGCGATTCTTGAAGAATGGAATATCAATCTACTGCTGATGACAGTGCCTGATGAAGAAGTGAACTCACTTGGCATGCGTACAGCAATGATGAAACTGCATGACATTGTTCAGAAAGAAAAGCTGGATATCGTCCTCTATCTGAATAGTGAGCCGACTTTCCAGCAGCAGGCATCAGATAATGCGCATTACGTTTATTCCGGTTCCATTGGCAAATTAATGCCTGCTGTTCTTTGTTACGGGGAAGAGACGCATGTCGGGACCCCGATGAACGGCATCAGTTCGAACTTTATGCTGAACTTTGTCAATCAGACGATGGAATATAACCGCCACTTCAAGGAGACTTTTGAAGACGAAGCGACACCTCTGCCTGTTGCGCTCATGAATAAAGACTTAAAGGATTATTACGATGTACAGACACCGTTTCGCTCTGTCGCGCTTTATAATGTCTTTTCATTCAAACAGACGGCAGCAGATGTCTTCAGCCAGTTCAACACGATTGTCAAAGAAGCAAAAGAGAAGTGCGAACAAGCGTATCAGCAAATCTTCGAACTTGAACAAGTAGAGAGAACACTGGATATCAAAGTACTGACTTACGCGGAACTGCTGCAGCAGGCAACCGAGCAGCTTGGCCGTGATAAAGTAGAGCTGATTATCAGCAAAGCGGTAGAAGAGCCGGCACTTTATCTGCAGAATATTCAAGTGGTGGATGAGTTGATGAAAAACTGTAAAGCTATCGGGCCTGCGATGGTTACATTCTTTGTTCCGCCGTATTACCCGGCAGTCAATGCATCATATCATTCTGAGATTGAAGATTTAATAGTACAGGTCAAAACGGCAGCCGCAGGTTTAGGCCGCGAGAGTAAACGCCTGCATTATTTCAACGGTATCAGCGATCTGAGCTATTGTTTAAGCGATAACGCCGGCAGTGGTAAAGTCTATGCGGATAACACGCCTACTTTTAAGCGGACATATGATATTCCGTTTGAAGAAATCCATGCTATTCAGGCGCCTGTCTTTAACTGCGGACCGATCGGTAAGGACGCACACAAAGTAACGGAAAGACTGAACACAAAGAGCGCATTTGAGGAACTCCCAGTCATGCTCGAGCATATCGTTCGTTATTATTTAGCAACTAAAAATACGCCCGCCTTTAAATAGGCGGGCGTATTTTTAGTTGAGTCGCGTCTCGCAAGTACCTGTCTGAATCACTTCGAGTGCTGCGTTCAGACCACCTTCGACCAGATTCTGTACAGCAACATCTGTATAAAAAGCGATATGCGGTGTTACAATAATTTTGTCGTGTTCAATCAGACGAAGTAAGTCCTTGTCTTCGATTGTCTGGTTGCTGAAATCTTTAGGGAAATACTGGCTTTCAAATTCATACGTATCTAGTGCAGCAGCCGCCAGCTGACTGCTATCAATCGCTTCTATAAGAGCAAGTGTATCGACGACACTGCCGCGCGCCGCATTGATTAAAATGGCACCTTTTTTAAACTGAGCGAACATCTCTTTATTGAAGAGGTGATGGTTGTCGCTTGTTGCCGGCATATGCAGAGAGACGATATCGGCATCTTTAACAGCTTCTTCTACAGAGTCTTTATAATCGATCCATTCTCTTGCCTTATCATTCGGATAAAGGTCATAGCCGACTACGTTAGAGTCAAAACCTTTGAATATCTTAGCCGTGATCTGTCCGATCCGTCCCGTGCCGATGATTGCGACTGTCAGGCTTTTGATTTCTTTAGACATGATGACCGGCTGCCATCTGAAGTCGTGGCGTCTGACATGTTCATCGATGAGAGAAGTTTTTCGGACAAGATTGAGCGCCATAGCAACGGCATATTCTGCAATGGAATTCGGTGAATAGCTCGGCACATTTGAGATGATGATATGATGCGCTTTTGCGGCTTCTAAATCATACATATCGTAACCTGCACTACGCTGTGCAATCTGTTTGATACCGATCGCTTCTAAACGTTCATAAATTTCAGGTGCCAGTTTGCCTGTCTGCTGCGTTGTTACACCATCATAGCCTTTAAGTGAATCGATGGTATCTGGTGTCAGAATATCAGAAGAGATTGTGAGCTCTACATTGTTTTTCTCTGCCCAGTTCAGAGCAGCAGGTCTTTCGTCTTCGCGGGCACCGAACATCATTATTTTAGTCATTTATTTACCCTCGCTTTCAGTCTGGAATTTGAATACTTCCGGATCATATAATTTAAAGACTTTTGTAAATAAGTAATGGAAGATGAATGCTGATACAAATGGAACAACGAAATAGACAAGAATAAGGAGCAGGAGATTCATCATCGCATTGCCTTCCATGAATTTAAAGGCATTGATTGGCCCGACAAGACCAGAGAATCCGAAACCTGCAGATTCTTTTGTTCCTTGAATGCCGATCAGACTGCCGACAATACCTGTAACAGTAGCAGTCAGTGCGATAGGTAAAGCGATGATTGGATATTTGAGCAGGTTCGGCATCATCATTTTCATAGCACCAAGAAAGACAGCGATAGGAACACCTGCTTTATTGACACGCATTGTACCAACCACAAGCATGCAGGCAGCAGCGGCAACCCCTAGGTTCGCGGCACCTGATGCAAGTCCGGAGATACCAATTGCCATCGCAATCGCGACCGTTGAAATAGGTGAAACAATCAAAATACTAAATGAGATAGCGATTAGAATGCACATGACCATCGGCTGTAATGTAGTGAAGCTGTTAATCAGCTGTCCAAGACTTGATGTGATCAGTTTGACGTAAGGTAATAAGATGATGCCCAGGAATCCGGCGATACCACCTGCTATGATAGGTAAAAGAATAATAGTCAGACTGCCTAAGCGATCTTTAATCCATAAAATGAGTAAGACGGCGATAGAAGCGGTAATCATGGTATTGATTAAGTCACCAATACCTGTTAAGACCCATGCATTTTCTTTGAAGACCGCGGCACCACTACCTACGAATGCGGCAGTACCGACAATGACTGTCTGAATAGGGTTGAGTTTGAACTGCATGCCGATTAAGACACCGACAAGAACCGGTACAGTAAACTGGATACCGACAACAACGCTGTTCAATGTGGCGAAAATAGGATGATAAGGAATTAATGCTTTGAATAACTCGCCTAGAATAGCGTTCGGAATTAAACCGACGACAATACCCAGTGCAACCCCGGCTAGTACTTTGTTGATGAAATCTTTTGCGGAAATGCGGTTTGCTGTTTGTTCCATAAAGAACTCTCCTTTTATTTGTGAATTAAATCACATTTATCTTAATTTCATTATAGCTTGATTGTGAAAGAAGTGCAATATGTTATTTAGTATGACTTAAATTCTTCATAATACTTAAATATTTGATTAATAAAATTTATATTTAGATTGAGAATATCGGCTTTCTACTGATAATAAGTACTTTAGCGAGAGATGACGCGGAGGTTAAAAAATAGTATTAAAAAGTCATATTTTATTCAATTTTTCTTCGTTGACTTCAACCAACAATCATGTAACAATAGGGGAGTACTAGATTATAATAATTATAATCTAAAAATATAAACCATTCGGAGGGTTCATTCATGTCATTAATCAACAAAGAAATCTTACCATTCACAGCTAATGCTTATAATCCTAAAGAGGATAAGTTCGTTGAAGTATCTAACGAGTCAATGAAAGGCGACTGGAGCATTGTCTGCTTCTACCCAGCCGACTTCACATTTGTCTGCCCAACTGAGTTAGAAGACTTACAGGATCAATATGCAACATTACAAAGTTTAGGCGTTAATGTTTATTCCGTATCATGTGATACTCACTTCACACATAAAGCATGGCATGATCATTCAGATGCTATCGCTAAAATTGAATACACAATGATCGGTGACCCATCTCACACTATCGCTCGTAACTTTGATGTATTAGATGAAGCAGAAGGTCTTGCGCAACGTGCGACATTCCTTATCGATCCAGATGGTGTTGTTCAAACAATGGAAATCAACAACGACGGCATCGGTCGTGAAGCAAGCGTGCTTGTTGATAAAGTGAAAGCAGCTCAATACGTGCGTACACATGACGGTGAAGTATGTCCTGCTAAATGGAAAGAAGGATCAGAAACATTAACACCTGGTCTTGACTTAGTCGGTAAAATCTAAGAACACTCTAAACATAGATAGAAAAAATCAGCCACAACGCTCTTCGAGTGTTGTGGCACTTATTTGAGGAGGAACATCGATGTTAGACAATACATTGAAACAGCAGCTTGCCCAGTATCTTGAACTACTTGAAGGTGAAGTTATCCTGACAGCTAGTGCGGGCGAAGATAAATCATCCCAGGATATGATGGATTTACTGAAAGAAGTCGAAAGTATGACACCTCGCATTACTTTAAAGGAATCTTCATTGAAGCGTACGCCTAGCTTTACAGTAGGTCGTCCGGATGAAGAGGCAAGAATTACGTTTGCTGGTGTACCATTAGGTCACGAGTTCACATCATTCGTACTCGCGCTCCTGCAAGTGAGCGGCCGTGCACCGAAAGAAGAGCAGTCTACACTGGAGCAGATCGCGAAACTGGAACAGCCTCTCCACTTTGAAACATATATCAGTCTGACTTGTACAAAATGTCCGGATGTCGTACAGGCACTGAACCTGATGTCTGTCGTTAACCCGAACATTACACATACAATGATCGACGGTGCGGTTTTCCGCGAAGAGTCTAAAGATATTATGGCTGTACCAAGCATCTTCCTGAACGGTGAAGAATTTGGCAGCGGACGCATGACAGTAGATGAAATCGTCGCTCAAGTCGGCGGCGGACTTGATGCAGAAGAACTGAATGCAAAAGAAGCATACGAAGTACTCGTAATCGGTGGCGGTCCTGCAAGTGCAGCAGCAGCAATCTATGCAGCACGTAAAGGTCTTCGTACAGGTATGGTAGCTGAACGAATCGGCGGACAAGTCAATGACACAGCCGGTATCGAAAACCTGATCGGCGTGAAAGAGACAACAGGTCCTGCTCTATCCCAGAACTTAGGAGAGCATATCCGCGAATATGATATCGATGTAATGACAGCGGTCCGTGCTGCGAGCATCGAGAAAGTCAACGATATGGTTGAAGTAGAACTGGATAATGGTGCTAAATTATCATCTAAAACGCTGATTATTGGTACAGGTGCCAAATGGCGTAACATGAATGTGCCAGGTGAAGCTGAATTTAAAAATAAAGGTGTCGCTTATTGTCCGCACTGTGATGGACCGCTCTTTGAAGGTAAACGTGTCGCAGTTGTCGGCGGGGGTAACTCAGGTGTTGAAGCAGCAATCGATTTAGCAGGGATTACAGAACATGTGACATTACTTGAATTTGGCGATACACTTCGTGCAGATGCTGTACTGCAGGAACGTTTAGCTTCACTGCCAAACTCTGAAATCATCACGCAGGCAGCAACGAAAGAACTGACAGGCACAGACAGACTAAGCAGATTGACTTATACAGAACGTCATACAGGCGAAGAAAAGTCGATTGATTTAGCAGGTGTCTTTGTACAGATTGGTCTTGTACCGAACACTGAGTTTGTCGGTGAGACAGTCGCACGTAATGAACGCGGTGAAATCATTGTTGACCGCAATGGTGCGACAAATGTGCCAGGTATCTTTGCAGCAGGTGACTGTACAGATCAGACATTCAAACAAATCATCATCTCAATGGGCGCAGGCGCAACAGCTGCACTCAGCGCATTTGATTATTTAATCAGACATTAATAATTGAACCTTCTATTTCCGAGGAAATAGAAGGTTTTTTAAATGGACCGGGCGATGAAGTGTTCAACATCTTCTATACGGTCAAGTCCCTGGATAATGATGCGGCCATCATGAAAGAAACTGATTGTATAGTGAGGGCCTTCATAATATTTGAAATAAGGAGAAGATTTTTGGAAACGGAAAGTGGTCTCCGTAAAATGAGCAGGGGTCAGTCTGACCATGTATTTACCGCCGCATAGTTTCATGACTTTAAGAGGACGCTCATTCAGCCGCGGGTAGTGACCATGACAGCATGTCTTGCAGTCAGGATTCTTTAACTTATCTGCCAGCGTCTGCTGGAAGCGCATCGACTTCATATCGAAAGTCAGCAGTTGTCCTGAAAAGCATCTATTCGCCATATAGTTCATGATTTCTGCTGTCTGCATACTCGCTGTCATGTGAGCGACAGGCGGCAGTATACCGGCGATTGAACAGTCCTGCCCGCTCGTCTGCTCATCTGCGAGCAGACATTTCAGGCAGGCGCTTGTGTAATCGACCGCATAAACCGTGCCTTTTGTACCTAAACAAGCACCATAGACCCAGGGCAGCTGCAATTTATGGCATACTTCATTAATCAGAAAACGTGTGCTGAAGGCATCGGTCCCATCTATCACCATATCCGGCTTATATTGATGAATTAATGCTATGATGTTAAGAGAGGTCACTTCCTGAGTGACAGTTATAATATCAGCATTACTGTTAATGGCTTTCAGATGGAAAGCTAAAGCGTCTGCTTTCAGCATATTAGCTGCGGCATCTTCTTCCGTATAGCAGCTCTGTCTGTGCAGATTGGAATACTCGACGACATCCATATCGCAGATGACGAGACGGCCTGCGCCAGCGCGGGCGAGCTGCTCGCTGACGGCACTGCCCAGGGCGCCGGCACCGATGATGAGCAGCGTCGAATTCTCCAGTCGATTCTGCCCGGAAGAACCGAAAGCATGACATCTTACTTGCCGCTCATAACGGCTCACAGGAACTGAAGTCCTTCAGTCGGGCTGGAAGGATTGGCGACATACTGCTTAGGAATGCGTCCGGCCTCGTAGCTTAGCCGGCCTGCCTGCACGCCGTATTTCATTGCTTCTGCCATCTTGACAGGGTCATCTGCACCTGACACAGCTGTATTTAATAGCACTGCATCCGCGCCCAGCTCCATGGCGAAGGCTGCATCACTGGCAGAGCCAATACCGGCATCGACGATTACAGGGATGTTTACACTTTCTACGATATAGCTGATGTTTAGTGGATCATTGATGCCAAGCCCTGTGCCGATAGGTGAACCGAGCGGCATGACTGCATGGACGCCGAGCTTTTCTAATTTTTCAGCTAGGACAACATCACAGCTGATATAAGGACAGACAGTGAAACCTTTCTCAAGCAGGCGGCCACAGGTCTCATAAGTCGCAAGCGAGTCCGGCAGAAGAGTACGGTCATGACCGATAATCTCCACTTTGATCATATCGCACATACCAGCATGGCGGGCAATTTCTGCAATCTTCACTGCTTCTTCAGGCGTTTTTGCGCCTGCTGTATTTGGGAATGTAAAGTAACGATTTAAGTCTACTTCAGCTAGAGGGTTAGGAAGGGATTTATCGAACAACTGCATTCTTCTGACTGCAAAAGTCAGTGCTTCTGTGCCGCTTGCTTCAATCGCTTGCGTCTGCACTGCAGCATCTTTAAATTTTCCCGTTCCTAAGATAAGTCTTGATGTAAATTCATAATTTCCGATTTTAAACATATTAACCGCCTCCGACAAATTCGAGTAATTCTAAACGCATGGCTTCAACTAGTGCTGTTGTCTCAAAACATTCCTTCTTGATCGGTTCGTCGTCTATCAGGACGATAATTCGTTTATCATCAATAGCGAGTTCTTTCAGTAACATGTGTAAATTCTGGGCGGTAGTCTGATGAGATTCACCGTTTAAAATAATGTTCACGTTGTTAACTCCTTTATTCGAAAATGGTCTAACAAAGGTTCGCGTCTGCCTAGAATCAGCTGAGCCATATAATGGCCTGTAATAGCGGACAGCAGTATACCGTTACGGTAATGACCGGTCGCTACATATAAGCCTTCAGAACACTCATCCAGGTAGAGCTGATGGTTCCGTGTAAAGGGGCGCACACCGCTATAAGTCCGTATGATTTCACCTGCTGCTAAAGACGGTAGCATTTTCTGACTTTCTTCCAGCAGCCAGGCGATGCCGCTGTCTGAGACGTAGTTCTCCCGGTCAGGCTGACTGGTCGCACCAATAAGATAATGATGATTGGCCTTAGGCACGATATAGCAGCCATTTGTGCCAAACAGGGAAGGCCGTAAATGCAGAGTAGGATGATACATGTAACAGACTTCTCCGCGCATCCCTGTCACTGGAAGATGAATATTCAGCATGCGGAGTAAATCCTGTGACCAGGCGCCTGCTGCGATCAGTAGTTTAGCGCTCTGCAACTGCTGCTGATGAATAGAAACTGTGTAATCGTCAGACTTCCGGATATTCAGTACTTCATCATGATAAAAATCGACATGGCTGAGCGTGGCTTTTAAAGCCCGTGTATAGCGCGCAGCATCTATCTGCCCGTCGTCCGGAATGTAAATACCAGATGTACCCGTAATACCTGGGTGCAGTTGCGTCAATTCCTTTGTATTTAACTGTCTGATATTGCTGTCTGTCTGAGAGAGAAAATGGAACTGTCGCTCAAATAGCGGCTGATCTTCCATACAGCTTAAGTATTTAATTAGACCATGCTGTTTGAGATGGATCTGATGACCGGTCTCTGCCTCAAGCTGACTGATCACTTCAGGCATCATTGCGCGACCTGCCATCGATAGACGATAGAGCGCATTGTCCTCGTAAAATTCATTCTGAGCACCGAGCATGCCGCCCGCTGCATAGGAGGCGCGCCTGCCCGGCTCATTACGGTCGATTACAGCAATAGATAGGTCTCGCGGCAGGTTTCTGGCGATAGATAATCCGATAACACCTGCGCCCACGATGATTAAATCATATTTCTTGATAACATCACCTTCATTCGTCAGCATTCAAATAACCGGATGCCTGCATACCCGACAAACCCCGCTGGCAGCTGTGGTAGTGTTTCGGCCGTAATACCACCCAGCGCTATCAGCGGCAGTCCTGTTGCGAGTGCTTCTTTTATTTCAAGTGGTGTGCGGGGAACTTGATCAGGTTTTGACGGCGTAGGAAAGAGATGACTGTAGAGACCATAGTCCAGATGATGCCAGAGTGCTTCCTGGCATGCTGACACACTATGCACAGCCATACTGACTGATAACTGTGGCCGCTTTTCTTTCAGATTATAAGCTGTCCTATCACCTTGACGGAAGTGGATGCGTGACAGCTGGAAAAAATTGAGCAACGTCACATCACTATGGACAATCAGCTTCTTTTTGTCGAAACCTGCCTGCAGTAAAGACTGGATGACAATATAAGCATCATCACTGTCACTGAGCCTTAAAATGACCCCGTCGATAAAAGGTTCAATAGTTAATAAGTGCTTGATAAGCCGTTGAGGTGGCCGCTCAGGTGTAATAGCAATTTTTAGCATCATCCATTCCTCCAAAAAAAGATCCCTGGCATAAAATGCACAGGGACCTTGAAGTCTCACATATTATGCTTCCCTACGTTGGTGTTAACCATATCAGGTTCAAAGAGTTGGACATCTGTCCTCTCAGCTCTCAATAGAGCACCTCCAGCAGTTTATTCAGTTATGACTTTAGAGTAGCACTTATTAAATTTAAGTGCAATGCATGTTGTTTCATGTGGATGCGACGGTGGAAGAGTATAATGAAGTTAAAGGAGGAGAACCTATGTTATTACTACAGTTTCTGCAGAGTGAGCTGACCATTGATATCGGTCTTTTTGAAAATGAAGATCAGATTAAAGAGTGGCTTCATTTACTGCCCGTTTACGTTGAAGATGGTGTCTATTTTTTAGATGGCGATAAGCTGAATGATTACAGTGAAATCAAGTTTATGAACAGTCGTTATCCGCTGACAAGCTTCAGTTTTGATAACAGTGAATCCATCTTGGTCACTTGGACTGAAATCCCTGTTATTCCGCTGTCAGAAGGACTCATCCCAGGCGCTACAAAAGTAGATGCTTATTCAATTGACAATGAAGATGTCAAAGATTATATTACAAGCCGCGAGGAAGCGGTTGATGCAGTTATGGAGTATTATCATAAGCAGAATAAACAGATTGACCGAGCAGGACATGCATCAGAAGATGGTGAATATCTAATGCTGGATGGTAAGTTCCTCGCGCACTTAGATCCGATATTTGTCGACCAGTGGAAAAAACGCGAGTCGCTTGAATTATTTATTCAGACATTCGAAGAAGAATAAGAAAATGCCAATCGGATGATTGGCATTTTTTAGTTGATTCTATTATCACAAGTGCCTGTTTTAATGACTTGCAGTCCGTCATATAAAGATCACATATAATGCGGTGTAGACACCTGTACTTCTTCATGTATACTCAACGTCCACGACCATTATCTCTCTAAAATCTGGAATAGCATTTTAATAGCTGCACCGGCCATCAAGGCAGCAAGAATATAACGTAGCACAGACTGATTTGTTGTTCTGGAGATACGTGTGCCGATGGGTGCCATGATCAGACTTGTGATAATCAGAGGAATCATCAGCACGACATCCACGTCCCCTGTCATTGCTTTGATCAGAAAAGTGCCGATAGAAGAAATGAAGGCGATGATAATACTGCTCGCGACTACACTTCTAAAGGGTGCTCGGAATATTGTGAGTAGCACGGGCACGATAATAAAGGCACCGCCAGCCCCTACAATACCTGACAGAAAACCGATGAGAGCGGCTGTGATAAATAATAAACCTGAATTGAAATGTGTTGTTGTCTGTTCAAGTCTTATTTTTACAAACATGAGAATAACAGCGAGCAGGGCAAGACCGGTATAGACGATATTAATGATACTTTCATCAAAAAGTGAGGCACTGTATGCGCCGCCGATGCTGCCGAGAAAAATACCTATCCCCATCGGTATAATCAGCTGACGGCTTGTATCGGGGTTTTTACGCTGACTGACACTGCCGCTCAGCGTACTGAAGAATACCTGTGCGGCTGTCAGTCCGCTGGCAAGATGGGGTGTCATCGTTTCGATACCGAATAACGGCGGTATAAATAGCAGCATCGGAAAGATAATGATAGCGCCACCGATGCCGACCAGGCCTGAAACAAACGCTCCAATTGCACCGATGAAGAGCAGCAGTATAAAAAGCATCATCGTCTATTCCACTCAATCATGCCGCCCTGTACGTTTGTCGTATTCACACCTGCTTCATCGAGATACTGACATGCCATTCCACTGCGGTTACCAGAACGACAGATGATGACATAGTCATCTGTTTGATTGAACTCAGACATTCTCGCTTCAAGTTCTGATAATGGAATATTTTTTGCTTCTTTAATGCCGTCTACTGAGAATTCATCTTTTTCACGGACATCAATGAGTTTGATGTCCGCCTGCTTTATGAGCAACTGTTCTAAACTGTTGACTGTGATTGATTTCATCTTATCTACCTACTTTTGATCAACAGATTAACAGCTTCTTTAACAAGCTCATCTGTATCTTCATTATTTTTAACGCTCTCTTTTACGCATTCTGCCAAGTTCTCGCTGACGATGACACCAATCAGTCTTTCAATGCCACTGCGAGAAGCACTCAGCTGGGTGACAACTTCTCTACAGTCTTTTTCTTCCTCCATCATTTTTAAGACGCCATTCAACTGACCTTGCAGACGTTTTAAACGGTTAATAGAATTTTTGTCGTATTTCATGTTATCCCTGCTTTCTAATATTTTCAATGTCATTAATATATACCCCTATAGGTATAAAAGTCAATTAAAAAATACCACACGGGGTATTTGACAAAATGATTCAATCGTATTATGATACCCCCATAGGTATAAAAACAGGAGGAAACACAATGAGACGTATTGTTATTGTAGGAGGCGTTGCAGGAGGTGCATCTGTAGCAGCCCGTTTGAGAAGACTGAGCGAAGAAGACCAGATTATTTTAATTGAAAGAGGTCCATATGTATCATTCGCCAACTGCGGTTTACCGTATTATATCGGTGATGAGATTACAGATAGAAGTAAGCTATTAATCCAGACGCCGGAGCTGATGCAAGCACGAATGAATATTGACGTCCGCATTAATACTGAAGCATTGAAAATCAATAGAGCGGATCAGCAGCTTTTAGTGAAATCAGCGGGACAGGAAGAGGTCATTGACTACGATATTTTGATTTTATCGACCGGTGCTAAACCGATTGAAATTCCTGTAGAAGGGAAAGAGCAGTCACATGTTTTCACTTTAAGAAATATCCCGGACATGGACAAAATCAAAACTTATATTAATGACAAGAACGTTAAAACAGCAGCAGTCGTCGGTGGTGGATTTATTGGACTTGAAATAGCTGAGAACCTGCATGCATTAGGTATTCAAGTTTCTTTATTTGAGCATGGCAATCAAGTAATGCCGGGCATTGATATCGATATGGCGCAAGGTGTTCATGAACATGTGATTCAGCAAGGTGTCGATTTAAGACTGGAAGAGTCGATTATACGCATTGATTCACAGACAGTAACAACCAGCACGACTGAGACGTTGGATGCCGATATCGTCATTTTGGCCATTGGAGTTCTGCCGGAATCGACGCTGGCAGAAGAAGCAGGTCTTGAGCTGGGCATTAAAAAAGCTGTTAAAACGAATGACGTCTTTCAGACCACAGATACACGTATTTATGCGATTGGCGACGTCAGCGAAGTCACACATCAAATAAGCGGCCAGGCAGCGCATATCCCGCTTGCATGGATAGCAAACCGTCAGGGACGCCTTCTTGCGGATCACTTGAACGGCAAAACAATTGAAGCGTTGAAGCCTCTCGGCACAGCTATAGCGAAGGTGTTCGACTTATCTGTTGCAAGCACAGGCTTAAATGAAAAAGCATTAACAGAGCTCGGTAAAAAGTATCACGTCATCCACGTATCAGGTCAGTCGCATGCGACTTATTATCCAGGCGCTACGCCGATGACGATTAAAGTTATCTTCAGTCCGGAAGGTGAAATATACGGTGCACAGATAGTCGGCCGTCAAGGTGTCGACAAACGAATTGACCTTATTGCGAGTGCGATGACATTTAAACAGTCAGTCGTTGATCTACAGAAGATAGAAATTGCTTATGCACCACCGTTCTCATCAGCAAAAGACCCGGTCAATATGGTAGGGTACATCGCAGAAAATGTCCTGACTGACCAGATGAAGATGGCACAGCACAATGAAATAGCGGATCATCCGCAGTTGATAGACGTTCGCGAGCCGATTGAATATGAGATGGGCACGATTAACAATGCTAAGAATATACCACTCGGCTCACTCAGAGAGCGTCTTGATGAACTGGACCGAAGCATGCCTGTCACCGTCTTCTGTCAGGTTGGTCAGCGCGGTTATAATGCAGCACGTATTCTGAAAAATAATGGTTTTGACGTTATTAATCTGGACGGAGGCTATAAATTATACAAGCAGCTGCACACAGCACCGAAACCAGTGATTGAAAAGAAAGAAACAGTTAAAGAAGAGGTGAAAACAGTGAGTGAGAACAGACGATTTATTGAGGCGAGCGGCCTGCAGTGTCCGGGTCCGATCCTGAAAGTGAAAGAAAATATTGATGATATGCGGGACGGAGAACAACTTGAGATCCACGTAACAGACTTTGGCTTCTGTACTGATATTGATGCATGGGCGAATGCGACAGGCAACACAGTGATCAGCAATAAGACAGAAGGCGGCAAAGTTAAAGCCGTTGTCCAAAAAGGAACAGTCAATGTTATGAATGATGCTAAAGGACACCAGCTCGTTGAGACGAAAAACGGGGCGACAATGGTTGTCTTCAGTGGAGACCTCGATAAAGCACTTGCTTCATTCATTATTGCAACAGGCGCTGCATCTTATGGTAAAGAAGTCACGATGTTCTTCACCTTCTGGGGCTTGAACGTCATTAAGAAACCGGGCATGAAAGTAGCGAAAGAAGGACTGGATAAAGCCTTCGCACAGATGATGCCGAAACACGCAGGTAAGCTGCCAATCTCTAAAATGAACATGGGTGGCATGGGTGCGCGTATGATTCGTCACGTCATGAACAAAAAGAAAGTGGATTCATTAGAGACGATGATCGAGAAAGCGCAGTCAATGGGCGTGAAAATGGTCGCGTGTACAATGAGTATGGATATCATGGCTGTAACGAAAGAAGAACTGATTGACGGCGTAGAATACGGCGGCGTAGCTACTTACCTTGGGGATACAGAAAAAGCGAACCTAAATCTATTTATATAAAAAGGAGAGAGAATATGTATTTTAAATCATTTTTTAACGGTCCGTTAGCGCAGATGTCTTATATGGTCGGCTGCCAGAAAACAGGAGAAGCGATCATTATTGATCCTCTCCGCGACCTGACACCTTATATTGAAACAGCAGAAAGTGAGAATCTTGAGATTAAATATGTGACTGAAACGCATATTCATGCAGATTTTGCATCCGGTCTGCGCGAAGCAGTGAACAGATTAGGCGCTAAAGCTTATGTCTCTGGCCTTGGCGGCGAAGACTGGCAATACAAAGCTGTTGACGCAGAACGCCTGGCAGAAGGCGATGTGATCAAGGTGGGTAACGTTAAGCTTGAAGTGATCCATACACCGGGTCATACGCCTGAAAGCATCAGTTTCCTGCTTACGGATAATCAGTCTGATATTCCGATGGGTCTGTTTACAGGGGACTTTATCTTTGTGGGTGATGTCGGTCGTCCCGATTTACTGGAGACTGCTGCCGGCGTCAAGGATTCAACTGAAATCGGTGCGAAACAGATGTACCAGTCCATCAAGAAAATAGCTGATTTACCGGATTACATTCAAATCTGGCCGGGTCACGGAGCAGGCAGCGCATGTGGTAAGTCATTAGGGGCAGTTCCAGTGACAACACTCGGTTACGAACGCGTGAACAGCTGGGCATTCCAGTATGATGATGAAGAAAGTTTCATTCAGGCACTGACCAGTGAACAGCCGGAACCGCCGTATTATTTCAAGGAAATGAAAAGAATCAATCGTGACGGCGTCAACCCTTATTCAGCTGATTCGGTTATGCCGGTCGCTGAACTGACAGCGTCTGTTGTACTGGACTTACGCCAGAAAGAAGTATTCGCAGAGAATGGCAGTATGGGCATCAATGTTCCTTATAATAAGAAGTTCCTCAGTTTTGCCGGCTGGTATCTGAACTATGAAGAGCCGCTCCAGTTGATTGGAGACTTCGAGATGGTTCAGCAGGCAGCAGATGAACTGAAACTGATTGGATTTGATAAAGTGACGGGTTATTTACCGGGCAATAAAGTGAACGGACCGTCCTATGATCAGATTGAACCCGCTGACTTTAAAGAAAAAGATAAAGAAACTATCAATATTCTGGACGTTCGTACCCAAAAAGAATGGGATGACAGTCATTTTGAAGGCGCGAAACATCTTCACTTTGGTAAGCTGACGACAGAAGAGATTCCATTCAATCAGGATGACAAGATTTATGTACACTGTCAGTCAGGTGTTCGCAGCGCAATCGCGATGAGTATTCTTGAAAATCTCGGTTATGAACAGGCTGTCAATATAAAAGGCGGTTACGATGCAGTGAAATAAAGGCAACAGACTTGAAAATTTAGTTTTTCAGGACTATGCTTGATACAAATGATAAAAAACCTCACAAATTTGATTTGTGCGGTTTTTTTGTGGGAAGGTGGACCTTATTTGAAGGCTTATTATCAGTCGCTGCTTACAATTGATGCTGCTAAAATAGACGTCCCTAAAGGCATCAGACAAGGGCTTCTTATTTTTATCGCTTTATTTATCTTCTATTTATTTGGCGAGCTGCAGACCGGGCTGCTTGTCTCGATGGGGACGTTGTCTCATATCTATCTCTTCGGCGGGACACTCAAATCTAAGATTAAGACAGCTTTGACGGTGAGTGCAACTTTAGCACTGGCCATGATTTTGGGTTCACTTGTCGGTCAGCATGCACTTCTCTATGCTATCCTGCTTATTGCGTTTGCGGTGATACCCTTCTATGTCTTTACAGCGCTTGGCGTTAAAGGGCCGTCATCAACATTCTTTATCGTGGCGTTTGGTCTCGCATCGTTCATGCCGTATCATCCGGAAGCAGCGCTTTACCGAGGTGCTCTCGTCATGCTTGGAGGCCTGCTTTCTGTACTCGTCGTCTATGCTGAAGCATTACTGTTCAAGAATACAGTGCAGCAGCAGGCAGTCATCAGTGATTTCCGCATGCTGCTCTCACTCGCTCACCATTATTCAGATTTCGATCAGTTCAAGAAGACGAATCAGCAGGCGCTGCAGACTTTCAGTTCCAGCAGTCAGACGCTGAGAAGTGCAGATATCGGCTTATTGAAAGAAAATAAAGTGAACTATGAAAGACGCCTGCTTTTCCATGAAATGGCCCAGGTAATCTTTGCGGAATTACTGGAACTTCGTGCTCGCGGTTACAAGGCAATACCGGAGGACATGATCGACATGCTCGAATATCTCTGTCTAAGTGTAGAGAATCAATCATCTGTGTCATGGAAAAAGTCTGTGGATGTTGATCCACAGTTCGAAGCGCTTGCCGTTGCACTCTTTCGTACAGAAGAAGTCTTGAATGCACCGCCGGAACAATTGTCTTATAAGATGAGTACAAGAGATGTTAACTATGTTGAACGTCTGATACAGAATCTGACACCGGAATCGATGGTTTTTATCATGACCTTAAAGTATGCAGCGATTGTCACAGCAGCGGTGACATTTGCGCTGCTCTTCAATATTGAACGACCTTACTGGGTGGCATTGTCTGCTCATACCGTTATGCTCGGTATTCATACAGTGTCAAGCATGCAACGGGCTGGAGCACGCATTATCGGTACGTCTATCGGCTTATTGATTATACTTGCTATTCTGCCTCTTCATCCTAGTCCGCTTGCCATTCTGCTTATTATTGCAGTGACAGGTGGGATTACCGAAATGATTGTAGCCTCCAATTATTCGCTCGCTATGATTTTCATTACCATTCAGGTTCTGATGATGTCTGCTATTGCAGCAGGACATCTGTCACAGGATTTTGCTTTGTTAAGAATAACGGATACCGTTATCGGTGTACTCATTGCTGTATTCGGTACGCTCCTGCTCGGACGTGTGACAGCATCTGCTCGTCTGCCGCATATGTTAGCTGCACTTTTACGGCAGGAAGCTGTGGCGTTCCATGATCTGTTTACAAATGACCACCAGGCAGAAATCAGAAGACGCTCATTTCCACTTAATCAGCAAGTCTTCAATAGCAGACTCACCTATACACAGGCATCAGGTGAACTGACTGCGGATAAGGAACAAGTTGAAGCTTACTACGCAGTTATCACGCTTCTCGAACAGATCAGCTTTACACTTAATCGCCTGAAAGAGCAGTCACCAAAATCGCTGGACGACCACACACTGAGTGTCTATATGCTGACTTTCGCCAATGTCGCAAAACAAATTGAATACCAGCAGTCCCTTGATAAAGTAGAGTTACCGGAGTTGCCGGAAGCGGATTACTTAAGAGGGATGCTGAATGAACTGCAGAATTACTGTAGTCGCTACCAAGCTGTTTCATGAGAAACAGCTTTCTTTTTTTGAGGAGTCCTCTATAATAAAAGAGATTAGACTAAGGTGTAAAAGGAGCCTCTATGAAAAGAGATATCAGACTGCTACTTTCAGTTCCGGTTTTAAGCTGGGCACTCTATGATTTCAGTAATACGATTTTCAGTGCTAACATCATCACCTTATTTTTCCCGCAGTTCGTCACAGAACAGCTGGGGACGAATCCAGTGCAGGAGCAGATTGCTTCAACCTGGATTGCATACTCTGCAAGTATTGCTGCATTTTTTCTGATTTTGCTCAGTCCATTGTACGGCGTTTACATAGACCGGACGAATAAAAAGAAAAAATGGGTCATTATCTTCACGCTCATTGTATTTGCCTGTACATATCTCATGGGCTATATCAACAGTATGGATTTAAAGCAATCAGTATTTGGACTTCCAGTCGCATTCTTAATTACCATCCTGCTTTTTACCATTGCCAAGTTCACTTATAACTCCAGCCTTGTCTTTTATGATGCCATGATGAGTAGTCTCGCACCGAAAGAAGACCATTCAGTGATTTCAGGGTTTGGGGTTGCCTTAGGTTATCTCGGGACGCTTGTCGGAGTATTGAGTGTTACATCGTTAGTAGGTAAAGGGCCGACAACTGAAACGTTTATCCCGACGGCTATTCTTTTCCTGGTGTTCAGCCTGCCGATTTTCATTTTTGGTAAAGACGGTAACCGTGAAGTGAAAAGAGAGAAGTCAATCGGTGGTTACAGAGAAGTATGGGAGACATTTAAACTCGCTCGGAAAGAGCCTGCTATTTATGTGTTCCTGATTGTTTACTTTTTCTTAAATGATGCACTGGCAACAGCTATCAGTATGATGCAGCCTTATGCGACGACCGTTGTCGGTTTCTCGAACAGTCAGTTTATCAGCATCTTCATGATTGCGACAGTTTTCAGTGTAATCGGGGCTTTTATCTTCGGCTATATTGCGAAACATATCGGTTCAGCGAGAGCGTTACAGTGGGTCGCGCTTGTCCTGATGATTGCTTTAGTACTGGCAAGTCTGCCTCTAGCTAAAGAATGGTTTTATTTATGTGCGATTCTCTTTGGCATTGCGATGGGTTCTATCTGGGTGATTTCACGCACGCTTATCATCGAATTGTCACCTGCTGAACATGAAGGACAGTTCTTCGGTTTGTTCTCGATGAGCGGTAAATTATCAGCTGTTATGGGTCCCTTTATATATGGGACTATTACCTGGCTACTGAGTGACTACGGTGCTACGGCAAGTCGGGTAGCCATTCTCTCATTATTTATTATGGCGCTTGGTGCCTTTATTCTGCATTTCAAAGTCATCAGACTTTTGGCAAAGGAGTAACTTCGGTTATTCCTTTTTTGCGTTATAATGGGAATGATAGGAGGGCATTCTATGCTAAGTCTTTTTATATTGCTTCTGGAACGTGTCGGTCTGATTATTCTCATTGCCTATTTATTGATGAACGTGCCCTATTTTAAGAAAGTCATGACAAAGAGAGAAAAAGGTTCGACACAGCTCCAGTTACTGCTGATCTTTGGTCTGTTCGCTGTTATTTCTAACTTTACAGGTGTGGAGATAAAGAATAATCAGATCATTTCAAGTGAAATCTTCTACAAATTGTCAGAGGATACGTCGCTCGCAAATACACGCATCTTGATCATCAGTGTCGCTGGACTTGTCGGTGGACCTTATGTAGGTATCGGGATTGGTATTATATCGGGATTATCCCGGTATTTCATGGGCGGAGAAGCAGCGTATACTTATATTATTTCTTCTGTGATAGTCGGTATCATCGCAGGTTATTTCGGTCATAAATCAATTCGGGAGAACCGTTATCCGACTATTGTACAAGGTATCATCATCGGCGCTGCTTTAGAGATGATTCAGATGTTCTGTATCATTTTGTTTTCTCTGGACAAAGCAGCATCAATTGAGCTTGTGCAGTTCATCGCACTGCCGATGATTTCGATCAACAGTCTGGGCTCTGCTATTTTCTTATCCATCATCATCTCCACACTGCAGCAGGAAGAACGTATGCGTGCTGTTCAGACACATGACGTATTAGCAGTCGCGAATCAGACACTGCCTTATTTCAGAGCAGGCCTTACTCAGGAGTCAGCTACTGAAGCGGCGACAATCATTCGAGACTTGCTCAAACTGTCTGCTGTCTCCATCACCAACAAGACAGATATTCTCGCGCACGTCGGAGCAGGGAGTGATCATCATGTACCTCAGAAAAAAATCATCACCGATCTCTCGAAGGATGTCATTAAATTAGGTGAAGTGAAAGAAGCGCATTCTAAAGAAGCAATCGGCTGCACGCATCCAAACTGCCCACTGGACGGGGCGATTGTTATTCCACTCTACGCTGAAAACCAGATAGCGGGGACGCTGAAGTTTTATTTTACGGATAATCGTAAAATGACTTATGTCGAGCGTCAGCTGGCTGAAGGACTCGGCAATATCTTCTCCAGTCAGATCGAACTCGGGCGTGCTGAAACACAGAGCAAACTGCTGAAGGAGGCAGAAATTAAGTCGCTGCAGGCACAGGTCAATCCTCATTTCTTCTTTAACGCGATTAATACCATTTCAGCCCTGATCAGAATGGATAGTGAACGTGCGCGGGAACTGCTTCTCAGTCTTAGTCATTTCTTCCGCTCTAATCTGCAAGGTGCCAGAACACCGACGATTACGGTAGAGAAAGAATTGCAGCAGGTCCATGCTTACCTTGCACTTGAACAGGCAAGATTTCCTGACCGTTTCAATATCCAGTTCGATGTTGATGACAACTGTCTGCAGGAATATGTGCCGCCATTTCTCATTCAGATATTAGTTGAGAATGCCATTAAACACGCATTCAGCAATCGTAAAAAAGGTAATGATATCGATGTACGGGTCAGAAAAGCGCATTGTCTTTATATTGAAGTGAAAGATAACGGCTTTGGTATCTCAGCTGATAAGAGAAAACTGATCGGTCAGTCACTCGTTTATTCAGAATCAGGGACAGGAAGCGCACTGGAAAACTTGAATAAAAGACTTGTGGGATTGTTTGGCGAGAAAGCTAAGTTACAGTTTGAGACCTCTGTGACCGGCACTCGTTTCTACAGTGAACTGCCGTTAAAAGGAGGCCAATAGATGAAAATATTAATAGTAGATGATGAACCACTTGCAAGAAATGAACTGAAGTTTCTGATTGAACAGCTGGATGATATTGATTTAGTGGACGAAGCAGACTGCGTCGAAGATACACTGACTGCACTCTTATCAGAACGCTATGATTTATTGTTTCTGGATATCAATCTGATTGATGAAAGCGGACTGGACCTCGCAGAGAAGATTAATAAGATGAAGCGGCCGCCGCAGATTATCTTTGCCACGGCTCACGATACATTTGCGGTTAAAGCATTTGAACTGAATGCGCTGGATTACGTGCTAAAGCCATTTGAACCCGCTAGAATTGAGCAGGCAGTAGCGAAAGCACGAACAGAAAAACAACAGATTACTGCTATTTCTATACAGTCAGATGATAAGATCTATGTGCTGAAATTTGATGAGATTGTCGCGCTTTATGTCGAAGAAGGACAACTGCATATTGCGACAGTAGACAGACAATATTTACTCAATGAGCCACTCAGTAACTATGAGAAAAAACTACCGGATTATTTCATGCATATTCACCGCTCAAATATTATCAATACGAGACATCATTCACATGACAAAAACTTATTCATTCTTTCATCAGGTAGCAGTCATCACACTTATTCTGCTTATCTCAAAAGTACTGGAAGGCATCATGCCGATTCCGATGCCGGCGTCAGTTATCGGACTTGTACTGTTATTCATCGCACTCTGTACAGGTATCGTCAAGCTTGGCCAGGTTGAAACAGTAGGCAGTGCACTCGTTAATAACATCGGTCTCTTATTCGTACCCGCGGGAATTTCAGTGATCAATTCACTCGGCGTTATCAGTGCACATCCATTCCTGATTTTAGGTCTGATCTTCATCTCAACTGTGATGCTGCTCGTGTCAACAGGCATCTTCTCACAAGTTCTCGTAACTAAATCACCAGTGATGACAAAAGCACCTAAAGAAATGGAGGTGCATTAATATGTGGGAAGCACTCGGCGCTCATACACCGTATTTCGGTATTCTTCTGACGATTGTGCCATTTATGGTTGGACAATATTTGTTCAAGAAAACAAACGGCTTCTTCCTATTCGCACCACTCTTTGTCGGAATGATCTTCGGCATCTTCTTTCTGAAGATGACAGGTATCAGTTATGAGAACTATCAGGAAGGCGGTAAGATCGTAGGATTCTTCCTGGAACCTGCGACCATCTGTTTCGCGATTCCGCTCTACAAAAAAAGAGATGTACTGAAAAAGTACTGGATGCAGATTATAGGTGGAATTGCGCTCGGTACAACAGGCGCGCTGTTCATTATTTATGGTGTCGCAAAACTATTCGGTTTTGACACTGACATCATCGCTTCAATGTTACCGCAGGCAGCAACAACAGCTATTGCCTTACTTGTAGCTGAGAGCATTAATGGTATACCTGAACTGACTTCACTCGCAGTCATTCTCAATGCAGTCATCATCTATGCACTCGGTAACAAGATGCTGAAACTTTTCCATATCAATCATCCAATAGCACGTGGTCTCGCACTCGGGACAAGTGGACACTCATTAGGGGTGTCAGCGGCACAGGAACTGGGTGAAGTTGAAACATCCATGGCCAGTATTGCGATTGTACTGGTCGGTGTGATTGTTGTTGTCGTCGTACCGATACTCGCAACCATATTTTTTATAAGCAGAAAACGGATGCGAAGAGGGCATCCGTTTTTTAATGTCTATTTTGTTGGGTCAGAATCACACTGTGTTCTGCTGTTTCGAATAATTCAAGTGCTTCGATAGTCGTGTTGACCGGTAGATGTGCCTCGAATGTCTGATAAAGCCAGTGCCCGATATTCTCAGCAGTCATGTTCATAGCGGGTAAAGTCTGATTCAGTAACTGATGATCAACTAGAGGCTTGATATGATTTTCAAAGATATGTTCCACTTCAAAGAAATCCACACCCATCCCGATATCATTGACTGGACTGTTAACCGTCACATAGAAAATATAGAGGTGATTTTCAAGGTCCTTATATTTCTCAGGAGTGAAGAAAATACGGCAGTGCGCACGGAAAGCGAACTTTAGTTTTAATGAAGGCGTCCCGCTGAAGGCTTTGAAAGAAGCAGGCACTTTAATATCGTTAAACAGGTTCATTGAGATTACTCCTTTAATTGCGTCTTCTCTTATTTTACATGTTTAAGGACTATAGTTAATAGGAATAAGTAGGCAACAGGAGGGATAGCTATGAACATAGATTCATATAGAGTACCGGTAAAGTCAAATATCAAACTAAAAGATTATCCAACAAGTGAAGATAAAAAGAAATATAATGAAGATATTAAAGAAAAAGAAATACCTGCTCTGGTCAGTGAACTGAAAGACCTGCACCTGAAACTGCATGCGGAAGAAAAAAAGGGTATTTTAGTTGTTCTGCAGGCACTCGATGCGGCTGGTAAAGATGAAGTAATCAGCTATATCTTCTCAAACTTGAATGCCCAGGGCTTAAAGACAACGTCATTCAAAAAGCCGTCTGATGAAGAGGCGAAACATGACTATATGTGGCGTTTACATGATGGTCTGCCGGCGCGAGGTGAAATCGGTATTCTGAACCGCTCTTACTATGAAGAGGTCATTGTGACAAGAGTTCACGACTTACTCGGAGAAGAACAGGTGCCGGACGATAAAAAAATAGAAGATATCTGGGATGTACGCTATCGTCAGATCAATAATTACGAGGAATACCTCCACGAAAATGGGTTCCATGTCGTGAAGTTCTTCTTCCACATGTCGAAAGATGAGCAACGTGAACGTTTACTTGAACGCATGAAAAACCCTCAGAAAAACTGGGAATTTTCATTTAATGACGTCAAAGAACGCGAACACTGGGATGAGTACCAGGCAACATTTGAAGATATGCTGAATCAGACTTCAACAGCACACAGCCCGTGGTATATTCTGCCTGCGGATGATGAATGGCATGCAAGACGTCTCGTGTCTGAAGTGATGATTCATGTATTGAAAGAAATTGACCCGCAGTTTCCAGAAATAACAGGTGAAGATAGAAAGACATTACAGGCATATATTGATAAACTAGAAGCAGAAAACTAAGGAGATAAGCTGATGGTCTTTGAATCTTTTCTGAATGACTTGCCACCTGAACAATCAAAACGCTTAAGTGAAGTTTTTAACTGGATTGAAAATAATTATCCGGAGCTAGATCCTGTCGTTAAATGGAACCAGCCGATGTATCAGCATCATGGTACATTTATTATCGGTTTCAGCTTCGCTAAAAAGCATATGGCAATTGCACCAGAAAAAGAGACACTCGTGCAGTTTAAAGATCAGATTGGTGCCGCAGGGTACTCGCAGACCGCCATGCTCTTCCGTATCAAATGGGAAGAGGAGATCAATTATCAGTTACTGTCGTCGCTCATTGACTATAATATTGAAGATAAAAAAGATTGTCAGACATTCTGGAGAAAATAAAATCGTGTCCTTATCCGGGCGCGGTTTTTTAACACTTGGAGATGATGGAAATGGAGATAGAAATAGTTGAAGCAACACCGGATAACCCTCTGGGAGGGGCTTTAAATTATGCTGCGCTGAATGACATGAGTGAAACGATGCTGGGTGTTTCATCAAAAGAGCAGGCAATAGATGGCCTACAGTATTTGTGGCAGCAGGCAGGCAATCGTTTCAGCCACGAATATACGTTAGTGGCGACAATTGAGAGTCAAACGGCTGGCGCGATCACGTGTATGCCTGTAGAAAAAATGGATCATGCCTTTTATAAGACTTTTATTGATATAGTGAGGTACAGAAAACTCGGGGTTATTTTATATGCCATCAGAAACTTTAAAAAGATGATGTTACTCTCGACGATGAAAGAAGGGGAAAAGGGAGAATACCATATCAGCATGCTGGCGACACGACCTGACTTTAGAGGGCAGGGTGTAGGCTCCGCACTACTTGAAGCAGCAGAGGAGAGAGGCCAAGCAGAAGGCTACGATTCTATTTCTCTGACGGTCAAAAAAGATAATGATCAGGCGCTGAATGTCTATGAAAGTAAAGGCTATAAAATTGTCGGTGATATTGATTTAGAGGATATCCAACTTTATAGAATGAGAAAAATAATAGCAGCAAAGCCGTAAGGCTCTGCTGCTATTATTATGTCCCGCAGTATGTCTGGAAGACTTGGTCAGTCTCTTCGGGCGGAGTTAAATACAGTTCCGGATGGTCATCACTATATGGGTGTTCCAGCTGGGTGAGCAGTTCGTTAAAGAAGGTTAAGTCTGAGCTGTTCACTGCTTTTTCAACATGATGATTCCGCGGGATAATAGCGGGATTCACTTTTTTCATGAGCTCATAAGGCGCGTCTTCAGTAGTGATTCGCTTCTGCCATCGCTTCTTCCAGTCATCAAGCGCAGAATCAACTGGCTGCTGCAGGCTCAACTTGCGAAATGTCCGTGTGAAGTCCAGTTCTAGGTCTTCCATCACACTGAGGAGTTCGCCTATCAATTCACGGTCTTCTGTCTGAGGTGTCTGTATACCGATTTTTGCAGCCATTGCACTCAGCCAGTACTGGTCGAACTGAGTCTCGTAGTAAGTGAGAGCGTCTTTAGCTGTTTCGATAGCTGCATCAGTCTCCTGACCGAAGAGTGGAATCAGACTTTCTGCAAAACGAGCCAGGTTCCATTGTCCGATGCCCGGCTGATTATTGTAGGCATAGCGACCCCCGCGGTCGATTGAACTGAAGACGGTCGCCCGGTCGAAGCTGTCCATAAAGGCGCACGGGCCGTAATCAATGGTTTCCCCGCTGACGGTCATGTTATCAGTGTTCATGACACCATGTATAAAGCCGATGCTCTGCCACTTGGCAATCAAAGCAGCCTGATGGTCAATGACCGCATAAAGAAAATCAATATATTTTGTGCTTGAAGCGGCGAGTTCAGGGTAATGACGATTAATCGCATAATCAGCGAGTTCCTTGACGATACCTTGACGCACTGCATATTCAAATGTACCTACACGAATGTGACTGCTGGCGATTCTTGTCAGCACAGCGCCTGGCAATTCGGTTTCTCTTCTGACAGTATCACCCGTTGCAGTGACAGCAAGACTTCTTGTAGTCGGTATACCGAGCGCATGCATCGCTTCACTGATCAAATATTCTCTCAGCATCGGAGCGAGTGGCGCACGGCCGTCACCCATTCTTGAAAAAGCGGTCCGACCGGAACCTTTCAACTGGATATCATAACGAGTTCCGTCAGGCGTGACATGTTCGCCGAGCAGAACAGCACGCCCATCACCGAGCATGGTGAAATTCCCGAACTGATGACCTGCATAGGCCTGCGCAAGGGGTTCAGAATGCGGAAACTTTTTGCTTCCAGCAAGTTCTTCTGCTGAACTCTTTAATGTTTGTATATCAAGGCCGAGCTGATTTGCTAGTTTCTCGTTGAGTATGAGGATGGCTGGATCAGATACCGGATTCAGTTCAGCTAAATCATAAAAATCAGTTGATAGCTGACGATAGCTGTTATCAAAATTAAAGTATGTGTTCATCGTTTATCACTCCTTAGTTGTTATCATGACAGAATTAATCGAGAAAATATAGTAATTCAGAATACAAGTGTCTATCTCCCATTTATGGTAAAGTTAAAGATAATTGTAAGTCAGTAAAGGAGCATAAGATGAAGTTAATCAGATTATTTATTCGTAATACGATAGCCTGGATGCTGATTCAGTTATCTTTGTCCTATACGATCATGCATGTTCCGAGAAAGTTATTTCAGCATCAAGGCTATTTATTTAAATCACACACTTTCGAAGATGGAGGACATTTCTGGCAGCGTTATTTTAAAGTGAAAAAATGGAAACAGCAATTGCCGGACAGTTCTTCCATTTTCCCGTCAAGCTTTAATCATCGTCAACTTGTTTCTACTGATTTAAATGCACTTCAGACATTCAGCACCGAAACCAATCGCGCAGAATTTACGCATTGGCTGTCTCTTTTAATATGCCCTCTATTTTACTTGTGGAACCCCAAATGGGCAGCAAGGATCAATATTTTTTATGCTTTCTTCAGTAGCCTGCCTTTCATTATTGTCCAGCGATATAACAGACCTAAACTGCAGCAACTTATTACCAAAAAGGAAAGGAGACTTTATGACAACACGGGAACAAAGAAAAGATGACCATATTCGCTTAGCGTTAGGTCATCCTGTCACACATTCAAGTTTCGATGCTGTTCAGTTGGTGCATCGCTCTATTCCTGCTATTAAGCGCTCTGATATTTCACTCGAAACACCTCTAGATTCACTGTCTCTGAACTTCCCGCTCTATATCAATGCCATGACAGGCGGCAGTAAATGGGCGGGTGAAATCAATGAGAAACTGGCGATTATTTCACGTGAAACAGATATTGCAATGGCTGTCGGATCGATGCACGCAGCCCTTAAAAATTCAGAATTGATTCCTACTTATCGTATTATCAGGGAAAGAAATCCTCATGGCAAAGTTTTTGCTAATATAGGTGCAGATGTGCCACTTGATTTGGCTGCACGAGCAGTTGAAATGCTCAACGCAGATGCACTTCAGATTCACATCAATGCGCCTCAGGAAGTGGTTATGCCTGAAGGGGGTCGGGATTTCACAGACTGGCTGACGAATATAGAAGAGATTGTCCGCACTATCGATGTCCCGGTTATCGTTAAGGAAGTCGGATTTGGGATGAGTAAGGAAACACTGGAACAGCTGTACGGCATAGGTGTTAAAACAGTGGATGTCAGTGGTCGAGGCGGTACGAATTTCATCCATATTGAAAATGAACGCAGGCCAAAGAAAGATCAGAGCTATTTATCAGAATGGGGTCAGACGACACCAGTTTCTCTGCTCGAAAGTCAGCCCTTCCAGCAGAACATGACGATTCTTGCGAGCGGTGGTATTCAGTCGCCGCTTGATGCTATTAAATCTATTGCGCTCGGGGCTCGTGCTGTCGGTCTATCGCGGGCTATCCTGACAGAAGTGGAATCGAATGGTCTGGCTGCTGCTATTCAGTTTATAGAAACATTTAAAGCACACATGATTGATATTGCACTTATACTAGGTGCGAAGAACTTAGATGATTTACAGCAAGTGCCCTATGTCCTGTCCCCTGAACTTGAATCCTGGCAACGTCAACGGAAACTGAAGGAGAGAAGCAAATGAAAAAAGTAATCGTGATTGGCGCAGGTGTAGCAGGTCTTGCATCTGCCATTCGTCTGCAGCATGCAGGTTATGATGTCGGAATATATGAAAAAGAAAGTATGCCAGGCGGTAAGATGCACCGCATCAAAAAAGAAGGTTATGAATTTGATCTAGGACCGACTATCGTCATGATGCCAGAGCTTTACAGAGAAATATTTGAACTCGCCGGCCGCAATCCAGATGACTATATTCCGATGCAGAAACTCACACCGATGTATAGTGCCTATTTCAAAAACGGCACAGAAAAGCTGGACGTCTCAAACGATTTAGTCCAGCTGATGGAATTATTTGAAGGGGTGAATGAACAGGACGCAGCCGGATTCCTTAGATATATCAGTGACCTTTATCAGCGTTTTACGATTGCAAAGCATCATTTTCTGCAGCGCCCTTTCCGTCAGCAGAAAGACTTCTATAATCTGGAGACATTGACTCAAGGACTGAAGCTTCGCACCCTAGGCAATGCAGAGAGCAGTATGGCGAAGTACATTAAAGACAAACGTCTGCGTGATGTGATCAGTTTCCAGACGCTCTATATCGGAATTGCACCTTCTAAAAGTCCGTCGCTTTATACGATTATTCCGATGATCGAGTTCCTTTATGGCATCTGGTTTATAGAAGGCGGCATGCATCGTATGGCAACTGCTATGGCTCAGCTTTTCGAGGAACTCGGCGGAGAAATACATTTAAATACACCGGTCGAAGAAATCATGATTCAATCCGGCAGGGCGACAGGCATCCGTACAGCAGATGGTATGGTTTATGCGGATTATGTGATGTGTAATGCAGACTTTCCTTATGCGAAAAAAGAGCTCGTCAAAGATATAGCTGCGAAAGGGAAGTACACTGACGATTATATCGACAAGATGGCATACTCCTGTTCATGTTTTGTTCTCTATCTCGGCATGGATAAAAAATATGAAGAAGTAGACAATATGCATAATTTTATTTTTTCGGATGATCTGGATGAGAATATCAAACAGATTTTTGATGGTCGAAAGCTGACGGATCCTTCTGTCTATATGTATATCGCTTCAAAGAAAGAGCCGTCTATGGCACCAGCTGGTAAAGACGGGCTCTATATATTGATGCCTATCTCTGAACTATCTGTTGCACAGTACGAATGGAATGAGGAGACAATTGCTTATTACCGTGATAAAGCGTTAGCCAAAGTAGAAAAGCTGCCAGGCATGAAACAGATAAGAAATGAAATTATCACTGAAACATATGTGACCCCGCAAGAGTTTAAGAAGAGCTTCAATGCCTATAACGGTGCAACTTTTGGTCTGCAGCCTACGCTTCTGCAGAGCAATCATTTACGTCCGCAGAGTAAGGCGACGCATTGTGAAAATCTTTATTTCACAGGCAGCAGTACACATCCGGGCGCTGGTGTGCCGATTGTTCTGCTCTCTTCTAAAATTGCAACAGATGAACTGATATTAGATGACAGTGAGTAAAGGAGATGCTGTATGACCATTGAACAGGATTATGAATACTGCAGACAGATCATCAAGCATCATTCCAAAACCTTTTATTACGGGTTCAGTACATTGCCACGTGAAGAAGCGAATGCAGTTTATGCTATTTATACTTTCTGCCGAACAGCAGATGATCTGGTTGACCGTCCCGGTACAGCGGCAGACAAAGAAGCGGCCCTTGAGAAACTGATGCAGGACATCGACTGCTTTGAAAAAGGGCAGCACCGTGATACTGCGATGTGGCGAGCGCTTGCTGATGTCAGGGAACGCTTTCCGCTCGATATCGCTATGTTACGTAAGCAAGTGGCCGGTCAGCAGATGGACATAGCATTCAGGCAGCCGGATACACTGGAGGCACTCTATCTTTATAGTTCTCATGTAGCGGGGTCAGTCGGTGAGCTTTTATATCCGATTTTAGCCGGGGAAGATACACGAGAGGGCAGACAGGCAGCAGACAGTCTTGGGATTGCGATGCAGCTGACCAATATACTGCGTGACATTGGTGAAGATTACCGGGAACATCAGCGCATCTATATACCGGCTGAACTGATGCAGCATTATGGCTACACGCAGGAACAGATACAGCACCATGAAATTACAACTGCATTCACCGCGTTATGGGAGTCACTTGCAGAAGATGCTGAAGCGAGGTACGAAGCGTTTTACCCATTGATCACTACCTACAAAAGAACGTGCCGTAAACCGCTGCTCACTGCTGCGATGGTCTATGCAGAGATATTGGAAGAAGTCAGAAAGCATCACTATGACTGCCTGACACAGCGGAACAAAGTCAGTCTCATGAACAAAAATCGTATCAGTCAGCGGGCAGTCCGTTACTTGAAGGAGGTAGAAGCATGAAAAGTGTTATTGTCATCGGTGGCGGTCTTGGAGGTCTGTCAGCAGCTGTCACGCTCAGACAGCAGGGATTTGATGTGACTTTATACGAAGCTAATGACCATTTAGGAGGAAAGCTCAATCGGCTGGAACAAGATGGTTTCGGCTTTGATTTAGGCCCCTCAATTTTGACGATGCCCTATATTTTTGAACGTTTATTTGAACGAAGCGGCAGACGGATGCAGGATTATCTGAAAACGACTCGATTAGAACTGGAATGGCGTGGTTTTTTTGAGAGTGGCCATGTCTATAATCTATACGGTGACCTCAAAAAGATGAAGAAAGAAAATGAGCATTTAAGCAGAAAAGACATAAAAGACTATAAACGTTTTTTGAAGTATGCAGGGAAAATACATGACCTGACCATCGAGAGCTATTTTGAGAAAGGGCTTGATTCCACCTGGCCGCTCATCAAGCATCATGGACCGATAGAAGCATTGAGAGGCTTTGATTATTTCCATACGATGCAGGAAGGCATCGATAAACGCGTAAAAAACGCGGAGTTCAGAACATTACTCGGCTACTTCATCAAATACGTGGGTTCATCTTCTTACGATGCACCGGCTGTTCTGAATATGATGATTCATATGCAGCACGAGCAAGGTGCGTGGTATGTGCCAGGCGGTATGAACAAAATTGCGGATGCCATTGTTAAACTGGGCAAAGAAATCGGTGTTAAGTTTCATACGGGTATCAGCATCAGTTCAGCACAAGTTGAGAAAGGCCATATTGTCAGTATAACGACAGCAGCAGGTGACAAACTCATTGCTGATTATATTGTCTCCAATATGGAAGTCATTCCATTTTACGAAAAAATACTGGAGAAACCGCCCGTGATCAAGAAAGAGAAAGAAAAGTTTGAACCTGCTGCTTCCGGTATTGTTATGCATATTGGTGTTAACCGAAGTTATCCGCAGCTTGCACATCATAACTTCTTTTTCTCTCGTGACTCAAAGAAGAACTACCAGCAAGTCTTTCATGACCGGGTTCTGCCAGATGATCCGACGATTTATCTGGTCAATACGAATAAGACAGATCCAGGTCAGGCACCCGCAGGCTATGAGAATATCAAGATTCTGCCGCACGTGCCTTATAAGCAGGATGAGCCTTTCACTGAAGCGGATTACAGACGTCTCAGAGAACGGGTTTTAATCAAGCTAGAACGAATGGGATTGACCGACTTACGACAGCATATCGTGACAGAAGATTTCTGGACACCTGATGATATCGAAGCGACATATGGCTCTGACCGTGGCGCTATATATGGTACAGTTTCTGACAAAAAGAAAAACAAAGGATTTAAGCATCCCAAAAAGAGTGCGTACTTTGATAATCTTTACTTTGTCGGCGGTACGGTGAATCCAGGTGGCGGTATGCCGATGGTGACGTTAAGTGGCCAGCAGGTAGGCCGGATGATTGCGGATAGAGAAATCAAATGATCATAGCAGGCATTTTAGTGCTGGTCACGATGTGTGCAGGCAGTTTTGTCTTCTACAGAAAACCTTACATTAAAGGACAGCAGACGGAAATCGGTTCAGTGACAGTCATTATTCCAGCACGTAATGAAGCGCATAATCTGCCGCATCTGCTGACTTCTTTACAGCAGCAGAATATACCGTATGAATGTCTGGTTATCGATGACGGTTCTACTGATGAAACAGCCGCAATTGCCCGGCAGTTTGGTGCGACAGTACTGACGCCGCCAAAAAGAGAGGACTGGCAAGGAAAATCAGCAGCTTGTTACTTCGGTGCTGAACATGCAAAGTCAGATCATCTGTTATTTTTAGATGCTGATGTCACACTCGATCATCCACAAGCGCTCAAAAATCTGCTGACTTGTTACAACGGAGGGCTCATGACAGTTCAGCCTTATCATATCACCAGAAAGCCTTATGAGCAGCTCTCAGTATGGTTCAATCTACTGACAGTCGTCGGTCAGAATATCTTTGCAGCAGTGACAAGTAATGCAGCCGCTGCCTTCGGTCCAGTTGTGCTGACTTCAAGAGAATGTTATTTTGAGACAGGTGGTCACTATGAGGCTCGTGACCAACTAATTGAAGGATTTGGTCTGGCGACGCAGTTTACTCAGCATCATCTGCCTGTCACAGGGCTGCTTGGCAGAGATACTATCAGCTTTCGCATGTATCACAGTTTAAGGGCGATGACTAAAGGCTGGGCCAAGCATTTTGCGTCTGGTGCAGCCGCGACTCAGCCATGGATAATGATGCTGATTATGACGTGGATGCTGGGGAGTGTCCTAAGCTTAAGTCTACTTATCTTCTCACATGATACGTTCTGCCTGATGATTTATCTGCTTTACAGTCTGCACTTCTATATTCTAAGTAGACGTGTCGGTCGCTTCAGTTTGCCGACTGCTTTACTTGCAGGCATTGCTTTTCTTTATTTTCTTTATGTCTTTACTAAGTCTTTCATCCACACCTTCATCCTTAAAAAAGTGGAATGGAAAGGTCGTAACTTAAAGCTATAAAAAAGGAGCCCGAGGGCTCCTTTTTATAATTCCACTGTGTCATTCATACTTTCATCTTTATCTTTCTCGTCACCTTGGATAAGGCGTTTGAAGCCGTCGATGACAGTCTTGACAGTCTGGTCTGTACTCCAGTATTCTGCTGATTCAGCTTCTACTTTAAGTAGGATGACATTTGGATCATCGTAGCTTGTATGAAGAAATGCTTCCATAGGCTTACTCCATAATTCTTTTTTCTTCGTCTCATCTTCTACAATATGAATGGTACCTGATACAGAAGCATAACCTTCTTTTGAGAATGAGACATTGACGCGATTATCTTTCTCGATTTCATCTGTCTTATCTGTATCTTTAAGAGTAAAGAACCATAAATCTGCATCATCTTCCAGATGTTTATAACTCATTGGGCGAGAGATAAGTTTGTTATCAGAAATGGTTGTTAACATGGCGATATCATTTTTTTGCAGTAAATCATATAGACGCTGACGTTTTTCTTCGTTTGAAATCTTTTCAGTCATTCTAACACCTCCGTTTTCTAGTACATTAAGCGTATAATTTTTAGTTAAAACTATCAAACAATATGCTATTTAATAGAATCACTCAATAATTTAATCATCGCCTGGATACCTGGATATTCAAGGTGAATACCGTCCGGCGCGAAATACTCAGAATGGTCACTAGAGACTGCATACCAGTCAATGATTTCAACATTTTTATAGTTTTTAGCAGCTTCTTTCATCAGCTGGTTGACATGTGATTCGTACGCACGTGGAACATGAGCAGTGACAAGATAAACTTTTGCTTTATCAAATTTTGACAATAGACTTTCAAGCTGAACATTTTCAAAGTCACCATTTGTGCCGATACCTAAAACTACTATCTGATCTTTTTTGTTGAGATAACTGTATTGGTTGGCGAGTGGAATAGCTGTATAAATACTACGTCCGACTTCGCCGTCTACTGTAGCATTCGGATATATCTCTCTTAACTGTTGATTGATATCGACTAACACCGAGTCCCCGATGAATAAGGGAGAAATATAGTGCTTTACTTCATGCCGGATTTCCTCGCTGTCAGTAGTCCAGCTGACTGCCGCTAGTAGTTTCGGAGGGGTCACGCTGTTCATTGTCTGAGTTGTATAGACTTGAGATGCATCAGATAGATCTGTCTGGAAAAACATGTACCCTGAAAAACCGATGAGAGCAAATAACATCAATATGACGGGCCATCTCTTTTTCAGATGAGCAGGTTTGAAGTAACTGAAACCTTCACGTCTGAAAGGTGTTTCGATAAATTCATAACTGAACCAGGCAAATAAAATAGTAAGAGCGATTTCAATGATATAAGCATAAAATGGAACCTGCCCCTTTACAAAGTAGTGTTCCACCATAGTGATAACAGGGAAATGCCATAAATACAGGCTGTATGACAGACGACCGATATAAGTCAGAAATGGTAGGCTGAGCAGTTGCTTAAGCAGACTGCTCGGATGAACACATGAAGCAATAGTTGAGATTGTGATTATACCGAGAATGAAAAACCCGCCCTTGTATAAAAAGCCTGTTGCTTCAGTTAGCTGTGTAAAACTAATAAGCAAAATGGCAAAGTTAATAATTCCTATAGCACTGATTGTCATTCGTAATGCAGTGGGCACTTCACGCTTAAGACGGAATGCCGGCCAGATGAAAGCAAGTAGAACACCGAGCAGCAACGTCTGTAAGCGAGTATCTGTGCCGAAATAAAGACGTGACACTGGCATGCCAGGATAATAAAGTATCGCCATCCAGATCGCTGAAATGATAGCAAGAACAGTGAAAGTAATAATTGCAGTCCGATGAGAGAACTTCCTAAGTAATAAGAATAAAATGAGCGGAAAGAAAATATAGAACTGTTCTTCTATAGCGAGTGACCAGAGATGTTGAAGCGGTCTCGGCTCAAGAGCCTGAAAGTAATCTACTTCATCGAAGATGTACCACCAGTTTGAAACATAAAAAAATGCGGCTATAATATCTTTTTTCAGCTGGTGGAGGATAGACTGTTCAAATAAAAGACAGTAAGCAAACAGCGTAACCAGAAGAAACAGGATAGCAGGGAACAGTCGTTTAACCCTTTTTAGATAAAATTTAAGAAAGTTGACAGAACCCGTTGCACGATATTCTGTGAGTAGCATCGTAGTAATCAAATAGCCTGAAATAATGAAGAACGTATCAACACCAAGAAATCCGCCTGGTAGAAACTTAGGATTTAAGTGGAAGATGATAATGGCGATAACCGCGATTGCTCTTAAACCATCTAGACCAGGTAAATATTTTGTATCTTTTTTTATAGCAGTCATTGTAACGCCTCTTTTAACTAATTTGTAATGTTATTGTAATATAAAAGGAATTTATTGTTAAGTCATAGCTATATATTTCTATTAAATTCTTAGAAAATAAGCTGTACTTGTATATAATGAGCTCATATAGAGGAGTGAAAAAGATGAATAAGTATTATTTATTACACATTATCAAGTTACATCACAGAGAACCTTTTTCTTATCAGCAACTCAAAAATCTGACTGTACATTCAGTGACAGAATTGTCAGAGCAGGAATTTGAAGAGACTTATACAAAATTAAAAGAAGAAAAATTAATTAAAGAGCGTGATAATCTCGGTTTGACTTTTCTTGGTGAAACTCTATTGAAAAAACATCAAAAAAAACAACAGTTTAATCATTTAGATTAAACTGCATTGCTGTCAGCTCAGTCAGCTGATTGCTAAGTTCATCGATTGAAAGATCAAAATCATTAACAACCCAGAGCTCGTATGTCAGGAATAAACCTGATAAAAAAAGTTCACTGCGTACTCTGTTGCAAGAGGAGATTCAAATTTCAGATTGTTGAACTGCTCAAGAAAATGTTCTTTGGAAAAATCAATGCCCTTTCTAATAGCGGATATACGGCTTTCAGGAGGAATGTGTTTAAAGATATGCTGATGATTATAAGGCTCGTTAAGTGTGCACATATAATTTTTCTTAAATTGATGTAAAAATTCCTTATGAGAACTAATTTCCAGAGTGAAACTCAGAGTATTAATGATTTCAGAATAAATATATAGGACCAGGTCTTCAAATAACGCATATTTGTCCTTGTAGTGTGTATAAAAAGTAGAGCGTGTAATACCTGATTTTTGTACGATGGAAGTGGTTGTGATATCTTCAATTGTCACATCTTTTAACATCTTATCCAGTGTTTGGATTAATAATAATTTAGTCTTAGAGAATGAATGAGAGGGAATAATGATAAACACTTTCCTTTCTGATATGCTTAAGCCTATTATACATTACCTATCAGTGTAATAAGTATAACTAAAAAGACAGCATTCTCAAATGCTGTCTTTTACTTAATGTGATGCTTTTTTATTTTTGAATTTTCCAAGGAGGAAACCACCTAAAGCAATACTGATGAGAACAGTCCAGAAAATCAACTGCCACTGCCATGAATGTGGGAAGTCATGTGGCAGAACATGAATTTTGTCATGAGCTAATACGAGGACGACCAGTTTAATCCCCACCCAGCCGACAATCGCGAATGCCGCTGCTTCAAGCGATGGATATTTAGCTAATATCGCTACAAAGTAATTAGCTGCAAAACGCATCAGGATAACACCGATCATCCCCCCGGTGAACATGACGGCGAACTGGCCTGCATTTAAGCCAAGAAAATCAGGTCCAACGTGAGGCAATGTCACAGCAATCGCAATTGCAGCAAGCATAGAGTCAATAGCAAAGGCGATGTCAGCAAACTCAACTTTCAGAACAGTCATCCAGAAGCCATTGCCTTTTGTATCTTCTGCCTGTTCTTCAGCTATATCTGGTACAGTTGTATCATCACCATGGTTTTTCTTCTTGAAGTAGTCATATAGATTTTTAACGGACATGAAGATTAAATACGCAGCACCGAGTGCTTGAATTTCCCAGTACTGAGCAAGTACAGTAATAAGGAACAGTGAGATGATTCTGAAGATAAAAGCGCCTACTAGCCCATAAAATAATGCTTTCTTTTGCTCTTCCGGCTTTAGATGTTTAACCATTACAGCCATGACTATCGCATTATCGGCAGCAAGTAAACCTTCTAATACAATTAATACAACTAACACCCAGAGATAGGACAATAAAATACTTGGATCCATTTAAGGAGCCTCCTTCATTATTATTTTTCCAAATAAAAAGACCTATGCCAAAAAAATTGGCAAAGGTCTCACTGAACATAAAAGTTCTATAATCCCGGAAAGCAGGCTTTCGTAATGACGAGATTATACCCGGAAATCAATTCCTTGAGTTACTCCCCTTCGACAGTCGTCGTAGGTATTTATTTATTTCATTATAACATGAAATATCAGAAATACGAGTAAAAGACTCATATTTAATAAAAAATAAATATGTAATATAAATGTTTCTGTCGAATTGAGACGGGTAAATGATTTAGGTACATTATAAATTGGTTTAAGGGGGAAATATCAGAATGGCTAACGAAAAAGATAAGCAGTTACAGGCACACACAGTAGATACAACCCAAAAAGCAGCGTTGACAACAAATCAAGGTCTTAAAATGGCTGAAGATGAGTTTACATTAAAAGCAGGAGAGCGCGGTCCTTCTTTACTGGAAGATTTCCATTTCAGAGAAAAAATGACACACTTCGACCATGAACGCATTCCTGAAAGAATTGTCCATGCTCGTGGCTACGGGGCACATGGTGAATTTGAACTATATGAATCACAGGAAAAATATACAAAAGCAAAATTTTTAAACGACACATCGAAGAAAACACCTGTCTTCGTTCGTTTCTCGACTGTTCAAGGTTCAAAAGGATCCCCTGAAACAGTACGTGATGCTCGTGGTTTCGCAACGAAGTTTTATACTGAAGAAGGCAATTACGATCTAGTAGGTAATAATATACCGGTATTCTTTATTCAGGATGCTATTAAGTTCCCTGACTTAGTTCACGCAATCAAGCCAGAACCGCATAACGAAATTCCCCAGGCTGGTAGTGCACACGATACGTTCTGGGATTTCTTCGCACAGAACCCTGAATCGACTCACATGACAATGTGGACAATGAGTGATCGCGGTATTCCGAAAAGTTTTCGTACCATGGAAGGTTTCGGTGTCAACACATTCCGTTTAATTAACAATGAAGGGAAATCTCATTTCGTTAAGTTCCACTGGAAACCTTTACTTGGTACCCATTCATTAGTATGGGACGAAGCACAGATTATCGCGGGTAAAAATATTGACTTCAACCGTGAAGATTTATACGAAGCAATTGACAAAGGCGATTTCCCGGAATGGGAACTCGGGCTTCAGCTTATACCGGAAGAAGATGAGTTCAAATTTGATTTTGACATTCTTGATCCGACAAAAGTATGGCCGGAAGAAGAAGTACCTGTTCAAATCGTAGGTAAAATGACGTTAAACCGCAATGTCGACAACGTATTCGCTGAAACAGAACAAGTCATGTTCAGCCCAGCTCACGTAGTGCCAGGTATCGACTTCAGTAATGACCCATTATTACAAGGACGTCTGTTCTCTTATACAGATACGCAGTTATTACGTCTTGGTGGTCCAAACTTCCATCAGATTCCGATTAACGCGCCAATCTGTCCATTTGCTAACAACCAGCGTGATGGCTTACATCAGCATCAGATTCATAAAGGCATGACAAGCTACCATAATAATGGCATCAACAATAATGAGCCACATACAACACCTGCTGAAGAGGGCGGTTATGAACATTACTATGAACGCATCGATGCGCACAAAGTACGTGCACGTAGCGAAAGCTTCCTTGATCACTACTCTCAGGCAAAAATGTTCTTAAACAGTTTATCAGCACCAGAACGTCAGCACTTGACAGACGCTTTCAGCTTTGAGCTTGGAAAATGTAAGTTAGACTTTGTTAAACAGAATGCAGTCAACAACTTAAACAAGGTAGATAAAAAGCTTGCTGAAGAAGTCGCATTACGTATAGGTGCAGAAGTACCAGCAGGTGATGAAGAATCTAAAGAAACAAAAGTATCTAAAGCACTGAGCACATTAGATACCGTTAAGAAACTAGATACTTTATCAGTGGCAGTGTATGTGACAGCTGATTCTGACGCTAAGCAAGTTGCCAGCTATGTAAAAGAACTAGCAGCTAATAAAGTAAACTACAAATTAGTAGCTGACCGCGCGATGAAACTCGGCGAACTGAAAGTGACTGAAACATACGATACGGTTCACTCTACATTATTTGATGGTATCTTAGTTGCTGATGCAGCAGAACCGCTTGCACCACCAGCTAAAGATGCGATTGAAGCAGCGAATCGTCATTATAAGACAATCGGTTATACTCAGAAAGTACAACCGCTTCTTGCACAGACGGCTGTTAAAGAAGGACAACCAGGTATCGTTTTAGTTGGTACAGACTTAAAAGATTACCTGAACAACTTTGTAGAACAACGTCATTGGTCTAGACAGCTTTAATCATCAGAAAAAGGATTGATCATTATGATCAATCCTTTTTTATTGCTTTTATATCATTAAAAGCAACGACTTTATTCATTTTGATAGAGCGTTTGACTGCTTCACGGTCAAGTTCCATCTGTTCAATTTCACTAGGGGTATGACCACCAAGAACCCATTGTCTCGTATGCTGAAATAAATCTTTATATAGAGTGTCGAACTGTTCTCTGTCTTCTCGAGAGAGCTGTCCTTTGATCAGAAGACCGATTTCATGGTCAGCACTTTCAAAATCGGGTGCGCCCATTGTATAGACTTGTATGCCTTCAATCAAATGGTCCCATTCATCTGGAGACAACTGTGCTTTTTTCTTCAGAAATTTAGCAAGATTTTTCATCTGCGGTGTCTGCAGATGATGGTCCGGGCCGACAAAATCATAGACTTCCTGAGAATCCTTGAATTCGTAATAAGGAAATTGCTGCAGTTCCTGGAAAGCCTCTTTATCCTCTATCCATGAATCAAGCAAGCCATCAACAATATAACCGTCATGAATCTGCAGGTCATAGATCGACAGAAAAAGATTGATACTATCTGTTTCAAAGGCATCTTGATAAGTTTTCCTGTAATGTTCTTCCAGGTGTTCACGAGTGACAAAACCGTAAAGCATCAGATTGCTGGAGATGAAGGTGAAGTCCTGTTCATATTTATCTTTTTTCTGCTCGATTTCATCTAAAGGTAGTTTCATAAGCGCTTGTTTTGTATCTTCAGGAATAACGAGTTTCTTGTCGATATCAAATATGATAAGCGCAGTCACCATCTGTTCAAAATCTTTAGGAGAGAGATGGATAATATTATGGTTTACTGACAGGGCATCGGCGAGAAGCTGGATATCCAGTATTTCTTCCTGTATTAAGAGCTCATAATAGAGATTCCCTTTTTTGTGAAATCGTTCTGACAGCATCTCTATCAATGTCTGCCTTGAAGTTTCTTCATCAAAATCCAGCTGATAGTACATCGCACTATGACGCAATTCATCTATCGAAAGTCTTTGGACCAGTTCATCAAATGTTTGATGATAATTTGAGTCATGACTGCTGAGTACTTTTTTGTGAAGAGGTGCAAGAAACTTTCTAAACATATAGCTCACTTCCTTAATGTGTATTAATGGTATTGTACCTAATTTAAGTGAAGTGAGGTAGAGAAAACAAAAAAGCAGTCCGATTTGGACTGCTTTTTAGCTGCGACCTTTGAGCATGCCGTACCAGTACATGAACGGTATCGCTCTTTTTTTAAGCTGGTAGAGCAGTGGATTAGTCTTAGACTGATCGAGCGGTAGAGATTCTTTTGGCTTCAGATCGTAGCCGAACTCTGCCATGATCGCCTGACCATATTCTGTTGCGATAGGACAGGCAGTCATGCCGTCGTAATAACCTGGCAGTTTTTTACCTTTAATCTGAGCGACTAAGTTCTCTGCAAGAACAGGCACTTGCTTACGGACTGCAGAGCCCATCTTCACAGTTGGCAGGTTCGTGCAGTCACCGAGACCGAAGACATTCTGATGACGGACATGCTGCAGAGTATGTTTATTGACATTTAACCAGCCTTCTTCATCGCTCAGTGTAGACTGCTTGACGACATCCGGTGCGCTCATAGGTGGCGTCACAAGAAGCATGTCAAATGGCGTGGAATAAGTCTCTTCTGTCTGCAGATTTTTAAATATAGCGGTTTGTTCAGGTCCATTGACTGCGATCAGTTCATGCTGCAGATCATAAGAGATGCCTTTATCTTCAATCTGCTTTTCAATCTGTCTTCTGTATTTCTCAACAGGAAAAAGAGAATCCAGTGCTGACTTGAGAATCAGAGTCGGCCGGCCCTTTTTCTTGTCCTTGAAGAACTCATCGAAGGTAAACAGGGAGTTCTCAGGTGCAACGCCGCCTTTAATCGGCGTTGAGGGCTTAGTCACGATGACATTGCCTACCTTCACTTTTTTCAGTGACTTGTAAGTATAGTCTACGTAATCATATAAATAGTTGGTGCAGACTTGATTTTTGCCGAGTGTTTCCGACAGTCCTGCGATTTTATCAAAGTCAAGTTGGAGACCGAGTGCGACAACAAGATATTCATAGTTCACCTGTTCCTTGTTGTCCAGTCTGATAATGCGTTCGACTGCCTGGATTGCTGTGACTTTCTGCTGCAGAAAATCCGCCCCGTGTGGAACGACTTTCTTCATTTTTTTGCGGCTGTTCTCTTTTTTCTCTGCTCCGCTACCGACAAGTGGCCATGATGGCTGATAAGCATGATAGTCTGCGTGATCGATGATCAAGATATCTTTAATACCTGCTTTGATGAGGCGACTGGCAGTTGAAATACCGCCTGAGCCACCACCTAGAATAACGACCTGATACTTTTTATTCATTATGATTCTCCTTTCGGTTTTCGTTTAAATAAATAGATAAGACCTGCGACAATAACGACTGCCATCAGAATATAGAAGAAGTTTGAGTACGTATCAAAAGTGTGCAGGACTTTCTCCCAGTTTTCGCCAAGAGAGTAGCCCAAATAAATCAGTACAGCATTCCAGATAACTGTGCCGACAGTCGTATAGAGTGTGAACGTCACAATATTCATACGATTGATCCCGGCAGGAATAGAAATCAGACTGCGCACAAGAGGAACGAAGCGGCAAAGAAAGACAGCGATACCGCCATATTTTTTGAACCAGTTATCGGCTTTGTAAAGATCATCCTTCGTCAGTCTTAAAATCCAGCCATAACGATCAACGATTTTTTCGAGCCTTTTTAAGCCGAGAAGATGTCCCAGGTAATAAAGAATAAGTGCGCCCATGACAGCACCAAGTGTTGAAGCAATCAGCATACCAATAAAATTCAGCTTTTCAGACTGAGTGACCATGAAGCCGCCGAACGTCAAAATGACTTCTGAAGGAATAGGTGGAAATACGTTTTCAAGAAGGATAAGAAGGAAGACACCGAAATAACCGAACTGTTCCATCACATCCATAATCCATTGCTGCATAACAAACTCCTTTACCAATGTTATACCCTGAGTGTAACGAATCAGACAAATGAATGCGAATATTACGATAATTACCAAAAAAAGACCTCGAAATTCGAGGTCTTTACTGACGTTTCAGTTTAAAGAGATAAAAACTAATTACAGCAATGAATATGAGCTGCGGAATTAACGTTTCTACTGTCGGATAAAAACCGATAAGTGAAATAAAAGGCAGTCCTTTGATTGTTGTCGTAGGTAACATATTCAGGACTTGGAATGTGTGCAGACTGACGCCTAAAATCTTGAAAGCGAGCAGGAAAATCAGCACAGACATCCAGAAGAAGAGCTGTCTGATCGGAATAACGCGTGTCAGCTGTTCAAAGAAGACGGCGATGAGTACTAGTATAATAAGAGCCAGACCAATACCTGTCAGCAGCTGTCCTGTTGAGATTTTACCTGCTATTCCTGCATAGAAAATAATGGTTTCGGCACCTTCTCTGAAGATAGAAAGAAAACTGACGAAACTGAATGACAGAATGCTGCCTGACGTCATGGCCTGTGCCATGTTCTTATCGATAAATCGCTGCCAATTTTGAAGAGAAGACTTGGAATGTAACCACATACCAATCGCGAGCATCATCAGAACGGACAGAAGACCAACAATCGCTTCTATCAGTTCTCGTCCTTGTCCGATGCCGGAGAAATAACGGTTGAAGATAAAGGCTATCACAATACTCATTAACAGCCCGATTAATCCTCCGACGATAATCCAGCGTGTGCCTTTTGGCTGGCGCGCTTTTTTTGTCACAGAAATAAGAGCCATAATAATGAGAAGTGCTTCAACACCTTCACGTAGCATGATGAGTGCTGCATCAATAAATGTGTAATTCGTCTTACTGATAGCCAGTTGGATTTTCTGATTTAATTGTTTCAGATCCTGCTGAATGTCTGTTTTATTATTATCGTTCAGTGAGCCGGCATAATCCGGCACTTTCTGCTCGATTTCAGTATAAAGGGCGGCATTGCTTGTTCTGATATCACCTTCAACGTTAGGCCAGTCTACTACAAACTGGGATAACGTCGCTTTCGCTGATTCAAGATCATTATCTTCAATCTGTTGATCAGCATCTTTCAAGTAAGTTGATAATATAGAGACATCTTTCTTCTCGGTTGTTTTCGCTTCTTTACCGGACAGATAATCTACGAGTTCTTGTTTAAGCTGATTCAAATGCTGAACAGCACTTTCTTTATCAGGTGTTTCTTTTGATAAGGCAATCCGCGTCATCATCAGTTCAGTCTCGATCTGACCATAACGCCCGATATCTTCACTGCGGACAATCTTTTCGTTTGCTGTCCAGGCGCTGTTTAAATCTTTGTTATATTGCATAGCCTGATCGATTTCACCGGATTTTATTGCTTTGATAAAATCATCGATAATGGGATAAAGGGCGTTCTTTAATTTCTGTCGCTTCTCATTCTTATCGACAGGATTCAGTTGTTTTTCGTATTCAACAAGATTTTCAGACAGCGACTGTAAAGTAGCCGTACGTTTATCAGAATCATGAGCCGATTTCAATTTGGCTATTTGTCGGGTGATATCCTTTTCCAGCTTAATATTCTTCTTCGGTACTTTCTGGTAGGCACTATCCAGCTCTTTAATATGCTTTTTGTAAGCTTGTTCATCGTTATCTTCCAGCGCAGATTTGCTGTCTGTAATCGCGATAAACAAGTCACTCAGCGAAGCCTCTGCATAGCCTGCACGAGGCAGGAAACAGAGCAGGAGACTAAAGACGATTAAATAACGCTTCACCAATATAGCCTCCTTCTTTAATACCTGGGAATGCTAAAAAGACGCCTGACCCCCGGTGAGTGATGTATTCATTCAGACGATCGACACGGCCCATCATTGACTGCAGCTTGATAAACTGTTCAGGAGATTTCTGGAAAGAGACAAAGAGTAAACCGGCATCGAACGTGCCTGTCGCTTCATTGATACCATCAGAATAAGAGAATGACCGGCGCATAATCGTCGTATTGGCTTTTTTAGCAAGGTGGACATGTGAATCCTCAGGGATATTCAGCTCACCTTTGTCATTTTTACTTTTAATATCTATTTCATCATATTCCTTCTTCATGCCGATAGGTGCACCAGAATCACGATGGCGACCGAATGTCCGTTCCTGATCCTCGAGAGAAGTGCGGTCCCACGTCTCAATATGCATCTGAATTCTTCTGACAACAAGATAACTACCGTTCTTTGCCCAGTCCTGGTCAATGAAGACAAAACGGTCAAGCGTCTCTGTATCTTTGAATTTCGGGTTACCTGTGCCGTCTTTAAACGAAAACAGATTGCGCGGTGTATCAGGTGTTTTTTTAGTTTCATCATATGAATTGAAGCCGGTCTGACTCCATTTCATAGAGACGATATCACGGGAAGCACGGACAAGATTACGGACTGCATGGAAATTCACTTGTGGATCATCGCTGCAGGCCTGAATGAAAATATGTCCACCCGTATATTTCGGGTTCAGCTGGTCTTTCGGGAAATGAGGAAGATCGACAAAATCTTTCGGCTTCAAATGCTCAATGCCTAGTTTTTTGAAGAATTCCGCACTGATACCATAAGTAAGGGTTAATCTGCTCGCATCTAAACCGACTGCTTCGCCTGTATCGACGCTTGGCAGTAAGGTGTTTTTAGAGATTTCAGCGAGGACATCACCATTCATCAGCTTGACTGACTGAGTTGTCCAGTCCTGAAACATTTTCTTCACTTGTTGTACATCATCAGTAGACAGTTCTAGAACGACAAAATAGACGTGCTTTTGCACGTCTGTCACAATCCCTGATTGATGTTTGCCGTAAAAATTGACTTTGTTCTTTGAATGCTGGTTATCGCGGCCGAAATGATTAAGCGCGTAAAGAGAAGTACCAAGTCCGGTTGAACCGACGAGAACGCCGGCACCGCCGATACTTGCGAGTTTCAGGAAATCTCTACGCGAAACACTGTTTTCTTTAGTCACTATTCTCACTCCATAATAATAGCCATCTGGCTTAAAGGTTCACCTAATTTATCCACTGCGTCAGCCAGGGCTTTTGTATCTTCTTTAGTCAATGCTTCATAGCTGACAAACTCACCATTTTTCTGATGTTTGTCGAGCAGTTGATTGACGTTTTTAAATTTGTCTTCGATATTCGTTGCAAGTGCTTTGTCTTTTGCTATGATTTTTTCTTTAAAGAGGGAGAAGATTTTTTCAGCGCCTTCAATATTCGCTTTGAAGTCATATAAGTCAGTATGAGAATAAATCTCTTCTTCACCTGAAATCTTCGAGGTTGAAACCTCGTTCAGCAGATCAATCGACCCTTGTAACATCAGCTTAGGCGTGACTTCAGCAGTATCGACTTTAGCACGCAGTTCTTTAGCATCTTTCAAGAGCTGGTCTGCTGTCCCTTCTAAGCCTTTAGTTGTTTTATCCTGCCATAATGCTTTTTCAAGCTTATGATAGCCGGACCATTCTTTTTCTTTGCCTTCTGCTTTCATATCAGCAAGACGGGCATCGATGCGCGGATCTAAATCTCCGAAGCTCTCAGCTACTGGCTCAGAACGTTCGAAATACATCCGGGCTTTTGGATAGAGTGCTTTTGCTTCTTCAATGTTACCGGCTTTAAATGCGGTAACAAATTTATCTGTTTCTTTAACAAACTGATCGATCTGGTCAACAGTGTATGCTTTATATGCGTCTGTTTCTTTAGATAAAGCTACACTTGCTGTTTTTTCTGTCTCTTCAGTTGCCGGCTTCTCTTCTTTCGTTTCCTGTCCACATGCTGTCAGAAGCAGAGTGCCTGCTAAAACTGCGGGAAATAAAATCGATTTATTCATATGTATGCTCCTTGTGAATGATAATCATTTTCATTTAAAGTATTAAACGTTTCGTAAGCGTTGTCAATAGTAAATAAAATTTCAAGGCTATTTCACTTCATTAGGGGTATAGATAAGAGTTAATAATAAAGGAGGCAATAACATGACAGAATTATTCAATGCATCAGAACTGAGTCCGACTGAAAAAAGAGGGCCAGGAGTAGTAGGTATCATCGAATTCGCTGTAGGCGATCAAAAAGAATTCACAGGTGAATATATTCCGACTGATATGCGATTCTTTATGGTAGCAGATATGAACGGCCAGCCGTATCAGCGTGTGATCAGCTATGATGATATTAAAGGTGTAGAAGTAGAAGATAGTGCTTTGACAGTGAACTTTGATATGGGACCGATTCGAATTCGTGATATCGGTAACGGCACAGCACAAGTATTCGCGGATTTTGTCAATGAACAGCTGGATAAACGCAAATAAAAAAAGCCCCGTGGGGCTTTTTTTATTCGACGATTTCGAGTGCGATTTCCATCATTTTAGTAAATGATGTCTGGCGTTCTTCTGGCGTTGTTTCTTCATGTGTTAGTAAGTGGTCACTCACTGTGAAGATACCGAGCGCTTTAACATCTCCGCCTGCATAAGCAGCGTTCAAGTAAAGACCAGCAGATTCCATTTCTACTGCTAAGATACCCATAGAGCGCCATTTGTCTGTTGCCTGTTCGTTAGCATTGTAGAAAATATCTGATGATAAGACATTACCTACGTGATTCGGCACACCTTTTTCATCTGCTAATTGTTTCGCACGTGCAAGTAAGCTGTAGTCAGCGATAGGTGCGAAGTGACCTGGCAGACCGTATTGTGCGACGTAGTTAGAATCTGTAGATGCACCTTGTGCTATGATGACATCATAGACGTTGATACCTTCCTGCATCGCACCACATGAACCGACACGAATCAGGTTCTTCACGCCAAATGTGTGAATGAGTTCGTAAGAATAGATACCGATTGACGGGATACCCATACCTGTTCCCATAACAGAGATTTTTTTACCTTTATAAGTTCCTGTGTAGCCGAACATATTACGCACTTCATTGAACTGAACGACATCTTCTAAATAAGTGTCTGCAATGAATTTCGCGCGTAACGGGTCGCCGGGTAAGAGAATCGTTTCTGCGATTGGATTATTTTCTGGTTTGATATGAGGTGTAGATTTAGTCATAGCTCATTCTCCTTTAGTTAAGTTGTGTTCAACTTCAGTCTACCGATTGGTTATTCTTTTTTCAAGAGAAGACCTGATTCGTGTTTAATCCATCTGATACGTGCAATACTATTACATATAAGGAGTGATAGTAATGACAAATGAAAATCCATTAACTAAGCACTATAACGGTAAATTCGAGAAGCAGGAACAGCAGGCCCCTGGTCTACAGCAAAAAATGACACCAGTGCCGGACTGCGGTGAAACATCATATAAAGGGACAGGCAAGCTGACAGGTAAGAAAGCACTTGTAACAGGCGGTGATTCAGGTATTGGCCGTGCAGCTGCCATTGCCTACGCGAAGGAAGGCGCAGACGTCGCAATCAACTATCTGCCATTTGAAGAAGCAGATGCACAGGAAGTTAAAGCCGTCATTGAAGAAGCGGGACAGAAAGCTGTCTTGATTCCTGGCGACTTACGCGATGAAGCATTCAATAAAGAACTTGTCGAGCAGGCTGTCAAAGAACTTGGCGGTATCGATATTCTCTGCAGTGTGGCAGGTGAGCAGACAGCAGTGGATCACATCGAAGATTTATCGACTGAACAGTTACGTTCGACTTTTGAAACGAACGTATACTCTTTAGTCTGGCTCATCCAGGCAGCATTGCCTCATCTTAAAACAGGCGCTTCTATTATTACGACTTCTTCTGTACAGTCTTATAACCCAAGTAAAAACTTGGTTGACTATGCAGCAACGAAGAGCGCCATCGTTTCTATTACAAAATCACTGGCAACTCAGTTCGGCGAAAAAGGTATCCGTGTGAACTCTGTCGCACCAGGCCCTATCTGGACTGCGCTTCAGATTACAGGCGGACAGCCACAGGAAAAAATTCCTGAGTTCGGTCAGAAAGTGGATCTAAAGCGTGCCGGTCAGCCGGTTGAACTGTCTGATGTCTATGTATTTTTAGCATCTGACAGCGCAAGCTATGTGACAGGCCAGGTTTATGGTGTCACAGGTGGCGTACAGATCAACTAAACAAAAAGAAGCAGTTTTTAAACTGCTTCTTTTTTATGTGTTTTTTTGAGGTTCTGTATGATGAGCATGAGTATGAATGAGAAAACAATCATGAGCGCCACCCATAAACCGGCCAGGAACAGTTCGTTATTGTCGATCGCGATGTAGATGGCAGTCGCCATCGTCTGCGTGACACCTGGAATATTGCCGGCAAAAATTAATGTCGCACCGAATTCTCCCAGAGCACGTGCAAATGAAAAAAGTATCCCTGTTAATAATGCGCCTTTTGATAAAGGGAGAATAATCTTTTTAAATATAGTTAGATGACCTGCGCCGTCGACTTTGGCGGCATCCAGCACATCTGTTGAGACATTATCAATGCCGATTTTAAGCGATTGATACATGAGTGGAGTGGCGACGACTGTAGCTGCGATAATCGCCGCATAAATGGTAAAGACAGGGCTGAAACCCAGCTGTCCCAGTCCTTGTTTGCCAAACAAAAGTAACAGTAAAAAGCCGACAACAGTGGGCGGCAGTACCATCGGCAGCATAATGAGTGTTTCAACGACCGATTTCCCGGGGAATGGGCGAGCGGTCAGCAGAATGAACAGAATACTGATGATTAAGCTTCCTAGTGTAGCGATGAGAGAGACTTTAAGCGACGTCAGTATCGGTGACAGAAATGTCTCACTTAACAATAAATCCATATGATTGATAAACTTTCTTTGCTGCATCGGATTGAAGATAATCATAAAATGCATGCGATGATTGATTATCTTTTATGAGTGCGAGCGGATAAGTGATGGGACTATGTAGAGCGTCCTGGATGTCAGTTTGTTTCAGCTGAGTTCCTTTGGCATCTGTAGCATAGACGATTCCGGCATCTGTATTACCTGACTCAACATAAGTAAGTGCTTGCCTGACGTCTTTTGTGAAGACGATTTTTTTCTGTACATCCTGCCAGGTGTCTGCTTTTGTCAGCGCTTCTTTAGCATAAGCACCGGCAGGTACCGTTTCAGGCGTTCCGACAGCGATTTTTTTGATGGATGCCTGCTTAAGACTGTTTAAGTCTTTGACGTCTGACTTACTGACGATGACAAGTTTGTTTTCCAGGATGGTCTGCTGATTTTCTTTTTTAACAGTACCGGCTTTCACCAGATCATCCACTTTACTTTGTGCGGCAGAGAAGAAGAGGTCGACAGGGGCACCTGCTTTAATCTGATTGGCGAGTGAGCCTGAAGCCCCGTAATTGAATTTGATATCAACATCGTAATCTTTTTCATAGTTTTTTTCAATTACCGAAAGAGCATCTTTTAAACTGGCAGCGGCGGACACTGTAATCTCTGCTTTTTCTGCTGGTTTATCATTACTGCAGCCTGCAAGCAGTAAAAGTGAGAGTGCTAAAGTTGTTTTTTTCATGATGAACCTCCATTCATGTAATTGACCCTATTGTATCGCATATGGAAACCTTTAGGAATATACTTTTAAAGCATGCATTCTGAGTTTAATTGTCTGAAAGCGGGTATAAGGTAAAAGGTCAAAAAAATATAAAGAGGTGTCCAACTATGAAGGCAGTTACGTTCCAAGGCAAAAAGAAAATGGAAGTCAAACAAGTTAAAGATCCGATTATTGAAGCACCTACTGATGCGATTATTAAAATTACAGCGACAGGTATCTGTGGCTCTGACTTGCACTTATATCACCAAGGTGATCTGATGATGGATCCTGGATTCGTGATTGGTCACGAACCGATGGGTATCGTTGAAGAAGTCGGCAGCCAGGTCACTAAACTGAAAAAAGGGGACCGTGTTGTCATCCCGTTCAATATCGGCTGCGGTGAGTGCTACTACTGTACACACGATATGGAATCACAATGTGACAATTCAAATGAAGAACAAGCGAACTGGAAAATGGACAATGGTGGGTTGTTCGGTTTCGGTAAAATGCATGGTAACCACTGGGGTGGTCAGGCTGAGTATTTAAGAGTCCCATTTGCTGATTTCTCTTCATTTGTAGTGCCAGACAGCGATATGAAAGATGAACAGGTACTCTTCTTATCAGATGTCGTGCCGACTGCTTACTGGAGTGTTGAACATGCAGGCGTTAAAGCCGGAGACACAGTTATCGTTTTAGGCTGCGGTCCAATCGGTCTGATGGCTCAGAAATTTGCGAAACTGAAAGGTGCAAACCGTGTTATCGCTGTCGATAATGTAGAACATCGTTTAGAACATGCGAAGAAATACAACCAGGTTGAAGTCTATAACTTCGATAAAGAAAAAGAAATCGGTAAATTACTGCGTGAAGATACAAAAGGCGGCGCGGATGTCGTGATTGACTGTGTGGGTATGGACGGACAAGTGAAGTTAACTGAACGTGTCTCAAACTTAGTGACGCCACAGCGTGGTTCAATCAGCCCGATTGAAACAGCTGCTGAAGCAGTTCGCAAATTCGGTACGATTCAGATTACAGGTGTCTATGCGACTCCGGCAGCGAACTTCCCGTTACCGCTTATCTTCAACCGTAATGTTATCGTCAAAACAGGGCAGGCACCTGTTATCCACTTAATGCCTAAACTCTATGAGATGATTCGTGACGGCGTCTTTGATCCGACAGAAATCATTACACATAACATGTCATTAGACCAGGCATCAGAAGCTTATGAAATCTTTGATGAGAAGAAAGATAACAACATCAAAGTAGTACTTAAACCTTAAGATTTAAAAACCGACTTTTGAAGTCGGTTTTTTTGTTTGGGTGATTTTAACAGTGGTAGTATGTCTATGAGGTGATAAAAATGGATCGTGAGTTATTTGTAACAAACGATATTGAACAAGAGTGGATTAATAAAATCCGGCAGAACCGGGAATGGATCGAACAGACAGCGAGAGAAGCAGATACAGCGGGGAAGCTGAATCACAGGTTAATCGACTGGCTGATAACAGAAGGATACAGCAAGCTGTCTTTACCGGAAAAGTACGGTGGCTATGGCTTAAGTATCAAGTCTGTCATTTTACTGCAGGAAACGCTGGCCAGCTACGATGAGTCGACAGCTTTATCCATCGGCTGGCATCTGGGAATTGTCGGCGAAGTATTCCAGTTTAAGCTGTGGTCTGATGACATGATGACAGAGTTTGCAGAAGCAGTGCAAAATGGCGCACTGTCTAACCGTGTTGTTTCAGAGGCGCAGACTGGCAGTCCGACAAGAGGAGGTCGTCCTGCGACGCATGCAGTTCGTCAAGGAGAGGGCTGGCTATTAAATGGTGTTAAGACTTATACATCGATGAGCCACAGATTGACACATTATATCGTCGGTGCTTACGTGGAAGAAAAAGAAACACTATGCTTTTTCTATGTGCCGGCAGATAAAGAAGGCTGTCGCATTGAAGAAAGCTGGGACGTGACGGGTATGCGGGCGACCGAAAGTCATGATCTGATACTTGACGATGTCTATGTAGAAGACCGTTATTTAGTAGAAGCAGGGCGCGACAAAGTGGATAATCCATGGCTCATGCATATTCCGGCAGTCTATCTAGGTATCGCTCAAGGCGCAAGAGACGACGCAGCTATTTTTGCGCATAGTCATTCACCGAATTCAATTGAAGGGACGATAGCAGATATTCCGCACATCCAGTCGAAACTTGGTGAGATGGAATTGAAACTGATGACAGCGAGACACTTCCTTTATCATGCTGCTGATCTCCATCAATCAGGCGCGCGTGGTCTGGCGCCGACTTTCGGTGCAGCAAAACATATTGTCGTGAATAACGGCATCGACATCGTGGATATTGCGATGAGGATAATAGGTGGGAAGAGCCTGGAGAAAGCAGGCATCATCGAACGACGTCATAGAAGTATGCGTGCGGGACTTCATAATCCACCTATGGATGACGCTGTTATCCGTATGCTGGCAGCAGAGACACAGGACATCAGTCGATAATGTCTTAATTTTATTGTAGAATGAGGGTTCAAAACTGTAATAGAATTGAGGGTTTTTGATGTACAGCCGAAATATCGGTCGTTTGTGTTTTGTGTTATACCTGTTGATTTCGTTTCTTATTCCCACCCAATATTTATTTATGGTGCAGAATTTGATTCTGGCTTTTATCCCTTATGAAATCAGCCAATTGTTACCACTCTTTAAACCGAAAAGTAGAAGGGAATGGCCGCTTTTCCTGGTCGTTTCACTAGTGTTTGTACTGATGTCACCTAATATTTTTTATGTGGTGACAGACTTGATACACTTAAATCTCTATTCATTTGATTTTCTTAAGACATTAAATTTATCTGAGTGGATAGATTTTACTTACCTTTCAGCGGGTGTGATGTTAGCACTATATTATTATGTGCAGGTCATTTTAACGTTATACCATCTGGTTTCAGATCGATTACTTCAGCGAGTCGTTATTTTGATGTTCATGATTCTCTCGAGCGCGGGTATTTTTATTGGTCGCTTCCTACGCTTCCACTCTGTGCATATCTTAACGAACCCGTTGCAGGTCATTGTTGATTCTTTAAGCGCTTTAAATAGTGAGGCTATTTTATGGATGGCACTGATTACAGGACTTCAGTTCCTTCTGATGCTGTTAGTGAAAGGTGTGAGGAAAATATGATTGATATACAGACAGCGTTTCTTTCCATCATCATTCTCCTCTGCCAGTGCTATATAGGGTACACGATTTTTCATATTACTCATGAGAAAGTCGCGGCACTAATCGCCTCGGCATTACCACTTGGTTTGGGTTTATATTTCGTTCAAGTTGGACTGCTGGAGCGTATTTTTCCCGGCTGGCATCTTCCGGATAACGATAGATACTGGCTGCAGTGGAGTTATGCTTTCGTGATGATTCAATATATCGCAGCGGCTATCATATATATGGACTTTTTTACCTATAGCTAGTCTAAGAACACTGCCCCGAAGCAGTGTTCTTTTGATTAAATTCATAAAAATGTTGCACGAACGCAAGGATACAGGTATGATTAGCCTTGTATTATTAATGAGAATGAATCTCAATTGGAGGAAAACAATGAAGAAGTGGTTATTCGTTTTAGTAGCATGTTTAATGACGCTTGCTGCATGTGGCAACAATGCAGATAAAAAAGCTGAGGATACAGAAAAAAGCAGTACAGTTGATTACAAATTAGATAATGGCAAAACAATTAAGATTCCTTCTGAACCTAAACGCATTGTGTTAATGGGCGCAAGCTATACAGGTAACTTACTTGATTTAGGTGTCAAACCAGTAGGGGTTGACGAATATGCATTCCAGTCAGAAATTCTGGCTCCGAAACTTAAAGGCGTTGAAAAATTAGGCGCTGGTGATGTTGAGAAAGTTGCGACGTTAAAACCGGACTTAATCATCTCATTTGATACAGATAAAAATAACTCAAAATATGCTAAGATTGCACCGACAATTCCGGTTGCGTATGCCAAACATAACTACCTGCAGATTCATGAGGAACTCGGCAAAATCGTAGGTAAAGAAAAAGAAGCGAAAGTATTTGTAGATAAATGGAAAGAAGAAACAGCGAAAGACGGTAAAGAAATCAAAGCCAAGTTAGGCGATGATTTAACTTATACGATCTATCAATTCTTCCAAAAAGAGATATATGCATATGGCGATAACTGGGGACGCGGTTCTGAGATTATCTACCAGGCATTCGGACTGAAGATGCAGGAAGATGTTGTCAAAGACGTTAAACCGACAGGCTGGAAGAAGATTTCAGCGGAGGAAATCAGCAAGTATGCAGGTGATGTCGTACTTTATTCAAGCGATGCAGGTAAAGATGCGAACAGTGTTGTTAAATCAAATGTCTGGAAAAACATGGACGCTGTGAAAAATAATCGCGTCGTGCAATATGATGCAGAAGATTTTTGGTTCAATGATCCGATTTCACTGGAGCATCAACGTAAAGTACTGAAAGAAGAACTGCTGAAACTGAAATAATAGAAAGATGCACGGCAGTGCATCTTTTTTTATTTACAATGTAAACTTTATATTTTAATAGGTTAACAATTAAGTTATAATCAGTTTATTGTCGAAAGGAGATTGAAGATGAAAACGAAAGATTTAGTAATTATTGCGATGTTTACAGCACTTATTGCAGTGCTTGGTTTACTGCCAGCCATTAACTTAGGTATTGGTGTACCCTTTACTTTTCAGAACTTGGGCTATATCCTCGCAGGATGTCTGCTGGGAAGTAAGCGCGGCGGATTAAGTGTATTATTATTTGTTATTTTAGTTGCGCTCGGACTCCCACTCTTATCAGGCGGACATGGTGGCTTTGGATTGTTCTTTGGACCGACAGGTGGCTATATTTTATCATTCCCACTTGTTGCTTATCTGATTGGTTTACTTACTGAACGTCAGTTTCATCAAATGAGTGTCTGGCAGATTTTCCTGATCAATGGTCTGATCGGCGCATTACTCTGTAATTTGATTGGTGGAATTTTTATGGCCTTTAATTTACATATGCCGATTTTAAAAGCTTTAAAAACCGTTATCGTCTTTATACCAGGCGACCTTGTTAAAGGATTGATTGCAGCTATTCTGGCAGTTCGCCTGCGAAATATTCCATCCATCAAACGCTACTTAAATACGCTATAATTCTCTTAAAGGGGATGATAGGATGGTTTCATTTAAAGATACAAAACAAGTAGCAGAAGTATATAGTAAGAATACACGTTATACTCATTTCCATACACCAAGCCAGTTGATTCGTTACTACTCTAATTACTTTGAGTATCAGGTCATGCCGTCACTTGAAACATTTAAGGATGACGAGAAAATGCAGACTGATTTTCACGAGCAACGCGGGCAGAAGCATCTCTTATTTATCTTTCCTGAAAATGTACCGTTACCACAGGATATCAAGGACTATGCTGAAGACGCGGGCTATACAGTAGAGAAAATGGAACTTTATCAGACAGAACAGCTGACGCTCGGTAAGCGGGCAGGAGAAGTGAAGATAGTAGGGGACGATCAGACGTTTAGAGATTTTCTCTCTGTCTGTCGTGTCGGTGAGCTCGAATATGGTGAAGAATTTGCTGACCTCAAAATTGATATGCATACAGCTGACAGGGCTGATGATACAGTCATTCAGCTGGTGGCGTATGACAACGGACAGCCGGTCGGTAAATTAGAAGCGATATTAAACGGAGAGTTAATAGAGCTCGATGATTTTTACGTGCTAGAGACGTCCAGAGGAAAAGGGATAGGGACAGCCTTGCAGGAGAAGGTGCTTGATTATGGTCAGTCCCTTATCCTGATAGCAGATGGAAATGATACACCACGGGACATGTATGAACGCCAAGGTTATCGTAAAGTCAGTGAACGATATGAATTACTGAAAGTCAAAAGCTCGAGCTGAAATCGCTCGAGCTTTTTTTAGATGACACGCTCTGGATGGCTGTAAATATTAAATGTCTCGTTTCTGATGAATCCGACCGCTGTAATATTTAAGTCATCTGCAAGTTTGATTGCAAGGTCAGTCGGTGCTGATTTAGAGAGAATGATACCGACACCAATTTTAGATGCTTTAATCAGGATTTCCGAGGAAATACGGCCTGAGAAGATAAGGACTTTATCACGAATTGGAATACGCTTTTCAATACAGTAACCAAACAGTTTATCGAGTGCATTATGACGACCGATATCTGACCGGTGGATGTAGAAGTCTTTACCATCACTGATTGCTGCATTGTGAAGGCCGCCTGTCTGCTTAAAGTCTGTGCTTTGTTCCTGTAGGGCATCCATCATACTGAAGATTTCCTGTGCTGTGATCTTTGTCTCGGTCATAGAGACTTTAGAAGTCGCTGCATCATTAACGAAATAGAACTGGCGGCTTTTCCCGCAGCAAGAACTGATCATCCTTTTCGTATACTGGCCGTAATGTTGTTCAATTTCTCTGTTCAAAGTGATATGGCAGAATCCTTTGCTGTCGTCAAGATGAATGTTTTGAATATCTGCTCGTCTGAAAATAACACCTTCAGACGCTAAAAAACCAAGAACGAGTTCTTCCAGGTTTGTAGGACTGCAGACGATAGTCGCAAATTCCTGCTGATTGACATAGAGTGTCAGAGGAAATTCAGTTGCGATATCATCGCTTTGATCTATAAATGCACCGTTATGATACTTAATAATCGGCTGGTTGAAAGTAATATCTTCAGGCAAGTGACGCGCCCCCCTTTATATGATTATTATACATGAGGAGAAGAGAGAAAGTGTCGTGCTTTACGCAAAAAGTGCGACACTTTTCGATGATTTCAAGTTATTTCAGGTAGAAATGTCGTACTTTCTTTAGTTTTCACGACATTTTTAAGGCTGTAGCAATACTTTTCCTGTCTTTCGCAGTATTTTTGCATGAAACGTTCAATCGTTTTCCGGTTCAACCCAGTCCATTCAACTAGAGTTGTTATTTTCAATGGGCCCACTTTTAATATTTCGAGTTCATCAATTACTCTGAAAATAGTCGAGTCTAATTTTTCAGTGTAACCACAGTAGCAGGAAGTATAATGCATATTTTTTACATGACATAAGCTGAGTTTCCTGCATTTTGGACATCTCATTTCTTTCTTCATTTCTGTAACAGGATAATATTTAATTCGCTGATATTTATTATGTGTCCTATGCTGTTTGATCAGATACGCAGCTAACTCGTAATCTTCACGAGTGACCTCGCTATTCTTGAAATAATCAATCACTCCATCAAGCTGATGATGGAACAATACATTCGAATGTCCACGCCATCCTTCAACTCTGAAACTCGGATTTATAAATACAACCCGACTGATGACCTCATAACGAGTCGATCGGACGAGTTCTTTCAGCTTATAGTCTGCACGCATAAGCTGGGACAGTACATCTTTATATACATAGCCATGTTCACTGACTAAATTTCCGTGCATAAATGAATAATTCCCGCTAAAATTCTTGATTTCAAAGTGATAAATCCGGCCATCACTGATAAACAGAAAATCAAATTGCACAGACCCTTTCATTTCCACACTTACATCCCATAACTGCAGGCACGAAAGACTCTGAGTCATCTCATAAAAAAGCTGCTCTCCGTCCAGACCCTTCACATAATTTCTCAGTACGCGGTCATCATATTCATCCAGTAATATTCGTCCATCTGCTGCCAGAATATACTTTATATAAGTATCCTGCGCATGCTTTTTCAGAAACATCTCCCACCTCCCAACTTCATCCTAACCGGGACGCTTACACCAGGCAAAAAGCAGAAAATCCTCAATTCTCCTTCCAAACACCACTGTTTCTCATCAAAAAGTCACGTTTCATTAAATTCTGCATCATAATCCGTTCTTTTCAGCAAATTTATCATTTAAGGGAATCCCCCTATATCGATAGGTGTTTCCCCAATAGGTTTCGTTTGTGAATTCTTTCATAATGATGAGTAAGAGGACAAAACTGTCGATAAGGAGTTGGAAAAATGGCAATTGGAACTGGGTTACGTTTTTTTAAGCCAACAGAAAGATTCAACGGAAACTGGTCAGTACTTGAAGAGAAAAGTAGAGAGTGGGAAAAAGTTTACCGTCAGCGCTGGAGTCACGATAAAGTCGTCAGAACGACACACGGCGTGAACTGTACAGGATCATGTTCATGGAAAGTATTCGTCAAAAACGGCATCATTACTTGGGAGAATCAGCAGATTGATTATCCGTCCTGTGGACCTGATATGCCTGAATTTGAACCGCGTGGCTGTCCACGTGGCGCATCATTCTCCTGGTATGAATACAGCCCGCTGCGTATTAAGTTCCCTTATGTGCGCGGCGTTTTATGGCGTCTCTGGCAATCAGCACTTGAAGAATACGGTGACCCTGTCCGTGCCTGGCAGTCTATCGTAGAAGACGAAGAAAAAGCACGTAGCTACAAACAGGCGCGCGGTAAAGGGGGACATGTACGAGTGAGCTGGCAGCAAGTAACACAGCTCATTGCGGCACAGCTCATCTATACGATTAAGAAGTATGGTCCAGACCGTATCGCCGGTTTTACACCAATCCCTGCGATGAGTATGATCTCTTATGCGTCTGGCGCAAGATTTATATCTCTGTTAGGTGGCGAAATGCTGTCATTCTATGATTGGTATGCCGATCTTCCGCCTGCATCTCCGCAGATCTGGGGAGAACAGACAGATGTGCCGGAATCGAGTGACTGGTATAACGCTGGATACATCATTATGTGGGGCTCAAATGTCCCGCTCACTCGTACGCCTGATGCTCACTTCATGACTGAAGTTCGTTACAAAGGAACTAAAGTCGTCTCTGTTGCACCTGACTATGCTGAAAATGTGAAGTTCGCTGATAACTGGCTGGCACCGCATCCTGGGACTGACGCAGCTGTCGCTCAGGCAATGACACACGTTATTCTGGATGAATTCTATGAAAAACGTCAGGAACCGATGTTCTTAAATTATGCAAAACAATATACAGATATGCCATTCCTGATTCGTCTTGATCCGCACGAAGGTTCGCTAAAAGCAGGACGCTTCTTACGTTCAAGTGATTTTGGTGACACTTCAGAACATAGTGAATGGAAACCGGTTGTCTTTGATCATCTCTCCGACCAGATTGTGGTCCCGAATGGAACGATGGGGCAGCGCTGGGAGAAAGATGTGAAATGGAACTTAAAACTGGAAACACCGGACGGTACTCAAATTGACCCGGCATTATCGCTGAAAGAAAAAGATGCGCAAGTAGTCGAAATAGTATTCCCGTTCTTTGATAACGCAGGAAACGGCACATTCAAACGTCCGATTGCTGTCAAACAGCAAGTACTAGCTGACGGTGAAACAGTCTATTACACAACGATTTATGACTTGATGCTGGCACAGTACGGTGTTAACCGCTATAACACGGCACTTGAAGCAAAAGGTTACGATGATGCCGAGAGCATTTACACGCCTGCATGGCAGGAAGGTGTTGCAGGTGTCAAAGCTTCTATTATTACGCAGATTGCCCGTGAATTCGCACAGAATGCAATTGATACAGGAGGCCGCTCAATGATTATCATGGGAGCGGGTATCAACCACTGGTTCAACTCCGATACAATTTACCGTTCTGTTCTGAACTTAGTGACACTCTGTGCAACACAAGGTGTGAATGGCGGCGGATGGGCTCATTACGTCGGTCAGGAAAAATGTCGTCCGATAGAAGGCTGGTCAACAATCGCATTCGCGAAAGACTGGCAGGCACCTCCTCGTCAGCAGAACGCAACAAGCTGGTTCTATTTCGCGACTGACCAATGGAAATACGAAGAGTCAGGCGTGGATATGCTGACTTCACCACTTGCTGAAAATGTGAAACACCAGCATCCAGCTGACTATAATGTAACAGCTGCTCGTCTCGGCTGGTTACCTTCATATCCTCAGTTCGACCGTAACAGCTTACTGTTCGGTGAGGAAGCGCGTGATGCAGGAGAATTCGATAATGAAGCGATCTTAAAACGCGCTGTAAACAGTGTCGCTTCACGTGAAACAAAGTTCGCGGTCGAAGATCCGGATAACAAGAAAAACCATCCTAAGACACTCTTTGTCTGGCGCTCAAACTTGATTTCAAGTTCTGCAAAAGGTCAGGAATATTTCATGAAACATTTACTAGGTACTAAACATGGTCTTTTAGCTGAACCGAATGAAACAGAAAAGCCAGAAGAAATTGTCTGGCGCGAAGATACAGAAGGGAAGCTCGATTTACTGGTCGCACTCGATTTCCGTATGACCGCGACACCGTTGTATGCGGATGTAGTATTGCCTGCTGCTACGTGGTACGAGAAGCATGATATTTCATCTACTGACATGCATCCCTTCGTCCATCCATTCAATCCGGCAGTTGACCCGCTCTGGGAATCACGTAGTGACTGGGACATCTACAAAACAATTGCTAAGACATTCTCTGAAATGTCAGAACGCCATCTGCCAGGCACATTTAAAGATGTCGTGACAACACCGCTTGCACATGACTCAGTACAGGAGATTGCGACACCAATGGGTAAAGTACGCGACTGGACAAAGGGCGAAGTAGAACCGGTACCAGGTAAAACAATGCCAGGATTTGCTGTTGTAGATCGTACTTATACAGAAACTTATGACAAGTACATTTCTGTCGGCCCACTTCTTGAAAACAGCAAAGTCGGTGCACACGGTGTCTCCTTCAGTGTTAAAGAACAGTACAACGAACTGAAATCAATGGTCGGTACTTACTATGATGAGACCATTAAAAATGGTTTACCTAAAATAGATACAGCACGCCGCGTCGCTGATGTCATCCTCAATGTTTCATCTGCTACGAATGGTCGTGTATCACAGAAATCTTATGAGGTGCTCGAAGAACAGACAGGGATGTCACTGAAAGATATCTCAGCAGAACGTGCGGCAGAAAAAATCACATTCCAGAACATTACGGCTCAGCCACGTGAAGTCATTCCGACAGCTGTCTTCCCGGGTTCTAATAAAGACGGTCAGCGTTATTCTCCATTTACAACGAATATCGAACGTCTTGTACCATTCAGAACGTTAACAGGGCGCCAGAGTTACTATATCGACCATGAAGTGTTCCAGCAGTTCGGCGAAGCACTGCCTGTCTACAAACCGACATTACCGCCAATGGTCTTTGGTACTAAAGACAAACAGATTAAAGGTGGCGTCGATAGTTTAGTACTGCGTTACTTAACGCCGCATGGTAAATGGAATATCCACTCAACTTATCAGGATAATCTCCATATGCTGACATTATTCCGCGGGGGACCGACCGTCTGGATGAATAACGAGGATGCTGCTTCTAACGACATCAATGACAATGACTGGTTGGAAGTCTACAACAGAAACGGACTTGTAACCGCTCGTGCAGTTGTCTCACATCGTATGCCACGTGGCACGATGTTCATGTACCATGCACAGGATAAACATATTGAAACACCAGGTTCAGAAATTACAGATACACGCGGTGGCTCACATAACGCACCAACACGTATTCACTTAAAACCGACACAACTTGTCGGTGGATATGCACAAATCAGCTATGGTTTTAACTACTATGGACCGATCGGTAACCAGCGTGACGTCTATGTAGCAGTACGTAAGATGAAGGAGGTTGACTGGCTTGAAGATTAAAGCTCAAGTAGCAATGGTCATGAATTTAGACAAATGTATCGGCTGTCATACATGTAGTGTGACCTGTAAAAGTACCTGGACAAACCGTCCAGGTGCCGAATACATGTGGTTCAATAACGTAGAAACAAAACCAGGTATCGGATATCCGAAACGCTGGGAAGACCAGGAGCAATATAAAGGCGGCTGGCGTCTTGGCCGTAACGGTAAACTGGAACTGAAATCAGGTTCTAAACTTTCCAAAATTGCGCTAGGTAAAATTTTCTACAATCCGGATATGCCGGAAATGAAAGATTATTATGAGCCTTGGACCTATAACTATCGTCATTTGACGACAGCAAAAGAATCACAGCATTCACCTGTTGCGAAAGCAGAATCAATTATTACCGGTAAAAAGATGAACCTTGAATGGGGTCCTAACTGGGAAGATGATTTAGCAGGTGCACATATTACTGGACCGACAGATCCGAACATCCAGAAGATTGAAGAAGAGATCAAATTTAATTTTGAACAGTCATTCATGATGTATTTACCTCGTCTCTGTGAGCACTGCTTAAACCCAGCCTGTGTTGCGAGCTGTCCGTCTGGTGCGATGTATAAACGTGATGAAGACGGCATTGTTCTTGTCGACCAGGATGCATGTCGTGGCTGGAGATACTGTATGACTGGTTGTCCTTACAAAAAAGTCTACTTCAACTGGAAAACAAACAAAGCGGAAAAATGTACATTCTGTTTCCCACGTGTTGAAGCAGGTCTGCCAACTGTATGTTCTGAAACATGTACAGGCCGTATGCGTTATTTAGGTGTCATGCTGTATGATGCTGATAAAGTACTTGAAGCAGCTTCAGTAACAGACGAGAAAGATTTATACCAATCACAGCTTGATCTTTTCCTGGATCCAAACGACCCTGAAGTCATCGCACAGGCTGAACGTGACGGTATCGCGCAGGACTGGATTGAAGCGGCGCAGAACTCACCGGTCTATAAACTGGCGATTGAATATAAACTCGCATTCCCGCTTCATCCGGAATACCGTACGTTACCTATGGTGTGGTACTGCCCACCACTCAGCCCGATTATGAACTACTTTGAAGGTAAAGATTCAATCAAGAATCCGGACATGATCTTCCCAGCGATAGAAGAAATGCGTCTGCCTGTTCAGTACTTAGCGAACATGCTGACAGCAGGGGATACACAGACAGTGAAAGAAGCACTTCAACGTATGGCAATGATGCGCAGCTATATGCGTGCAGCGTCCAGCGGCAAAGAATTCGATCTGACAAAACTCGACCGTGTCGGTATGACTGCTGAACAGATCAAGATGATGTACCGTCTTCTTGCGATTGCAAAACACGAAGACCGATTTGTCATTCCGACTTCTCATAAAGAAGGTTACGTGAATACGTATAGCGCTCAAGGTGGCGAGGGCTATACGAGTGATAACTTTGGTGCAGACTGTGATGGCTGTGGCCCGGTTGCAGTCGGTAAGTCAGGTAAGGAAGTCTATGAAGATAACTTCTACGGAGGTATCTGGCGTGATTAATCTCGATAAACTCTATCAGTTTAAAAAATCATTTGGATTTTTTAGCCACCAGCTGATCTATCCTGAAAAACTGAACTTTCATCCCCGGGAATTTGAAGGTATCTTTACGCCTGAACATCCGGCATATGAAGCAGTGAATCAGTACTGGAAAGACATGCATGAAATCAGTCTGTCAGAAATTCAGGAAGTGTATACACATACGTTTGATTTTGAGCAGAAGACGACGCTTTATATGACATTTGTCAAGTTCGAAGATAAAAAAGAGAGAGGACAGATGCTGGCACGTCTGAAGGTCCTCTATGAAATGTTCGGTTTAGAGATGCCTTCTTCTGAACTCTCTGACTTTCTGCCGCTGATGTGCGAATTTATTTATGCGGCTGAATGGCGCGGAGATGACCGGGCAGAAGAAAGCATGAATTTAGTGCTGATGGTTATTGAGGATGGCACTTATAATCTGCTTCAATCTCTGGAAGCGATAGGAAGTCCTTACTACAATCTCGTCCTGGCGATACGTGAGACATGTAAAGCCTGTTTGAAAGAAGGAGTGGAGACACATGCTTGATCAATTTATCTGGGTCATCTTTCCTTATCTGTGCATTGCTATCTTTATCATTGGTCATATCTTCCGTTTTCGTTACGATCAGTTCTCCTGGACAGCAAAATCCAGTGAGTTCATAGAAAAGAAAAGTCTGATGTGGGGCAGTCTGCTCTTTCATTTAGGCATTATTCCAGTGATAGCAGGACATGTCATGGGACTCGGTGTTCCTGCTAACTGGTTACGTGCAATTGGCATCAGCGACCATATGTATCACATTGGCGCTGTTTATATCGGTAGTATCTTCGGTATAGTGACCTTGATCGGCATGCTTCTTTTGACAGCGCGCCGTATTACGAATGAAAGTGTTAGAAAGTTAAGCACATTATCTGATATACTCGTTAATATTCTATTACTTCTTATTGTATTTTTAGGTTGCTATTCTACAATCGTGACCAATGCGACGTTGCCAGACTTTGATTATCGTCAGACTATCTCTGTCTGGTTCCGCGGATTACTTGCGCTTCGTCCGGAAGCAAGCTACATGCTGGATGTGCCTTTGGCGTTTAAATTGCATGTACTGACTGGATTTTTAATAACCGCACTCTGGCCATTTACGCGACTTGTTCACGTATGGAGTGTACCTGTTAATTATGTGGGACGCAGTCATATTCTCTATCGTAAACATAAAGTCTAGATAGGAGGGGCTGAAGATGCCTTTCGATTTTCAATATCATTTAAACCAATTAAGAACTGAAATGAAAGTGGATTTCGCAGGCATCGCTATGCCGGCGGATTTAATCATGCAGAATGATATCCGCTGGCTCCATGTTTCGGGTGCGGATAATGAACGTTATCAGCGCATTCATCTGCAAAAAGGTAAAGGCATCGCAGGTATCGTCATGAAATCGGGCCGAAACTGGCTGGAACGAGAAATCAACAATCAAACCTTTACAGAGGACCTTTTCAACTATCCGATTATTCGCTCGGAGAAGCTGACCAGTTTTCTGGCAGTGCCGCTCTGGAAATATAACCGGGTAGCCGGCGTGCTTTTGATCGGCAACCGGACGCATCGTCATCTTGCAGAACAGATTGAAGATGACATGGAACACTATTTGGCAGAAGGCTTTGGTCCATTTTACGGAAAGGATGTTTTTAACAGTGAACAGCCCGTCCTTAAATAAATGGATGCTGCAGTTTTTTGAAGAGTCATCAGATCTCATCCTGTTTTTAAGTCAGTCCAATCAGATTCTGTATATGAATCAGGCGGCAAAAGAGGTACTGACGACTCAGGATAATATGCAGCAGATTATTGATGTCCTATGTTCTTATTGTCAGGGCTACACAAATGACGCGGAGATGATGACTTGTGTGAATTGCTTTGCGAAGCAGCACCAGGCTTCTTCTGAGACATTCCAGATTTATATGAAAGACAAATCACAGCATATTGTTCCTTATTCTGCTTCTTATGTTGAATTATCAGGTGATGATTCCGTCAAAGTGCTGAGTCTGCAGAATATCTCCCCGCAGTTAAAAACACAGGCGATTCATCATCAGAAAAACCTGACCCAGAAGATCATCAACGCGCAGGAAAGTGAACGTAAGAGAATATCACGGGAACTCCATGACAGCGTTGTACAGGAACTGCTGAATGTGGTCGTCGATTTCCGTCTTCTTAAATATAAAAAAGAAGAAGAGCTGTCGAAGCATATTCAACTGATGGGCGGTACGATGACGAGACTGATTGATGACATCCGAAATCTTTCTCTGGAACTTCGACCGTCAGCACTCGATGACTTCGGCCTTGAAGCGGCTTTTCGTTCTCATTTTAAACAGCTAGAGAAAAACTATGGTTTAGAAGTGGAGATGATGTCTGATTTAGATGGACATCGTTTCAGCAGCGAGATAGAAACTGTGGTCTACCGTGTCACGCAGGAGGCCATTCTGAACGCGCTGAAATATGCCGAGACTGATATCGTCTATGTCACACTTTCTCATGACGAGCATGAACTGACAGCTGAAATCGCTGATCAGGGCAAAGGTTTTGACATGGATGCACCGCCGCAGGGGACAGGTCTAGGTCTTTTTGGTATGCAGGAGCGTGCGGAGATTGTCGGAGGACATGTACAGATCAACAGTGAATCGGGCAGAGGCACACAGGTCATGCTGACGATTCCGGTAGGAGGACACTCATGAATATAGTGATAGCAGACGATCATGCAGTAGTAAGGACTGGATTTTCGATGATTCTCAACTATCAGGAAGATATGGAGGTCGTCGCGACAGCTGCAGACGGCATCGAGGCACATCAGATGGTAGCGAAACACCGCCCGGATGTCCTGATTCTGGATCTGAGCATGCCGCCTGGTGAGTCCGGCCTGATTGCGACAGGGAAAATCAAAGAAGATTTTCCTGAGACTAAAATTCTGATATTAACCATGTACGATGACGAAGAATATCTGTTCCACGTTCTTAGAAACGGCGCAAACGGCTATATCCTTAAAAATGCACCGGACGAAGAACTGCTGCAGGCCGTCAGAACAGTTAATGCAGGCGGTACTTACATCGACCCGAAGATGGCGACATCACTGGTCAACGAACTGATGACGCATGACAATGCTAATAACAAGAACGATCCATTCAAGATTCTCTCTAAACGCGAACTTGAAATACTGCCTTTAATCGCTAAAGGCTATGGCAATAAAGAAATTTCTGAAATGCTTTTTATCTCAGTCAAGACCGTTGAAGCCCATAAGGCACGGATCATGGATAAACTAGAACTTAAATCAAGACCTGAACTGGTTGAATATGCAATGAAGAAAAAACTACTGGATTTCTAAAGAAGGTATAGAATGTTCAATTCGAAAATGAAAGCTTTACGCATACTGGAAAATGAGCACCTATTAATCAGACATCTGATGCAGGAATGGTTTGAAGAACTTCAGGCAGCGACTCATGCGGAATCAGAGATGGTTGCGAGACTTCATATGAAGAAAATCAAGGATTTGCTGGTTGCATTTGCATCTGTTCTGACAAAACATCAGCAGAAAGAAGAGCGATTCTTCTTTCCGATTCTCGGTGCATACGTCGGCACTAATCAAGGGCCGGTTGTAACAATTGAAGCAGAGCATGATGAGATGAATCAGTATTTTGAGCACTTCATGTCTCATCCTTCAGTGGAGTTATCGCTTGAGCAGATGAAGCTGTTACTGAAAGACTTGAATGAAGGCTATGAAATCTTGATGGTCCATATGTATAAAGAGGAAAGTGTACTCTTTCCGATGGCTGAAAAAGTATTTAAGATCAAAGACGAAGAAACCTTGCTGGATGCCGTAAATACGAAAATCTATTAAAAAGAGAGTTTATCTGTTGAAGATAAACTCTCTTTTGACTTATAGGGAAATTATCCCGGTTATTGGGGCAGTTCCCTAATAGGAGAAAGCTGAGCTTAACCTTAAAATATATTTGTATAGTAAATCACAAACTTATAGAAAAGGTGAAGCATATGAACAGATCAACAGGTAAAATCCAGCTGCCACTTCAAACATTCAGTTTAATGGCAGGATTTATGGCATGGACGATCATTGCACCATTACTGCCATTTATGTCTCAGGACTTCTCAATTCCTGAAAGTGAAAAAGCAATGATTTTAGCAATTCCCGTTATTTTAGGTTCCGTTCTTCGTATTCCAATGGGCTATTTCGCTAACTTAATCGGTGCAAGAAAAGTCTATCTATTCAGTTTAGTATTCCTGCTCGTACCGATATTCTTTTTAAGTGAAGCATCCTCTACAACAGCATTGATGATTGCAGGCTTGTTTCTTGGGATCGGCGGCGCGATTTTCTCTGTCGGTGTCACCAGCGTTCCCAAATATTATCCGAAAGAAAAACACGGATTTGCTAATGGTGTTTACGGGATGGGGAACTTAGGGACAGCAGTATCAGCCTTCGCAGCGCCCGCTATTGCGGCAAATATCGGCTGGAGCAACACTGTAAAGTCTTATTTAGTCGTGATGATTATTTTTGCACTGCTTAACTTCTTTTTAGGTGACAAAGATGAGCCGAAAGTCAAACAACCGTTGATGCAGCAGATTAAAGGGGTGCTGCCAGACTATAAACTCTATTTACTCAGTTTCTGGTACTTCATTACCTTTGGTTCATTTGTCGCCTTCGGATTATTCCTGCCGAACTTCCTGGTCAATAACTTCCAGTTAGACAAAGTCGACGCGGGTATCCGTACAGGAACATTTATTGCACTTGCGACGTTCCTTCGTCCTGTTGGTGGGATGTTAGGAGACAAATTACGCGCGATGGATGCGCTGAAAGTGACTTTTATCGGTCTGATTATAGGCGCCGCGCTTTTATCTATCAACCATCAGATTTTCTTCTTTACAGCAGGCTGTCTGATTATCGCAGCATGTGCGGGTATCGGTAACGGGCTCATCTTCAAAATGGTTCCCTCATACTACACAACTGAAGTGGGGACAGTAAATGGTATTGTCTCAATGATGGGTGGTCTAGGTGGTTTCTTCCCGCCGCTGGTTATCGCAGCAGTAACAGCTGCATTTGGTACAAACAAGCTTGCTTTCTTCTTCCTCGCATTGTTTGGTATAATAGCTTTACTCACTATGATGTGGATGGATAAAAAAGAACAGAGGGTTTAACTATGAATCGCTATGACAGACAGGAAAAATTTAAAGGCATCGGCCAGCAAGGGCAGGCATTAATCAAGGAAAAGACGGTCGGTATTATCGGCATTGGGGCGCTCGGCACGCACACTGCGAACACACTGGCCCGAGCCGGTGTCAAGAAACTGATTCTCGTCGACCGGGATTATATAGAAGCATCGAATCTGCAGCGCCAGACACTTTTCAATGAACAGCATGCGGTGGATATGACGCCGAAAGTCATAGCGGCACGAGACGAGCTGCTGAAGATCAGATCAGACCTTCAAATAGAGACTTATATTGAACATTGCGATGCGCCGCTTTTAGAAGCGGCGTTTTCAGCATGTGATCTATTAATTGACGGCAGTGATAACTTCGATGTTCGTCAAATAATGAATGATTTCAGTTACCGCTATCAGATTCCGTGGATATACGGGGCTTGTGTGGAATCTACTTATGCGGCATGCCCATTTATCCCGGGACTGACGCCATGCTTTAACTGTGTCATGGGCATATTGCCGGTGATGAACCGGACATGTGATACTGTCGGGGTCATCGAACCTGCTGTAGGCCTGGCTACAAGCTATCAGGCGATGTATGCGCTGAAGATTCTGGCAGAAGAACCCATCGACCCGCGACTGATATTCGGTGATGTCTGGACGCTTGAACATAGCGCCATGAAGTACAGCAGGATGGGCGAGGCGAAGTGTCCGACATGCGGCGAGCGACCGACGTATCCACATCTGCAGAGTAGAACGATTCAGACGATGCTCTGTGGTCGTGACACTGTACAGTTTGCTTCACCTGTTACCGACATTACTCAATTGACTGAATTTCTATCAAAACTGAACATCCCATTTCAGGAGACACCTTACTTTGTGCGCTTCTTTGTCAATGATAAGCCGGTGATCTGGTTTAAAGGTGGCCGACTACTCGTTCATGAAGTGAAAACAGTCGCTGAAGGACAGAAGATCTATTATCAATTATTCGGATAGGGGGATTATGATGCATACCAATGATTATAGAGAGATAACAGCAGCCGTCATTACGGTCAGTGACACCCGTACAGAAGAGACGGATAAAGGAGGACAGGCTGTCATGGATCACCTGAAGGATAGCAAAATAGAAACAGCGGTCTATCAGATAGTGAAGGATGACTTTGAAGAGATTCAGTCCGCTGTCACCGCTGCACTTAAACAAGTGGACGTCGTCATCACAACGGGCGGTACAGGCGTCGCTAAGCGTGATGTGACGATAGAAGCGGTACGACCGCTGATGGACAAAGAAATGGAAGGCTTCGGAGAGATTTTTCGTTACTTAAGCTACACGGAAGACGTAGGGACGAGAGCGATACTGTCTCGTGCATTCTGTGGTACAAAAGACCAGACAGTCGTCTTTTCGATACCAGGCTCTGTCGGTGCAGTGAATCTGGCAATGAAAAAGCTCATTACACAAGAAGTCTTTCACATTGTGCATGAGCTGAATAAATAATTAGCGGCTGAAGTCACCGTTTTTACCGCCGGACTTGGACTGGAGGTAAGTCGGGCCGATGATCATCCCTTTATCGACTGCTTTTGTCATATCGTAGACTGTCAGTGCAGTAACAGAAGCACCGGTTAAGGCTTCCATCTCAACGCCTGTCAGTCCTTTTGTTTTGACGGTACAGGCAATCTGCAGAATGTAGCGGTCATCTGAGTTCTGCCAACTGAAGGAAATATCGATGCCGCTTAAGCTTAACGGATGACACATCGGTATAATGCGGGACGTGTCTTTCGCAGCCATAATACCGGCTACTTGCGCCACGGCGAGAACGTCACCTTTCTTAGCGGTATGATTCGTAATCTGCTGGTAGATGACTTCATTTACTTCAATTGAGCTGATGGCAGTTGCCGTTCTGGATGTCACTTCTTTATCAGAGACATCAACCATACGGGCACGTCCTTCGTCATTGAAATGTGTTAATTGATTCATTCGCTTCACCCTTTCGTTTATAATTATTATAGCTTATCAGTAAAGAAAGTGGGATGACTATGCTGGAAAAAAGAACGCCGCTCAATGTGCAGGAAGCCATTGAACGCTGTATAAATAAAAGTCAGAAAATGCTGATAGTAGATATTTCGATTGACGACAGTCTCGGCTATTATCTTGCGGAAGATATCATCGCGACATATGATATTCCGATGTTTGATAAGTCGCCGTATGATGGCTATGCCATCAGAAGTGCAGCTTCCAAAGGCGCAAGCGGAGATAACCGGCTGTCATTTAAAAAAATCGATCATATAGGTGCTGGAGCAGTCAGTGAATCTGTACTGTCAGACAATGAAGCAGTGCGCATTATGACAGGTGCACAGATTCCTGAGGGCGCAGATGCAGTCGTCATGCTTGAGCAGACAGTTGAGACAGACGATGGCTTCACGCTGCGTAAATCTTTTGAATCGGGCGAAAATATCTCAAAACAGGGCGAGGAATGTACAAAAGGTGAAGTTGTTCTGACAGCAGGCACAAAAATCACGCCAGGTGTTATTGCCGTCCTTGCTACTTTTTCCTATCAGTCGGTTAAAGTCAGACGAAAACCGACTGTTGCTTTAATCGCGACAGGGAGTGAACTGGCCGCACCGGATGAAGAACTGGCTCCCGGGAAAATACGCAATTCAAATGGACCGATGATAGCGGGTCTTCTGCATGATATGGCAATTGAAACGGAAAGTTACCGCGTAACAGAAGACCATTATGAGCATCTTCTGGCAATCGTTGAAGAAGCGCTCAGTCAGCATGATATTGTCATCACAACGGGCGGGGTTTCTGTCGGTGACTTCGACTTTATGCCAGCTATTTACAAGGCATTGTCAGCAGAAGTCCTGTTCAATAAAGTGGCCATGCGTCCGGGCAGTGTCACAACAGTTGCTGCGAAAGGCAGTCAGCTGCTGTTCGGCCTCTCTGGTAATCCGAGTGCCTGCTACTCCGGTTTTGAACTGTTTGCGAAGCCTGCGCTTAAAGAAATGATGGGCGCAGCAGACGTTCACGCTCCCGTCATCAAAGCACGACTTTCGTCTGACTTTACGAAAGCTAATCCTTTCACACGTTTTATCCGTGCAGAGCTGGATATCGTGAGCGGCACTGTGCGTCCTGCCGGCTTCAATAAAAGTAATGCAGTGATTGCGATTGCTCGAAGTAACAGTATGATTATTCTGCCGGGCGGAACAAGAGGATTTAAAGAAGGCGACTTAGTGGACGTCATGGTGACACGTCTGTCTGATGTGGGGTACACATGGTAAAAATACTGCAAGTCGTCGGCTATAAGAAAAGTGGTAAGACGACAGTGGTCAATCAGCTTATCTTAGCTGCCAAAGCACAAGGCATGACGGTCAGTGTCATTAAGCATCATGGTGATAAGTCCGGACAGGAAATCGATATTCCGCTGAAAAGAGATCATATTACCTTTATGACAAGCGGTGCGGATGAAAGTATTGTTGAAGGCTATGACTATGTTCATAAACTGTCGAAACCCAAGTCACTTGAACGTATCATTGCAGAAGATGTTACATCATCACCTGATCTGATTTTAATCGAAGGATACAAAGAGGCTGACTATGATAAACTAGTATTACTCAGAGATTCAGCAGATTATGAATTGCTGGAACTTAAGAATATCATATGCACCATTAAGACAGAGGACATTTCATTGACTGATTTCAGTCAATTTTTATAAAGGATGAAGCACATGAAGCAGTTTGAAGTAGTAGAATATGAATTGATTCCGGATGACTACCGGCTTTTTACAGTGAATCCTAAACAGGGTGCTGTCTGTTTATTTGTCGGTATCGTCCGCGAGTGGACAAAAGGTATCCGTACAGAATATCTGCACTACGAAGCATACGTGCCTATGGCGGAGAAGAAACTCGCTGAAATCGGAGACGAGATCAACGACAGATGGCCGGGCACAGTTGTCAGTATCGGACACCGCATCGGTGCGCTGGATATCTCTGATATTGCTGTCGTCATCGCTGTTTCGTCACCGCACAGAAAAGACAGCTATGCCGCAAATGAATATGCGATAGAACGTATTAAAGAGGTCGTGCCTATCTGGAAGAAAGAAATCTGGGAAGACGGCGAGGAATGGATAGGCGGCCAGCGGGGCTATCATTCTTCTTATAAGGAGGAACAATGATGAAAGTCTTATACTTTGCCCATACGAAAGAAATCGTTGACCGGAGAGAAGACCAGTTCACGTTTTCTGAACCGATCAGCGTCAAAGCATTTCGTGAACACCTGTACATGACGTACCCGAAACTGCAGAGTGAGAAGTTTCAGGTGGCTGTCAATGAGGAGTTCGTGAAAGAAACAGACCTTATTATGCCGTATGACACAGTAGCTCTCATTCCACCTGTGAGTGGTGGATGATTGGGGTCATACTCGCTGGCGGTGAATCGCGCAGATTCGGCAGCCAGAAGGCCTTGTACGAGCTGGAAGGCAAGCCGTTCTATCAGCATGTTTATGACACGCTTGTGGCCAGCAGTCAGTTCGAGCAGGTCGTCATCAATACAAATGCGCAGCTGAAAGATGCCTTCAAACAGGAGGTCATAGTGGATGACAGCCGCTATCAGGGTCTCGGCCCTATGGCAGGTATTTATACAGTGATGGCTGCAGTGCCGGATGACGCTTATTTTGTCGTTTCTGTTGATACGCCTTTTCTGACGACGGAAGCTGTGAATTATCTGATTGAACATTTCCAGGGGAATACGACTGTCTACCGGGATTATGAGCAGATTCACGCGACAATTGGTATTTATCCGCACAAATTAAAAAAGACGATTAAACAATATTTAGATCATAGAGACCTTAGACTGAGAGCATTGTTTGACGAAGAAACAACTTATATAGATGTAAGTGCAGTACCGGGTCATTGGTACCAAAACATCAACAGACCGGAGGATTTGAAAGGAGTGTGAAGGCATGACAGAACAAATAACAGATAAGCTGGGGCGGCCAATCAGGGACTTAAGAATCTCAGTAACAGACCGCTGTAACTTCCGCTGTACTTACTGTATGCCAAAAGAAATATTTGGTGATGATTATGTCTTTATGCCAAAAGATGAATTACTCTCCTTTGAAGAACTCATCAGAATTGCACGTCAGTATGCGGCTCTCGGCGTTAAGAAAATCAGACTGACTGGCGGTGAACCGCTGTTACGACGTGATTTACCACTGTTAATCCGGGAACTGAACGAGATTCCAGGTATTGAAGATATCGGACTGACAACGAATGGTCTTCTTCTGAAAAAACATGGACAGGCACTGTATGATGCAGGCCTCAGAAGGTTGAACGTCAGCCTGGATGCCCTTGATGAAACATTTGAAGCGGTGAACGGCCGGGGCATTAAAGCAGATACTATACTCGAACAGATTGATTACGCGAAAAGTCTCGGCTTTGATATTAAAGTCAACATGGTGATTCAAAAAGGAATGAATGAGCATCAGATGGCGCCGATGGTCGAGTATTTCAGAGACAAAGAAATTACACTGAGATTTATCGAGTTCATGGATGTCGGCAACGATAATGGCTGGAACTTCGATAAAGTCATTACGAAAGATGAAATGATTGACCAGCTGACAGAAACATTTGATATACAACCTGTGCCGCCTAAATATTTCGGGGAAGTCGCAAAATATTATCAGCATGTTAATGGCGCAAAACTTGGGTTCATCACCAGTGTCTCGGAATCATTCTGTTCCAGCTGTACACGGGTCAGACTCAGTTCAGACGGCAAGATTTTCGGCTGTCTGTTTGCGACAGGTGGCTTTGATCTGAAACAGTTTATCAGACAAGGTGTCACAGACGAAGCATTGCGCGAGCAACTGATTCAGTTGTGGTCAAAACGCAGTGACCGTTATTCAGATGAACGGACAGAAGAAACCGTTAAAAATAGACAGAAAAAGAAAATAAATATGAATTATATTGGAGGCTAAGGCCTCTTTTTTTATTATATTCATATAGTGACACCGAGTTTTAGAAGTTTAATTTATCTTAATTAAATATTTAATCTATATAATAATATAGTAAATAGTAGCTGTTATTAGTATCAGGTATAAATTACCTGTGCTATTCATGTCAAATGAGTGTATAATAGAGAAGTAATCTAGCTGATTTTATTTCTGTTATTTCCATCACAGTATCACGGTTTCATATTATTTTTTTGAGGTGAATTATGGAAAGAGAAAAAAAGTTACAGCTTAGAAAGTCAGTTAAGCCTTACGAACAGACCAGCCTTCAGATCAGTACGATTCAGATTCTGAATACATTGGTACCTTATATTCTACTGATTGTAATCGGATTCCTACTATATAATGTCCATCCTATTCTGTCAGTTCTGTGTGGTACGATCGGCGCTTTCTTTCTGGTCCGCAGTTTCATTATTTTTCACGACTGTACACATGGCTCGTTCTTCAAGAACAAGCAAGCCAACAAGATTCTTGGCAATATTACAGGTTTTCTGACGTTATTTCCATATGAGAAGTGGCGCAGGGAACATATCACGCATCACGCGACAAGCGGTAACCTTGATAAAAAAGGTACCGGCGACATCTGGATGATGACCATTGAAGAGTATAAGGAGGCAACGCCTGCTAAACGTCTGGCATACCGCCTTTATCGCCATCCATTTGTGATGTTTGTACTTGGGCCTATCTATCTGCTCTTCATCACTAATCGTGTCAATGTGAAAGATGCGAAGTCAGCAGAAAGACGGAATACACATCTTCATAATTTAGCGGTTATCGTTATCTATGGTCTGCTGATCTATTTACTCGGACCAGCGCGATTCTTCAGTGTGATGGGGCCTGTCCTGTTTATTGGAGGGATGCTCGGTATCTGGATGTTCTATATCCAGCATACATTTGAGGATTCATATTTTGAAGATGAAAGCCAGTGGGATTACGTTAAAGCAGCAGTAGAAGGCAGCTCATACTACCGACTCCCTAAACTGTTTCAATGGCTGACAGGGAATATCGGCTATCATCACGTACATCACTTAAGTCCGAGAATACCGAATTATATGCTTGAGAAAGCACATAATGAAGTGACACCTCTGCAGCATGCGACGACGATCGGTATCCGTAAAAGTTTCGAGTCTCTAAAATACAAACTGTATGATCCGGAACAGAAGCGTTTCATCACATTCAGTGAATATAAAAGATTCGCTAAATAACAAGAACCCTTACCAGCTGGTAAGGGTTCTTCGTTTATTGACGTTCAAATAATCTGGCATTACGTCCGTGCAGTAAGTAGTAGAGGATAAGACCGACAACAGCGAGAATAGCCATCAGCTGGTATAAACCATGCATACCGACTGAAGGAATCAGATAACCGAGTCCATAAGGGCCAAATCCAAGTGCGAAATCCAGAAAGATGAAATAAGTTGATGTAGCGAGCCCGATTTTATGCGCATCAGTCACTTTAATCGCAACAGCCTGTGCAATGGACTGAATATTACCGTAGCCGAGACCGATGAAGATAGCACTGAGGAGGAGCAGTAGGGCGCTATGGGTCACACTGAGAAGCAGCAGGCCAATAGCGAAACTGATAAATGCCGGAATCATGACAACATTAGTTCCTTTAGTATCCATCAGCCGACCTGTAATCGGACGTGAGATCAGTACAGCGATGGCATAGACTAAGAAGAAAAAGCTGCCGGCTGCGACTAATCCATTTTCTTTAGTGAAAAACGAGATAAAACTTAAAATACTGGAGTAGGCAGTTGCTGCTACGAGTACAACCACCGCAATCGGTAATGCATTCTTATCGATGAAGTCGCCGAGACGGAACCCTTTATCCGCTGAAGTCTGTGGCGTCAGGTTCTCATTTACTTTGACGAATGAGAGCATGAGTAATGCTGCTACTGCCAGCACGAAGCAGACGATAAAAAGCTGCGGGAACGAGATAAAACGTAGTAAAGTTAAGCCGAGAAACGGGCCGACAGCTGTAGATAACACTGTACTCATACTGAAATAACTGATGCCTTCACCACGACGGGTAACAGGTGTAATGGAAGCAGCGATAGTACCTGTTGCGGTAGATGCGACGCCACTACCGATTCCATTGACGAGTCGCATGACAAGCATCAATGTTAAGTTGCCGGAAAATAAGTATAGTCCTGTTGTAATCGTAAAGATAATCGTACCGATGACCAGAATTTTCTTCTGACCGAGGATATCGATATATTTACCCGCCCAGAAACGGCCGATCAAACTGCCGACGATAAATATCCCTGAGACGAGACCTGCAATGCTTTGGTTGACATGATATTCGTCGACCGCATAACCGCCGATGGTCACTAATAATAAATACATGGATAACATAATAATGAAATTGATAAGAGAAACTAAAATGAAGTTCTTTGTCCATAAGGGTTCTTTAATAGGGGTATGCAATTTATTCATCCTTTCCTTTTTGCAGGTGCTGATAGATAGTGGAGAGTTCATTTGTCACTAAATCAAGCTGTTCGACATCTGCCAATATTTCTGTCTGTTTTTGAATCACTTCATGCAGCATAGTGGTATAGTGTTCGCTGCCTGCTGTGGTCAGCGTCAATATTTTTTCGCGCTTATCTTTTCCTTCAGAAGTTTCAATCAGATTCAGTTCGATCAGACGACGAATGACTTTAGTAGCTGTGGGCTTTTCGATACGACGACTCCGCGCAACTTCAACAAGTGTAGTCGGTTGCTGCTTCGCGATTTCTTTAAAAACAAGCCATTGCGCTGAAGACAGCTGGTGCTTCGTCAGGACCTTATTCATGTCTTCTACATAAAGACGACGGACATCCAGTATTAAATCGAAGAATCGTTGAGATTGTTCCATAAAAATTCTCTCCTTTAATTAGTTAGCCTAACTAACTATATCAAAAAGATAAAAGATGTCAATAAAAAAAGATGGATACCGTAGTATCCATCACATCATGTTATTAGATGAAACGTGTATTGACGAATTTTTCAATGACATATTCTTTAATACCTAAGTGGCTGTTTTCACGGCCGAAACCGGAATGTTTAACGCCACCGAATGGTGTCTCTGGTTGTGAGATAGCAGTAGCATTGATACCTACTATTCCATATTCCAGGCGACGAGAAATTTCCTGAATCACTTTTGCTGAAGAAGCAAACGCATAAGAAGCGAGTCCGAACTCTGTATCGTTTGCCATTTCAATCACTTCATCAAGCTCTTTGTAGCTGATTAAAGGAACGACAGGGCCGAATGTTTCTTTATAGAAGATATCCATTGAGCGGTCGACACCGTCAAGAACAGTCGGTGCATAGAAAGTTCCCTTTGCATAGTCACCTTCAGTAAGACGTTCGCCGCCAAGAAGGATTTTAGCACCTTTAGAAGTGGCATCGTCCAACTGTTCCTGGATTTTATCAATAGCATCTTCACGAATCAATGGTCCAATGTCGCTGGATTCGTCCATCCCATTACCGACTTTAAGTGTTTTCACTTTTTCAACTAAACGTTCTGTAAATGTATCTTTAATACTCTCGTGGACAAAGATACGGTTAGGTGAGACACAGACCTGACCATTGTTACGGAATTTTGCCGATGTCAGTCCTTCAACAGCCGCATCGATATCTGCATCGCTATGCACGATAAACGGTGCATGACCGCCTAGTTCAAGAGAAATCTTCTTGAGCGTATCTGCAGATTGTTTATAGAGTTCTTTACCGATAGGTGTTGAACCTGTGAACGTGAGTTTACGTACTGTATCAGAATCTGTCATTGTTTTACCGATCACTTCTGAACTACCCATCACCAGGTTAACAACACCAGTCGGTAATCCAGCTGCTTCGAACTGTTCAAAGATAGCAAGAGCCGTCAACGGTGTGTCACCAGAAGGTTTGAGAACAATCGTGTTTCCGGCAGCAAGAGCAGGCGCCAGTTTACGTGTGACCATACCAGCCGGGAAGTTCCAAGGTGTAATGGCACCCACGACACCAATTGGCTGATAAACGATTTCAAATTTATGATCGTTTGGTGCAGGAATCAGTTCACCGTATAAGCGACGGGATTCTTCAGCGTTCCATCTGAATAAGTCTGCACCGCCTACAGATTCTACTTGTGATTCTTTAAACGGTTTACCTTGCTCAATCGTCATCACTTCAGCGATATAATCTGCATTTTCTTCAAGTAAGTCTGCTACTTTATTCAGCAGTTCGACTCTATCTTTCAGCTCCATATCACGCCACGCCGGGAATGCTTTTTCAGCAGCTTCTATTGCACGCTTAGTTTCTGCTTCACCTGCTTGTGCGACTTTGGCAATGACTTCGCCTGTTGCCGGGTTGATGACTTCTTTCGTTTCTTTGCTGTCACCCTCTACCCACTGACCATCTATAAATAACTGAGTGTGTACTTGTTCAATAACGTTACTCATGTAAGAAACCCTTCTTTCATAATAGTTATATTTTAGTAATTCCCGCTTCACCTGCCATTAAACGTTAAGGTATAATGCCTGTATGAATAAGAGGAGGCTCTCGATGGAAGAAGTAAAGAAAGTAAAATGGTCTTTAGTAATTGTACTTGGTCTCCTAGCAGCGTTCGGTCCGCTGTCCTTGGATATGTATTTGCCGGCATTACCGCAAGTAGCGGATGATCTATCAACGTCTGCCTCTACAGCACAGCTCAGCTTGACCGCATGTCTGATAGGACTGGCACTCGGGCAGGTACTTGTAGGTCCATTGAGCGATGTGATTGGTCGTAAAAAACCTTTAATTACCGTTTTAATTGTTTATGCGTTCGCATCTCTGCTCTGTGCTTTTGCGGATAATATTGTCTTTTTAGTTGTTCTAAGATTTATTCAAGGTGCGAGTGGTGGTGCAGGGGCTGTCATTTCCCGGGCTATTTCCAGTGATATGTATCAAGGTAAGGCACTCACGAAATTCTTAAGTATGCTGATGCTGGTGAATGGTCTTGCACCTATCTTAGCTCCGGTTATTGGCGGACTGATTCTCAGCTTCTCGACGTGGCACATGGTGTTCTATATTCTGGCAGCTTACGGTGCACTGATGGTCATATTGAGTCTGCCACTTGATGAATCGCTCCCACCTGCTGCCAGACGGGAAGGTGCGTTTTCTGTAATATTCAGCGACTTCAAAGCGCTATTTAAAAATAAACGTTTTGTCATTATGCTGCTCCTGCAGTCACTCACTTACGGCGTGTTATTCAGTTATATTTCAGCTTCACCTTTTATCACCCAGAAGATTTTCCATCTGAGCGCTCAGCAGTTCAGCTATATGTTTGCAGCGAACGGAGTCGGTCTGATTATCGCGAGTCAGCTGACGGCGAAACTGGTCGACCGCTATGATGAGTTCACTATACTCAAGTTCGGTCAGATTGTACAGCTTACTGGCATGCTGCTCACAGCTGCCGTTCTTCTCCTGCATCTGCCGGTCATGCTGCTCTTTGTTGCTTTCTTCTTGCTGATTGCACCAGTCAGCATGATTGGTACAACAGGCTTTTCAATCGCGATGCAAGTCCAGAAGCAGGGTGCTGGCAGTGCATCTTCAATACTCGGTTTAATGCAGTTTATGATGGGTGCCTTGTTGTCGCCGCTCGTCGGTGTGATGGGCGAAACATCTGTGATTCCGTTTATCGTTATCATCTTGATTTGTACAGTAAGCGCGCAGATTGTCCGAATGATGAACCGCAAATATTTTATGGATATTATTCAGGACTAGAGAACTAGGACAGTGTTTGTAGTCTGAATTGACCTGAAGCTACGTAAAGTCCTGCAAAAGCAGTTAGCGGGACTTTACTCTTCGTAAGGCATGATTCCATGCACATATTTAGTGAAAAAAAACAGCGCTCATCTCTAATGATATTCAGAGATGAGCGCTGTTTTAGTTTTCAAATGACCTGTGTCCTGTAATTTTAAATCAGGAGCTGCACCGCTGCATATAATGCAGCGAGATGAGCGCTTAGGAATAAGAGATAATAGATAAAAACAGGTAGACGGGTCATCTGACCTAATAAGGCGCCGTCCCATGTCTGATTACGGTCATGAAAATATAAAGCACTGATTGTAAATGACGTAAGGATGGTATCTGCCAGGAGCACTGCAAGGATCAGTTGATAGATGATATCGTTCAACAGCGTATACTGATACTGTGGATTAGCCATCATAAAATACATAAAGGTCCCCAATACAATTAAGACAATCAGTGGCAGCCATTTTCTCGAGGTTTTTATAAAATAGTAAGTGAATATCATGATGAGTGTCAGCCAGAAGATAACAGGTTGATGGTATTGTAAAGAGAGGATGCCTGTTAACAACATCATCGGTGGAAAAAGATAACCACCTATCATCGTCATAAATTGATTGAATGCATGTCTTGTGCGTGTGACTGCATAGCCTGCACGGCCTGTTGTTTTTCTCTCGTAGCGGTTCGTGACGATAATAATATCTTCTACTTTTCCGCCGGTCAGCTGGCAGAACAGAGCATGGCCGAATTCATGAAGTAAAGTCGGGATAATATGAATCCAGCGAAGTAAAAAATGCTGCTGGAATCTGATGTTGATCAGTGTATAGAAAATGGCGATGCCAATAATAAACCAAGGATATAAAGTAATAGGGGATAATAAGAAATCAAACATTAAATCGCTCCTTTAACAAAAATCTAACATATAAAAAGATGCATCTCATCGGTCGTGAGATGCATCTTTCAAATATTTATGATGTTTTTTTCTTCTTTGGCATGAAACTATAAATAAGTAATGCCAGACCTGAAAGAATAGAAAGAGTGGTTAAACCGATAATCCAGCCGAAATGATCTTTAAAAAACTTCTTCATGGCATAACGGTTATAATCTTCATAAGTGACTGTAGCGGGTTTATCATTACTGTCGACAAACTGCCGTTTATAATCATATTGAACGATACCATTTTCATATTTAAATGTGCCTTTTTGCTTCTTGTCTACAATATCGTAAAGGTCTTTTGCAACATAAACTTCCTGATCCCCAAACTGATGTTTACCTTTGGCCAGGACTTTCTGATAGGAATAGCGCCCGTAAATTTCATCCATGATGGCATTTGCCATAATATTGCGGTTAAATTCTGCAGGAGGATCATACCAGTCCATTACACCCATCATCGTCAGGATGATACGCATATTATTTTTATGACCCGTTATCGTAGTGTTAAATCCAGCCGTATCGCTTGATCCGGTCTTTAAGCCATCTACACCTTTATAACCGAGTTTAGCACCTTCCAGGGAATGATTGTATGTATGGAAAGTTTCTTCGTCCTGTGTGCCTTTTTTTATCGTCACTTCGACTTTTTTTGTGTATTTCAGAATATCAGGAAATTCACTGATTAGATGTTGTGTCAGAATAGCATAATCTTTCGCGCTTGAAATATTATCATCGTCTTCAGGATAACCTTTTGCTTTGTACTGCAGCAATAAGTTATTAGGCGCCCCGACAGGATTATAATAATGTGTATGTGTCATGCGCAGTGTTTTCGCCTTCTGATTCATTTTGTCGATAAATGCGGTATCATCTTTATCAACGAGTGAAGCAAGCATATAAGTCGCTACGTTTGATGAATCTGTTAAAGCGGTCTGCAGGAGTTCATCGACGGTATAAGACGCGCCAAGACGCATATGGTTGTTGCTGAGCATCGGTAATTGCGAAATCGCATAGAACTTATCATTGACTTTAACTTTAGTGTTTTTGCTGAACTTGCCTTGCTCCATTGCCTGATAGACGAGATAAATCGTCATCAGCTTAGACATTGAAGCAGGTGGCCACTTTATATTTGGCCGGTCTGCATAGAGAATCTGACCATTTCGTGCAGCGATGACCATAGTACCATGAGGTGCATACTGCTCGCCGATATAAACGCCTTGTTCGTTAGCGATTTCGACTGGGGATTTTGCGTAGGCTGAAGAACAGAATAAGGCAGTGATTATCATAAATGAAAGCAGTGTTTTGATATAGGTAGACATGATTAAACCTCGATTAGTATAGGGGATGTTTTAATCTTATCACATCTTGCAGTAAGCGTGAGCATTTATTCTCAACCCATGATATAGAGGATAGTAAGAGGAAAACCGACATTTATTATTCGATTTTCAAACGATTTCATGACATCTATAAAAAGCATCGTTCGTTTATTAATAAAAAAGATATATTCATACCCTAAAATCAATGCTATAATCTTTCTATCAAAATTAAAGGTGGAAAAAATGAATCTATACTTACTGCTTAATATTTTAGGTCTCTTTGTATTCATACTCGTTGCTTATCTTTTTTCACGCGACAGAAAAAATATCAACTGGAAAGCAGTGGCGATTATGCTTGTCGTCAACTTATTCCTGGCTTGGTTCTTCACACAGTTCCCTTGGGGACGTATTGCTGTAAAATGGGTAGCAGATGGCTTCAGCTGGATGCTGAATGCGGCTTACGTAGGTATCGGTATGCCATTTGGCAGCTGGACAGCGCCGGGTCCTGGCAAAATGGATATGGCTGTCTCTGCTTTACTGCCGATTCTCTTCATTGTGCCGCTCTTCGATATCCTCATGTATATCGGTGTTCTGCCATTTATCATTAAATGGTTCGGCTGGCTGATCTCTAAAGTGACAGGCCAACCAAAGTTCGAATCATTCTTCTCTGTAGAGATGATGGTATTAGGTAATACAGAAGCACTTGCTGTTTCTAATGCACAAGTACGTGAAATGAGTCAGGCGCGTGTACTGTCTATTGCCTTAATGTCGATGAGCTGTATTTCAGGTTCTATCGTCGGTGCTTATGTGACAATGGTTCCAGGTGAACTCGTTCTGACGGCTATTCCGCTGAACATCATCAATGCGATTATTATCGCAACGATCTTAAACCCTGTTCGTCTGACGCCGGAAGAAGATTATATCGTTGAAATCAAGGAAGAAAAACGTCAGCCATTCTTCTCATTCTTAGGAGATTCTGTGCTGGGTGCTGGTAAATTGATTTTAATCATCATCGCATTCTTGATCGCATTCGTATCACTTGCTCATTTCATTGATATGTTACTGTCATTACTTGACCGCTTCACAGGTATGGAAATTCGTTTAGCGACAATCCTTGGGCTGATCATGGCACCATTTGCCATGTTACTCGGCTTACCATGGGATCAGGCCTTAACAGTAGGTGGTCATATGGCGACTAAAATCGTAACGAACGAATTCGTTGTTATGATCGGTATCCAGGATGCACTGAAAACAATGCCTGAACATATGAAAGCAGTCCTTGTTACGTTCCTGATTTCGTTCGCCAACTTCTCAACAGTCGGTATGATTATCGGAACATTGAAAGGAATTGTCGATGTGAAAACTTCTGACTTTGTCAGCAAGTATGTACCGATGATGCTTTTAGCAGGTATTCTTGTTTCATTATTATCAGCTGGCTTTGTCGGATTATTCATCTGGTAATTTTACAACAACTTCATAAAGAATCAATAAGAGGTTAATAATCGGGATGTATACTTAAGGTGCTAGAGAAAATGAAAAAGGAGGCTTTTTCATGACTAACCGAGTGCTGAGAGACTTACGTCGCAGATTAAAACAATCCCTGATTCCTAAAATGCCGACGACTGCATAAATAGACTGACCATTTGGTCAGTCTATTTTTTGTATTTGAGGGTATGGGATAGTATTGATGAAGTAAAGGAGAGGCTTAGATGAATATCAGTGGCAATAAAGTAGTGTTAGTGGGGAACGGCGCAGTGGGCTCGAGCTATGCGTTCAGCATGATGAACCAAGGTCTCTGTGATGAATTTGTGATTATTGATCTGAATAAAGACAAAGTGACAGGCGATGTCATGGACTTGAATCACGGTGTACTCTATGCACCGAGTCCGACTAAGATTAAAGCGGGTGATTACAGTGATTGTCATGACGCGGCGATTGTCGTTCTATGTGCAGGGGCGGCTCAGAAGCCGGGTGAAACAAGACTAGACCTTGTGAACAAGAATCTGGCCATTTTTAAGTCAATTGTTGATGAGATCATGGCTTCTGGTTTTGATGGCATTTTTATTGTCGCGACTAACCCAGTAGATATTCTAACGTATGCAACCATGAAGTTTTCAGGGCTGCCGACTCATCAGGTAATGGGTTCAGGAACGATTCTTGATACCGCACGCTTCCGTTATTTACTGAGTGAACGGTTCAATGTAGCACCTGCCAGCATCCATGCCAATATCATCGGTGAACACGGCGATTCTGAACTTGCTGTCTGGAGTACGGCAAATATTGCCGGCATGTCTTTAAAGGATTATCTTGAAAAGCACCCGGAACATGACGGAGAATTAGAGACGATTGTGGATGATGTCAAAGAGGCAGCATATCGTATCATTAAAGCAAAAGGCGCTACTTTCTACGGGGTCGCGATGGGACTGATGCGTATTACTAAAGCGATATTGAATAATGAAGAAGCGGTACTGACCGTCTCTGCTTATTTAGACGGTGAGTATGGACATAAGGATATCTATATCGGTGTGCCTGCTATTATCAATCGTCATGGAATCAGACAAGTGATTGAATCCAGACTGAATGACGAAGAAAAAGAACAGCTTGATCAGTCTGTTGCGACGCTTGTCCAGTATCTGCCTCGCTGAACAAAACCTGTCCGGGTTGTTTAACAAGCGCCTGATAAGGTAAAGTAGTCATGGACTATAGTTAAAGGAAAGCGAGGATTTATATGAAGATTTCTCTGAAGACCGTATTAGTGGTCATGTTAGGTTCATTTCTTTTTTCAGTGGCAGTGAATATGTTTATTATTCCTGCCAATTTAGGTGAAGGCGGTGTGACAGGTATGTCACTCATCTTCTTATATGCATTCGGCTGGTCGCCCGCTATTACAACATTCGTCATGAATATGTTGCTGCTGGCAGTCGGCTATAAATTTTTATCAAAACGTTCAATGGTGCTGACGATTGTCTCGATTATCTCTTTATCCGTCTTTCTGAGACTGACAGAATCTTGGCAGCTGCACCTGGACGAAGTACTGGTCGCACCTATATTTGGCGGATTTATCATCGGTATTGGTATCGGTCTGATTGTTATGGTAGGCGGCACAACTGCCGGTACAACGATTTTAGCGCGTATCGCCCATAAGTATCTGGACGTCAGCACTTCATATGCGCTTTTATTCTTCGATTTAATCGTTGTTGCGATTTCACTTACAGTTATGCCGATTGAAAAAGCACTCTTAACAACGCTAAGTCTTTATATCGGTACAAAAGCGATGGACTTCATGATTGAAGGAACAAACCCGAAAAAAGCTGTCACGATTATTTCGCAGAATCCGGAACCGATTGCAAAAATGCTCGATGAAGATATCGGTCGCGGTGTGACACTCTTAAGTGGTAAAGGCTATTATACGAAACGTGAGACAGACGTACTTTACTGCGTCATCAACAAATTACAACTGACAAAGACAAAACGGATGATCAGAAAAATCGATCCAAATGCATTCGTTGTAGTCCACGATGTCAGAGATGTACTCGGTAACGGCTTTATTACAGAAGACTAAGGAGGCAGTCATGAAATTCATGAACTTAGGCAGTCGGGAAAATGCCAGTCGATATGTTGCAGTTGAAATGTTTAAGGAAATTCATTTTAATGAATGTACACTCTTAGGCTTGGCAACAGGCGGTACGATGGAAGAGATGTACCAGGAATTAGTAGAGCTCCTAAAGCGTCATCAGACGGATATCTCCTGTCTTGAGACATTTAATTTAGATGAGTACTTTAACCTTGATATCAGCCACCCGAATAGTTACATGAGTTACATGAAAAAGCACTTCTTTGATCCGATTGGGATGCAGAATTCTCAGTTCCATCTGCCGGACAATGATCTGTTTGATGTAGAAGAGGACAATCTGCGTTATGACGCAGCCATTCGTGATAAGGGACCTCTGCATATTCAGCTCCTCGGTATCGGTGTCAACGGTCATATCGGCTTTAATGAGCCGGGGACACCATTTGATAGTAAGACAAGGGTCGTTGAACTTTCACCGGAAACGATTGAAGCGAATGCCCGTTTCTTTGATAAGCAGGACGACGTACCTGTCCAGGCGGTGTCGATGGGGATAGAGACGATTCTCTATTCTAACCGCATTCTGCTCCTTGCGTTGGGTGATAAAAAAGCAGATATCATGGCTAAACTGTATCATATGACAGAACCGGATATCGCTGTTCCGGCGAGCAGTCTCCTGACGCATCCGAATGTAGAGATTATTATGGACGAAGCTGCTGCTCAGTATATTACGTTTAAATAAAAAGATTCCATTAAGCACATGCTTAATGGAATCTTTTTATTTAGAGCATATTTGACAGCAGTTCCTCATTCTTCTCTTTAAAAACTTCATTATGGCTGGAAACTGTGCCCGCCTCACTTGCTGTTGGATCAATATAAGTCTTTGCAAGGTTCGCAGCATTTGCCGCATCATGGAAACAGCCGGCCATCAGCTGAACTTTGCTATCGTGTGACAATATATCACCAACTGCGTAGACACCTGGAACCTGCGTCGAAGAATCTGCATGACCTTTAATATAGAAATTATCTTTACGTTCGAGCTTAATGTCACATTGATCGAGCAAATCGCTCTCCATATGGAAGCCATGGTTGATGATCACATCATCTACTGCGATTTCCCGAGGTTCACGTGTGCGGCAATGCTGGATGATAACAGATTCAATCGCATCACCTTCAGCCTGCAGAGAATGGATGGAGTGACTCATAATTTTTTCGACACCCCGGTCATCGAGCTTACGGACCATTTCTTCATGCCCCTTGAAATCATCTTTTCGGCATAGTATGGAGACGTGTGCAGCAAACGGTGCGATGGCATATGCCCAGTCGACTGCTGCATTGCCGCCGCCTGAAATAAGCACACGTCTGTCTTTAAAACGGCTGAGTGATGGTACAACATAATGGAGGTTCGCCACTTCATACCGTTCAGCACCTTCTATCGCCAGTTTCATCGGCGAGATAATACCACTGCCAATAGCGATGATAACTGATTTAGATAAGTAGGTGTTTTGATCAGTTGCTACTTCAAAGAGCTGTTCTTCTTTTTTCGTTATATTCATGACTTTCTCGCTCAGATGGACCTCTGGCTCAAAAGTCAGACCTTGTGTGATCATATCGTCTACAATCTCACCGGCTGGTTTGGGGGCAATGCCGCCGATGTCCCAGACAATTTTTTCCGGATAGAGATTGACTTTACCACCGAGTTTATCCTGGTATTCGATGATGCGGACTTTCATGCCACGTAATCCTGCATAAAAAGCAGTATACAGACCAGCCGGGCCACCACCGATAATCGTTATATCTAATAATTGACTCAAAATAAAGTCTCCTTACTGCGTTAAGTTGCGTTGTTCACCATTATACTATAAAATGAGTGCATTGATAATGATTATCACTTAAAAAGTGAAGGCGGTTTAAAATGGAAAGATTATCTGGAGAAAAAATAACAATCAGCTACGGCGAGCGCGACATCGTCAAAGAACTGTCAGTCCATATTCCTGACGGTAAAGTTACATCCATTATCGGACCTAACGGTTGCGGTAAATCCACCCTTTTAAAGGCGATGGCCCGCATTATCCCTGTTAAGGATGGGCGAGTTGTGCTTGACGGTAAAAACATACATCAGCAATCAACGAAAGAAGTAGCGAAAAACATTGCCATACTCCCGCAGTCACCTGAAGTAGCAGACGGACTGACAGCAGGCGAACTGGTCAGCTACGGGCGTTTTCCATATCAGAGCGGTTTCGGTCGACTGTCAAAAGAAGATAAAGAAGCCATCGACTGGGCGCTTCATGCGACAGGTACATATGAGTTCAAACATCGTGCTGTCAATGACTTAAGCGGTGGACAGCGTCAGCGTGTCTGGATTGCGATGGCACTTGCACAGAAGACAGATATCATGTTCCTCGATGAACCCACTACTTATCTGGATATCTCCCATCAGCTTGAAATACTTGATCTCGTGCAGACATTGAACCGTGAACAAGGGACAACGATTATTATGGTCTTACATGATATCAATCAGGCGATTCGTTTTTCGGATCATTTAATAGCCATGAAAAAAGGTGACATTATTCAGCAAGGTTCACCGGCAGAAGTCTTAACGCATGATGTACTGGAGGAAGTCTTCAATATAGATGCAGAGCTCAGCCAGGATCCTCGTACAGGAAAGCCTCTGCTCATTACTTACGACTTATTATGTAAACACTACACGAGGATTTAGTGATGAAGTTAACACTCAAACCTATTGTTCTCAGCTTTTCTATCTTTCTGGCGATTGCTGTGATGTTGATTATTTCGTTCTGTCTAGGTACTACGAACTACTCTGTGCAGCAAGTCTTTGATGCATTTTTTTCTTATCAGAACACTGAAAGCCAGAATATCATCAGGGATATCAGAGTGCCGCGTGAGTTAGGTGCACTGCTTGTCGGTGCAGCTCTGGCCTGCAGCGGAGCCATTATGCAAGGTGTGACGAAGAATGCACTCGCTGATCCGGCGCTACTTGGACTGAACGCAGGTGCTGCCATGATGATCAGTATAGCGATGGCCGTTTTCAAAGAGACCAACTTCCTGCTGCTCATGACAGCGGGCTTCTTAGGTGCGGTCATCGGCGGTACACTTGTCATGGTGATCGGCAGCTCTAGACGAGGTGGTTTCAATACGATGCGTATTGTTCTGGCAGGTGCGGCTATCTCGGCTTTACTAACCGCACTGGCTGAAGGTATCGCGTTATTCTTCAGATTGAATCAGAGTATTACATTCTGGTCAGCAGGTGGTGTAGCGGGAACAACCTGGCAGCAGCTCAAGTTTGCGGCACCCGTTATTCTCATTATTATCGTGATTGCTTCACTGACTGGCAGACAGCTGACGGCACTCAGTCTCGGTGAAGAGATGGCACAAGGCTTAGGTGTAAATACGCATCGTATCAGGGTGATTTTCTCTGTCATGACGATGCTTCTGGCAGGGGTGGCTGTATCACTAGTCGGTTCTCTGGCTTTTGTCGGGCTGATGGTCCCTCATATCGTCAGATTGCTTGTCGGAACAGACTATCGTCTCATACTGCCGTTCTCAGCGCTGGTCGGCGGACTGTCGATTGTAGCAGCTGACACTGTTGCACGTCTTGCAGGCGAATCGCCGCTCGGGGCTATTATTTCAATCATTGGTGTGCCGTTCTTTATTTATTTAGTAAGAAAGGACGGTAAACTCTTATGATAGAAACACATAAAAAACGCAGACAGCTGATTATTTTAGTGGTTCTTTGCATAGTGGCACTGTTAACGATGGCGTTCAGCATGACGACCGGAGACTTTAAAATGACGGTCCCGCAGTTCTTCCGTACATTGTTCGGTAACGGAGATGCGACAGATACGATGGTGCTGTTTGAGTTCAGAATGCCGCGTCTTGTCGTGACTATACTAAGCGGCATGGCACTAGCTGTCAGCGGAGCGCTGTTGCAGAGTATTACGAAGAACCCGCTGGCTGATCCGGGTATTATCGGCATCAATGCGGGTAGTGGCTTCTTTATTGTCCTTTTAATCATGTTTATGCCGGTCGACAGCAGTACATTCGTTTATATACTACCGTTATTCAGTATGATCGGCGGTTTGCTGACCGCTTTATTCATATTTATCCTGAGTTATAAGAAGAACGAAGGCATTCAACCGGTCAGAATGATTTTAATTGGTGTAGGGATGGCGACAGCTTTGAGTGGCGCCTCCATTATGATGACGTCGACCTTTAAAAGTGACCAGATGGAGTTCATCTCTGCCTGGTATGCAGGTTCTATCTGGGGCGATACATGGCCATTTGCCATCATGCTTGCAGTCGCAGTCTGTATACTGTTGCCGATTGTCTTTATGAAGGCTAATACACTTAATATCCTCAACACTCATGAACATATCTCGACTGGTGTTGGTGTCGGTGTGAACAGACAACGGATGATTCTCGTCTCTATCGCTGTATTTTTAAGTTCTTGTGCAGTCGCAGTCAGCGGAGGTATTGGCTTTATCGGTCTTCTTGGACCCCATATCGCACGCAGTTTAGTCGGACCCAGACACCAGATGTTTATGCCGATAGCGCTGCTGATCGGTGCTATTCTTCTGGCACTGTCCGATACACTGGGGCGAATTCTTCTGCAGCCGGCGGGTATCCCGGCAGGTATTATTGTGAGCATTATGGGCGCCCCTTATTTCCTCTATCTGATGAATAGAAGTGCGCAGAATGAATATTAGTGGTTATTTATTGGTATAGTAGAATTATAACTATACGTTAATGGAGTGATGAAGATGAAAAATCATCCTTTAGTCAAAGCATACAGAAAGTTTGTCGCGAACCGTACATCGCATGCGATCGGCTTTATCGGCCAGCCTGATGCCGGTAAGAGCAGTCTGATTAATCAGCTGCTGCCAAAGGCTAAAGCTTATACCGGTGTCCATACCGATGCGACGCTGACGGCACAGTCCTACCTGCATCCTGTCTACGGCGAACTCGTTGATTTCCCGGGCGTCGGTACGGAGGAAATTACGCTAGTACAATATAAGAAAATCATTAAAACAAGTGGTATTCAGCGTTTCTATTATATTTTAAGCAGCAAAATCAGAGAGACGGATATGGACCTCATCAAGTATTTGGCGAAAGAAGGAAAAGAGATTCATTTCGTCTATAACAAAGTCGATGCCTTGATTGATGTCAATCATTCAGAAAGCAGTGAGCTGCTGCGCCATACTAAAAATACGGAACTCAAAGTGATGCTGCGCGGTGTATTGAAAGAACAGAAAGACTATTTGTTCACGAGTGCTTTAACAGGCGAAGGCATAGAGACTTTAAGAGAACAGATTCATAAGCAGATGGAAGAGATGTACGAAACATATCTCAAGTACTACCAAAGTGAAGAGATGAAGGATAGCTATCTGAACTACAAAGTGAACTCAGTCTTCCCCAAACTTTTTACGCCTGCACTTAAAGAAGTCATCTCCCATCAGAACTATACGACACTCGAGCGAACGATTCGCAGCCACTTCAGAGTTGAAGCAGACGACGTCTATGACAAATTTCATCAATGGCCGTCTATAGAGAAGCATGTGAAGGAGATTGAACAGCAAGGGTCAACACTAACGAAGATGATGGACATGACAAAGATGGCTCAGATGGTCCGCAGTGCATTTAAATTAAAATCAATCAATCCTATTCAGGCTGTCTTCAGTTCCCTGGTCGAAGCGGGTATGGCACAGGCACTTCCTGCTGTGCAAGCTATGATTCATTATACGAATGATATGAGAGAGGTCGCAAAGTATATTTTAGATAAGTCGACGCCTCTTTACAGATAAAGATGCTCTTCGGAGCTTCTTTTTTTTATGATTTTATGCAATCGTTTGCAAAAAAAGTGTTGACGCTTAATTGATAGGGGTGCTAAGATGAATTTAATGATGAAAACGTTTTCTAATAATATATAGCTAAAGGAGATTAAGAGATGAAAAAATCGTCATTGTTAATACTTGTTCTATCTTTAATTTTTGCTTCAGTTCTCGCAGCCTGTGGTAACTCAGGTTCAGGTGGTGGTACTGCTAAGAAGGGTGACGGCGATCAGGTTACAGTCAATGTCTTCCAGTTCAAAGTAGAGTTCAAACAACAGTTTGAAGAAATGGCTAAGAAATATATGGCTGACCATCCAAACGTTAAAATCAACATTGAAACAGTCGGAGGCGGTAACGACTACGGTCAGGCATTAAAAGCTAAAATCGCTTCTAAAAACGAACCAGATATTTTCAATATCGGTGGTCCGGAAGATCTGAAAGTACACGCGAACCGTTTAGCAGATTTATCTGATATGAAATCAACTAAAGCGGTCATCGATGAAGCTTTACTTGCACCGGTTCAAAAAGACGGTAAAACTTATGGTATTCCAATGAACCAGGAAGGTTATGGCTTAATCTATAACAAAGAAATCTTCGAAAAAGCAGGCGTTAAAGCAGAAGATATCAAAACGTTAGACGATTTAGAAAAAGTAGCACAAACAATCGATTCTAAAAAAGATGAATTAAAATTAAGCGGCGTCTTTGCTTTACCAGCGAAAGAAAAATGGGTTTTAAGTGACCACGCAGCAAGCATGTTCTTAGCTAAAGATTTCGACAATGACATTCAGAAAACAGCAGAAGCTAAAACATTACCATTCACTCAAAAAGATCAGTTAAAACAATACTTAGATATCCAGAACAAATACTCTAAACAGCCTGTTGCCTCTCTTGATTACTCTCAACAAGTAGAAGAATTATTCTCTACTGGTAAAGTAGCGATGATTCAACAAGGTAACTGGGCTTATCCAACAATTGAAGGAGTTAACCCAGAAGTAGCTAAAAACGTCGGCATCATTGCTGTACCAACAGGTTCAGGTGAAGCGACAATTCCAGTAGGGGTTGCCAATAACTGGGCAGTCAACAAAAAATCAGATGAAAAAGTTCAAAAAGCAGCTAAAGAATTCTTAGACTGGTTATACACATCTGATGAAGGTAAAAATATTGTCATGGAAGACTTCAAGTTCATTCCAGCTTATAAAGACTACGATACTTCTAAAATTGCTGACCCATTATCAAAAGAAATCTACAAGTATTCAGAAGAAGGTAAAACATCTGCATGGGTATTCAAAGGTTATCCAACAGGTTACACTGACGATGCTTTAGGTGCTTACTTACAAGATTACTTAACAGGTAAAATTTCATTTGATGAAGCAATCAAAAAATCTCAAGATGCTTGGGAAAAAGCAAGAAAATAATAGTTTAAAAAGGGGGTCACATTGCGTGCACTCCCTTTTTAAAATCTGAGGTGAAAAAATGAAGACAAAAAGTTTTGCGTTCTGGCTGTTCCTCCTGCCTGTACTCGTCGCATTGTTAATGGTCATCATCGTCCCGTTTTTATATGGTATTTATTATTCATTTACCAACTGGAATGGTGATACATCGCAGGTGCCTGACTTTATCGGCTTTGATAACTACATCAACCTGCTCAGTGATGACACATTTAAAAACGCGCTCTGGTTTACGTTCAAATATTCTATAGCAGCCGTATTCATCATTAATATTATCGGTTTAGGACTGGCACTGTTAGTGACAAGTCGTATTAAATCAAGAAACTTCCTTCGTACGATTTTCTTCATGCCGAACTTGATCGGTGGATTGATCTTAGGTTTCATCTGGCAGTTCATCTTCACGAAAGTATTTGCTTCTATCGGTGAGGCAATTGGTTCTGAATGGATGCAGGGTTGGCTCAGTGATACGACGACCGGCTTCTGGGGTATGGTCATTCTGTCTACTTGGCAGATGGCAGGTTATATCATGATTATCTATATCGCTTATCTGGAGAATGTGCCAGCTGACTTACTTGAAGCAGCAGAAATAGACGGTGCGAATGCGTGGCAACGCTTCAAAAATATCACGTTCCCGCTTGTGGCCCCTGCTTTTACAGTCAGCATGTTCCTGACATTATCAGGTGCATTCAAGATTTACGACCAGAACTTATCACTGACGAACGGTGGTCCTGGTAACTCAACGAAAATGGTGGCGATGGATATTGTCGATACAGCGTTCAAAATGAACTTGATGGGTTCTGCCCAGGCGAAAGCGGTCATTTTCTTCCTGATCGTTACAGCTATCAGCTTAATCCAGGTTTACTACAATAAGAAAAGAGAGGTGGAGATGTAATGAAAGCAAAATGGTATATTCTTGAGGTTATTGCACTCGTTATCGGTCTTCTCTGGTTATCACCTTTCTACTTAATGATTGTCAATGCCTTTAAAACAAAGCTTGAGATTTTCGATAATACCCTTGCATTACCGAAAGAAAAGACTTTCCAGAACTTTATCGATGCATTCCAGCAGCTGAACTTTGCACAGACGTTCCTGAACTCTGTTCTTGTATCGGTTGCCAGTGTTGCGCTGATCATTATCTTCTCCAGCATGGCGGCCTATGCACTTAGCCGTAACAAAGGAAAAGCATCTAACTTTATTTTCTTCGTATTCGTAGCAGCGATGCTCGTACCGTTCCAGTCTGTAATGATTCCACTCGTTAAGATTTTCGGGGATCTGCAGAGCTTGAATATCTGGGGGCTGATGTTTATGTACCTCGGTTTCGGTGCAAGCTTATCTATCTTCCTGTATCACGGTTCACTGCAGGGGATTTCAAAATCGCTCGATGAAGCCGCAATGATTGATGGCGCGAGCAAATGGCAGATTTACTGGCATGTTATCTTCCCACTCTTAAAACCTATCTCAGTGACAGTCGGTATCCTGAACGTCATTTGGATCTGGAATGACTATCTGTTACCAAGTTTAGTGCTCGGTCCTGGTCAGGAAACAATTCCGCTGAAGTTATTCTTATTCTTCGGTCAGTATACGAAGCAGTGGCATTTCGCACTGGCAGGCTTAACGATTTCAATTATCCCTGTTATCATCGGTTACTTCTTTGCCCAGAAACAAATCATCAAAGGTGTTTCTGACGGCGCAGTGAAATAAGATGGTAACGATTAAAGATGTCGCGAAAAGAGCGAATGTCGCACCTTCCACTGTTTCCCGGGTCATCAGTAACAGTGATGCAATCAGTCAGAAGACGACTGAGAAAGTCCGGAGAATCATGGAAGAGATGGGCTACATCCCGAACGTTTCTGCAAGAAGACTTGTCACAAAGCAATCGAATACCATTGGTCTCCTGCTCAAATCATCTTCTAAAGAGATGCGGCAGAATCCATTTTTCACAGATGTACTGATGAGTATCTCGAAAGTCTGTAAAGACAACGGATATTCAACGGTCATCTCGACAAGTAAAGAAGAAGCTGAACTGCTGCACGAAGTAAAAGAAATGGTCAGCAGTAATGCAGTTGACGGCTTTATCGTCCTCTATTCAAAAGAAGAAGATGCAGTCCTGGATTATCTGCGCAAGCTGGATTGTCCTTATGTCATCATCGGTAAGAAGCTGAATCAATCCACAGATATTTTTATTGATAATAATAATGTCGAAGCATCGTTTAAACTGACACAGTATTTAATCGATCTGGGCCACGAAAAGATTGCCTTTATCGCAGAGAATAAGACATATGCAGTTAACATAGACCGTCTGACAGGTTACAAGCAGGCCTGTACGGATGCGGGTCTTGAGCTTTCTGTTTTTGAAGGCGCTGCAGGAACAGAAGATGTGAAGCATATCGTACAAAATATGCCCGAGGAAATAACAGCGATTATTACATCGGACAGCATGATGAATCTGAATGTCTTAAGTGAGCTTTATCTTTTAGGCAGACGCATTCCGGATGATATACAGACGGCTACTTTTAATGACTCCTATCTGAATGAAGCGGCATGCCCGCCTCAGACAGTGGTCGATATTTTTCCGGAGCGTCTTGGTCAGGAAGCAGCCAGCCGATTAATTGAATATTTATGTCATCGTGATATGCTGAAAGTGAGTAAAATGATTCCCACTCGTATTATTGAACGACAGTCTACAAAACGATTAAAGGAGAGAGACAAATGAAAGTGACAGTATGGAATGAATTCAGACATGAAAAAGAATCAGAGAAAGTCAGAAGCGTTTATCCAGAAGGTATTCATCAGCAGATAGCATCGTTTATAGAAGATGCTGAAGTCACAACAGCGACACTGGACGATCCGGAACATGGTCTGACAGAAGAAGTACTGAACCAGACAGATGTCTTGATCTGGTGGGGCCATAAAGCACATGACGAAGTGCAGGACGCGATCGTTGACCGTGTTCATAAGCGTGTTTTAGAAGGCATGGGACTGGTGGTCCTTCATTCCGGGCATTTCTCTAAAGTCTTCAAGAAGCTGATGGGCACTGGCTGTGACCTGAAGTGGCGTGAAGCAGGGGAAAAAGAACGAATCTGGACCGTGATGCCGAACCACCCGATTGCAGAAGGAATCGGTGAATATTTTGAGCTGGAACAGGAAGAAATGTACGGCGAGCATTTTGATATTCCGGCGCCGGAGGAACTCATATTCGTCAGCTGGTTCCAGGGCGGTGAAGTGTTCCGCTCAGGCGCAACCTTCAAACGAGGAAACGGTAAGATTTTCTATTTCCGTCCCGGTCACGAAACGTATCCGACTTATTACAATGAGAACGTACAGCGCGTCATCAATAACGCAGTGAAATGGGCACGTCCAACAACGAATGCGTATCCGACATACGGTAACTATCAGCCGCTTGAAGACTTGGGTAAAGGGGAGAAGACAGATGTTTAAAGTAGGAATCATCGGTTGCGGCAGTATCGCAACACATCGCCATATCCCCGAGTATCAGCAGAACAAGAACGCTGAGATTATCGCTTACTGTGACGTCGTCAAAGAACGCAGCGACGAGCTCGCGGCAGAATTTGGTGGCACAAGCTACAGTGATTATCATGAACTACTGCAGAATCCCGATGTCGAAGTCGTCAGTATCTGTACACCCAACTATCTGCATGCAGAGATGACAATAGCAGCACTTCATGCAGGCAAGCATGTTCTCTGTGAGAAACCGATGGCAACTTCACTTGAAGATGCAGATGCCATGATCAAAGCAGCAGAAGAAAACGGCAGAACATTGATGATCGGACATAACCAGCGTATCAACGAGGCGCATCAGCAGGCGAAAAAAGATATCGCTGCAGGCAAGCTCGGTAAACTCTATTCGTTCAAGACGACGTTCGGTCACCCGGGACCAGAGGACTGGAGTGTCGACGGACCTGATAGCTGGTTCTTTGACAAAAAACGTGCATTTATCGGGGCGATGGGAGACCTTGGTGTGCATAAAGCAGACTTAATGCGTTATATACTGGGGACCGAATTCACAGAAGTCGGTGCGATGATTGAGACATCTGCGAAAAAAGCAGATGTTGATGACAATGCAGTGCTAATTCTGAAGACAGCTGACGGTATTATCGGAACATTAAGTGCCTCATGGGCTTACAATGGTCAGGAAGACAACAGCACGATTATATACGGCGAAAAAGGTATTCTGAAATTGAACGCAGATGACGTCTATACTTATCAGTTCGTCAGCTCAGATGGTCAGATTGAAAAAGAACAGCTCGGTGAAATACAGACAAATGAAGAAGGCGGTCAGAAGAATTCCCATACGATTGATGCATTCATCAAAGCGCTGACAAATAATGAAGCACCGATCTGTGACGGATACGAAGGCCGTGCATCGTTGAACGTCATCATTAAAGCGATAGAATCAGCACAAACTAAATCGATTACACTTATTTAAGGAGCGTTTGTTATGACGAAAGTCAGACTAGGTATAGCAGGTGTCGGCGGTATTGCGACAGACAGACACATTCCGACATTCAGAAATTTTGAACAGGTTGAAATCACACATGTCTATGATATCAATACGGAGCGTGCAATGATTGTCGCCAACCAGTTTCAGATACCGCACGTCGCTTCCAGTTATGAAGAGATGCTTGACCATATTGATGCGGTCGTTATCACGACACCGAACAAGTTCCATGCGCCACTGACGATAGCAGCACTTGAAAAAAATATCTCCGTGATGTGCGAAAAACCGATGGCGACGACGCAGGCAGAAGCAGATGCCATGGTTAAAGCGGAAGAAAAGAGCGACGGTGTACTCCATATTGCTTACCATTATCGCTTTATGAAAGAAGCGATTGCAGCTAAGAAAATCATCGATAAGGGCATTATCGGTGAGCCGTTAGTCGTCCGGGTCAAAGCCATGCGTCGACGTAAAGTACCAGGCTGGGGCGTGTTCACGAACAAAGAACTACAAGGTGGGGGTGCCCTGATTGATTACGGCTGTCATTTACTGGATCTTGCGATGTGGCTGACAGGGAATCAGAAACCAGTCGAAGTATCAGCGCAGACTTACAATAGCCTGAGCCGTATGCCGAACCCAGTCAATGAGTGGGGAGTGTTCAATCCGGAGACGTTTGAAGTGGATGACCATGTGACAGCTTTCATCCGTTTTGAGAACAACGTGACAATGCTCTTTGAGACGAGCTGGGCTGCTAACGTCGAGAGTGACGAAGAGCATATCAGTATTTCCGGTACGAAAGGCGGTCTGAATGTCTTCGAAATGAAAGTCAACCAGGCAGACGATACATTGATGACGACGCTTAATATAGACTATATCCAGATTGATCATCCGTTCCAGCATCTGCAGGCAGAGAACTTCATTTCAGCGATTACTGACGGGACGCCTTTACGCGTGCAGTCAACAGAAGCAAAAGACGTCTCAAGTGTAATAGAAGCGATTTATTTAAGTGCACAAAAACAGCAGGCGATTCGAATAGAGGGGGAGTAATAATGAAACTAGGTGTATTTAATCCACTTTTCAATGACAAATCTTTCGAAGAGATGCTTGATTATGTTCAGGCATCAGGTGTAGAAGCAGTAGAAGTAGGCACTGGCGGCTATCCAGGCAGCAAACACATCGATGTTGACCAGTTACTCGAAGACGAAGCTGCACGTGAAGCTTATTTAAAAGCATTTGCAGAACATGGTCTTTTTATTTCATCATTCAGCTGTCACGGCAACCCGATTTCTCCGGATGCTGATTTCCGTAGAGAATCAGATGAGACGCTCCGAAAAACAATCAAACTGGCGGCGCTGATGAATGTGCCGGTCGTCAATACTTTCAGTGGAACAGCGGGCGAGTCAGAAGAGGCGAAGCAGCCGAACTGGCCGGTTGTCGCGTGGCCGACAGAATATGCAGATATCTATAACTGGCAGTGGGAGAACAAATTGATTCCGTACTGGCAGGACATCGCAGAAGTTGCGAAAGAAGCGAACGTCAAAATCGGTTTAGAGCTACACGGCGGTTTCCTTGTTCATTCGCCGTATACTTTACTTAAACTAAGAGAAGCAACGAATAAATTTATTGGGGCAAACCTTGATCCGAGCCATATGTGGTGGCAAGGAATTGACCCGGTGGCAGCGATTAAGATTTTAGGTAAAGAAAATGCGATTCATCACTTCCATGCGAAGGACACGTATCTCGATCAAGACAACATCAATATGTACGGTCTTTTAGATATGCAGCCTTACGGTGATGTTAAGACGCGCAGCTGGACGTTCAGAAGTGTCGGCTGTGGTCATGATATGACAGAATGGACACAGATGATGAGTGCGCTTAGAACATATAACTATGATTATGTAGTCAGTATAGAACATGAAGATCCGCTGATGTCGATTGAAGAAGGATTCCAGACAGCAGTCCGTAACTTAAAGCAAGTCATCATTAAAGAGACACCGACAGATATGTGGTGGGCTTAAGGAGGAAATTAAATGGCAGAACTTAAACTGGATCACATCCAGAAAACATACGACGGTGGTAATACAGTCGTCAAAGATTTTAATTTACACATTCAGGATAAAGAATTCATCGTCTTTGTCGGTCCGTCGGGTTGCGGTAAGTCGACCACACTGCGTATGATTGCGGGATTAGAAGACATCACAGGCGGTGACTTATTAATAGACGGCGTTCGCGTGAATGATGTACCCCCTAAAAACCGTGATATCGCGATGGTCTTCCAGAACTACGCACTTTATCCGCATATGACCGTATTTGATAACATGGCATTTGGTCTTAAATTACGTAAGATGCCAAAAGATGAAATTAAGACTCGTGTCCACGAGGCAGCAGAAATTTTAGGTTTGACGGAATACTTGAATCGTAAACCTAAAGCGCTGTCAGGTGGTCAGCGTCAGCGTGTGGCATTAGGACGTGCGATTGTCCGTGAAGCAAAAGTCTTCTTAATGGATGAACCGCTGTCAAACCTTGATGCGAAACTCCGTGTACAGATGCGTGCTGAAATCTCTAAACTGCATCATCGCCTGCAGACAACGACAATCTACGTCACCCATGATCAGACAGAAGCGCTGACAATGGCGACACGTATTGTTGTTCTTAATAAAGGGGATATCATGCAAGTCGGCACACCGAAAGAAGTCTATGATTACCCGGAAAATATCTTTGTTGCGGAATTTATCGGCTCACCGCCAATGAATATCTTCTCAGCACAGCTGCGAGGTAACCAGCTGCATATTGGTGAGTATTCATTCGATGTGCCGGAAAGCACACTTCGTACGTTAGAAGCAAAAGGCTACAAAGATAAGCCGGTTAAGTTCGGTATTCGTCCAGAAGACATCCATGATGAACCCGTCTTCATTCAGTCATCTGAAGGCACTTCATTTGAGACAAAAGTAACTGTCAGCGAACTACATGGTTCAGAAGTCATGGTGTACAGTACATTTGAAAATCAGGAGTTTATTTCTAAGCTGGATGCGCGTAATGACTATCAGCCGGGAGACATCATTCGTCTCGCGATGGATATGAATAAAGCACACTTCTTCGATGCTGAGACAGGTGAACGTATTCGCTTGGCAGCAGAAGAACGCAGACGCGAAGCGAAAGTTAAAGTCGACCAAGTTTAATGTTTGAAATGAGGATGAATAGCTGTTAACATGCATAAATGTTAATGGCTTTCTTTATGGCTGAATACAGGAGGATATAACAAAATGGAACGTATCTGGTGGAAAGAAGCGGTATGCTATCAAGTGTATCCACGTAGTTTTAAGGATTCAAATGGCGACGGAATTGGTGATATCAACGGTATCACAGAGAAACTGGACTATCTGCAGGATTTAGGAATCGATGTCATCTGGGTCAGCCCGATCTATAAGTCTCCAAATGATGATAACGGCTATGATATCAGTGACTACCAGGCTATTATGCGGGATTTCGGTACAATGGAAGATTTCGACCGCCTGCTTTTAGAAGTGCATTCACGGGGGATGAAACTGATCATGGATCTTGTCATCAACCATACAAGTGATGAGCATCCATGGTTCATTGAATCACGTATTTCAAAAGACAATCCGAAACGTGACTGGTACATCTGGCAGGACGCTAAAGACGGTAAGGAGCCGAATAACTGGGCGAGTATCTTTGAGGGTTCTGCCTGGGAGTATGATGTCACGACTGATCAATATTTCATGCATGTCTTCAGCCGTAAACAGCCCGATTTAAACTGGGAAAACAAAGAGATGCGCGAAACTATCTATAATATGGTCAACTGGTGGCTGGATAAAGGTATCGACGGATTTCGTGTTGATGCGATCAGCCATATCAGAAAATCATTTGACAAAGGGGATCTGCCGAATCCTCATAACCTGAATTATGTCGATTCATTTGAAGCGCATATGAACCAGCCGGGTATTCATCAGTATTTAGAAGAGCTGAAAGAAAAGACTTTCTCTAAATATGATATTATGACGGTCGGCGAAGCGAATGGTGTCACGACTGAAGATGCAGATGTATGGGTCGGTGAAAAAGAAGGTAAGTTCAATATGGTCTTCCAGTTTGAACACTTAAATCTCTGGGACCACAATATCGGAACAAGCTTTGACATTCTGGGTTACAAGAAAGTACTGGCGAACTGGCAGAAAGGACTTGAAAACAGAGGCTGGAATGCGCTTTTCATTGAAAACCATGACCGACCGCGTGTCTCTTCTACATGGGCAGATGACAAAGATCACTGGTATGAAAGTTCGACCAGCCATGCGACAGTGTATATGCTGCTGCAAGGCACACCGTTCATCTATCAGGGCCAGGAAATCGGTATGACGAACTATCCGTTCAAAGACATCACAGAATTTGATGATGTCCATGCGAAGAACATCTATAACAACGAGCTCATCAATGGCGCGTCTAAAGAAGAAGTGATAGAGATGCTGCAACGTATCAGCCGTGATAACTCACGGACACCGATGCAGTGGGATGCATCTGACAACGCAGGCTTTACGACAGGACATCCATGGATGAAAGTCAATCCGAACTATCCTTATTTAAACGTTGCACATCAGCTTGAGCGTGAAGATTCGATTCTTAACTTCTATAAAAAACTCATCAAGTTTAAAAAAGACAATCTGATTATGACATATGGGACGTTCGACCTGGTGTATCCGGAGCACGAAACGGTATTCGCGTATACAAGAACACTGGGAGACGAAAAAGTTCTTGTTATCGGTAACCTGGATAATCAGAAAGTAGAGCTTGATGACTCTGAAAACCTTGAATTCAATGCAAAGCAATTAATCATTTCGAACTACGATTACGGTTTTGACATTAAAACAAGCAACAGCATTCAGTTACAACCCTATGAAGTCCGCGTCTATCGCCTGGCGTAATATGATGACTCTCTTCTGCAGATGCAGAAAGAGGGTTTTTTACATATTTAATAATATGTTTACATTATCTACATATTCACTCCATATTCAATTGATAAAATAATAAAGCATTTAATCATAAGAAGAGGAGTAACGGGATGAAATCAACTTTCAAAGCATTTTTATCCATCATGATGGTTCTGTCACTTGTATTATCATTTGCAGGACAGCAGGCACAGGCAGCAGGGAAATTAATTATTTCAGAATACATAGAGGGTTCAGGCTACAATAAAGCGATTGAAATCTATAACCCGACGTCAGAAGCAGTCGACTTATCAACATATTCACTCGTTAATTTTGTTAACGGTGCGAGCGAAACAACAGGTACTGTAGCAGAACTTAAACTGAGCGGCACTTTAGCACCTGGTGACGTTTACGTCATCTCTCACCAGAGTGCAGCAGCAGAAATCTTAGCTCAGGCAGATTTAAAAACAGGTTCGACAGCTGTTAACTTTAACGGTGATGACACACTCGTTTTATTCGAAAACTACAATGCGACGACTAAGACAGGCGAAGTCAATGATTCTATCGGTCAAGTTGGTGTAGATCCAGGCACAGCATTTGGTACGACGACTTCAACTTTAGATATGACGTTAGTACGTACAGCGGCTAACCTCACAGGGGATACAGATATCCATAATGCTTATGACCCGGCAGCACAATTCACAGCTTTACCAAAAGATACGACTTCAGAACTTGGCACGTTCAGTGCACAAGTGACACCACCGGCACCAGAAGTCCCTCAAGCTGAATATCATGTCAATGTTGTACGTGTAGTCGATGGTGACACAATCAAGATTTCTCCAAGTATTATGGGTTCAGATACGATTCGTTATGTGAACATCGACACACCAGAAACGTATCATCTTACTTCTTATGATCCAGCTCTAATCGATACAGACTTAGACCAGAACCAGAAATATCACGGTGAACAAGCAAAGAAAGCATTAAATGAAATGCTGGCACCCGGTACACCGATTGCAGTTAAAGTAAACCCGGATAACATTACAGATGCATATGGCCGTATTTTAGGTCAGGTCATCAGAGAAAGTGATAATCTGAATACAAACTTAGAGCAAGTGAAACTGGGTATGGCTTCAACTTACTTCATCTGGCCAGTCGCTAATATGGATGACTACAATATGTTCCAGGCTGCCGTAGCAGAAGCACAGGCGAATCATTTAGGCATCTGGCAGACAGAGCATCCACTTAAAGAACTTGCATTTGAATTCCGTGCACGTTATGACAAAAAAGGTCTTCAACGCTACGTCGGAGATTCAGAAACTAAACTTTACTATGCACCAGAAGACTTTGCGAAAGTGCCCGTAGAACGTCGTATTTTCTTCGCACAGGAAGAAGCGATTGCACAAGGCTACAAAGTAGCACCAGATACAACTCTTCCTACTGAACCAACAGTAACACCAGCGAAAGAAATGACGATTCAGGAAGCAAGAACAGCGGGTAAAGGAACAAATGCAATTGTAACAGGAACAGTGACTGCGATCGATGGCTACAATATCTATATTCAAGATGAAACAGCAGGAATGGTTGTACGCAGCAAAACAGTTAAGCCGGCGATCGGTGATGTGATAACTGCAACAGGCACAACGACTGAATATTACGATTTATACCAAGTAGAAACAGAAGATGTGAAAGTGACTGGACAAAAAACAGTTCAACCCTCTGTTACAGCACTTGATCAAATCGGTGAAGACACAGAAGCAGAATATATTGCGATTGAAAAAGTGAAAGTAGAATCAGTGAATACGTATAATGAATATACAGTATCTGATGCTGCAGGCCATACTTTCCTTGTTAAAACAACACAACCACTTGAAATCGGTGCAACTTATGACCGCATCGAAGGTGTTGTGACTTACAGCTTCAATGCTTATAAATTACTGCCTACATCAATCACTAAAGTAACAGAAGTACCAACGACAGAAGTGCCAACAACAGAAGTACCGACAACAGAAGCACCAACAACGGAAGTACCGACGACAGAAGCACCAACGACAGAAGCACCAACAACAGAAGTACCTGCTGTTCAACATGATGTAAGAGGCTTTGTCTTCTTTGATCAAAACAGCAATGGTAAATTTGATAGACCAGACCGCAAGTTAAAGAATGTAAAAGTTGATATTTATCAGAATGGACAATTAGTGAAAACAGTTAAAACTGATAAAGATGGTCGCTATTCAGTTACTGTCAACGAAGGCACTTATGTCCTGAAGTTTGATGCGCCAGGTAATTTAGTGGAGACATTTGCTAATCAGACAAGTGACGATCTGGATTCTGATATTAAAGATGGTAAAGTAACTGTTAACGTAACGAAAGATATGGAAGACGTTACAGCTGGATTTGCGAAAAATATCGGTAAATTTTATAAATAAGAATTTTGTTGAGAAAACACCTTTTCAGGTGTTTTCTTTTGTTTTCTTCCTTACAATAGTTTTGAGGTGAAAGAGATGAAATTACAATGGGACCATATTATTCACTATATAGACGGACTTGATTCATTTGAGTTTCCAGACCAGCTCCTTGATATACATGAAGGTGGCAGACATGAACAATTGGGTACATTTAATTATTTGAGCTATACGGATTTAAGTTATATCGAGTTCATAGATGTATTTGATAAAGAACGTTTGAAGAAGTCTGTAACGGGGGAGCAGCGTCTGAGTTTTGCTGCCACGTTAGAGAGAACAGTCTACCAGGAAGGCTGGAAACGGCTCTGTTTTCGAACGGATGATATAGAAGCCTTGAATGATCATTTCATTTCATGCGGATTGTCGACGATTGGACCGAGTCAAATGTCCCGCACTAAACCAGATGGACAAGTCATCAGCTGGCAGCTTCTTTATATTGATGACGACAGAATGGACAGAGAGTTACCTTTCTTCATTCAATGGGGGGAAGAGGATGAGAGTAGACACGAACAACTGGCGCCTTTGTTTCAGCCGCTTCGTGTCGTGGATATCACCTTGATGACGCAAAATAAAAACCAGTTCATCCAAAACTGGACAGACTGGTTTAATGCAAAGTATGATGGTAATCAGCTGTTAATACCGGATGGGCCCATCTTCACGCTGATGGAAGGCGATAAAGAAAGTATTGAAGCCATCACAATTGCGGGAATAGATCATCCTTCTATAGAAGTACACGGTGCCACATATCATTTTCAGGCATAAACATAGTCGTAAATATGCAGAACGATAAGTGAAACATGAAAGGCTACGATTAAAAGTGTTATAATAGCGAACGTAAAGTTAAGTCGGCTTTTTCTGACGATGAGAAAGAGAATGCTGATAATCGCACCGAGTGCCGCGACAATGATATTGAGATCAATTCGGTCAACGGACTGGTGTCCCTGAATGATAAAAATAAAAATTAAGTTCAGAAGCGCAATAACTGCAAGTAATATATTTCTAAACATAATAGCCTCTTTTCTTTAGGATAGGGTTATTATAACAGAACGATAGTGAACATGCTTGAAACGTGAAAGGAAGAAACAAACAATGATCGAATATAGAACAATCAGCGATAAAGAGCACGATACATTTGTCAAAACTCATCCCCACGGCGACTTACTGCAACTATCAAAGTGGGCTGAAGTGAAAAAGTCGGCCGGCTGGTATAGTAAACGTATTTCAGTCAGTCGAAATAACAAAACAGTCGGTGTCGCCCAGCTGTTATTCAAAAAAGTACCTAGAATGCCGTATACACTGTGCTATATTTCAAGAGGTTTTGTCTGTGACTATCATGACCACGAAGTTGTGGAAGCCTTACTGGAACAGGCAGTTGAAGTGGCCCGTCGTGAACGTGCGTATGCTATCAAGATTGATCCGGACGTCGAAGTGACAGAAGCACAAGGTCTTGTCGAGTTTATGGAGTCTATCGGATTCAAGCATAAAGGGTTTGAAGATGGTCTGAGCAAACATTATATTCAACCGCGTATGACGATGATCACCAATATCGATCAAAGTGATGAAGATTTGATTAAGAGCTTTGAACGCAATAATCGCTCACGGGTGAAACTGAGTCAGAAAAAAGGAACAGAAGCCTATATCGCAGGACGTGATGAGCTGCAGACATTCGCAGATTTAATGCAGGAGACCGGTTCAAGAGATGGTTTCCTGACACGTGATGTTTCTTATTTTGAGAATATCTATGATGCGCTGAATCCAGATGGTGATGCGGAACTGGTACTTGTCAAACTAGTACCTGGTCACGTACTCCCTAAATTACGAGAAGAACTGGCACTGCGTAAAGAGAAAAAAGAACGACTCGTGACAAAAGAGAAGAACCAGAAAGTTGAGAATCAATTAAAGGATCTGGAAATCCAGATGGCTAAACTGGAGAAACAGATAGAAGAACTGACCGAGATGGAGAAAACAAATCCGGAAGGTAAAGTATTATCAGGTTCTATACTGACATTCGCCGGTCACAAAGCCTATTACCTTTATGGCGCATCAAGCAATGAGTACCGCGACTATCTGCCGAATTACAATATGCAGCTGACGATGATGCGTATTGCACGTGACAGAGGCGCGAAAACTTATGACTTCGGGGGGACAAGTAATCATCCGGATAAAGACTCTGAATACTTTGGTCTCTGGCAGTTCAAAAAAATGTGGGGGACAAGACTCAGTGCGAAAATCGGAGAATTTGATTATGTTCTGAATCCTTATGTGTATCAGCTTGTTGAACAAGTAAAACCACAGATCATGAATTTGAAACGTAAAATAGGTCGCAAATAAAAAAAGTCTTATCCAGCTGGATAAGACTTTTTTTATTTTATATCGAGATAAAGATAAGGATCGATAAATGTGATATATATAAGGAAAAGCAGACTTACAAATGCTGTAAGTGTCAATATAATCGCCAGGATGCGATACATTAAATCTTTTTCAGTTAGATTCACTTTACTGAAGTAATAACGTAAACCGATGAATATTGAGATGAGACTGAAAAGAATCCAGAAGTAACTCGTGAAGAAAATAATACCACTATTGATGAAATAACCGGCGATGAAAACAAAGTGCATCAGGATTGACAGAAGCATCAGTACTTTTTGCATAAAATCCCTCCACCTTTTATTTTAGTTGAAAATTAGTAATAAAGGAAACTGAAATTAGGACATTCCAACCATAAAGGAAAGAGTGGGGAATTTTGGTTTTATTATTAGTAAAGCCCATATATTTAAGTTATATTACTAAGTAGGACAATCATTATAGGAGGCAAGATGTGGTAAAGAAAATAATTGATTTCTCGTTACATAATAAACTGGCACTGTGGCTGATGACCTTACTCATTGCAGCAGCAGGTATTTACTCGGCTATGACTATGAAAGAGGAGATGCTCCCTAGTATTTCATCTCCTGTTCTTACGGTCACAACCCCTTATCCTGGTGCGACACCAGAAGCAGTACTCGACAACGTGACAGATCCGATAGAAAAGAAAGTGAAGAGTATGGAAGGTGTCGACACGGTTTCCAGTCAGTCGATGCAGAACGCTTCAGCTATTACCTTACAGTACGATTTTGGTACGGATATGGATAAGGCAGAGAAGAAAGTTCAGGAAGCAATTGATTCACTTGATCTGCCTGAAGAAGTTCAGGATACAACAATCGACCAAATCTCAATGTACACATTCCCAATCATCAGTTATTCGTTTTCAAACGACGAGAATGATATTAAAGGTCTGACGAAAAAGATTAAAGACGATTTAATTCCTCAAATTGAAGGGGTAGAAGGCGTTTCAAGCGTTTCGTTCTCCGGTCAGCAAGTTGAGCAGGTAGAACTTCAATTTGATGAAGATAAGATGAAGAAAAAAGGTCTGACTGAAGAGTCAGTGCTTCAGTTCATTAAAGGGGCGACAGCAAATGCGCCGCTTGGTCTCTATACGTTCGGTAATGACTTGAAATCTATCGTCGTAGATGGCCAGTTTACATCTGTAGATGCCCTTAAATCACTCAAAGTACCTGCCACAGGTGCTCAAGATGCCCAAGCTGGTCAAGGACAAGCTCAGCAGGGCGCACAAGCACAAGGCGCACAAGCACAGGGTGCTCAAGGTGCAGATGCACAAGCACAGATGTCACCTGAAGCTCAAAAAGCAATGGCTGAACAGATGAAAAGTGCGAAGATCCCGACTGTTAAGTTAGGCGATATCGCAACAATCAAAAATGTTGAAAGCCGTGAATCGATTTCAAAAACGAATGGTAAAGATTCTTTAAGTATCCAGCTCGTGAAATCTGACAACGCTAATACAGTCAGCGTGGCAAACGATGTTAAGAAAGTTGTAGATGACTACGTCAAAGAAAACAAAGACATCAACGCACTGTTGCTGATGGATCAGGCAAAACCTATTCAGGATTCAGTTAAGACGATGGTAGAAAAAGCTGTTATCGGAGCTATTTTTGCAGTCATCATGATTCTGATTTTCTTACGTAATATCCGTTCAACATTTATCGCTGTCGTGTCTATCCCGATGTCAATTCTGATTGCTCTTCTGATTCTGAAGCAGTTAGGTGTAACGTTAAACATCATGACACTGGGTGCGATGACAGTGGCAATCGGTCGTGTTATTGATGACTCAATTGTTGTTATCGAGAATATATTCCGTAGAATGTCGAGTAAGACTGAACCTCTCCGCGGAGCTGCATTAATCGCAGATGCGACTAAAGAGATGTTCATGCCGATCATGTCTTCAACAATGGTTACAATCGCAGTGTTTCTGCCACTCGGACTTGTTTCAGGTTCAATCGGTGAACTCTTCCGTCCGTTCGCACTCACTGTGGTATTTGCGCTTCTCGCATCATTATTAATCGCGATTACCATCGTGCCGATGCTCGGTCATATTTTCTTCAGAAATGGTATTAAAGGCCATCACGACGAGAAACCAGGCCGTATTGCTCACTTCTACCGCAACATTTTAGAATGGGCACTGAACCATAAGTGGATTGTCGGTATTTTAAGTACATTATTATTAATCGGTAGTTTGATGCTGACACCACTTGTAGGTACATCATTCATTTCTACGGGTGAAGATAAGTTACTTGCGTTAACTTATAAACCGGAGCCAGGTGAAACAGAAGAAGAAGTGGTTGATCATGCAGACGAGATTCAGAAAGAACTCGCAAAGAATAAAAACGTTTCAAATATTCAGTACTCAGTAGGTGGTAAAAATCCATTCAGCCCAGTTGCTTCTAATGATATGGCGATGATGGTTGAATATGATAAAGATACACCGAACTGGGATTCTGAAGCAGAGAAAGTACTGAACAAAATTGCAACTTTCGACCATCCAGGTTCATGGAAAAACCAGGACTTCGCAACAGGTGGGACTTCTAACAGTGTCTCTGTATCTGTTGTCGGACCAACGACAGAGGCTATCCGTGAAACTGTAAAAGACGTTGAAGATGTCATGAAGAAACAGAAAACTTTATCAAATGTGGATTCTTCTCTTTCTAAAAGTTACGAAGAATATACGATTAAAGTAGACCAGAACAAACTGGCTGAAAGTGGTCTGACAGCGGGACAAGTCGCGCTTGCCCTGAACCAGCGTTCACCTGAGACGGTCGTAACGAAAGTGGGCAAATCAGGTGATTCAACAGACGTGATTCTGACGAAAGATCAAGACACAAAATGGACTGAGTCTAAGCTTGAAAATACTAAACTCACTTCTCCACTTGGACGTGAAATTAAACTCAGCAGTGTCGCTGAGATTGAAAAAGGACAGTCATCAGATACCATCATGCGTAAAGATGGCGACGTTTCTGCTACTGTAGACGGTAAGATTAAAGCAGATGATGTCGGTAAAACAACAGCAGATGTATCAGAAGCTATCAGCAAGATTGATAAACCGGATAACGTTAAGATTAATGTCGGCGGTACAAGCGAAGATATCGGAGAAAGTTTCTCTCAACTCGGACTTGCGATGCTTGCAGCAATCGGTATCGTCTATCTGATTCTTGTACTGACATTTAAAGGGGGGCTTGCGCCACTTGCTATCCTCTTCTCATTACCATTTACGATTATCGGGGTGATAGTAGGACTGCTCCTGTCAGGTGAAACATTATCAGTGCCATCTATGATTGGGGTACTGATGTTGATCGGTATCGTGGTCACGAATGCCATTGTACTGATTGACCGTGTCATCCATATGGAAGCGAGCGGTTTACCAACACGAGAAGCTTTACTTGAAGCAGCTTCTACACGTGTGAGACCGATTCTGATGACAGCACTTGCGACTGTCGGAGCGTTATCACCGCTGCTCTTTGGTGGCGACGGATCAGTACTGATCAGTAAATCACTCGGTGTTACGGTTATCGGTGGTCTTGTATCATCTACTGTCCTGACACTGATTGTCGTACCAGTCGTGTATGAACTCCTGATGAAGCTAAAAAACAGACGAAAAAAAGTGACGACTGAAACAGTCGTCAGATAATAAAGAAACGGTTAGTCGACTAGACTAACCGTTTTTTTTATAGCATAAATGAAGTAATGATAATCATCACTGCAAGCATTGCAGTGAAAATATGCAGAATCTGCAGTGCCTTTAAATCACTGATTTTAAACTTGAAGGCTGTGATTTCAATATTGATGACAAGTGCAGCAACGAGTAAGATGACCCATAATGAACCGCTGTGGCCGATGAGCATGCTGGCAGCGAAAACGATTAATGCAGCACCGAATATCATGCGCGCAATATCTGTCAGTTTAGTGTTATAGAAATAGATGCTTAAGAATGCAATAAGTAAATAGATGACGATGAATAACGTCAGTAATAGAATCATGCTGTTTTTCCTTTCGAGAAGTATAGAGCGATTAAAATAAGTGCGATCAGACTTGTACCGGCGCCAATGAAGAACGGCAGACTCAAGCTGTATGATAAGAGTCCTGTGAATAACAGAGGTCCGATAATACGGCCGAGACTATCAAGCGAGTAACTGACACCTGTCAGTTTACCCATGTTCTGTGATGAGGTCGACTTCGTCAGTGTAGACGTGAGAAGTGTACGGACTAATGCATTGCCTGACATCAGAAGAACAAGGCAGATGCCAGCATAGTAGATGTTAATGGTAAACGGCAGCATCACAAAAGCGATCATGGTCACAATCTGACCGAGGACCATAATACCTCGTTCCTGACCATGCTTCACTTTACGCAGGAATCCTCCTTGCAGTAAGGCATTCACTAAGCCGCCGATCATAAACAATATGCCCATCTGCATCGGTGTGATGTCAATCCGTTCGATCTCAAGTAACTGGAACGAACTTTCCATACCACTCATCGTCATCGTCACAATAAATGTACTGATGAGGAGTATGATGATAGGGACCGTATAGTTCAGTCTGCCGCCAGTCTGTTTACCGGTCTCATGGAAGTGCGTCTCCGGTAATTTTGCAGCGACTGCGACTATAATGGCAAGCAGGATCGCAGAAGTAACGAAATATGGCAGCTGATAAGAATAACCAGCGAGCAGCCCACCGACTGCAGGCCCGAATATAAATCCGAAGCCAATCATCATACCCATTAAGCCCATATAGCGATTCCGTTCCTCTGAAGTCGTCACATCGGCTACAATACTTGTAGTTGTACTGAAGCAGGCCCCAGAGAACAGTCCGCCGATAATACGCGAGATATAAAGCATTGTCAGATTGTCGATGAACAGGCCGAATGTCAGGAAGCTGATCGCAAAGCCGGTCAGACCGATAAGTAGAATCTTCTTGCGCCCGATTTTATCTGACAACTGGCCCCAGAATGGTGCCGCGATAAAAGAAGCGATTGAATAAATCGATAACAGTAAGCCCATATGAAAGGCATTCAGGCCCATATCTTTAACGAGGGCCGGGATAACAGGAATAACGATACTGAAGCCAAAATAAATAAAAAACTGTATGGCCATCAATATGGAGAAGAATGATTTAAGTTCAGGCGTCGAGCTGCTCGCGGATCTCTCTGATTTCGTGTTCGAGTTCAATTAAGCGTTCCTCCAGTTTATCCGCTGAGTTTCCGGTTGATTGTACTTTCTCAATATCACCTTGAATGCGGACGTATTCATGTTTAAGTTCTGTAAGCTGATAATTTAAATCCATGATGAACTCCTTTAGTTCTAGTGTATAACTATTATAAGCTATAATGAAGAAGACTTAAAAGAGGTGGGATTGAAATGACGAAAAAACTGAAAACGAATGCAATCCGTAAACTGGATCAGCTGAAATTAGAGTATGACATGATCCATTATAACAGTGACGAAGCAGTGGACGGCATCAGTGTCGCTCAGCAGATCGGCGAAGACGCATCAGTCGTTTATAAGACACTGGTGACGCATGCGGGTGCAGATTTATATGTCTTCGTTATTCCGGTAGCAGGTGAACTGGATATGAAAAAAGCAGCACAGGCAGCTGGCGTCAAGAAGCTTGAGATGCTGCCGCTGAAAGAACTGCAGCCGAAGACAGGCTATGTGCGCGGTGGCTGTTCGCCTGTCGGCATGAAGAAATTATCCCCGACATTTATCGACCAGCCCGCTGCCGACCTGGAATATATGATAGTCAGTGCCGGACAACGGGGGACACAGATGAAACTCGGTCCTGCTGATTTACAACAAGCGGCACACGCCCAGTTCAGTGAGGTCTGCCGATGAAACTGAAAGATAAATTAGTCCGGCTATCTATACGAGGAAAAAGGACCATAGTGATTTCAGATATTCACGGTGAACTGGAATTATTTAAAAAGTTGCTTGAGCAAGTCGATTTCAGCAGAGACGATATACTCATCGTCAACGGAGATATACTGGATAAAGGCCGGAATAGTCTCGGCACGATGAAATATATCAGGCAGCTGACGGGAGCGGGGAACGTCTACGTGATAGAAGGCAACTGCGATCGCTTTTTCGATGAACTGGAAGAGGAGTGGCTCTATCCTTATATGGATTACCGCTATACAGTCGCGCATGAATTTCTGAAGGAAACCGGTACGACGCTGACCGATTACAAGACGCAGCACGATTTTGCAGAAGCGGTTCTCGACGTATACAGTGATTATCAGACATGGTTCAGAAACTTGCCGACTGCGATTGAGACAGAAGATTACCTCTTCGTGCATGCAGGGATAGAAGACGATTATCTCGAGACACCGCGTGAAGTGGCACTGACGATGCCTGAGTTCTATTTATCAAATCATCACTTAGATAAGAAAGTCGTTGTCGGACACTATCCGGCAGCCAATTTTGCAGAAGCAGGACTTTATAGTCACGGGATAAAGGTGAACGATGAGCGACGAATCATCGCACTGGACGGTGGCAATCAAGTGAAAGAATCCGGACAGCTGAATGCGCTGCTGATTGAAACAGATGGCACTCTTACTATGCAGGCAGTAGACGCACTTGAGTCTGCTCTTGTCATTCAGGACTTTGAAGTGACATTGCAGGAACCGCATACGTTCACATTTCCGGATTACAATATCCGAGTGATGGATGGGGATGACTATTTTACTTTTGCTGAACATGTATCGACGGGCACACAGTTTATGGTCAAGACAGAATGGATCATAGAAAAGGAAGGTCAGACTTATCTTAAAGATGACTACACGGATTACTTTGTAGATGTCAAAGCAGGAGAAGAAGTCAAAGTGGTCGGTCAATATGCCGGTTATACGTTGATCAAGAAAGAGAGCGTCGTCGGCTGGGTGCCGGAGGAAGTGCTGGACACTTCCTCTTAGTAAGGCGTCTGATATTTTTCGTTACGGTTATAGTAACGGTAACGTGTGATCAGCATGGTGCCTGCAGTGACGAGCAGAATCGGCAGGATGACTGTATAGAGCATCATGAGTCCTGACAGAATCAGCATGACAGCACTTGCGATGATATAACGCTTCATATAGAGGATACCAAGCAGATTAAGAAGAAGCGGAATGAAGATGATGACACCAAAAGGCAGCAGGACTTCTTTTAAAGCAGTCGTTGCTTCAGTCACATCATCTGTTCTTGCACTTAGAAAATCCTGTATGATAGCCTGATCGGCAAGAAGATAGATTGCTATGACACAGATGAAGATAAGGGTCTGGATGATAACACCGACAACAGCAAGTGTTCTAGGTAATTGAATAAACTCTTTCATAGTTACACCTCTTTATTTTCATCTATCATAACAAAAAACGCGCTGAATTGTTGAAATTCAGCGCGTTTTTTATTTTAGCCTTTACCGCCCATGAATGACGGATACTTTGTCATACCGCCATCGACGTAGATGGTTTCTCCTGTAATATAGCTGGCATTCTGACTGGCAAGGAATGTCGCAACAGTCGCAACTTGCTCAGGTTGACCGATCATACCCATAGGAATCATTTTCTCAGTCTGAGCGAGTGTCTCAGGATCTGTGAACTTGTCACGCGTATGTGCCGACATAATGGCACCAGGTGAGATATTATTGACGCGGATTCCTTTAGGCGCAAATTCCATACTCATCGTTTCCATCATCAGCTTCATACCGCCTTTACTTGCAGCATAATTGACGTAATTCGGCCACGGGATGATGTCATGAACGCTGGAGATATTGATGATATTTCCTTTGATATCATGCTCAATGAAGTATTTAGCAGCTTCCCGGCTGCCGATAAAAGCACCTGTCAAATTGATATCCATGACGCGTTTGAATTCTTCTGCTGTCATCTCAACAGTCGGAATCGCTTTTTCTGTGCCGGCGTTGTTGACCATGATATCCAGACTGCCAAATTCATCAATAGCGGTCTGAATAAGCGCGAGAATATCTTCTTCATTTGACACATCCGCTTGCTTAGTGACGGCCTGTCCACCATTTTGTTTGACTGTTTCAGCGACCCTCTCTGCTTCTTCTTGGCTGGAGTTATAATTGACGACCACTTTTGCTCCGTTTTTACCGAATTCTTCTGCCATCGCTTTACCGGTACCACTTGAAGCACCTGTAATGACGACGACTTTATCTTTTAAATCAGAATACATTGAATTTCCTCCTTATTATTCTTTTGCATAACCGAGTAAAAAGGCAGCGGCAATAATCAGGACAATACCGATAGCGATGCTGATGTACTGCTTCTTCGTTTTCTTTTCTTTGAGTAAAAAGATTCCGCCGAGCGTAGAAACAACGACGAGCATCTGTGAGAATGAGAAACTAGTGGCAACGCCTACACGAGGCTGTGAATAGAACATCGCCATGTTACCCAGCGCCCAGACGATACCCGGTAGAATGTTCTTCAGAACAGCTTTCTGTCCAGGGTTATGTTTGAAACTTAAGAGTAATCCGCCGAGTACCATACCGATAGCCTGCGGGAATAAAGCATCCCAGCCTTCGACCCCGAAGAACTGGCCGATGACGACATAAGTGATATAGCCGATACTTGAAATGAGCAGAATCGGAATCGCTTTGGCGAGTCCGCCTTTTTTATCTTCGTCGTCTTTATCGCCTTTCAGCGAAGTGAGAATAACTCCGCCAACTAGTAAGGCAAGTGCTGTAAGACCGAGTATAACGGACGTGGTACTACTCCATTCATTGAAGAAGAGGACCGAAATTAAAGTAGTGCCGACGAGCTGCATCCCTGTAGAAATGGGCATTGTACGGGAAACGCCGATCATATCGACACTCTTCAGCTGGTTACCCTGACCGAGTGCCCAGAAAGCACCAGAAACGGCACCGACCAGCAGTATCTTCCAGCTCAGCTCCGGCTGAACGAAGATATAGACGCCGATACCAATCAGAAAAGCACCGATAACTGTTCCCATAATCTGCTCATAAGGCGAGCCGCCGACTTTGACGTTGATGAGAACGACGCTTCCCCAGAGAAGCGCCGGTAATAATGCGATGAGAATATCCATTAAAAGCTCCTTTACTATGCTGTTAGTTTTTCATTCCCTTCATGACACCTGTAAAACATACGTGATACGCAAAAAAGACGACCTTAAAGGTCGCCCGAGTCAATCGTATATTTAAAGTGATGCATTTCGTCAGTCTTCTTGAAACCGAGTTTCTCGTAAAATTCAATCGCACGTTTTCGCTTATCTTCAACAACGAGCTGGATGGCTATCGCCTGATGTTCGTTAAACGCATGCTTCGCTGCATGTGCGACCAGTTTGTGACCGATACCTTGCTGGCGATAATGTTTATGTGTCTCTACATGATCGATATAGCAGACAGCCTGGTCATTCACTTCCAGAATAACATAGCCTTTGACGATTCCTTCACTGAGTAACAGGAAGAGTTCATAGTGATCATCAAGAGAATCAAGAATCTCTTTTTTCTTCTCAGAGACGTCAACATATAGGTTTTTCAGCAGTTCACAGAAACTCTTCTTATAGATAGGGCTGTATTTAATGACTTGTCTCGTATCGATGTCATCAGTCAGTTGTTCTGCTGTCATCGTGTACTGCGTACCTAAGTACTGGGTTTTCAATGATTTCATCGCCTGCTGACCGAACTGGTAGCGGTCATCAATATAGAATTCATATGTTTTGATATCCGGATGGCGATGAGTTAAAGTGCGCCACATGTCATAAATCGCATCCAAATTGAAATCAGTCGTCAGCGGGCCGATTACTTTCGCGGAATCTTCTTCTCTGATTATGCCGATAAATGTCTGATCTTTCATGATGATATCATCGTCAGCCAGGTTACTAAGTAACGTTTCGATCGCTTCAATAGACCGCGGAAGATAGCCCACGCGGTGCTCGGGTGTCTGATTCAATCTATGAATAAACTGAGCTGTCTTTTTAATATCCATATCACTCGCTCCTTCTTTCAAGAATAGAGAGGATGCCTTTGTTGTAAGGGAAGTCTGCATGTTTTAAATGTCGTTCTTTCGCTTCAGCTGTTGCGTTACTCACTAAATACCCATGTTTGACTGCATTTAGCATCTTAATATCATTGCCGCTGTCACCAAACGCATAAGTCTCGTCAAAGTCGATGTCATATTTCTGGATAAGATAACGCACGATGGCATCTTTACCCGCACTCTCCGGGAAAAAGTCCACATCGTAACAGTCAGCAGGGTCACCGATCAACGGATTGCATTTACTGATGTTGACGATTAAGTGCTGTGCTTCTGCCGTAGCGCGTATCTGCTGGAACCGGCGTTCGTCTTCCTCTCTATTTGTTTCACGATAATAATAATTACGTGAGAAAGGCGCATCTACAAAAAGTTCCTGTACCATCAGCTGGATGTCACGGTCTGCAAGTGATTTTTCAACATCCAGAATCGTCGACTTTGTAAAACCTTGCTGCATCAGCATCTTTTCGTAGTCAAGGTCATAAATTTCTTCGCCGTCTTTATAATAGTAGAGTTCTGTACCAGAATTACAGGCAATGAAGTGAGGATATTCCATCTCCATTTCGTCTAGACAGCCTTTAATCATATCAAGCGTGCTGGCGGAGACGATACCGAACAGCAGGTGGCGTTCTTTGTTCAGATAATCCATGAGTGCTTTAACGTCTTTAGCATTATTTCGGTCATGGGCGAAGTAAGTTTCATCAAAATCAGAGCAGACAAGTGTGCGGATTGATTCAGGAAACAGCATGCAGAAAACCTCCTTATTTTCAAATAGCATACAGTACTTAAGATGTGAACTCAACTGAAAGAATGCTATAATGATGCAATGACTTTACGAGAAGGAATGATAGGATGAAATCAGTCGTACTTGCTGAGAAGCCGTCTGTTGCGCGTGATATTGCACGTGTCCTCGGCTGCAATCAGAAAAAAGAAGGCTATATGGAAAACAACCGTTATATCGTCACATGGGCATTAGGTCATTTAGTGACGAATGCAGACCCGGAACAATACGACAATAAGTATAAGACATGGGACTTAAACGAACTGCCGATTCTGCCGAAGTATATGAAGACGGTCGTCATCGGTAAGACGCGTAAGCAGTTCAATACAGTGAAACATCAGATAGAGCGCAGTGATGTCAATGAAATCATCATCGCGACAGATGCCGGCCGCGAAGGAGAACTGGTGGCACGACTCATACTGGAGAAGTGTAAAGGGGAAAAACCTGTTAAACGTCTCTGGATCAGCTCGGTCACTGATAAAGCGATTAAAGATGGCTTCAATCAATTAAAAGACGGCCGCCAGTATCAGGGGCTGTACGATGCTGCTTTGGCACGAAGTGAGGCTGACTGGATTGTCGGTATCAATGCAACACGTGCACTGACGACTAAATATGATGCACAGTTATCTACAGGTCGCGTTCAGACGCCGACATTGCAGATGGTCAAGCTGCGTCAGGATGAAATCAATCAGTTTAAGGCGCGTAAATATTACGGACTTGAAGCAGTTATAAATGGTACGAAGTTCAGCGGGCCAAATCAGATTTTTGATGAAAGACAGATAGATGAGCTGCAGAAAAAGCTGCAGGGACTTGAAGCGGTCGTGAATGCTGTCGACAGTCAGGAGAAAAAGAAATATCCTGATAAACTGTATGACCTGACATCACTTCAGCAGGAAGCTTATAAACGCTACAAATACTCTGCTAAAGAAACGCTGAGTACGATGCAGAACTTATATGAAAGCCATAAACTGGTGACGTATCCCCGAACAGATGCCAACTATTTAACAGAAGATATGGTACCAACACTTCGTGACCGCGTCGCAGCACTCAGCGGCACGCAGTTCAGACCTGTTGTCGTTGAACTGATCAAGACACAGATTAAAGGCAGCAAACATTTTATTGATGATTCAAAAGTATCCGATCACCATGCGATTGTGCCGACAGAAGTCAAGGCGCGTCCGGGTGATCTGACGCTCCGCGAACGTCATATATATGAGCTGATTGCAGAACGGTTCCTGAGCGTACTCTTAAAACCTTATCGTTATGAACTGCAGACCGTGAAAGTGACGATCGGCGACACGGTCTTCACTGCGAAACACGAACGACCAGTCGAACTTGGTTTTAAAGCTTTATATGAACAGCTGACTGAAAGAGCTGCACTGGCATTCAAAAAAGGTGACCGCTTAAATGCAAAGCTAACGAAGACATACGGTGAAACAACACCGCCTCCATATTTCAATGAGGGAACGCTGCTGAAAGCGATGGAAAATCCTGCAGCTATCTTCAAGCTGGATAAAGAAAGTCGTTCAACCCTGAAAGAAACAGGGGGTATTGGTACCGTAGCGACAAGAGCAGATATTATAGAGAAGCTTTATAATCTGAATGCCATTGAATCGTCTGACGGCAAACTTCGCGTCACTAATAAAGGGAAACAGCTGCTGGAACTTGCGCCTGCTGAACTGAAATCGCCGGAACTGACAGCAGAGTGGGAACACAAACTGACGCTGATTGAACGCGGTAAATACAACCGAAAAGCGTTTATCGGTGAAATGAGAACATTTACGGAACAGCTGATTCAAGGAATCAAAGACAGTGAAGATAAATTCAAGCATGACAATCTGACGTCAACTGAATGTCCGACGTGTGGTAAGTTTATGCTCGAAATCAAGACGAAGAATACGAAGATGCTGGTCTGTCAGGATCCGCAGTGTAAGACGAAGAAAAATGTCCAGCGTAAGACGAATGCCCGCTGTCCGAACTGTAAGAAGAAGCTGACGCTCCATGGCAAAGGACCGAAGGCGATGTACAGCTGTACATGCGGATTCCATGAGACGCAGGAACAGATGGATAAGAGATTCAGTTCCAAGAAAACAGGAAAAGTATCACGTAATGACATCAAGAAGTATACGCAGAAAGAAGAACCAGTCAATAACCCGTTTGCCGATGCATTAAAAGGATTGAAATTATGAGACTGCCTATAGAGGTAGTCTTTTTTAGTTAAATAACGAACAAAAAAGGATTATTTATTATGAATGTTCGATTTCTTATTGCTTTTTACTGAGTCGCGTAATAGAATATACAAGTATTTTAAAAAAGAACGTAAGGAGTTAATATGAAGAATTATTTTAAATTCGATGAACTCGGCACTAACTATAAGCGCGAGATTCTCGGTGGTCTTACTACTTTCTTATCAATGGCCTATATTCTAGCTGTCAATCCAGCGATGTTATCACTTAAAGATGTGCCTGATCTGCCAGACGCAATGCGTATGGATGCAGGCGCAGTATTCGTTGCAACGATCCTTGCTTCAATCGTCGGCTGTCTCTTCATGGGACTTATCGCCAATTATCCGATCGCACTCGCACCAGGTATGGGACTGAATGCATTCTTCGCGTTCACAGTTGTTCTGACATACGGTATCCCGTGGCAGATTGGTCTGACAGGTGTTCTCTTCTCAGGACTGATTTTTGCGCTTTTAACCATGAGCGGCTGGCGTGAAACGATCATCAACGCCATACCGTTCGAACTGAAGATGGCCGTCTCAGCAGGTATCGGTCTCTTTATTACTTTTGTCGGATTAAAAGGTGCAGGCATTGTCGCGCCAAGTAAAGCGACATTGGTAACAATCGGTAACATCCACGACCCGCATGTCCTACTTGCAGTCGGGGGTATCGTCATTACTGTCATTTTAATGGCACGTAAAGTACCAGGCAGTATCTTTATCGGGATGATGCTGACAGCTATCTTCGGTATGATATTTGGTCTGATTGATCCGCCAAAACAGATCATCAGCCAGGTTCCAAGTGTTGAACCGACATTCGGTAAAGCATTTGAAGCGTTTCAGGATCCTGGCCAGTTACTGACATGGCATTTCGTTGCAGTCGTACTGACATTCCTTTTCATCGATTTCTTTGATACAGCAGGGACATTAGTGGCTGTAGCGAACCAGGCAGGGTTTGTTAAAGACAATAAATTACCACGTGCTGGCCGTGCACTCTTTGCGGATTCACTCGCGACAATGACTGGTGCAGTCTTCGGTACTTCAACAACAACTTCTTACATTGAATCATCAGCAGGTGTAGCAGTCGGTGCACGTACAGGTTTTGCCAGTGTAATCACAGCACTTTGCTTTGCATTAGCCTTATTCTTCTCGCCACTGATGGCGGTCGTGACGAGTGCTGTAACAGCACCGGCACTCGTGATTGTTGGTGTACTTATGGTCTCTAACTTAAGTAAAATCGAATGGGACCGTTTTGAAATCGCGGTACCGGCATTCCTGACGATGATCATGATGCCGCTGACATATTCAATCGCAACAGGTATCGCCTGTGGATTTATCTTCTATCCGATTACAATGATTATGGCAGGCAGAAGAAAAGAGATTCATCCTATTATGTATGTACTCTTTATCGTGTTTGTTCTTTACTTCATATTTGTACAACATTCATAAGAATGGCTGCGGCCATTCTTTTTTTGTTTTGGTGCGAGATAGGGGTGGGGGGCATGTCGAGTTACCAGCGATAAACGGCAAATATCGCTGATAACTCAGGATAAAGAGACTGAACCAGGGAGTTACCAGCGATAAACGGTAAATATCACCAATAACTCAGGATAAAGAGGCTGAACCAGGGAGTTACCAGCGATAAACGGTAAATATCACCAATAACTCAGGATAAAGAGGCTGAACCAAGGAGTTACCAGCGATAAACGGCAAATATCGCTGATAACTCAGGATAAAGAGGCTGAACCAAGGAGTTACCAGCGATAAACGGTAAATATCACCAATAACTCAGGATAAAGAGGCTGAACCAAGGAGTTACCAGCGATAAACGGTAAATATCGCTGATAACTCAGGATAAAGAGGCTGAACCAAGGAGTTACCAGCGATAAACGGTAAATATCACCAATAACTCAGGATAAAGAGGCTGAACCAGGGAGTTACCAGCGATAAACGGTAAATAACGCTGATAACTCCAGTCTTTGCATAAATATCCCCGCAAAAAAATCGACCGCCCTTAGTTAAGGACAGTCGATTTTTCTATTCATATCTTCTATTCACTGTTTTATCTGTATCCCCACCGTAGTAGACGTGTGTGTTACCGACTTGTTTCGGGAATGACATGACGCGGATGATGAAGTAAATCATAATAAATGTCATCACCCAGTGAAGAATCATTGCAACGATAGGAACGAATGATATGAGACTGAAAACAATCCCTACAATCGGTACCCATAAAAGTTCTTTAGAACGTCCATATTGATCAGCAAGCATCGCGGCAATCATAAGACCATAAATGATTAAACTAGTACCAATTGGAGCCCAGGCTGTAGATAACACATACAGGTCGCCGATAATCGGTAAGCCAAAAAATGCTTCACGCATCAATGCGATAATACCTAGTACTAAGAATAAAATACGAAATGAACTTTTCATTAAATAACCTCCTTGTTTGTCGTCTTCCATCCATACATGCTCTTTCTAATGGAAGATACTTCTATTATACTATCTTTGGCAAAATTCCTTAATTATAATGACTTGCACCCAGCACTGATAATCGGTAGAATATAAAAATACGGTTTGAAAATAAAATCAACATTTCTAGTGTAAAGTGTTGATTTTTACAGTGAAGTCCTGTATTATATCTACTGTTGGACTTTTAAAAGCGATGAAGCGAGAGGTTACTGACACACCCGGCCGCTTTGCCATGGCGATGTGTGAGACAATTTTCGTGGAGAAGTCTATCAAACCAAAATAGACGATATCAAGAGGAGGTAAAATAATGGCAAAACAAAAAATTCGTATTCGTTTGAAAGCTTATGATCACCGTGTGATCGATCAATCAGCTGAGAAGATTGTAGAAGTAGCGAAACGTTCAGGTGCTGAAGTATCTGGTCCGATTCCGTTACCAACTGAAAAAACAGTTTATACAATCATCCGTGCCGTGCACAAATACAAAGACTCACGTGAGCAATTTGAGCAACGCACACACAAACGTCTTATCGACATTGTTAACCCTACACCTAAAACAGTTGATGCTCTTATGGGCTTAAACTTACCGTCAGGCGTAGACATCGAAATCAAATTATAATTTAAAGTAGGAGGTGCGACTTTCGATGACCAAAGGAATCTTAGGAAGAAAAGTGGGAATGACTCAAGTATTCGCTGAAAACGGTGAGTTAATTCCAGTAACTGTAGTAGAAGCAGCACAAAACGTTGTATTACAAAAGAAAACTGACGAAGTTGATGGTTACTCATCAATTCAAATCGGTTTCGAAGACAAACAAGCATACAAAAAAGACCGTAAGTCTAATAAATATGCAACTAAGCCAGCTGAAGGCCATGCTAAAAAAGCAGGCACAGCGCCTAAGCGCTTCATTCGTGAATTCAGAAACGTAGATGCTTCTGAATACGAAGTAGGTCAAGAAGTCACTGTGGATACATTCCAAGCTGGTGACATCGTTGACGTGACAGGAACTTCAAAAGGTAAAGGTTTCCAAGGCGCAATCAAACGCCACGGACAGTCACGTGGACCAATGAGTCACGGTTCTCGTTACCACAGACGCCCAGGTTCAATGGGTATGGCATCTGACGCTTCTAAAGTATTTAAAGGTAAAGCATTACCAGGCCGTATGGGCGGTAATACTGTTACTATGCAAAACTTAGAAATCGTTAAAGTTGATGTTGAAAACAACGTTATCTTAGTTAAAGGTAATGTTCCAGGACCTAAAAAAGGATTAGTTAAAATCCAGACTTCAATTAAAAAAGGCAATAAATAATAGCTGAAAGGAGGACATAACATAATGGCTAATTATGATGTATTAAAAGTAGATGGATCTAAAGCAGGTTCAATCGAATTAAACGACAACGTATTCGGTATCGAACCTAATCAACATGTATTATTCGAAGCAATCAATCTTCAACGTGCTTCACTTCGTCAAGGTACGCACTCAGTAAAAAACCGTTCAGCAGTACGCGGTGGTGGACGTAAACCTTGGAAACAAAAAGGAACTGGCCGTGCTCGTCAAGGTACAATCCGTGCGCCACAATGGCGTGGTGGTGGTATCGTATTCGGACCAACACCAAGAAGCTACTCTTACAAAATGCCTAAGAAGATGCGCCGCTTAGCGCTTCGTTCAGCATTATCAGCTAAAGTAAGAGACAACGAATTCACAGTTCTTGATGCATTAACATTCAATGCTCCAAAAACAAAAGAATTCAAATCAATGGCAACGACACTTGAATTGCCTAAAAAAGTACTTTTCGTTATTGACGCTGAAGACATTAACGTGTTCTTATCAGCTCGTAACATCCCTGGTGTGACAGTTGTAACTGCATCTGGTCTGAACGTTTTAGATATCGTTCATGCTAACCAAGTAGTGATGACTCAAGCAGCAGTTCAAAAAGTAGAGGAGGTGCTCGGTTAATGGAAGCTCGCGATATCATTAAGCGCCCCGTAATCACTGAACGTTCATCTGAGCAGATGGCTGACGAGAAGTATACATTCGATGTAGACACTCGCGCTAACAAAACTCAAATCAAAATTGCGATTGAAGAAATCTTCAACGTTAAAGTTGATAAAGTGAACGTAATGAACTACAAAGCGAAAAAGAAACGTGTAGGTCGCTACACTGGCTACACAAACAAACGTAGAAAAGCAATCGTTACATTAAAAGAAGGATCAATCGATTTCTTCAACTAAAAATAAACATTTACCATTAAGGAGGTAAAACGACAATGGCAATTAAACATTATAAGCCAATAACAAACGGTCGTCGTAATATGACAGGTTCAGATTTCGCTGAAATTACGTCAACGTCACCTGAAAAGTCATTACTTGAGCCCCTTCCGAGAAAAGCGGGTCGTAACAACCAAGGTAAATTGACTGTACGTCACAGAGGTGGCGGTCATAAACGTCAGTACCGTGTTATTGATTTCAAACGTAATAAAGATGGTATTCCAGGTAAAGTCGCTACTATCGAGTACGATCCAAACCGTTCAGCGAATATCGCATTAATCCACTACTTAGATGGTGAAAAACGTTATATCATCGCGCCTAAAGGCTTAGTTGTTGGTCAAGAAATCAACAACGGTCCAGAAGCAGATATTAAAGTAGGTAACGCATTACCACTTATCAACATCCCAGTCGGTACAGTTATCCACAATATCGAGTTAAAACCAGGCAAAGGTGGTCAGTTAGTACGTTCAGCTGGTACATCTGCTCAAGTACTTGGTAAAGAAGGTAAATACGTTCTTGTTCGTCTTAAATCTGGTGAAGTTCGTATGATCCTTTCAACTTGCCGTGCTACAATCGGTCAAGTAGGTAACGAACAACACGAACTTATCAACATCGGTAAAGCCGGTCGTTCTAGATGGAAAGGCAAACGCCCAACTGTTCGTGGTTCTGTAATGAACCCTAACGATCACCCACACGGTGGTGGTGAAGGACGTACTTCAATCGGACGTAAATCTCCAATGTCTCCATGGGGTAAACCAACCCTTGGTAAGAAAACTCGTAAAAAGAAAAACCGTTCTAACAAACTTATCGTTCGTGGACGTAAGAAATAATAAAATCAACTTGCTGACTGCGGCATAAGCCGCAGTGTACAGCAGGATAAGAGGGAGGCGCCACAATGGCTCGTAGTCTTAAAAAAGGACCTTTCGTTGACGATCACTTAATGAAAAAAGTTGAAGCAATGGAAGCAAACACTAAAAAATCAGTAATTAAAACTTGGTCTCGTCGCTCTACTATTTTCCCTAACTTCATCGGCCACACTATCGCAGTATACGATGGACGTAAACACGTGCCTGTATTCGTAACTGAAGATATGGTTGGACACAAATTAGGCGAATTCGCACCTACACGTACTTACAAAGGTCACGGTGCAGACGACAAGAAAACTAAACGCTAATTTCATATTTAAGGAGGAGAAACCATGGAAGCAAAAGCGGTAGCAAGAACAATCCGTATCGCACCTCGTAAAGTGAGATTAGTTTTAGATCTTATCCGAGGTAAAGAAGTTGGCGAAGCAATTGCCATCTTAAAATTAACAAATAAAGCATCTTCACCAGTAGTGGAAAAATTATTAATGTCAGCTTTAGCAAACGCTGAGCATAACTACGAAATGAACATCGACACTTTAGTGGTTAAAGAAGCATATGCTAACGAAGGTCCGACTTTAAAACGTTTCCGCCCACGTGCACAAGGCCGTGCGAGCGCGATCAACAAACGTACTAGTCATATCACTATCGTAGTAGCAGATAAAGAAGCTAAATAATTAATATCTCATTAAGGAGGGAATACAGTGGGTCAAAAAATTAATCCTATCGGACTTCGTGTCGGTATCATCCGTGACTGGGATGCGAAATGGTATGCAGAAAAAGATTTCGCTACTCTGTTACACGAAGACTTAAAAATTCGTAAATATATCGCAGAAAACTTAAAAGACGCTTCTGTTTCTCGTGTAGAAATCGAACGTGCAGCTAATCGCGTTAATATCGCTATCCACACTGGTAAACCTGGTATGGTTATCGGTAAAGGCGGTTCTGAAATCGAAAAATTACGTAACAACTTAAACGGTTTAACTGGCAAACGCGTACACATCAACGTTGTTGAAATCAAGAAAGTTGATATGGATGCAACACTTGTTGCTGAAAACATCGCTCGTCAATTAGAAAACCGTGCATCATTCCGTCGCGCTCAGAAACAAGCAATTCAACGTGCTATGAAACTTGGTGCTAAAGGTATCAAAACTCAAGTATCAGGTCGTTTAGGTGGTGCGGATATCGCACGTGCTGAGCAATATTCTGAAGGAACTGTTCCACTTCATACATTACGTGCTGACATCGATTACGCACATGCTGAAGCAGACACTACTTATGGTAAATTAGGTGTTAAAGTATGGATCTACCGTGGAGAAGTTCTTCCTACTAAGAAGTCTAGTGAAGGAGGAAAATAATAATGTTATTACCGAAACGTGTAAAATACCGTCGTCAACATAGACCTAAAACAACTGGTCGTTCAAAAGGCGGAAATGAAGTAACATTTGGTGAATATGGTTTACAAGCAACAACAACTGCTTGGATCACATCACGTCAAATCGAATCTGCCCGTATCGCAATGACTCGTTACATGAAACGTGGCGGGAAAGTTTGGATCAAAATCTTCCCACATACACCTTACACTAAAAAACCTTTAGAAGTACGTATGGGTTCTGGTAAAGGTGCCGTTGAAGGATGGGTAGCAGTAGTAAAACCTGGACGTATTATGTTTGAAATCGCTGGTGTTCCAGAAGAAACAGCTCGTGAAGCATTACGTTTAGCATCTCACAAACTTCCAGTGAAAACTAAGTTTGTAAAACGTGAAGAATTGGGTGGTGACACAAATGAAAGCTAAGGAAATTAGAGATTTAACCACTTCTGAAATTGAATCAAAAGTAAAAGCGCTTAAAGAGGAACTTTTCAACCTACGCTTTCAGTTAGCTACAGGTCAACTTGAAAATACAGCACGTATTCGTGAAGTAAAGAAATCAATCGCGCGAATGAAAACTGTTGTACGTGCAAGAGAAATTGAGCAACAAAAAACTGAACAAAAATAATTGAAAAGAGGAGGACACTCTAGTGAGCGAAAGAAATTACCGCAAAGTTTACACTGGTAAAGTTGTATCTGACAAAATGGATAAAACAATTACAGTGTCAGTAGAAACTTACAAAACACATTCTTTATACGGCAAACGTATCAAGTATACGAAAAAATATAAAGCACATGATGAAAACAATACAGCTAAAATGGGCGATATCGTAAGAATTATGGAAACACGTCCTTTATCAGCTACAAAACGCTTCCGTTTAGTTGAAGTAGTTGAAGAATCAATCATTATTTAATCAATATAAGATAAAGGAGGTAACTCAGAATGATCCAACAGGAATCACGCTTAAAAGTAGCAGACAACTCTGGTGCCCGTGAAGTATTAACTATTAAAGTATTAGGCGGATCTGGCCGTAAAACAGCTAACATTGGTGACGTTATTGTATGTACTGTTAAAAATGCTACACCAGGTGGCGTTGTTAAAAAAGGTGACGTTGTTAAAGCAGTAATCGTTCGTACTAAATCTGGTGTACGCCGTAACGACGGTTCTTACATCAAATTCGATGAGAACGCTTGTGTTATCATCCGTGACGACAAAGGTCCTCGTGGAACACGTATCTTCGGACCAGTTGCTCGTGAATTACGTGACGGCAACTTCATGAAAATCGTTTCATTAGCACCTGAAGTATTATAATAACCACTAAAAATTGAGGAGGTGTCTCGACATGCACGTAAAAAAAGGCGACAAAGTTATCGTTATCACAGGTAAAGATAAAGGTAAAACAGGAACTGTAATTGAAGCACTTCCTAAAAAAGATCGCGTTGTAGTTGAAGGTGTTAACATCATCAAAAAACACCAAAAACCAACACAAATGAATCCTGAAGGCGGAATCGAAGAGCGCGAAGCTGCGATTCATGTATCAAACGTTATGTTACTGGATCCTAAAACAAACAAACCAACACGTGTCGGCTACAAAGTAGAAGACGGTAAAAAAGTTCGTGTTGCGAAGAAGTCTGGAGAAATCATTTAATAATCTTGGAAGGAGGTTCTCACTTTGACTCGTTTAAAAGAAAAGTTCAATAATGAAATTACACCTGAATTGATGAAAAAGTTTAACTACGCATCAGTAATGGAAGTACCAAGAATCGAAAAAATCGTTGTGAATATGGGTATCGGTGATGCTGTTCAAAACTCTAAAGTATTAGATACTGCAGTTGAAGAACTTCAAGCAATCACTGGTCAAAAACCAATGGTTACTAAAGCTAAAAAATCAATCGCAACATTCCGTTTACGTGAAGGAATGCCTATCGGTGCGAAAGTAACGTTACGTGGCGAAAGAATGTACGAATTCTTCGACAAATTAGTAAACGTTTCACTTCCTCGTGTACGTGACTTCCGTGGTATCTCAAACAAAGCGTTTGACGGCCGTGGTAACTACACTTTAGGTGTTAAAGAACAACTCATTTTCCCTGAAATTGACTATGATAAAGTAAGTAAAGTACGAGGAATGGATATCGTTATCGTTACAACGGCTAACACTGACGAGGAAGCTCGTGAATTGTTAACTCAATTCGGTATGCCATTTCAAAAGTAATCTCTAATCTAATAGGAGGCTAAAACTTAATGGCTAAAAAATCAATGATCGTTAAACAACAACGTGAACCTAAATTCAAAGTTCAAGCTTATACAAGATGTGAACGTTGTGGACGTCCACATTCAGTTATCCGCAAATTTAAACTTTGCCGTATTTGTTTCCGTGAATTAGCTTACAAAGGTCAGATTCCTGGCGTTAAAAAAGCAAGCTGGTAAAATCAAAGAGTTGAAAGGAGGAAATTTTAATGACTATGTCAGATCCAATCGCAGATATGCTAACACGTGTGCGTAACGCAAACATGGTGCGTCACGAAAAATTAGAATTACCTGCATCAAACATTAAAAAAGAAATCGCTGAAATCCTTAAACGTGAAGGATTCGTTAAAAGCGTAGAATATATCGAAGATGACAAACAAGGTGTTATCCGTATGTTCCTTAAATACGGTTCAAACAACGAACGTGTTATCACTGGTTTAAAACGTATCTCTAAACCTGGTTTACGTGTATACGCAAAAGCTGATGAACTTCCTAAAGTATTAAATGGTTTAGGTATCGCATTAGTTTCAACTTCTGAAGGTGTTTTAACTGATAAAGAAGCGCGTCAACGTAATATCGGTGGAGAAGTATTAGCTTACATCTGGTAAGAATTATTAAAGAAGGAGGTGCCGACAGATGAGTCGTGTTGGTAAGAAAATTATTGACATCCCAGCTGGTGTAGAAATCAAAATTGATGGACACACACTGACAGTTAAGGGTCCTAAAGGTGAATTGACAAGAACATTTAACGAAGAAATGACTTATAACTTAGAAGACAACACTTTAGAAGTTGTTCGTCCTTCTGATTCTAAAGCACATAAAACAATCCATGGTACAACGCGTGCATTAATCGCTAACATGGTTGAAGGTGTGTCTAAAGGTTTCGAAAAGAAACTTGAATTAATCGGGGTTGGTTACCGTGCGCAAATGCAAGGTAAAAACTTAATCCTTAACGTTGGATACTCTCACCCAGTTGAAATCGTAGCAGAAGACGGTATCACATTATCTGTTGAGAAAAATACTAGCGTAAAAGTTGAAGGTATTTCTAAAGAGCGCGTTGGTGCGATCGCATCAAACATCCGTGCTACTCGTCCACCTGAACCTTATAAAGGTAAAGGTATCCGTTACGAAGGCGAATACGTTCGTCGTAAAGAAGGTAAAACTGGTAAGTAATTAACTTAAAGAAAGGAGTATTCACATGATCTCTAAAATCGATAAGAATAAAGTACGTTTAAAAAGACATGCCCGTGTTCGTGCGAAACTTGCAGGTACAACTGAGCGTCCACGTTTAAACGTATACCGTTCTAACAAACACATTTATGCTCAAGTAATTGATGACGCTCAAGGTGTTACAATTGCTCAAGCATCTACTCAAACTTTAGACTTAGATGCAACATCAAACGTTGAAGCAGCTAAAAAAGTAGGCGAAGCAGTCGCAAAAGCAGCAGTTGAAAAAGGTATCACTGCAGTTGTCTTTGACCGCGGAGGGTATTTATACCACGGCCGTGTTCAAGCTTTAGCTGAAGCAGCTCGTGAAAACGGACTTCAATTTTAATAAAAGGAGGGACACTTAATGCGTCGTGAAAGAGAAGTAAAAGAATTTGAAGAACGCGTAGTTACGATTAACCGTGTTTCTAAAGTAGTTAAGGGTGGACGTCGTATGCGTTTCACTGCACTTGTAGTCGTTGGAGATAAAAACGGTCGCGTAGGTTTCGGTACTGGTAAAGCTCAAGAAGTACCAGAAGCGATCAAAAAAGCAATCGAAGATGCGAAGAAAAACTTAATCACTGTTCCTCGTGTAGAGGGTACTACTCCTCACCAAGTAACAGGTCGTTTCGGTGCTGGTAGCGTATTAATCAAACCAGCTGCACCTGGTACAGGGGTTATCGCTGGTGGTCCAGTGCGTGCCGTACTTGAATTAGCAGGTATCACTGACATCTTATCTAAATCTTTAGGTTCAAACACACCAATCAACATGGTCCGCGCGACTGTTGAAGGTTTAAAAGAACTTAAAGTGGCTGAAGAAGTAGCACAATTACGTGGAAAAACAGTCGAAGAACTATTAAATTAAGGAGGGCATACAAATGGCTAAATTACAAATTTCCCTCACTCGTAGTATCATCGGTCGTCCTGAAACACAACGTAAAACTGTTGCTGCTTTAGGTCTCAAAAAAATGCATCAGACAGTTGAAGTTGATGACAACCCTGCGATTCGTGGGCAAATCAATAAAGTAAGTCACTTAGTGACAGTTAAAGAAATTTAATTTCTATTATTAATTAAGGAGGTGCCGTAATGAAATTACATGAGATGAAACCTGTTGAAGGTGCTCGTAAAGAACGTAACCGTGTAGGCCGTGGTATGGCTTCAGGTAACGGTAAAACAAGTGGCCGTGGACACAAAGGTCAGAAAGCTCGTTCAGGTGGTGGCGTACGTTTAGGCTTCGAAGGTGGTCAATTACCATTATTCCGTCGTCTTCCAAAACGTGGTTTCACTAACATCAACCGTAAAGAATATGCTATCGTTAACGTAAGCGAATTAGATCGTTTCGAAGAAGGTACTGAAGTAACTCCAGCTTTATTACTTGAAACTGGTGTTGTAAGTGCTGAAAAATCAGGAATCAAAATTCTTGGTAACGGTGAACTGTCTAAAAAGCTTACAGTCAAAGCTCATAAATTCTCAGCTTCAGCGATTGAAGCAATTGAAAGTAAGGGCGGAACTCACGAGGTGATCTAATGTTTGAGACACTCAAGAATTTCTTCACAACAAAAGAAATTCGTAGCAAGATATTGTTTACACTCGCAATGTTATTAATCTTTAAGATCGGAACTTACATTCCGGTCCCGGGTGTTAACCCAAGTGCTTTTGATACACAAACAAACGCTGGTGTAACTGATTTATTCAACACATTCGGCGGGGGCGCACTAAAGAATTTCTCCATTCTTGCAATGGGGATCATGCCTTATATCACGGCGTCTATCGTTATGCAGCTTCTGCAGATGGATGTTGTACCGAAACTGACAGAATGGTCTAAGCAAGGTGAAGTAGGACGTAAGAAGATTAATCAGGTTACGCGTTACTTCACAATTATCTTAGCGTTTATTCAAGGTTTAGGAATGAGTTATAGCTTTAACAACATGCTTGGAGGCCAGTTGATTCAGAATACATCGATCTGGAGCTTCCTGCTGATTGCACTTGTTTTAACTGCTGGTACTGCATTTTTAGTGTGGTTAGGCGAACAGATTACACAGTACGGTGTAGGTAATGGTATTTCTATTATTATCTTCGCTGGTATCCTGTCTTCTATTCCGACAGCGCTTGGACAGTTCTATCAGCAGAGTTTCGTAGGTGCTGAAGATACGACTATGGCAATCCTGAAAGCAGTTGGCTTACTTATTGGTATGATTCTTTTAACAGCGGGTGCGGTATTTGTACTGCAGGCAGTACGTAAAATTCCGATTCAATATGCTAAACGTCAAACAGGCAATCGTCTTGCACCACAAGCAACATTCCTTCCAATGAAAGTGAATGCTGCCGGTGTTATTCCAGTTATCTTCGCTATGGCATTCTTCATGTTACCGAAGACACTGACAATGTTCTTCCCGACTCAAGATTGGGCTCAGAACATTGCGACTTATGCAGACCCTACACATGGTGTCGGCATGGTAATCTATATTATTCTGATCATCGCGTTCTCTTACTTCTATGCATTTGTACAGGTTAATCCTGAACAGATGGCAGAGAATTTAAGAAAACAAGGTAGTTATGTACCAGGGATTCGTCCTGGTAAATCAACGCAAGACTATATTACACGCGTATTATATCGCTTAACTTTTGTCGGTTCATTATTCCTTGCAGGTATTTCGATTCTGCCGCTTATTGCGACAACGTTTATGAACTTGCCCCAGTCACTTCGTATTGGTGGTACAAGTTTACTGATCGTTATTGGTGTAGCACTTGAAACAATGGCTCAATTAAAAGCACAGCTTAATCAACGTGAATATAGAGGATTTAGAAGACGTTAGTAGGAGGGAAAATTAATGAACATCATTTTAATGGGTTTACCTGGTGCAGGTAAAGGAACTCAAGCGAGTGAGATTATTAAGAAATACCCTATCCCACATATTTCAACTGGTGACATGTTCCGCGCTGCTATCAAGAATGGCACTCCGCTCGGTAACGAAGCGAAGTCATTCATGGATAAAGGCGAACTTGTTCCAGATGAAGTGACTATTGGTATAGTGAAAGAACGTTTAGCAGAAGAAGATGCTAAAAAAGGATTCTTACTTGATGGTTTCCCACGTACAGTTGAACAGGCCGCGGCACTGAATACAATGCTTGAAGAGTCAGGTCGTAAGATCGAAGCTGTTATCAACATTGAAGTTCAGGAAGAAGAACTGATGAACCGTTTAACGGGTCGTCGTATCTGTGAGACTTGTGGAACAACTTATCATCTCGTATTCAATCCGCCTAAAGTAGAAGGTATTTGTGACCTTGATGGTGGTAAATTATATCAACGTGAGGATGACAATCCTGAAACTGTTGCTAATCGCTTAAGCGTTAATATTAAACAGACTAAACCTTTACTCGACTTTTACAGCGAGCAGGGCATTCTGAAGAATATCGACGGTTCTAGAGAGATTCAAGACGTGACAGCTGACGTTGAAGGTATTTTAACTAACCTTTAATTCACATTACCGTTTCGCCTCCGGGTGAAGATACTTTTTATGTTCCAAATCGATCTTTGTGATATGACGTTATCCTCACCTAAAGTCCAAACAAGCTCGTAGATTTATTGCACCAAATCATTTATAATAGATGAGTTGACAATGTATCTCGACTTTCTTGAAACTTAAAAAAAGGGGGCAAATGATAATGGCTAAGCAAGATGTTATTGAACTAGAAGGTACAGTACTTGATACTTTACCGAATGCAATGTTCAAAGTAGAACTGGAAAATGGTCATGAGATCTTAGCACACGTTAGTGGTAAAATCCGTATGAACTATATCCGTATTCTGCCAGGTGACAAAGTAACAGTGGAAATGAGTCCATACGACTTAACGCGTGGACGCATCACGTATCGTTTCAAATAAACGAACTCCATCATAAATAGGAGGTTATAAACATGAAAGTAAGACCATCAGTTAAACCTATGTGCGAAAAATGTAAAGTTATTCGTCGTAAAGGTAAAGTAATGGTAATTTGTGAGAACCCAAAACACAAACAAAAACAAGGATAAAAATGGAGGTGCACTATAAATGGCACGTATCGCAGGTGTAGATATCCCTCGTGAGAAACGCGTTGTTATCGCGTTAACTTACATTTATGGTATCGGTAAAACTTCCGCACAAAAGATCCTTTCAGAAGCAGGTATTTCTGAAGATACTCGTGTGCGCGACTTAACAGAAGATGAATTAAACAAAATCCGTGAAACGGTTGACGGTTACAAAGTAGAAGGTGACCTTCGTCGTGAAACAAACTTAAACATCAAACGTCTGATGGAGATTTCTTCTTACAGAGGTATTCGTCACCGTCGTGGTTTACCAGTTCGTGGTCAAAACACAAAAAACAATGCACGTACTCGTAAAGGTCCCGTTAAAACGGTCGCTAACAAAAAGAAATAATAAGTAAAGGAGTGAAACATAAATGGCTCGTAAACAAGTATCTCGTAAACGTAGAGTTAAAAAGAATATTGAAAATGGTGTAGCTCACATCCGTTCAACATTCAATAATACAATCGTCACAATTACTGATGAATTCGGTAACGCTTTATCTTGGTCATCAGCTGGTGCGTTAGGTTTCAGAGGTTCTCGTAAATCTACTCCATTCGCAGCGCAAATGGCTTCAGAAACTGCTTCTAAAGCAGCGATGGAACATGGCTTAAAAACAGTTGAAGTAACAGTTAAAGGTCCAGGTGCAGGTCGTGAAGCAGCTATCCGTGCTTTACAATCAGCAGGTCTTGAAATCACAGCGATCAAAGACGTTACACCTGTTCCTCACAACGGTTGTCGTCCACCAAAACGTCGTCGCGTATAATTTTATTTAGTACTTCCGTTCATTTACAATAGCAGTAGCACTAAAAATTATTCGACGTTGTTGAAGGAGGATAAATAAATGATTGAAATCGAAAAGCCTAGAATTGAGACAGTTGAAATCAGTGAAGATTCTAAATTCGGTAAATTCGTTGTTGAACCGTTGGAACGTGGTTATGGGACAACTTTAGGTAACTCCTTACGTCGTATCCTACTCTCTTCATTACCTGGTGCGGCTGTTAAAAACATCGAAATCGAAGGCGTTCTGCACGAATTCTCTACTGTAGAGAACGTGGTAGAAGACGTGACAACTATGATCATGAACATCAAAGGTATTGCGCTTAAAATCTACTCTGATGAAGATAAAGTGCTTGAAATTGATGTGAAAGATGAAGGTATCGTCACTGCCAAAGATATCATGCATGACAGCGATGTTGAGATTTTAAACCCAGATTTAAAAATCGCAACAGTATCTAAAGGTGGACACCTGAAAATGCGTTTAATCGCTAATGCAGGTCGTGGCTATGCTTTAGCTGAAGATAACAATACGAGTGATTTACCAATTGGTGTGATTCCAGTGGACTCACTTTATACACCAGTGGAGCGTGTGAACTACACAGTTGAAAATACACGTGTAGGTCAAAGTACGAACTTTGATAAATTAACTTTAGATGTCTGGACAGACGGATCATTAACACCACAGGAAGCTGTATCGCTTGGTGCGAAAATCATGACTGAACACTTAAACATCTTCGTTAACTTAACAGATGAAGCACAGAACGCTGAAATCATGATTGAAAAAGAAGAAGATCACAAAGAAAAAGTACTTGAAATGTCTATCGAAGAATTAGACTTATCAGTACGTTCTTACAACTGCTTAAAACGTGCAGGAATTAACTCTGTACAGGAACTTGCAGATAAATCTGAGGCGGACATGATGAAAGTTCGTAACTTAGGCCGCAAGTCACTTGAAGAAGTTAAGTTTAAACTCGAAGACTTAGGTCTTGGATTAAGAAAAGAAGACTAGTAAAAGGAGGTACGATTCATGGGTTACAGAAAATTAGGCCGCACTTCAGATCAACGTAAAGCGATGTTACGCGATTTAGCTACATCTTTAATCGTGAACGAACGTATCGAAACAACTGAAGCTCGTGCGAAAGAATTACGTAGAATTGTTGAAAAATTAATCACTTTAGGTAAACGCGGTGACTTACATGCTCGTCGTCAGGCAGCTGAAGTCTTACGTCGTGTTGAAATCACTAACGAAGATGACACTACTCAATTCGCAGTACAAAAATTATTCAATGAAGTAGCACCACGTTACAACGAACGTCAAGGTGGCTACACTCGTATCATGAAAGTTGGACCACGTCGCGGAGACGGTTCAGAAATGGTTATCATTGAATTAGTATAATTCAAGTTTATAGGGATCACTTATCTTACACACACACTATAAGCAAATGAGTGCAACGATAATGTTTACCACACATAGATATTGTCTAGCTCAGAGTATTCTGCCACAATTGAACAACTATATGCGTGAACTCCTGTGGCAGAGTGCGCGCTTTTTTCATTCTTAATCCTTTTAGCAGATGCTAAAAGGTTTTTTTGTTTCACCGATGTATAATAGGTCTAAAAAGGAGAGGTGCAGTATGAAGGTTCTGCTGATTGAGGACAACGCGACTTTAGGGGGCTTTCTGACAGACATACTGACCCTGAAGAACTATACGGTTGAATGGCTAAAAGATGGCATAGATGTCGTCTACTATTTTGATAACAGTCGTTATGATATTGTACTAGTAGATTGGATGCTGCCCTCCGTTTCAGGCATTGAGATCATCAGACAGCTGCGAGATGCACGGATTCAGGTACCGATTATTATGTTGACCGCCAAGTCAGAGACTTCAGATAAGGTTGAAGGACTCCTGACGGGTGCCGATGATTACTTGACGAAGCCCTTCGAGATGGAGGAGCTGGAAGCCCGTATGCTTGCTGTTATCAAACGTTATCAGCTAATTGATCATAACGAGAAGGTAAAAGGCAGTGTGACCTTTAATTTTAACCGCCATTCATTCAGCATCCATGGAACTGAAATTAATCTGACCCATAAGGAATATACGCTGTTAGAGCTCTTATTTCTGAACCATATCGTGACGCGGGAGATGATTCTTGGCACCGTATGGTCAACTGAGCAGATAGTCGGTGACAATAATATAGACGCGCTTGTGCGTCTCCTGAAGAAAAAGCTGAAGCAATATGAAGCAGGGCTTGAAATTAAGAGTATCAGAAATATCGGTTATAAGCTGGAAGATATGCGATGAATTATGACTTTAAAAAGGTTTTTCTCAGATATGTTCTCCTCCTGTCACTATTAATCGGTATTTTATATGTCGGCATCATCACTATATTTTCGTGGCAAGTGAATAAGGAAATTCAGGAATCATCAATGGCTGAACTAAAAGAAGTAAGGTCAATCCTTGCAACAGGTAGACCCATCGGCCAGGAACAGTACTATATGGAAGTGGAGAAGGGACAGATCATCACGAACCATACACCGCTGTCTGCTTCTTTACTTAAACAGCAAGTGCTTGATCAGCAGCCCGGGTTTGTCATTAAAAACGGTAAGGATCGTTACCATGTTGAAGGAGAGGAAGGGCTATATATTCTGAATGATATTACTGATTACGAGGAAACAAAGCTGCTTCTCTTCAGACTCTTACTCATTTTATTAGTGATGACGGCCGTGCTGATATTGGGTGCAGCCTACTATATCGCAATCAAACCCATTAAGACTTACGAAAAGATGCTGCAGCAGCATAAAGAGTTCATTCAGAATGCATCTCATGAACTGAAGACACCGATTGCCGCCATCTCGCTCGGGACAGACTATATCATTGCGCTTGATCAATCTAAGTTGTCGCCGAAAAGTCTGGAGTCGCTCAAGAAAATCAAACGTGAAATTAAATATATGCAGCGTATTATTCATCAGTCCCTTAACCTGGAAAGTGACTATGAAAATAAAGAACAGATTAAACTTGCGCCTGTGCTGGATGAAGTCATTGAGCAGCAGCTTACACTGAATGATGGGGTCATTATCCGTCAGTATAAAGACGATATCGTGACGAAACTGTCAGCTGATCAGCTTAAGCAGATGCTGACGATTCTGCTGGATAATGCGATTAAACATAATGATGATGTCATTGTAACGGTAGCGGCGCGTCAGCATCATCATCTGCTGCAGATTGAAGTGAGTGATAATGGACGCGGCATCTCGCCTCAGCATATCGATCATATATTTGACCGCTATGCACGCGGTGATACACAAGCTGAGGGCAGTGGCATCGGTCTTGCACTGCTGAAGGAACAGGTCACTCAGCTGCAGGGCGAAATCAAAGTGATATCAGAACTGAATAAAAAAACCAGTTTTATACTGGAATTTCCGGAATAAGGCGGTCTTTTTCAGTTTCATTTCAGTTTTCTCCTTTATAGTGAACCTATCAACTTAAAGGAGTGATTCAAATGAACCGACAGTTATTGAACAAAGTTCCGCAGATTACCGTCTTTTTCTGGTTAATTAAAATTTTATGTACAACAGTAGGTGAGACATTCGCTGATTTCATCAACTTCAATCTGGGTATTGGATTAACAGCTACTACAATCTTAATGGGTGTCGCACTTGCCGTGTCGCTATTCTTCCAGTTCCGTGCCCATGGCTACAGACCTTTTACTTACTGGCTGACAGTGGTGCTCTTAAGCGTCTTTGGTACGCTGGTCACTGATAATATGACAGACAACATGGGTGTACCGCTCGAAGTGTCGACTGCTATCTTCTCAGTACTCTTAGCACTGACGTTCGGCATGTGGTATATAAGTGAACGAACACTGTCTATTCACTCTATCTATACAGTGCGCCGTGAGGTTTTCTACTGGCTGACCATTCTTTTTACTTTCGCACTCGGTACAGCAGTCGGTGACCTCTATTCAGAGCAGCTTGGTTTTGGCTACCTCTATACAGGTATTGGTGTAGCAGCCATCATCGCACTGATCTATATGGCTTATCGTTACCTGAAACTGAACGGCATCCTTGCTTTCTGGGCGGCTTATATCTTAACGCGTCCGCTCGGTGCCTCACTCGGCGATCTGTTGTCACAGCCTGCAAAGAACGGTGGACTTGGCCTGGGTACAACTGTTACAAGCATCATCTTCCTGGTCCTTATATTAGGTATCATCATCTATCTCGCTAAAACAAAGGTCGACCATACAGATGAAAATGTCGCAATGACGGAAGTTTCAAGTAACAAAGGTGCAAAATGGCAGACAGTGGCACTCCTCGCGATCTTCCTGATCGTAGGAATCGGGACTTACCAGCTCCGCATGCAGACCATTGCGCCGCATACAACGACACTAAAAGGACAGCTGACTGCATTTATCAAGACAGAAGAGAAGATTAAAAACGCAAAAGATAAGCTTGTGATGAAACAGGGTGCTGACCAGCTGGAACATGACTGGGATCAGCAGGAACCTGCACTTCGGGCCATTGGTGCGAAGAAATGGACATCAGTCGATACAACGATAGACGGTGTGTTATCAGCTGTCAGACAGTCCGGAGACCAGACAAAAGTCCAGCAGGCAGTCACACAATCTGAACAGGTGATGCAGTCGATCAACTAGCTGACTTTTCATAACTAACAGGAGGAATCATCATGTATTCAATATCAAAACGCGCCGTTACGTTCTCGGCGATTATCGGCCTTATCACATTTTTACTGGTAGCTCTCGGTCTGACATTTAAAGTGAAAGCACTGCATTTAGTCGATTTACTGACATTCAATTGGTGGATGACAAACTACGGGGAGCCGCAGATGACGTTCACAGGGTTCTATGAATCGTACTTCACGATATTTGCCAAATATTTTGATGTGCCGACTGTTGTTATTGCCATTCTGATACTCGCTGCATACCTGGCAGTCAAAAAATATTACTCGCTAGCTCTCTGGGTGATGTATGTTGTGGCATCAGGTGGCTTAATTGGTCTGATGTTAAAACGTCTCTTCCACCGAGCACGGCCTTATGACCACTTGCTTGCAGACGGAGGATTCTCATTCCCAAGCGGCCATACACTATCCAGTAGTGTGCTCTTTATGATAGTGATTATCACCCTGACACCTAAGCTGAAAAATCGCTATGTACGCTGTATTGTCTATACGCTATCAGCAGTGATATGGGAGAGCGTCATGTTCAGTCGCATGTATTTCCATGCCCATTTCTTTACCGATGTGCTGGGTGGAATGGCATTCGGACTGTTCTGGGTGATGTTTAATCTGCTGTTATTCAATAGACTCGACCGACTTGTCTCACGTTTCCTGAAAAATAACCGGACTCTGATCTGGATGCAGTAAGGTACGAGCAGGATGTTTCTCTTTTTTTGTGTATTGAATTTGCTATACTAGTGATACATGAATGGGGGAGAAAGCATGCTGGACGTGAGGAATGTGAATTATCAATATGAAGAGCAGGAGACTGCTGCACTGACAGATGTCTCTTTCTCTGTTGAACGTGGTGAGTGGGTGTCTATCGTCGGACATAATGGTTCGGGTAAGTCGACGCTCGTCAAACTGCTCGGCGCGATTATGCCGCTGCAGCAAGGCAGTATCACAGTGGACGGTATGGCTGTAACTGAAGAGAACAGCTATGATATCCATGGTAAGGTCGGTATGGTCTTCCAGAACCCGGATAATCAGTTTGTCGGTGCGACAGTCGAGGATGACATCGCCTTCGGACTCGAGAACTACGGGGTGGACTACGACGAGATGCACAGACGGGTGGAAGAAGTGCTGGAGGCGGTCTCTATGTCTCATATGAAGACCCATGAGCCGCATCACCTGTCAGGCGGTCAGAAGCAGCGCGTGGCGATTGCAGGCGTTATTGCGCTCAGGCCTGACATCATTATATTAGACGAGGCGACCGCGATGCTGGACCCGGAAGGACGTCTTGGGGTGCTGGACGTCATCCGTCAGCTGCAGCGCGATTTGAATCTGACGGTTCTCGCGATCACGCATGATCTGGAGGAGACGATAGAGGCGGACCGGCTACTCGTCATGCATCAGGGCAGACTCGTGATGCAGGGGACGCCTGAGACGTTATTTGAACGCGGGAACGAACTTGAAGCGATCGGTCTGCCGTTACCTTTCTCAATGCGTATGTATCAGCTGATAACGGGCGAGTCTAAATTTGTACTGGATGAGGAGCTGCTGAACAACTTATGATCAATTTTGAGCGTGCAGGCTATGCTTATTCAAAAAGTACGCCGTTTGAAGTGCGTGCGTTATATGATATTACAACTGATTTTGAACTCGGTAAGTACTATGCAGTTATCGGCCATACGGGATCAGGGAAATCCACATTGATCCAGCATCTGAACGGACTACTGAAGCCGACTGAGGGGACGATTCAGTTTGATGACTTACTGATCACCTCGAAGACAAAGAACAAATATATGGCGCCCCTTAGACGTCGTGTGGGCGTCGTCTTTCAGTTTGCGGAGCAGCAGCTCTTTGAGGAGACGGTAATGAAGGACATTATCTTCGGTCCACTTAACTACGGTGTACCTGAAAAAGAGGCGAAAGAGAGAGCTTATGACCTGATGGAACGCCTTGACCTGGACCTGTCACTGCTCAGTCGCTCTCCGTTTGATCTGTCAGGCGGCCAGATGCGGCGTGTGGCGATCGCAGGCGTTCTCGCGATGGCGCCTGAGATACTGGTCTTAGACGAGCCGACAGCGGGACTGGATCCTAAAGGCCAGCAGGAGATTATGGCTTTATTTGACCGGATCCATCAGGAGACAGGCATGACGATTATCCTCGTGACCCATCAGATGGACCAGGCCGCGCGTGCGGATAATATCAAGGTGCTGCATCAGGGCACGGTTGTGCTTGAAGGGACACCGCATGACGTCTTCAGACAGGATCTGACGCCTTACGACCTGCTGCCGCCAAAAGTCGTGCAGCTGCAGTACGCGGTGGAAAAGAAACACGGTATTCAGTTTCCGGCGCTTGCGCTGACAGCAGAAGAATTCGCTCGTATGTATAAGGACTGGAGGAATCAGTATGCTCGATAAGATGGTGCTGGGACGCTACGTCCCCCTCGATTCCTTCGTCCATCACCTGGACCCGCGGATGAAGCTGATCTTCGTCTTTCTGATGACGATTGTCATCTTCCTGGCGAATAACATCCTGACGTATCTGCTGCTGATTGCTGTCATCCTGATGGCACTCTCTGCCTCTCGCCTCAAGCTGTCCTTCCTGATCGGTGGCCTGAAGCCGATTCTGCTGCTACTCGTCTTCACGTTCTTCATGCACATTCTCTGGACGAAGGGTGGCGGCACGTTATTCAGATTAGGCTTTCTGACTGTGGACCGTAACGGCGTGGAGCAGGGGATATTTATCACCTTACGCTTCCTGCTGATTATTATCCTGACGACGATTATGACGCTGTCAACGAGTCCGATCTCACTGACAGATGCCATTGAAACGCTCTTCAGACCGCTGAAGAAAATGAAAGTGCCGGTCCATGAACTCGCGCTCATGATGTCGATCGCCCTGAGATTCATACCAACCTTGATGGACGAGACGCAGAAAATCATGCGGGCACAAGTTTCGCGCGGCTCTGATATGACAGCAGGGAACCCGGTGAAGCGGCTGAAAGCGATCGTGCCACTTCTTGTGCCGCTCTTTGTCTCAGCATTCAAACGGGCAGAAGACCTGGCTGTCGCCATGGAAGTGCGTGGCTATAGAGGCGATGTCAACCGGACGAAGTACCGCAGACTGGACTGGCGCCTGGCCGACACACTGACATTACTGACCCTTATACCGATTACATTACTCATCCTGTATTTCAGGAACTAGAGGTGAACGATGCGAATTTTATTACAACTCACTTATAACGGTGCGAACTTTCAGGGCTTTCAGATCCAGAATGAAGGCCGCACCGTACAATATGAACTGGAGCGCATACTGAAGCGCATGCATAGAGACTTCGTGCGTATTCACCCGTCATCACGCACGGACAAGGGCGTGCATGCTCTGTGTCAGTATGTCCATTTTGATACACATCTGAACTTAACACCGTCCAAGTGGCAGCATGCCTTTAACTCAAGCCTGCCGGACGATATCTATATCACAGATGTCAGGGAGATCCCGGAGACGTTCCACAGCCGCTATGACTGCATCGGTAAAGCCTACCGCTATAAAATCTATCAGACGCCTTATAGAGACGTCATGAAGACAGGACTCGAGACATGGTATCCCTATGACCTGGATCTTGATAAGATGAACGAAGCTGCCAGGACCTTTCTCGGCACACACGACTTCACCTCCTTCTGTTCTGCGAAGACAGAGATCGAGAACAAAGAACGCACCATCTACAGCTTCACTGTCACGAAGACACCTGACGGCTACGACTTCCGTGTCATCGGTTCAGGCTTTCTCTACAACATGGTCAGAATCATGGTGCAGCACCTGATCGACATCGGCCAGGGCAGACGCGAGGACGATACAGAAGCCCTGCTTGCTGCACGTGACCGTAAGGAAGCGGGCAAGACAGCACCGGCAGAAGGACTGTATCTTGAGAAGATCTACCTGACGACAGAAGCACTCGAAAAGGACATCCCGGCAGGTACGAAAATAATTACTAAAAATACACCGAAGTCATTGACAACAGACCCCGGAATGTTATAAGATAGACAACGGTATTGTTTAATATCAACCACTACAATAAGCCCCGGAAACTTATTGTGTTACAGATATATAGACAGAAATCATGAGGGAACTTTTTTTATTTTAGGAGGAAAAACACATGCGTCAAACATTCATGGCAAACGAATCAAACATCGAACGCAAATGGTACGTTGTTGATGCAGAAGGACAAACATTAGGTCGTCTTTCTTCAGAAGTAGCATCTATCTTACGCGGTAAAAACAAACCAACATTCACACCACACGTTGACTGTGGCGATCACGTGATCATCATCAACGCTGAGAAAATTCACTTCACAGGTAACAAAGCACAAGACAAAATTTACTACCGTCACTCATTACACCCAGGTGGTTTAAAACAGATCTCTGCTGGTGAATTACGTGAGAAAAACCCAGTACGCTTACTTGAAACATCAATCAAAGGTATGTTACCTAAAGGTTCATTAGGCGATAAAATGGGCAAAAAATTACACGTATACGCTGGACCAGAACACAAAAACCAAGCACAACAACCTGTAAACTACGAGTTACGTGGTTAATTAAGAGGAGGACAATACATTGGCACAAGTTGAATACCAAGGCACAGGCCGTCGTAAACATTCAGTAGCACGTGTACGTTTAGTACCAGGCGAAGGTAACATCACAATCAACAAACGTGACGTACGTGACTACTTACCATTTGAATCATTAATCTTAGACTTAAACCAACCATTCGATATCACTGAAACTAAAGGTAACTACGACGTATTAGTAAATGTACGTGGTGGTGGTTTCACTGGACAAGCACAAGCAATCCGTCACGGAATCGCACGTGCATTAATCGAAGCAGATCCAGAATACCGTGGTTCATTAAAACGCGCGGGCATGTTAACACGTGACCCACGTATGAAAGAACGTAAAAAACCAGGTCTTAAAGGCGCTCGTCGTTCACCACAGTTCTCAAAACGTTAATATCGTTGTTATATCAACGTTCAAAGCACTTCTTGGAATTTTCCAGGAAGTGCTTTTTTATATGGTTTCGACATGGATGTTACCCCTTAACTACCCCTTGAGCATATTAAACAAGAAAATCGTCTTTTAAATCTGGGCTTTCAATAATCAGAGCAGTCATGCCATTATCACTTTTTGTTTCATGGAGTTCCCCCGCATTGAAGAAAATTACTTGATTTTTAGTGATTGGGATAAAAGGATTATTATCTGATTTAACCCATCCAGCACCACTTACAACGATTAACATTTGATTAACGGAAGCTTTGTGACTTCCTATAATTCCATTAGGTTCTAAATGGGCAAAGTTAATCATTACTTTAGAATCAATACTTGTTATTCTATTGATATAAAATCCAAGTGAGTTATAGTTATCAACTTTTATGGCATTTGTCTTATCTAAATCAAATATCTTCATAATAGCCTCCTAGAAGTTAATATGCTTTTGAAACTTATCAGCTAACTTTTCTCTAGATGTCTGTGTGATATGCGTATAGATGTCCATAGTGGTCTTTATATCGCTATGACCTAATCTAGATTGTACTTCTTTTAATGTTGCTCCAGCTTCAAATAGAAGGGAAGCATGGGTATGTCTGAAGCCATGTACGTGTATCCGATGTAAATCCTTATGCCTATTAAAGAAAGCTTCTAATTTGTCGTTAGGCGTTGATACACGCATGTACTTCATTTGATTAAGTCTAGTATGATAAGTTGCGAAAATTGGCTGATTTTTATCCTCAGACACGTCAAAACCATATTCTCTGTATTGATCAATTTGCTCTAGTTTCCACTTCTTTAATAATTGAATCGTTATATCATCAATATCCAACCATCTATAAGATTCTCTTGTTTTTGGAGGTTGGAGAATATGCTTATTATTAACTTTGGCTAGCGTCTTTTGAACATATAAATCTTTTGTTGTGAAATTAATATCAGACCAGTGTAAAGCTAATACTTCACCTTTACGCATGCCTGTAAAAGCGAGTAGGCGAAATAGACAAGTAGCTTGTAATTTATTTTCCTGATCCAGATACTGCATAAATAACTTAAGTTCGTCTTTGTTAAGAAAATTTCTTTCCTTTTCAATGAATATTTTATCCTCGTTACGACTAGGCAAAGTTATATATTCCATTGGGTTACTTTCGATTAATTTTAGTTTCATAGCATAGTTGAAAACAAGTCTTGCTTGTATAACATAGTCATTAAAAGCTTTCATTTCATTCGCCCATTCATTGACTACAGTTTGACAATAAACACGAGAAATCTCTTTGATAGGCATTCTCCCAAACTTGGGCAGAATACGTTTATTAAACTTACTTTCTTTACTTGCTAGTGTAGTACCTCTTATTTCATTCCTATGGTTTTCTAACCACAATAAATAAATGTCCTTATAAGTATATTTATTTATTGACTGAGTAGCTTTTTCTAAGCCCATTAATTGCAACTTTCGTAATTCTATTTGAGCTTCTCTCAACGTTTCATAACTTCTACTCGTTCTTTTCTTCTTACCAGTTACGCTGTCTAAACCTAAATAAACATTGAACTGATAACGGATATCTCCATTTTTTAATGTTACTTTTTTAATATTTGTCATTTTAATCCTTCCCTATTTGCTGGCCGGCAGTAAGGGGATTAATTACAGGCTGATAACTGTGGTAATTTCATTTGTTTTTTCATAATAAAATAATGTTGAAATGATATTTTTTTGAATTAATAAATCAAAATCAGGTATTAATTCAAAATACTTATTCAACGGTAAGTCATCATGATTTGTGTAACTAAATTCAATTCTTGGTTTAAGTTTAATAGTATCTAACTCTTCGAATTCAGGATAGCCAACATTTATTTCATCACTATTAAGCTCAAAATTTTTCTTGATACTATCAAATAGTTCCTTTTTATCTACGAATAAAGTATTTGTTGATTCCTGTGGTAATTTTATTAGGATGTTCTGTGCAATAAGATATGAAACAACTGTTAAGAAGTTTTCTTCTAAAGAAGTATCTAAGTTTTGTTCGTGTATTCCTTTTAGTTTGTAGAACTTTTCTATATTAAATTCATAAGGAATGGTTGAATAATCTAGTGATTTGATATTAATAAAAATCCTTAAGTAGTTCTTTCTTTTATAAATATCTAAATCAAAATAAAGATCAGTTTCAAAATACTCTTTATCTTTTGTTTCATATTCATATTCATTTTGAAATTCTTCAACACATTGAATTTTAAGAGTAGCTTTGTATTCATAGTCTTTAATGTTTTCTGTTTTTAGGTTTAATAAAAAGGATTTTTCTTTATTTACAATGATATCGCCAATTTCAATATTTAAAGCAATAGCAATTTTTTCTAAAGTCTTGTAATGAACACTTTCTGTTTTTTTATTTTGGAATAAGCTGAGCGTTTTAGCACTAATGCCGGTAATTTGACTCAATTCATTTAAAGTCATATTTCTTTCTTTTAATATTTCCTTTAACTTTACTTTTATCAATGATTAACCTCCTTTCAAGATTCATAATACTATAACATATTGTATAGGTAAATTATAAAATTACCTAAACGATAATATCATTTGACATTTTATTTATTTCATATACAATAATATTAACTTATGAGGAATTTATTAATTTACTTATAAGATAATTAGAAAGGAGGTGATTATAAATGGAAAAGAATTATATATTCCTTTAAAGATAGATGATCAATCAATCAAGGCTTTTGAGGAGATGTTTCTAAACATTGCAAAAAACTCACTTAATGAGTTTCAATCAAATGTTTCTCAAACAATTTACTTAAATAAAAAAGAAGCAGCAGAGTACATTGGAGTAAGCTTTAATACTCTTAAAAAGTTTATTGATGAAGGATTACCAATTATTGATGTAAGCGGTATTCAAATGATTAGAAGACAAGATATCGATGTCTTTTTAGAATCAAAAATAAAATAACTGGCCGGCAGTAAGGATGTTCAACTCTAAAGGTGATGATTAAAATGAAAAAGATTGAAATGTTAAGAAGTTGGATCAATTTAATTTCAGGAAATGATAATTATATATTAGTAAACAAATTTTATTTAGATTTTATGAAAGATATACAAGGTGCAGTATTTTTATCACAACTGACTTTTTGGGCTGACAAAGGAAGGAATAAAGAAGGATGGATATATAAAACCCAGGAGCAATGGTTTAGTGAGACAGGTATCAAAAAATATAAAATTTCACAAATAACTAAAGAATTAGAGGAAAGAAGAATAATAGAAACAAAAGTAATGAAAGTTAATGGTAATCCAGTTAAGCATTATCGATTGTTATATGACAATTATATAAAAGAAGTTGAAGTGGTATTAGAAAATAAAGACATGAAAATCGATATTCTGAATTCAGAAAAAGGGGAATTTGATAACGACAAAAGGATTAGCGAAAATCAGAAGAAGAAATCTATGAAAAAAGAAAAAGGAGATTCTAAAAACAGCATTTCTTCTATTACAGAAGATACTCTTTCAGAGAAAACAAATACAGAGAAAACTACAGAAGAAACAACGGAATCATATGTAATTACAGTTACATTCGTAATTATTAGCTATATAAATAAATTAACTGATAAATCATTTGATTATTACAGCAAAGCAAATATTAAAATGATTAATGATTTAATTATTAATAATTACAACATAATAGATTTAGCAGAAGTAGTTGAAAAAAAATTCTATGAATGGAGAAATGATGCAAAATTTAAAATGTATATTCGACCAGAGACTCTTTTTAAATTTGAAAATTTTAAAAAGTACTTAGAGCAAGAAAATGCAAATAGCATTGAAGTAACACCCAAATTTATAATAATTGAAACTAAAAAGAATCTTTGTTCGACAATTTTAAATTTAATAACTGATTTAGAAAAAGAAACTGAATTAAAAGAAGACTACGAATTCGATCGCCTAAAATCAGAAATTCATAGTCTATGTGCTGAGTTGTGAAATAACTCTATCTAAAATATTAACATAATAATTAATGGATTTGAAATTTGTGATTAAATCAATAGAATATTACTGTTTTATTGAATTTTAAGTACATGAGCATAAGGAAACCTGGTGCAACTCGCCCTTCGGGACGGGTTTCGGCATTGCCGAAACGTTGCAATGTCGGCAGTACCGACATAGGTTGCAAAAAAATGGTACGCACCGCATTATAGCACTTTTATGCATATATTACGTACATTTTTAGGATGCTTATGTATAAATAACATATATATTTACGCATATTTTACGTATGCATAAAATTTACGTAATTAATTTTCTAAAGAAAATATTACATCTTGCATAATGATTACCTAATAAAAAACAAATGTTAGTAATATTTGCATAAATCTTGCGTAATGAGAGGAGAAGAAATGGTAAGGAGAACAATAAGGAATATAGATGCTAGTACAAATGAGAAGTTAAAAGAAAAAGCAGAACAAAAAAAAATTAGTGTTAACGATCTGATTAATATTATTTTGGACAGAGCTGTAGTAAATAATGAAATTAAGACTTATGAAGAATCGATGAAAAATGAAATAAATAGATTTGTTTTATCAAATAATCAATTAATTGTATCAATAGAACGTCAAACTGAAGCAATAAATAATTATACCAAAGCAATAAATGAATTAATTAGATAGGAGATGAGTATATGGGAATAAGAAGAACTTGGTACTTAAATTCAACAGTCGATGAAATATTACATGAAATAAAGATAATGAATAATTTCTCGAACATGAGTGACACTTTGGAATACTTGATAAAAAACCAAAAAGAAAATATTCAACAAAAAGAGCTAGTCATTTCAGAAATAGATAAAAATATTCAAATGCTTTTAGAAATGGTTGCATGGCAATGTGACAAAACAGATACTATACCATCAATCAGTGTAGCAAAAGGATTTAGTGATGCCTATAATAATTCAAAAAAAATAGTCGATGAGAATATTGAAAGAAGTATGCGACTAAAAAGGCAGGGGTTATAATTAAACTTAAGGAGAAATTATCATGCTTAATTATGATATAAGTTCTATTAATAAATTATTAGAGTCAGAACATACAGATACTGAAGTTGGAGATCTCAGTGAATTAAGTCGTCACAAAATACATGACTTTCGAAAAAACGGATGGAATGAACAAGAATTGTCCTTTAGAACATTGGTGAAATTAACAATAGGATATAAGAGATTGATTGGAGAAATGAAAGAAGAAGAGATAAATATTGAGAAAAGAATTAAAAATGCTGAAGTAGCAATCGCTTTAAATGAAATAGATGGTCTTGCATTAAGTGATGAATATATAAATATGTTGATGAAAAAGGCAAGAGGAGAAATCAACGGAAGAGAAATGGACGAGTATATAGAAGGAAATTAAAAGTAAATATACTAGGGGTGATTGAAATGAAAATCATTAGAAGTATTGTTCAATGTAAAATCTGTGATGATGTTATAGAATCTAAATTCACTTATGATTACGTGACATGTAAATGTGGTGCCATTTTTCTTGATGGAGGAACAGAATATCAAAGATACGGATTGTGGCCAGAGAAAACGAACGGTAAGCCGAAAGAAAAAGTAATTGATTTTAGTTTAAGTGAATATGAAGGTGATTAGTAATAATTAAAATAAATTGTCTAATAGAGTCATAAAGAATCTATTGAGACAATTTATTTTATATAATCCTATAATTTAATTAATGCAGCTTTAAAAGTTAATTGCTATTATTCACTATTTCTAAATCTTTAGATGATAATTTATATATTTCTGCAGTAAGAATATTAATATTATCAAAATATGTGTTAACTTGATTTCTAATATCTTCAATATAATTAGCCGATATATTCTTCATTTTATAAATATCAACTATCAAAGGGGAGTCAATTAAATGCCCTTTATAATCTTTAATTAAGGAGTAAAGATTACTTATATCAGTCCCATTTGATGGAAATATAGTTATTGCATCATTTAATATTATTTTGTCAGACTCTTTCTCAATATTTTCTACAGTATAATCAATTACTAATGAATCTTCGAATTTGACCGACCAGTAATTAGTAGTATTTAAAATATTAGCTTTAATTATCTCGCCATTTTTACTATATAGATTATCTTCAACATATAGATATCTATTTCTTTCATACATTAACTCATGAACCTTCTTGCTTAAACTAATTATTTCATTTTTTAATGATAAATCAATCATGCGTAATTTTGGAATAATAATATCTTTATTACCTAAAGATCGGTACCTATAATAGAATTGAGTAACATTTGAGTTTATAATTCCACTTAATAAGTAAAGTTCATCGACGCTAATATCTTTCGAAGGTGAAATATACATAAACCTTCCGCCATGTTGAGGAACTAGTAATTCATCAGTTACACTAGTTACAATTTTTTCTTTGTCTCGACGTTCAAGTATTAATAACTTTTCCTTAGAAAATATTGGATTAGAATGTAGTGGAACTTTTCCATCTATTCTAGCACGCCATAATATATTTTTATCAAGGTAAGTGTAATAAACTTTATCATAAGTATAAGCTTGCATATCTTTTTGATATAAAAATTTTACTACTTTATCTTTATCAAAAATTGTATCAATATTATTTTTCGAGAATTGTGAAATTAAATGAGATTTTAAAGTTTTCTTTATTAAAGAAAAATCCTTATGAATAATAACTTTATTAAAGATAGTTTTTAAATTTTTTTCATTTTTTTGAACAAATATTAAATCTCCTACATCTACCCCCATAGAAGGTTTGTAGTTCGTAGATAATAATTCACCTTTAGAAGCTATTTTATCTAATATCATTTTTTCAGTATGTTCTTTTAAAGAAAAAGTATAGTTTTTATTAGTCAAAAAATCTTTTTGTGGTATATGTTTAAAGTTTATTTTCTCTAAAGGTTTGATTTTAAAATCCTTAATGTGATTTTTATTGACTTTACTATTAGTCTTTACCCAATTGATCTCGCTAAATGCTTCAAATTTATCTTTGATTTCAGTGTTCTTACTAAGGTCTAGTACATTAATAACATGATTTTTAGAAGGAGGAGTTTTACGCATAATAATAATATTTGTAGCTATACCAGCATCAGGAAAAAACATTGAGTTTGTTTTTTCAGAAACTTCATTAAAATTAATTAAATAGTCGATTGTATAATTCTGTAACAAGTATTTACGTAACCATTTATAAGTAGGTATTGTTAAATATGTATTCGATGTAATATAAGCTATAATGCCATTGTCTCTACATAGAGTATCTGATAAACCAAAAAAGTACGCATACAAATCATTGAGCTTTCCGATATTTTTTTCATGTTTAGGAACTTTACCCTTACTAGCACCTTTATGAAAATCAGTATTATTACCTTCTGCATCAAAGTTATGTTCGGGAAGTGCAAAAGGAATTAAAGTATTTTGTATATATGAATCTCCTTTTGTACTTCCATAAGGGGGATTTCCCACAATAATATCGTATTTCTGATTCTTTGCTTTTAATAAATTGTATTTATACATGCGAGAATTTCTTATCTCATCCTTTACAAACATTAATTTTTCTTCTATGTCATTATCAATTTTAAAGTTATTATTTATTTCTAAACTATTTGTACGATAAATATTGATTAAATCAATGTTTTCGCTATTTGTGTAATTACCATATGCTTGAATCATTGAAAAGAATAAGTTTATATCAGCGATACTTTTACTAAGTGGATTTAATTCTAAACCGAAAATACTGTCTTCAATTCTTTTTTCAGTTTTTCTATCTTTAATAAAGCCATACACTTTTCCATCTTGATTAATTTTTGTGCCGCTAGCAATTTCATTTATTTGTAAAATTGCCTCTGTGAGAAAAGTACCACTTCCACAAGCTGGATCAATTATTTTTAAGTAATCTTTATCACTAGTGTTGCATAAATAAATACAGAATTTTCTGAACTTTTATTTTCTACGAAAATTTAAAAATTGAAAACACCTAAACAGAGGTAGCGATCATCCATTTTTTTACTGATGTAATTACGTAATAA
>NZ_SCWA01000050.1 GCF_004359615.1 Macrococcus brunensis
TATTAATAATGTGATGTCTGTATGAATACAGACGCGCGATTTTTTGAGAATTCAATAAATGAACTCACTCGGTTTTGCTTGGTAAAATCTTTTTTCTTCTTACTTTATCTAGTTTTCAAAGTACAATTTTAAATGGTGGAGACTAGCGGGATCGAACCGCTGACCTCCTGCGTGCAAAGCAGGCGCTCTCCCAGCTGAGCTAAGCCCCCAAAAAGGTATATTAAACTATCAATGGTGGGCCTAAATGGACTCGAACCATCGACCTCACGCTTATCAGGCGTGCGCTCTAACCAGCTGAGCTATAGGCCCATTTGAATGAATGAACATTCAAAACTGAATACAATATGTCAGACGCTATTCCGAAGGAATTAAGATTCCTTTTCCGTATTATCCTTAGAAAGGAGGTGATCCAGCCGCACCTTCCGATACGGCTACCTTGTTACGACTTCACCCCAATCATCTGTCCCACCTTCGACGGCTAG
>NZ_SCWA01000051.1 GCF_004359615.1 Macrococcus brunensis
TTTTTATTCTTGTCAGCTGTTTTTACTTTATCTTTAGTAATTTTTTGACCACGTTTTAAGTAATATTGAACGATACCCATTAAAATGATTGCATGAATAACAACGAATAAAATAATTGTCATTACTGTATAAACTCTTATGATATTTTCTGCAACACTTTGAGAGAGTGATTGCGTATTAAATGAAATCAAGTAACCAACAGGTGTTTTAAATAAAATAATAATTAAGTTTAATAATAGTATTCCAATGAAAAATTTGAAAAATGTTTTTTGACCATTTTTCATTGCTTTAAATCCATTAGCTAAGTGTGTTTTTACTTTATCGTTAGTTGATTCAACGAAACTAGTCATAAAGTTGAAAATAGGTATTAACAATAACCAAGTAATAATTGCTTTAATCAATAAAACAACAATGATTATGATGCTTTGAGTTGTAATAGCAATACCAATCAGGTGTGTAC
>NZ_SCWA01000052.1 GCF_004359615.1 Macrococcus brunensis
GGATTATTGCTTACAGGTATACTTTTTTCTTTAATGATGAGGTTTTTCCAAGTCAGACATATCGGTGAAATGATAAGGTTGATGTTTCAAGGGGAAAAATCACCTGCTGGGATCTCAAGTTTTCAGGCAATTGCTTTATCACTTGCAGGTCGTGTAGGTACTGGTAACATTGTCGGTGTTTCCACTGCTATCTTTATCGGTGGCCCCGGTGCCGTATTCTGGATGTGGGCGACGGCATTTTTAGGTGCCAGCTCTGCATTTATCGAATCGACATTAGGTCAGATATATAAACGACAGGAAAAAGGCGAATATCGTGGAGGTCCTGCATACTATATTGAAGACGGTATTAAAGGTAAATTCGGAAAAATTTACGGGCTAGTCTTTGCAGTAGTCACTATATTATCTACAAGTCTTTTATTACCAGGTGTTCAAGCTAATGCAATTGCT
>NZ_SCWA01000053.1 GCF_004359615.1 Macrococcus brunensis
GAGTGAGATCATCTTCCCCTCCCGGTCAGTTCACGGATCAACACTGTGAGCAGCTCTGGCGATGGATTTTCCAGCGTCATGTTACCGTGACGGAATTCCACCTTGCAGGAACTGGCACTGACTCTGGTCTGAGTGGAAGTGGATAAAGACGGCGCAATGGCCGCCACAGGTTCTTTCTGCTCATCCGGCGTTATTTCTACAGGTAATAATTCAACGCCAGTGTCAGAAGAGGTCGTTACCGGAAGACGCCGCGAAACACGCCCTTCGTTCTGCCAGAGCCTGAGCCATTTGAAAATAACATTATCATTGACGCCATTTTCACGTGCAATCTGTGCAACACAAGCTCCAGGTTGTGATGCCAGTTCCACCATACGAAGTTTGAATTCATTCGAATAGTTTTTACGAGGTTCTTTTCGCCAGTCCTGTAATTCCATACTTAGA
>NZ_SCWA01000054.1 GCF_004359615.1 Macrococcus brunensis
CTCTTCATCATCATAGCTAAAGAGATTGTTTCCTAAAATATTATTTAATTTATAGTAAGAGTTTATATCAAATATAAATAATCCATCTTCTTTTAAATGATTGTATACATTTTTAAACAGGTTATTTAATGATTTTTTTTCTAATATATAATTTATACCGTCTATACAACAGGTTATTAAGTTAAAAGTTTTATTTAATTTTAAATCACATATGTTTTGCCATACTAATTTACCTTTTATATTATTTTCTCTAAACTTATTCTCAGCTTCAGTTAACATATCATAAGAAAGATCTACCGCCCATACACTTTTAAAATACGGAGATACTTGTATTGTTAAATTTCCAGTACCACAAGCTAAATCTAAATAATCCATCTTACTTAAGTTAATTTCATCACATATATTTGTTATAGTTTTAGCCCATTTCTTATAATTTATATC
>NZ_SCWA01000055.1 GCF_004359615.1 Macrococcus brunensis
CCCCGGCCGCGCGCGACGATCGTCACCACCAGATCCTTGCTGTGCAGCACCGCAGGCTGCTCGCCCACCGGCTCGCCCAGGTTGTCCACCTCGACGGACAGCAGGCAGGCATCGCCCCGCTCGACGGCTACCACCGGCGCGGGCGGGTCGGCGGGCACCGCGAGAGCGGCTTCGTCCGCAGGGTGGGCATAGGGCGTCTCGGCCACGGAGGGCAAGGCGGCGACCGGCTGTGATGCCGCCTCGATCGCCTGCTGCTCGCGCTCCTGGCGTTCGCGCGTGTAGAGGTCGTAGGCCGCGAGCACGGGCTCGGTGGGGCCGAACTGCTCCATGCGCCCCCCCTTGAGCCACATGGCCGCATCGCACAGGTGGCGGATGTGGTAGGGGCTGTGCGAGCAGAACAGGATGGTGCACCCGCTATTGCGGAACGCCATGATGCGC
>NZ_SCWA01000056.1 GCF_004359615.1 Macrococcus brunensis
GTTTAATAGATTGAGCTTACAGCCTACAAAACTGACATCTTTCATACGAACGTTATGACAGCTGAAGCCGGTCATCTGACAATGGGCGAAACGAGCGCGGCGGAAGCTGATATTCTCAAAATTCAGATTCATCAGCTGGCATTTCTCAAACACTGTATCCGTCACATGGACCGCCGAGAAATCTCCTTCAAACTGACATGCCGTAAAAATCATTTCATCTAATTCCCGCAAATCCGCATCTATTGTGATGACGCAGTTTTTATAATGACAACGACCGCCGTCATGAGTTAGTACGACATGCTGATTTTCTATCACTTCACTGCTGGACTTGTGGTTCTTTAACTTTCATCCATCAGCCTCATCGTTCCGACGGCCCCTGAGTATTCACCGTTCTCTATGAAGTAGGGCTTGAAGCCGCGCAGTACAGTGT
>NZ_SCWA01000057.1 GCF_004359615.1 Macrococcus brunensis
CCTCGCGCCCGACGGTCTCGCCCCGAGCGATTGCGCCGGCCAAGGCGCTGGCTATCGTGGAGCTGCGCCGCAAGCGGCTGACCCAAGCGCGCATCGCCCAGGCGCTGGGCGTGTCAGCCAGCACCGTCAGCCGCGTCCTGGCCCGCGCCGGTCTGTCGCACCTGGCCGACCTGGAGCCGGCCGAGCCGGTGGTGCGCTACGAGCCTCAGGCCCCCGGCGATCTGCTGCACATCGACATCAAGAAGCTGGGACGTATCCAGCGCCCTGGCCACCGGGTCACGGGCAACCGACGCGATACCGTTGAGGGGGCCGGCTGGGACTTCGTCTTCGTGGCCATCGATGACCACGCCCGCGTGGCCTTCACCGACATCCACCCCGACGAGCGCTTCCCCAGCGCCGTCCAGTTCCTCAAGGACGCAGTGGCCTACTA
>NZ_SCWA01000058.1 GCF_004359615.1 Macrococcus brunensis
GTGATAACATCGATGTCTGAACTATCGGTACATTGCCCACCATCTGTTTGACTTCTTCCAGATTCAGCTGCTGCTCGAGGTCTGTTTTATTGATAATGACAATAACGTCTTCATTATTGATGACTTCAGCCAGCTGATAATCGCTCTCTGAGAGTGGTTCATTGTAATTCAGAACGTATAATATTAAGTCTGCTTTCTTCAGTGCTTCACGACTGCGCTCCACACCAATTTTTTCGACGATATCTTCTGTCTCGCGAATACCTGCTGTATCTACAAGTCTTAGCGGTACGCCGCGAACATTCACGTACTCTTCCAGCAGGTCTCTTGTCGTCCCAGCGACTTCTGTCACTATAGCTTTATTGTCCTGAATTAAGTTGTTCAGCATAGAACTCTTACCGACATTAGGTTTACCGATAATGACTGTTGAC
>NZ_SCWA01000059.1 GCF_004359615.1 Macrococcus brunensis
GCTGCGGACTGCGTCTGCGCGCCGGCCACGAGGCCCCAGGCGGCGAAGGCGGCGCCGGCCAGCAGGCGCTTGAATTGCATGTGCGGGAAAGCCATCACTCGTTCATCTCCTTGGTTGTTTGATTCGTTGTCACGGGCCCGTCGTGCGGGTGCCGTATGTTAGGAATGACGTAACCCGGCTGTGGGGAATAATCCAGGTCGGGGTGTGAATGGAATTCATACCCCCCGATCCGCTCCCTCTCCAGCCATGAACCTCCGGCAACTCGAAGTCTTCCAGGCCGTCATGCAGGCGGGCAACATGAGTGCCGCCGCCCGCCTCGTCAGCATCACGCCCTCGGCCGTCAGCAAGACGATCGCGCACGCCGAGCTGCAGCTCGGCTACCCGCTGTTCAGCCGGGTGCGCGGCGCGCTCGTGCCCACGCCGGAGG
>NZ_SCWA01000005.1 GCF_004359615.1 Macrococcus brunensis
TGTCAGTTCGAGGAACTGCCAAAGTAAAAAAAGAAATTGGTATCGCCTTAATGGCAGTAAATATAAGAAAAATGGCTGCCGTAGGCGGTCAGATTATCTGTAAAAATCATAAAAAGACGAAAAAAATGTTGAAATCACATTTTCTTCGTCTTTTTTTACTACCCAGAACTATTTATGTCCCAGACTCTTTTAACTTAGAATTTTGAAGCATCAATCTGATCGATATAGTTCTCAAGGTAGATCATAATATCTTTCAGTGTACCTGTACCAAATGGTGACGCAAGATGGGCTTCTTTAACCAGCGTATTAAATGGCAGAGAGCCACCCAGCTGGCATAAGTGCAGATAATCCTGCCAGGCAGAAGCAAAGTCCTCACGGCTGCGTTTGAAGAACTGGAACGCACACACTTGTGCAAGTGTGTAGTCGATATAATAGAACGGTGAACTGAAGATATGATTTTGGCGATGCCAGAGTGAACCTTCAGCAAGCGGCATGATACCGTCATAATCACGATGCGGCAGATATTTTTCCTCGATGGTTTTCCAGAGTGATTTTCTTTCGGCTGGTGTCATCTCAGGATTTTCATAGACACCATGCTGGAATTCATCCACAGCGACGCCGTATGGTAAGAACTGAATGGCATCCGTTAAATGTTTATATTTAAATTTATCCGCATTCTGGAAGAATAGGTCCATCCAAGGGTAAGTGAAGAACTCCATGCTCATCGAATGAATTTCACAGGCTTCATGTGTCGGCCATAAGTAGTCCGGCACTGTTAAATCTCGTGAAGAATAAACCTGAAACGCATGTCCTGCTTCATGAGTCAGTACCGTGATATCATGGTCTGTCGTATTGAAGTTTGCAAAGATGAACGGTGCACGGCAGCGGTCGATATAAGTACAGTAACCGCCTGCTTCCTTGCCTTTTTTAGCAAGAACATCGAACAGTTCGTGTTCCATCATATATTGATAGAATTCATCTGTTTCAGGGCTCAGTTCACTGTACATTTTGCGGCCATTTTCCAGAATGACTTCAGCATCATCTTTAGGATTTTCGTTACCATTTAAGAACATGACAGATTCATCATAGAAGTTCAGTTTGTCAACGCCAATCCGTTCCGCCTGCTGCTGATAGAGTTTTGTCGCAACAGGCACGACAAACTCTTCTACTGAACGACGGTAATCACGTACCATCTCCTGATTGTAGTCGATACGCTGCATACGCATATAGCCGAGCTCTATAAAATTATCAAAACCTAGTTTCACTGCAATGTCGTGGCGTACTTTTACCAGCTGATCATAAAGCTCATCAAAATCAGCTAAATGTTTGCCCATAAATGACTGGACGGCTTTTGTTGCTTCGATACGGGTTTCACGGTCTGGTGACTGTGTGTAAGGCGACATCTGCGTGAGTGTCAGTTCCTGACCGTCGAACTCAATCAGTGCACTGGCAATCAGTTTTGAATAGTCACTGCTCAGTTTATTTTCCTGATTGATCAGTTCTTCGACTTCTTCTGAGTAAGAATTGACGACGTTTGCAGCCAGATCAAAGAGCTGCTGACCATAGTGAGCCTCTAACTCTTCTCGGAACTGACTATTTAGAAGTGCTTCAAAGTAAGCAGCTTCCAGTGCGACGATCTTAGCACCATTCGCATCAAAATAATCTCTTTCATCAGAATAAAAAGCATCATTGGTATCGATAGATGCACGGATATAGGCTATATTTGAATAAGTGTCAATCTCACGTCTGATGTGATTAAGCTCATCAATCAGCTGGATCTGGTCTTCAGCACTTGCTGCATGTTTAAACTGATTTAACAGCTGATCGGCTTTCTCTCTTGCTGCATTTAAATCAGGGCGCTGATATTCAAAGTCTTTAAATGTAGTTGTCATATGTATCCTCCTTAGGTATGCTTAATTTAATATTACAATATTCTGTCAAATTAAGATACATGAAGCGTTTTGAAAGAGGGAACAGACATTGTAATGAAGAGGAGGAGAAACAGATGACTAAAATCGATGAAACATTAGAACTGAAAGTAGCAGAACTCGTCAGACAGACTCATGAAGCCAAAATACCAGTCATGGTTATATTTGAAGGGGTGGCAGCAGCAGGTAAATCAAGACTGTCCAATGAACTGTTACTAGCGCTTGATGCGAAGTATACGCATTTTTACGCTACAAAGACACCTTCAGAAAAAGACTTAAGAATGCCGTTCTTATTTCCTTACTGGAAGAACTTACCGAAGCACGGTGATTTAACGTTATACTTCCGTAGCTGGTATGCGAATCTAATTGATTACAAGCACCATAACCTGAAACCGGAAATCTTTAAGGACCATCATGTTCTGTTAAGTGAAATCAAAGGGTTCGAGAAGATGCTTCTTGATGATGGCTACCGCATCATTAAATTCAATGTGGTCGTAGATGAGAAGAAACGTCAGGAACATATTCAGCAGACAAAAGAGAACCCGCTGACACGCTGGAAAGCACAGGAGTTTGAGAAAGCAATTCCGGCAGATATTTATCTTGATGAGATGGATGTGCTGATGAAAGAAACAAAGGATATTGCACCATGGCATACCATCAACTATACAGAGCGTGGCCAGGCTGTTAATGATATGTATGAGACCATCATCAAGGAACTGGAACAAGCGCTGAAAGATAAAAAGAAAAAAGAAGACAAAAAAGAAGTAGATGGCAAATTCACAGATCATTTTGAAACAGACTTATTCGAAGATACAGAAGATGAAATGTCGAAAGATGATTACAAAGAGCTGCTGCCGGAGCTGCAGCAACGAATGCGTGAACTGCAGTATGCACTCTATGAACGTAAAATTCCGATGATTTTAGTCTATGAAGGGATGGATGCAGCGGGTAAAGGCGGTAATATCAAGCGTGTCCGTGAGAGCCTGGATCCGACAGGTTATGAAGTCAACGCTATTTCTGCCCCTACAGAAACAGAGCTGAGCTATCACTACTTATGGCGTTTCGCTACACAGATTCCGAGAACCGGTCATATCGAAATCTTTGACCGCAGCTGGTACGGTCGCGTACTCGTCGAGCGTGTAGAAGGATTCGCCTCTACGGAAGAATGGCAACGTGCATACGAAGAAATCAATAATTTCGAGAAGAGCCTGACGCTTGAAGGGGCTATCGTCATCAAGTTCTTCCTCGTTCTTGACAAAGAAGAGCAGCTGACGCGTTTTGAAGAACGTCAGAATACACCGGAGAAACAATGGAAGATTACAGATGAAGACTGGCGTAACCGCGAAAAATGGGACATCTATCTCGAAGCAAGTGAAGACATGATCAAAAAGACATCTAAAGAGAATGCGCCGTGGGTTATTGTACCCGCTAACAACAAGAAAGCTGCACGCATCAAGGCACTGCGCACCATTATTGAGCGCTGTGAGGAACGTTTATGGGGCGTCAAGCGTTACTAACAGTCGCCCATCAGTTTCAGCTGAAACTGGAAGACTTTAAACCACTTGACCAGCGAACTCACCAGTTATACCGTGCAGGTCATCTGGTGATTAAGCTGATTGATAAGACAGAAGCAGATATCTATCGAAAGCTGGGCGACTCGATTGAACTACCCGTCGTCTATCTGGATAATGATGTCATGGTCATGAAAGATTTAGGTGAATCTCTGGCGGGCCGGCACCTGACAGAAGAACAGACGAAGCGGATCATACAAAAACTCATCCGTATACAGCGTGCGCCGGTAGAAGTGCCTGTCTATCCTCTTGATGAGATAGAACGCACGTGGTTGCGTGATCTTTGTGATGAACTGAATATCGATCTGATGACAACAATTGATCGTTACTATGACGAGATGCAGGTCAAGCACTACCAGCTGAAGTTACCGCTTGTGCTGACACATGGCGATCTTCACCGGGGCAATATTTTTGACCGCTCTCATATTCAGCTGATTGACTGGGAGCGAGCAGCTCTATCATCCCCTGTCCGTGATATCACAATGCTGCTGCAGGATTTTGCGACTATAGAAGAAATCAATTATTACCGCGACGCATTCCATCAGATGATGCCCTATGAAATGAATCAAACGGACTATACAACGGAATTTAGTCTCTTCTTATTAGTCAATACTGTCAAAATGCTGGTCTGGGAGCTGTCGAAGTATCAGCAAGGTATGCAGAATCAGGATGAAACGAAGCGTGAAGTGAATAGAAAAATGGATATATTGAAACTATTAGAAACATAAAAAGTGTCGCAGTTTTTAACTGAACTGCGACACTTTTATATTAAGAGATGCCAGATGAACTGTGTGGTACTCTTCATCTGTTTGGCAGCTTCTTCTATTTTATCACCCATTGTAAACTGCATGATGACGACAAAAGAGTTCATCATCATATGGGCAAGAATCGGTACGATAATGCGGCGAGTGGCTGCATAAAGTCCTGCAAAAACAAATGCCATACCCAGATAAATGAGTGTATGGTCGAAATCCATGTGTGCAGCAGCAAAAATCAAACCGCTCAGTGTGCCAGCGATCAGGAATGCTGCCCAGCGTGGTAAACGGATGAATTCATATAATTCGCCGAAAATGACTTTACGGAAGACGAATTCCTCCAGGAACGGACCGGCTAGTGAAATAATGATAATAAAGAGCGGATTCTGTTTTGCGACTGCCATGATGTCTGTCGTATTCTGACTTTCAGCAGGCTGATGCAGCACGTAGATATTAATCATATTCATGATAGCCTGCGCCACTAGCGCCATAAAGAATCCGGCGATAATCCAAATGACTGTATACAGCCATCGCTCTTTAGGCAGACGTTCCAGATGTGTTTCATTCGTGATGCTTCTATTGATGAAATACACGAGAACACTTGCGAGAATAAAAGCTCCAATCATATATGGAATCACCTTCATCATCATTTCAGAAGCTGAAAGATTCTGGTTGGCGTAAATAATAGCAGGGATAAGAGAAGAGATTTGAGCTCCCCCGTAGATAAGGACAATCAAAATATCTGCCCAGAGACGACTTAATTTCATAGCTAACTCCTTCAATTCAATATATTTTCATTGTACAGTAAAAATGATGTTAGTAAAAATTTTATACAGCAAATCAATTGCAATCTTGACCTTCTTTGATTAATATTAAAGTATATTAGCACTTGAACGATAAGAGTGCTTATACATTCCACTAAGGAGGATTTCACATGTTAAGACCATTAGGGAACAACGTGATTTTAGAAGTCAAAGAACAGGAACAGAAGACAGCAAGTGGTATCATCTTAACAGATTCAGCAAAAGAAAAATCAAATGAAGGTATCGTTGCTGCGGTAGGACCTGGCCGCTTACTTGATAACGGCGCACGCGCTGAAATGCAAGTGAAAGTCGGAGATAAAATCATCTATTCACCGTTCGGTGGTTCTGAAGTGAAAGTCGGCGAAGCTAAATATTTAGTGCTTTCTGAAGACGATGTATTAGCAGTAGTTGAATAAAAATCAAGCGATAAAAAATGGAGGTATTCACACATGGCTAAAGAAATTAAATTCTCTGAAGATGCAAGACGCTCAATGCTTGAAGGTGTTGACAAACTTGCCAATGCAGTTAAAGTAACGCTTGGGCCAAAAGGTCGCAATGTCGTACTCGATAAAAAATTCGTAGCACCCCTCATCACAAATGATGGTGTGACAATCGCAAAAGAAATTGAATTAGAAGATCCATATGAAAACATGGGTGCTAAACTCGTCGCAGAAGTGGCGAATAAAACAAATGAAATCGCTGGTGACGGTACAACAACAGCAACAGTACTTGCACAGGCAATGATTCAGGAAGGCCTGAAAAACGTCACAAGTGGTGCGAACCCTGTCGGCATCCGTCAAGGAATCGATAAAGCAGTTGCAGTCGCATTAGAAGAACTTGCTTCAATCTCTAAAGAAGTCTCAAGCAAAGAAGAGATCGCACAAGTCGGCGCGATCTCAGCAGCTGACGAAGAAATCGGTCAGTTCATCTCAGAAGCGATGGAGAAAGTCGGTAACGACGGTGTCATCACAATCGAAGAATCTAAAGGCTTCAAAACAGAACTTGAAGTGGTAGAAGGGATGCAGTTTGACCGTGGATATGCTTCACCATACATGGTGACAGATTCAGATAAAATGGTTGCTGACCTTGAAAGTCCATTTATCTTAATCACAGACAAAAAAATCTCATCATTCCAGGACTTACTGCCATTACTTGAGCAGGTTGTACAAACATCACGTCCAATCTTAATCGTTGCAGAAGACGTAGAAGGTGATGCACTGACAAACATCGTCTTAAACCGTTTACGCGGTACATTCACAGCCGTTGCAGTTAAAGCACCGGGCTTCGGCGACCGTCGTAAAGCGATGCTTGAAGACCTGGCGATTCTGACAGGCGGACAAGTCATCACAGACGACTTAGGCTTAGAGCTGAAAGAAACAACAGTCGATATGCTCGGACAGGCAGCAAAAGTACACGTGACAAAAGATGATACAACAATCGTAGAAGGTAAAGGCGATGTGAACAACATCTCAGCACGTGTCTCTCAATTAAAAGCGCAGATTGAAGAAACAACATCAGAATTCGATAAAGAAAAATTACAAGAACGTTTAGCGAAATTATCTGGCGGAGTCGCTGTCATTAAAGTCGGTGCCGCTACAGAAACAGAGCTTAAAGAACGTAAACTTCGTATCGAAGACGCATTGAACTCTACACGTGCAGCAGTAGAAGAAGGTATCGTTGCAGGTGGGGGAACAGCACTTGTTTCTATCTACAACAAAGTCGCAGCAGTCGAAGCGACAGGTGACGTCGCAACAGGTGTCAAAATCGTCTTGAAAGCACTTGAAGCACCAATCCGTCAGATCGCTGAAAACGCAGGACTTGAAGGATCAGTCATCGTTGAAAAAATCAAGCATGCAGAAACAGGCGTCGGTTACAATGCAGCTACAGATGAATGGGTCAACATGATTGAAGCAGGAATCGTGGATCCGACAAAAGTCACACGTTCAGCATTACAGAACGCAGCCTCAGTTGCAGCGATGTTCTTAACGACAGAAGCAGTTGTCGCAGACATCCCGGAAGAAACACCAGCAGGTGGAGAAATGGGAATGGGCGGCATGCCAGGCATGATGTAAGGATAGAAATTTAACCACTTTTCAGATTGAATCTGGAAAGTGGTTTTTTGTATACAAAAAAACCTCACTGACACAGTGAGGTGTTGGTATGAATACCACTTTTACGCTTAAAGCTTATTTTAACTTATCTATGATCTTTTAGAATGAAGCGAATGCTTCTAAAAATATTATATCAAATATTACTGAAAAAACTAGTATGATAATTAAAAATCTAAATTTTATAAAAACTAATACGCAAATTATTTTAGAAATGATATATTTACATTATTAAACAAAGGAGTGGATTTAATGAAAAAAGGAAATTCTTCTTATATTCTAAGTCTGGATATCGGAGTGGCTAGTGTAGGATACTCAGCGATGGATAAAGAATTTAATATACTAAAATATCATGGCAAAAATGCAATCGGAGTTCTTACTTTTGAAGCTGCTAACACTGCAATGGAAAAACGTCTTCAAAGGGGTGCGAGAAGAAGATACAATCGTCGAATAAAGCGCCTAGGTTTACTTCAGGAAATTATGGCTCCTCTTGTAAAGAATCCTGACTTCTATAAATATGAACAGATTTCGCTATGGAAAAATAGCAATCAAGATTTTCAAGGTGAATCTTTAACAGAAGTACTGAATTATTTAAATATTAATACAAAAGAATACCCGACAATCTATCATTTACAACATGCTCTTTTGAATGAAAAGAAGAAGTTTGCCCCTGAATTAATACATATTGCTTTATATCATCTTGTGAAATATCGTGGTCACTTCTTATTCGATCAACTGGATTTAAGTCAGAGAACAGGTAATGAAGGAGTGAATGATTTAAGAGATTTAATTGAGAGTTTCGAAATATTGAATGAACTAAACTTAAAGATTGATGACTCTGAACTCCAAAAAGTTTATAACATATTGAAACAAGATGATTTAACACGTAATGATCGATCGAAGCAACTTAATAAATTACATAAACCTTTGACAGAAGTCTTTAAAATGTTATTAGGTATGAAATTTAAAGAATTCGATTTATTCGTCGGAATGGATAATTATCAAGAATTAAAAGAAGAAAAGAAATCTTATACATTATCAGATGATTATGCAGCTTCATTGAGTGAACAGTTAATTCAGGAACAACGTGATTTTATTGAACTTGGTAATAAAGTCTATATGTCGTTGATTCTGGAACAGATTTTAAAGAATGCGACATGTATTTCAGAATCTAAAGTCAATGATTACAATAGATTCAAAGAAGAACTGACAAATGTTAAAGATATGATTTACAAGAAAGATAAGACTAGGGAATTGTTTACTGATATTTTTGTGTCTTCTAAGAAAGCACTAAAGAAATATAAAGAATTACCAAATGACGAAAATTACAAAAAATTATGTTTGTTTGATAGATATTTAGAACATCCGAAGACTAAATATGATGAATTGAAAAAAGAGTTAAAAAAACATATAGATGACGCTCATCCTTATGGACAATTACTCGAAGAAGATAAGCTCTTAAGAGTTCTGAATACTGTTGATAATTCAAGTATACCTATGCAGAATAATTTATATGAAGCAGAACGCATCTTAAAGAATCAGCAGGAGTATTATAAGGAAATTACTGATGAAATGATTGATAAGGTTTTAAGTCTCATTAAATTTAGAATTCCTTATTACGTAGGTCCTCTAGTCAAACAACCGGATAATCAGAAATTCGGTTGGATGGTGAGAAAAAATAATGAGAGAATAACGCCTTGGAATTTCGATAAAGTTGTTAACCGTTCTGCTAGCGCAGAAAAATTTATCCGGAAAATGACAAATAAATGCACCTACTTAATAAACGAAGATGTATTGCCGAAAAATAGTTTGATGTATCAAGAAATGGAAGTCTTAAATGAACTGAATGGTATACAGATTCGGCCGGAAAATGCCGTAAAACACAAAAAATATCGACTGGATCCACGCATTAAAAAATACATATTCAATGAAATATTTAAAAAAAATAAAACTGTGACGCATAAGACTCTGTTTGACAAGATGAAAAAAACAGAACACCGTCTCTATTTTCATTCACTTGATGAAAAATTAAATGTATTTGGTACACAAGATGAGGGAAGGTTTACTTCTAAGCTTTCAACTTATCAGGATATGAATAAAATCATCGGTAATGTAGAAGAAAACTATAAAATGATTGAAGAACTTGTTTTGTGGATTACTATTTTTGAGGATAAAAAAATATTAGCTGAAAAAATAGAAAAAAGTTATCCTGAGCTTACGAAAAAGCAAGTAGATGCTTTGAAAAAACTGAATTATTCAGGATGGGGAAGAATAAGTGGAAAACTTTTAACCACGGATTATAAAGGTCATTCAGTTATCGACTTATTAAGAAGAACAGATCAAAACTTTATGGAGATTCTTACGAATAAAGATTATGGATTCAAAGACTTTATAGCTGACGAAAATCAGACAGAACATCAGCAGGTAAGTTATAGCGATGTAACAGCGCTTGCCACTTCTCCAGCTCTTAAAAAAGGAATTTGGAATACGCTGGAGATTGTCAGAGAATTAGTTTCAATATTTGGAGAACCCTCTGAAATTATTATAGAGTTTGCGACAGAAGACGGCGAAAAAGGTAAGAGACAGAAATCAAGAAAACAGATCTGGGAAGACACGATAAAAAATAATGGCTTAAATTCAATTGACGAATATAAAAACGTGATAGAAGAAGCAACTGAAACAGATTTCAATTTTAAAGAAGATAAGCTGTGGCTATACCTTTCACAGAACGGAAAATGTATGTATACTGGTCAACGGCTTGATATTCACAAACTGATGGCCGACAAAGGAAATCATTTATATGAGATAGATCATATATATCCTCAGCGCTTATTGAAAGATGACAGTATTAATAACAAAGTACTTGTGTTAAAAACAGCGAATCAGCATAAATCTGGTGATGCCTTACCTCTTGAAAAGATGAATAAAAATATTAAAAGTTCTATGATTAGCTACTGGAAGAAATTAAATGATAATGGTCTTATCAGTAGTAGTAAGCTTTCTAAACTGATGAAGCCTACATTAACTGAACTGGATAAAGAAGGATTTATACAAAGACAGCTTGTAGAGACCAGACAGATTTCTGCACACGTAAGAGATTTCTTGAAAGAAGAATACCCTGATACTAAAGTAATCCCAATGAAAGCACGTTTTGTAAGTGATTTTAGAAAGAAGTTTGAAATTCCTAAGATTCGAGAATTAAATGACAGTCATCATGCAGTAGATGCTTATTTAAATGGTGTTGTTTATCAGGCTGGAAGAGTTTTATATCCGAAAACAGATTTTTTTGATTTTAACTTTAAGCGTGAAAAAGTCATTGAAAAATGGAAAGCGATGGGTGAAGATTTAAATAAAAATAGAAAAGCAACTGAGTTCTTTTTCTTTAGAGCATTAGAACAATATGAATTATCACCAGGAGAACTTTTAATTTCAAAAATTAAGTTGGATATTGATTGCTTCAAGTTTAACTACGTCAGGAAAACAGGCGGTCAGGAAAGTGCCTTTTATAAACAGACAGCATTTTCTCCGAAAGTAGATTCCGCTAAATATCAATCAGACAAAAATCAATTTATTCTTTATAAAGAAGTGAAGGTACTTAAGTCGCACGCTATATTTTATAAGGAAAAAAATGACAAAGGGAAAATTAAAGAAAAATATAGTATTATTGATGAATTTGTCATTGAAAGTTATCAAAATAAAAACTTATCACGACATGATTTAGCATTATACTTAGCTAAAAGAGATTCTAAATATAACATTGTAACAGCAAAGTATTTATTTGAAGTCAATAAAGGGGATTTAATTTACTTAAATGAACATCCAAGTTATTTTGTATCAAGTGGGGAAGTTATTAATGGCAAACAATTCGAGTTATCACTTAATGAACAACTTCAACTTAAAAACTCATTAAGTGATTATTCTAAATTAAAAGCTGAAGAAATGAATATGATTTACAAAAATATAGCTGAAAAAATGATAATAGCTTATCCGCATCTTCTGCCTAAAAAGAATAAAGAGCAGAAGATAGAGAAAATATTGGGTTATTTTGAATCGACTGAAATGACATTAAATGATTATCAAAAATGTATGAAGGAAATCTTTAAAGTAACTGGGGCAAATGCAGGAAGGTCTGATTATTTAGGTGGTAGAATAAACGGTTTAACAGATAAGACATTCTTCGGTAAGGAGCAAAACGCGAAAATTCAATATCAATCTATTACAGGTCTTAAATCCACAAAACCTAAGTCCCTTTTTAAATTAGCGGAGTCAATGAAATGAGTTTTCGTACAGTAGTAATCACTAAGGAGTCGAAGCTATCATTGCGTATGAATCACCTTGTTGTAAAATCAGATTCTATAGTACAAGTCCCTATTGGAGAAATTTCATGTCTAATTATTGAAAACCCGAACATTACGATTACCGGACATTTGATGAATGCTCTTACTGAAAATAAAATAATGACAATAGTTTGTGGTAGAAATCATCTACCACAGACTTTTCTTCATGCGGTATACGGTCATCACCGTCAATCCAGACTGATTGAACAACAAATAGGCTGGCAGGAAAACTATAAAAAGAGACTATGGCAGCTAATCATTCAAAAGAAAATTAGCCATCAAAAACAATTGTTAAAGCACTATTACCGACAGCTTGATTTAACAATGTTTGATAGTTATATTGCTGACACACAGCTGGATGACCTTACAAACAGGGAAGGACATGCAGCCAAAGTATATTTCAATCTCTTTTTTAGTGATGAAATCACACGTGATACTGAACATGCTAAAAATGCTGCACTAGATTATGGTTATCAAATCCTACTGGCTGTATTTGTAAGAACAATTGTCAGCAAAGGATACTTGAGTGAAATAGGAATCAAACATAGAAATGAGTTTAATCTTTACAATCTTGCTTCTGATTTAATGGAAGTTATGCGACCTATTATTGATCATAAAGTATTAAAAACAATTCATGACCAGTTTGAAAAAGATGAGAAACGAGAAATTGCAGATGTGCTAAATCAAAAAATAGTCATAAATAATAAGATGTATTATTTAGTCAATGCCATTGAAATTTATGTTGATAGCGTATTTAAATATTTATCAACTGGGAATGAGAAATACATTAAATTTCCGAGTTGGAAGTATTAAAGGGGATATTCATGGAGGCGAAATATTTGAGACTTTTTGTAATGTTTGACTTACCGGTGGATACTTCACGGGAAAGACGCGCTTATAGACAGTTTGTTAAATATTTGACCAATGAAGGATACGTTAGAATTCAGTATTCGATTTATAGTAAGTTGATTTTAAACAGAAGTACATTATTACATCAGATGAATAAGCTGAAAAGAGAAGTGCCACTTAACGGAACAGTTCAGACCTTAACTGTGACAGAAAAGCAATTCAGTGACATGACTTATCTTGTTGGAGAAGCACCTCAAGGAATGATAGGACTTCGGACAGATCGGGTGATTGAACTATGAAAATTGCAAGCAATCTTTCAGCAGTTATAGATATTAATGAAAAGAAAATTAATACAATAGCTTTTGAGGATACGTATCAATGCAATGAGTTTATTCGTAACTTATTGAATTATCTTTGTTCCAAAGAAGACGGAGATGATTTATTCAGTGAACTTATCGATGAAGATATTTCCACCGTTAATGTAAAGTCCTTTCATAGTATTGTCATCAACTGCGGCACATTGGATTTGATATCTGAGAAGCAGATGAAAGATGCTTTATTAAAAAGAATCGAGAGTGACTGCAGGGGAAGAGAGGATATAGGACAAGTCTATGAAAAGATTGAACGTGAAATCGGGAGACTAGCTTCATTGGTAAAAATCGATGATGAGCAGTATCAAATAGAGTTGGATGAAACACAATTGCAATTCAAACAATTTTTAAAATTATTTAAAATAGATGTCCATAATAACTTTAGTAATTTAAGTGCAGTACAAGCTAGGAAAGTATGTATTGATTTAATGAAAGATAAGAAGAAAGAAAATATTTTATTCTTACTATTTCCTGAAGCGAATTTAGGTGTAAGAGATATGAAGAATTTTCTTAACATGGTTAGAAGCTATCAGATGACTACGATAATAGTGACAAATCATCCTTACTTTATGGTGGAAGCGGATAATCTAGCGATGAGCAAACGAAATATGACGCTATTTGACCTTAATGAAGTCAGAGAGGAATTTAAATTACTATTTCCTGAAGATGATGTCGATGAAAGAATTATAAAACAGATAGCTATTAATGAATTTATGCAAAGCCATCTTATTAAAGATGAAAGGTACATCAAATTTATTAATTCTTACTAATAATGTATAATAGTAAATAACTATGAAACTACTTCACTATCATTATAAAGATTGTATTAAAGCTGATAAATTCATAATTTGAGGTTTTAGAACTATGATCTTTTAGAATGAAGTGAAACAACCTGATTACGATGCACACGACGGAGACTGTTTTAGAACTATGATCTTTTAGAATGAAGTGAAACTATCTATCTGACGGGCATGTAACTCGTCCGGTTTTAGAACTATGATCTTTTAGAATGAAGTGAAACATGAGGTGATGAATAAGATGCTTGAACTAAGTTTTAGAACTATGATCTTTTAGAATGAAGTGAAACCGAAAATCATGAAATTTGATGAAGATGTACGTTTTAGAACTATGATCTTTTAGAATGAAGTGAAACAAGTGATGTACTTTATATTGAGAGTGTTATGTTTTAGAACTATGATCTTTTAGAATGAAGTGAAACAACAGTAGTCGGTATCATCATCACTTATATGTTTTAGAACTATGATCTTTTAGAATGAAGTGAAACATCTCAATCGTGAAACATGTTAAAGATAAAGTTTTAGAACTATGATCTTTTAGAATGAAGTGAAACAAGGCCTTCTTAAAATGATAATCATAATCAGTTTTAGAACTATGATCTTTTAGAATGAAGTGAAACATCGCTTTAACTTTGGCATCGTGTGACTCCGTTTTAGAACTATGATCTTTTAGAATGAAGTGAAACTAATGACAACAGCAGAGATGCGGAATTATGTTTTAGAACTATGATCTTTTAGAATGAAGTGAAACACCGGAATAAATTCAGTCACACCATTCGACGTTTTAGAACTATGATCTTTTAGAATGAAGTGAAACTAAAGTCATCGTTGATCTGCAGAAAGAACTGTTTTAGAACTATGATCTTTTAGAATGAAGTGAAACTTCGTACATTAACTCCATAACATACTTATCGTTTTAGAACTATGATCTTTTAGAATGAAGTGAAACATGGTGAAGCGCTTGCTGGCGGCTCAACTGGTTTTAGAACTATGATCTTTTAGAATGAAGTGAAACGCATATTTAAAGTTATAAGCATTCATAACGTTTTAGAACTATGATCTTTTAGAATGAAGTGAAACATATAGGATATTGACTTGATGCCATCCACTGTTTTAGAACTATGATCTTTTAGAATGAAGTGAAACCCGATATTGATGAAGACGGCGATATTATAAGTTTTAGAACTATGATCTTTTAGAATGAAGTGAAACATTTGGTGAAGCAGTTATACCATTCAATCGTTTTAGAACTATGATCTTTTAGAATGAAGTGAAACGTTTGAAGTCATTGGTATCGTGAAACTTACGTTTTAGAACTATGATCTTTTAGAATGAAGTGAAACGATTGGATGCGTGCTAATGGCTACTTAATCGTTTTAGAACTATGATCTTTTAGAATGAAGTGAAACTATGAAAAATGACAAACAATGAAATGACAAGTTTTAGAACTATGATCTTTTAGAATGAAGTGAAACATTGTTTTACTCATATCATAGTAGTAATGCGTTTTAGAACTATGATCTTTTAGAATGAAGTGAAACTGGAGTTATGTAAAAGGCATCTTAAATAACGTTTTAGAACTATGATCTTTTAGAATGAAGTGAAACACATTTTTCACTGAAGAGACGAAAAAGATAGTTTTAGAACTATGATCTTTTAGAATGAAGTGAAACTGGTAGGATGACGAATATTGTAGTGCTTACGTTTTAGAACTATGATCTTTTAGAATGAAGTGAAACAAGAACAGATGCGCACTGTGCAAGTGAAGCGTTTTAGAACTATGATCTTTTAGAATGAAGTGAAACTCATTATGATTGACCGTCACAAATTGTGGTGTTTTAGAACTATGATCTTTTAGAATGAAGTGAAACCTCTTCCGTGAAATAGTAGAGTGAGTACTTGTTTTAGAACTATGATCTTTTAGAATGAAGTGAAACTGGTCAAGCTGAAGATGCTGCTAAAGATGCGTTTTAGAACTATGATCTTTTAGAATGAAGTGAAACTGATGACTATATGAACGGTCATAAACGCTGTTTTAGAACTATGATCTTTTAGAATGAAGTGAAACGGAAGCAAGTTCAACTATTACGCTTAGTGGGTTTTAGAACTATGATCTTTTAGAATGAAGTGAAACCCACTTCTTGAATACTGTCATTAACAATTGTTTTAGAACTATGATCTTTTAGAATGAAGTGAAACATCCTAATGCTTTCAGTGTATTAATCTCTTGTTTTAGAACTATGATCTTTTAGAATGAAGTGAAACTGGGGAAGCACTTCTCCGGTCAAAACAATTGTTTTAGAACTATGATCTTTTAGAATGAAGTGAAACGCTCAATTTGAAAAGCGCGGGGACAAGTGGGTTTTAGAACTATGATTTTTTAGAATGAAGTGAAACGATGGAATCCTCTAGGTCTCCGGTGTCCCGGTTTTAGAACTATGATCTTTTAGAATGAAGTAACAAATTTCTTGTTTAATATCGTTAATATTCTGATTTAAAAGAAGATTTTGTAATCATATAATATTCATGAGTCGCATTTTTTAGTGCGGCTTTTTTGTGGTTCTACAACCTCCATTTGACTTTTAACAACTTTTGGAATTATCATGTAATTAATGGTATTGAATACGAAATGAGGGTTGTGCGATGAAACGTGTCTTATTGGGTCTATTAATATTATTTATAGCACTTACTATTTTTCTGGATACACGGGATTATGTATTAGGCACTGATTTGAAAATCGAAGAGATACCTGATGTGTCTGGTGAATTTGAAGACTATACTATGGCATATGATGCTATGGAAAGTTCGCTTGATGGAGTGGGAAATCTTGATTATACAGCTGCTTATTCGAAGCACCTCTATAAGTTATCGGATGGTCACTACTATAGTCTAGAGATGCTTGATGCTAGCTGTAAGTCTGCCTACTATCTTTATACAGGGTTTATTGAAGTTAAGAATCCTTCTGTCAGCGAATTATCGTTTCCCGAGAATAAATTCAATCTCATTCAGGTTGGCGATAAGTTTCAGCAGAAATCCTGGGATTTAAAGAGTAAAGCAGGAGTTCATCATTTTAAAGTAGGTGAATTCAGTCAGAGTGACCGGATTGAAGACAGAGTTTCGATGAATGATAAAGGCACTGCAGGGTTGCTCGTCTCTACGATACCGAATAAAGATGTGATAGTGATTAATCAGGAGGGTCTCTGGCTTGATCGAGGTAATAATAAGGTCGGTATGGATGAGAAGATGAAATCTTTTCGTTCTGAAAGAGCTGCGCTTGCTGCTGTTAAAAAGGATGACTTCGGTCGTCTGGCAGGTGTGCTGAAGACAGGGGATATGAATTTCTATCTTTTCAGTCGTCAGATTGATATATTTCATGAGTATACAGTAGTGCCCGTTCGTCTGGATAAAGGACAAGTAAGTGCGGGTAAGTATGAACGCTTCACTTATAAAAAGGACAATGAGTTCGAAAGTGAATTTGAAGAGAAAGTGGATGATGTCGTCTATAACCTTCACTTTCAGCAAGGCGGTAAAATCACGCACTACCCGCATCATGTGAAGGATGGTACGATAGATATTGCGGTTGAAGTTAGGAGTGAACATTAGCATGACAATGAAAGAAGCAGTTATTGCATTCTGGATGAAAGGCTTTGATTTCTCAGGTCGTGCCAGAAGAAGTGAGGTCTGGCTGAACATTTTAGCGAATGTCATCATTGGCTTCCTGATAGGGATGCTGTCGCTGGTCATTGATGCGGTGACTGGCTGGCGTCTGCATATTGCTGAGCACTTCAGCTTTTTTATGGAGACGATTTTTCCGTCAGTTGTACTGATACCGGGCATGGCGCAGGCTAGTCGTCGTCTGCACGACATCAATCTTGATGGCCGGATTGCGATTGTTATTACAGTGGCAAGTGCTCTTATTGATTTTGCTGTTAAGCATAAATCATTTTTCCCGCTTAACTTTGAGAAGTCCGGCGTAATGATCATATTCAGCGTTATATTAGGTATCGGCGGATTTTGTCTGTTCATTGTGAACTTTATTAAAGGTCATACAGGTGCTAATCAATACGGCCCTGACCCGAAGGTGATATAGATTAAAAGAAGGAGCTGATGGTCAGCCCCTTCTTTTAATAGTCAATTCTAACGGTACTGACATCCGGTCTTCTTCCAACGCTTGTACGATATAATCTTCAAATATAGTTTGCTCGCCTTACTTTTTAGTCTGATATCTGCTGTTGAAGTCGAACAGTATGGCGGTGATAAAGAAAATGAATAAGCCGAACATGGTGTGCTGGTATAAGACGCCGACTATTAGACCGAGTATCATGGCAAAGACTAAATTTATCAGGAATTTATACATAAGAATCCTCCCTCAAGATCAAATACGATTGGTATCACATTTCTGCTTTGATGAGATAAGTATAAGGAGTGAAAAAGAGCAGCAGGAAATACTGTCTGTTTCATGCTTTTACCGTCACTATAGCTTATAGTTAACAGAAATTGTATTTTTTACGGAATGTTTAAGGAAACTTTAAGGTAATGTCTTCTCCAGTTTTAACGACAACCGTAAAAAACAGCCTTTATATGAAGGCTGTTTTTAGTAGATACCTATTATTTTGATCCATAATGAACCGAGACCGGCCCAGATGATGATATAGAAAATGGCGAGTAATGCGTTCATTTTCCACCAGTCACTCTGCTTAACGTAACCGGATGAGAACAGGATAGGGGCAGGCCCGCTGCTGTAATGTGTGGTTGATGCCATCAAGTTGCTGGAGAAGCCGCGTAAAAGTGCACTGAGTAGTGGCGGTGCACCTGCTGATATCGCAACAGCAAGTAGAGCGGCATACATAGCGCTGACATGTGCAGTTGAACTTGCGAACAGATAATGTGAATAGAAATAGAACAGGATGAGCAGTATCAAGACAACTGGCCAGATGAAATGGCCGAGGCTGCTTGAGATAGCTTTACTGAAGCCATATAGATCCCAGAGCGAGTAAGTGAACCCATGGTGTTCAGTTCCTCTTCTGCCCAGAGACGTGCATTCGGCGTTTCCTTGATTTCAGGCGGATATATTTTATATATGATATAAGGCACAAGTTCTGCGACTGGGCGTTTTTTCATTGAGGTATGATGCCTGAATTTCTGATGATTATATGTGACTTTAACCTTAAACTTTCCTTAAAAATCCAGTACTTTATATTAAATGTAAATATAATGATTTATAATGCAGGTAAGGAGGCTTGGAGATGATTAAAAAAATTGAACGTCACCCGTGGTTATTTGTCAGTGCGTGGATAATCCCATATCTCTTATTTGGTCTGCCTTCTTACCAGTCACAGCATGCCTGGCTGAAGATATTCATTTATATTTTACTGTCACTCGTCTTCACGTATTTCTATTTTAACTGGAACGTCGATGAAGTCGAACTGAACGAGGCACTGAACAAAGAGATAAAAAAGACTGGCTTATCTAAGCAGCAGCTCTGGTCTTATACTGGATTGAATGCTTACATTATAACGCCTGCTGAAAAAGAAGGTTATACCTTTTTTATGGATAAAGCTGACAAGAAGCGTCTGCTGAAAAAGTTAAAAGCTTATAATCAATAAGTCATAGTTTTTTTCATTCTTTAAGTGGTAAAATAAAAGCACTACTTTAGAGGGTGATAGACAATGGAATATTTTATCGTGGGTGATGTCCATGGCTGTTTTTATACACTGAAGAGGTTGCTTCAATACTGGGACAGCGATCATCAGAAATTGATTTTTGTCGGAGACTATATCAATAAAGGGCAACATTCCCACAAAGTTGTGGAGCTCATCAGAACGCTGCAGCACAAGTATCCAGGTACAATCTGCATAAAAGGAAATCATGAATATGAAATGGTTCAGTATATTGAGCAACATGTGCCGATACAAGACATAAAAGAAAATTTTCGTCATACGCTTTCTCAGTATGACCTTAAAGATAAGTACCGGGACGATCTTAAATGGATGAAGAGTCTGCCGTTATATTATGAAGATGATGTCGTCTATGTCACACATGCAGGTGTCAATTGGCTCGGGCTGCGTAAGTTTAAGGAAAATTCAGGCTGGAGTGTGCTCAGATATCGCGGACGACTGAAGAATATGAAGAAACTGCAGGTTTTTGGTCATACACCGACTGAGTCCAAACATGCAGAATACAGCAAGAAGTATAACAGTCTTAACATTGATAGTGGGGCTGGTAACTTCGATAACATGACAGCTGTTCTAATCAGTGAATCGGGTAAAATCAAGAAAGTCTATACAGAGAATGTCAAAAAAGAGGACTATCACTAGTCCTCTTTCTGTATGTCTGGATGTTTCTTTTTATAAATATATAAGTAAATGAAGAAGATAAGGGTAGTGGTCACCGCGCCTGTGATGGTCAGCGTGTAAGCCATATGTCTTGTGATATAGGCAATAATAAAGCTGATGATGAGGATAACGGGAATAATGATGCGGAGCGTGCGGTCACTTGTGAACTTCTCATGTGAATACTGAAGTGTCAGAATCATACCTGCATAAAAGAACGCAAAAGCCGCATGCATCAGTTGAATCTTAAATGAATCTTCGACAGGTTCTTTTGCATTCAATACAAGTGATGCATTAAGCATCCCTAAACCGATAATCATCAGAAAATGAGCAATTGTCATCGTCAAACCTGAAGAATAGTTCTCCTGCTGAATTAATCGGTTAGACTTCAGCCAGTAGGCACCGAAAAGTGAGATGATTGTCATAAATAAAATAGGATAGCTGAAATGCAGGTGTTTGATATCAAAGATTTTAGTGAGTCCTATGATAGCTTCACCGAACATAATGATGATAAGTAGTGAATAACGTTCTGACAGATGAGGAACATTCACACCTGACAGCTGAATTCTTTTTCTGAAAGGCATGGGTAACAGACTGGCTGTCAGAATAGCTGCGATAAAGAAAACATACATCAGTGGACCTGATACAAATATAGCGGTTAATGCGAGAGCAGCACTGATAAGCATGTTTATACCGAATAGTTTAGCAGCAAAGCGGTCATGCGGCAGAATTTTATCTTTTAATGCCAGAAAAAACTGCAGGCTGGTACTGAAGAAAAGAATGGCTACACAAATATTAATAGGGTCAAACACTGCATTCATCTCACCTTTTAAGCTGATGGCCAGAAAGATAGCGATGAACATGTTGAACAGCAGGAAAAATATATCTTTCGCACGAATCAGCCCGAAACGATTAGTATAAGTCGTCTGATAAGACCAGACTGTGTAGAAAACGAGCGTCATCATAAAATATTTGATAAAATTTAGCAGAGGAATATCACCGTTTTCTGTATACAGAATGGTGTGGGAAATCTGTGAAATTGCATAGACAAAGACCAGATCATAAAAAAGCTCTGACAGATCGACCGCTTTTTTATCCTCTTTATGTCTATCAGTTAAGTCTTCGAATAATTGTTCTTCCATGTAAGTCTCCTTTAAAAAGTGATAAAAAAAATCAGCCGCAGCTGATTTTTATAGTTCTTCAATGCCTTGTGGTGCAAGTTTGATGATTTTATTGACATTGATAGAAGAGAAATCATCTTGTTCTTTAATGGTCAGGAAACCATTCGCATCGCGACCCAATTTAGCGATAAAGTTATTGAAAGTGATGGTTTCATTTGTTGTCACACGTTCAAAATGATGGACGATCACGTTATCTTCCATCAATACTTCAATCTTTAAATACTGATTGCTTTCAGACATGAGAAAAGCTCCTTTATTAATTGGTTTTATAAATTACTATTCTTTACCCGTCTCACATGTTTTTACACATACTATCAGGAAGAAGGGGTTTTTATGCTGCATAACGGGAAATTATTCTGGCCACAGACGTTTAAGGGGAACGATTATCCATCACTCGACGCCTCTATTCAGTGCGAGGTATTAATTATTGGAGGCGGTATGAGCGGGGCGCTTAGTGCGTATACATTCGCACAGGCCGGCTATCAGACAGTGCTGATTGATAAAGGAAGGATTGCAGCAGAAAGTTCAGCTGCAAATACAGGGCTACTCCAGTACATGAGTGATAAGTCACTCCATGAATGTATCGAAGACTTCGGTGCTGAAGCGGCTTATCATTTCTATCGTCAGTCTTATGAAGGAATGACGCATATTGAAGCGTTATGCAGTGAACTGCCGGGTGACGTGCAGTTTATTAAACGTGAAAGTGTGCTCTATGCATCGAGAAAGAAAGATGCCAAGTTTCTGAAAAAAGAATATATCACGCTCAGAAAATACGGTTTTCCTTGTCAGCTGCTGGACAGACATGAACTGATGACGCGTTATGAAATTGAAGCAGAAGGTGCACTCATCACTTATGAAGATGCAGAGATTAATCCTTATGTCTTCATTCAGCGCCTGCTGGAGAAAGCTGTGAATGAATTCGGTCTACAAATCTATACAGATACTGAATTGTTGAGATGGCGAACGAAGCAGGGAAAAGTGGTCTGCCGAACTGCTGGTGGCACCCGGGTAACGGCGGACCATGCTATCTATGCAGGTGGTTACGCAGACAATCATTTTGTCAAGAAAATCAAAAAAAGAAAATTGATAAGATCATATGCGATCGTCACGAAACCGGTAGAGCAACTCTGGCCGAGAAAGGCGATGCTCTGGGAGACAGCACGACCTTATCTTTATATACGGCATGCACAAGAGAATCGAATCGTTGTCGGTGGTCTGGATGATAATAAGAAACAGGTTCCTGGTAAATGGCGTATTAACCGGAAGACTAGACAGCTGAAACGTGAATTCGAGTATATTTTTCCGCATATTCAGATTGAGATTGATGCGCGATATGGTGCAAGATTCGGTGAGACGAAAGACGGACTGCCATTTATCGGTGAAGTACCAGGTAAAAAGAATTGCTATATGCTTCTCGGATATGGCGGGAACGGCACGGTCTATTCAGCGTTCGGCAGCAGGATGCTGCTGGACATGGTGCGCGGAAGACGCACGCAAATGCAGCAGATTTTCAGGTTGAATAGATAATGATTTTGAAGACAGCTGTTCAGGATAAATTGAACTATTACTTGTCTCTGCAGGAACGTTGTATGCTGGATGAAAGTCAGCGTTCTGATTTCGTGCGGACGGAGCTCGGGTATAGTGGCGAGCAGTCTTTTGTGGAAATGGTCGGTGATTACGGGGTCATTCTATGGGACGCGACTTTGTCTGCACCGTATTTAGGCAGTGCACAGTTTGATGTATTACTGATTACAGGCAGTAAGATTATCCACTATGACATCAAAAATTTTAAAGGACAGTTCAGGTTTGCAGGTGGGCGGCTGGTTTCAAGTTATAACCGACAATATGATAACCCGAAACATCAGCTGGAGCGTGCACATTCTATACTTGAACGGCTCATGCAGCAGTCAGGATATACGGGTAAAGTAGAGAGTTACTTAGTCTTTATCAATGAGCATTTTCATGTGAGTGGTGCTTTAGATGACAGCTGGTTGATGCGAGGACAGTTGCAGGAACATTTTAAAAGATATAAGAAGAGTGTTGTGCAGGAGTATCAACTGGAAATCGGCAGGTTATTGATGGATTATAATCAGCCGTTTGATCATCTGAATCAACCTATTAGAGTGCCTTTTTCAGAAGTGCAGCCAGGGGTGAGATGCCCCGAGTGCAGAAGGCTTGTGCGAATCGACTTTAATGGGAAAATTTATCATGAATGTGAGAAGTGTCGTGAATCTGTGAAGGTGACGGAGATGCTGAGAGCAAGTTTGGACGAATTATATTATGTAAAGGGAGAACCATTTACTTATCGTGAGGCGATGGAGTGGTGCGGTCATCCTTCAAGATCGACACTTCAGCGTCTGTTGAATCAGCATTTTATCAAGTCAGGCCATACAAAAGGGGCGACGTACAGTTTGAGGGAAAAGAAATAGGAGTTGGTGCAAAAACAGCTAATTGCACCAAGTCTCAGGGAAAGCTGGCGCAAAAACAGCTAATTGCACCAAGTTTAAGCCACATCAAAGGAGTCAACGATTGTTATGCCGAACAAACTGCAGAAAGAAGTCAATCAACTTTATTACGGCGAAGGTCTATCAGGAGTAGGATTTCTGCTGCTATGGTTCGGCACGGCACTCTTTAAGCCGGAGACGCGCGTTTTCCTCCTCAGTCCTGCGACGTTTTTTTCTGTCCTCAATATTAGCCTGATACTACTGACAGGGAGTTATTTCTGGGGCATCATGAAGCACCATGTAGATAGGAGGAAGAAGCTTGTTCTCACAGATCATCAGACCCAAAGATTCAGACTCCTTCAAATATTCATCATAGTCATGATAATCATATCGACAATCGCGATCCTCGTCACCCTGCCCCATTCGCATGATATGTGGCTGCTGATTGCTTTAACTTATATCTTTATGTGGCTCGAATATATCAATTACTTTCACATCCGCCTCTCTTATTTGACCTCTAGAGAATTCAAGCAGCTCGTGATAAAACGCAAGCTGACAGCGTCTCATCTCCGCCGTGCTATCAAAAACAAATAGGTTTACATTTCGCGTGGATTCGCTAAACTTATCATACGCGAAAAAAGGAGGACGTTATGGTCTCTAAAAAACAAGAAGCGCTACATTTAGAAGGCGTCAAAAGCCTGATTGATATTATACACAACGAATTATCTGGAGAACTTGAGAAAACGACAGGAGAACTCATTGAGGAGCGTCGTTTCGCACTGGAAGAACTCGGTACAGAAATCTCAGATGACGCACAGATTGAGTACTCACAGGTGCTCCCGTCACTGAAATTTCAGGAGGAACTGCAAGTCAGCAGACAGGATGTCAGAAATAGTCTCGGCAAGATGAAGGACAGACCATACTTTGGCGCAGTGACGATTGATGATGCTGACGCAGGCACTGAGAAACTCTATATCGGTCTGAACAGTCTGAAAGATCCATCAACACGCGACCTCATTATCTACGACTGGCGAACACCTATTGCCTCTGCTTATTACGCGAATCACCTGGGAAATGTGGACTACGAAGTACCGACAGTCGGTATGCAGTCTGTCGATGTTAAAGAGCGCATTCAGCTGGTCATCGAGCACGGAGAACTGCTGGATGTCTTTGACTCGGAACTTTATATCGGTGACGATGCATTGCAGCATCTCCTGGTCGATACAGCGAAAGACAAGATTAAATCCATCGTGACAACAATCCAGGAAGACCAGAACCGGATTATCCGTCAGAATTCAGCGCAGGATCTTCTTGTGCTTGGCCCGCCGGGAAGTGGAAAGACATCGATTGCGATGCAGCGTATTGCTTACTTACTCTATCTGCATCGTCACAAAATGAATGCAGATAACATGCTGTTCATCACGCCGAATGAAATGTTCGGCGATTATATCGCAGAAGTACTGCCGGAGCTTGGTGAAGCGTCTATCAATGCCATGCCTTTTTACCGGCTGCATGATAAGTTAAGACGCAGCTATAAATTTGAGACGCTCTTCCAGCACATTGAACGCATGCGAAAGTCAGACGACACGACTGCCTTTCAATTGAAGTCTTCTCCGCGTCTGCTTGATGCCATCAACATGCATGTCAGTCAACTAGCCGAGAAAGGTATTAAATTCCGGACTATTAAAATTAAGGATGACTATTTTGCGACCTCAGAGGAACTGACAGAACTCTTCTACGGTAAATTTAAAGACTCACCGATTGATACCCGTCTGAAGAAGATTCAAGTGGAGCTCTGGCCGCGTTACCAGGAAGTGCTGAACAAAGCGATTAAAGAACGGACAAAGGCACTGAAGAAAGTGACCCGTTATATCGGAACGGACGAGGAACTTGAAAGACAGGCAAAGCAGGAGAAGACGAAGCAGTTTCGTGTCATCAGAAATTATATTCAGCGTCTGGAATTCGTCAATGTCGAAAAAATCTATCTGGACATTCTGCATAAACTGGATAAAACAGTTCGTCAGATGACGCTCGAGTCGCTTAGGGCGAAACAATTAAACTACGAGGATATTGCACCGCTCTTACTTTTGACGATAAAAGTGAAAGGACTTGAGCGGGAGCCGAAGATTCAGCATCTCATTATTGATGAAGTGCAGGACTACAGTCCAGTGCAGCTTGCTGCAATCTCCGCAGTATTTCCGAACGCACGAAAGACGATGCTTGGTGACCGTAATCAGCTGGTTCATCCAGTTATCAGTAGTCAGGTGACAGGGGAAGCCATTGAACTCACTAAATCATACCGGTCAACGGTTGAAATCACGGATTTCACGAAGACGCTGATCGGCAATGAGACGACTCAGTCTCTCGGTGTACACGGCGATCCGGTTGAGGAGCTCTCTTACAGTGACTTCAAGATGAAGCTTGCTGAACTTAAGTCAGACAGTGTCGCGATTATTGCACGGGACGCAGCCCATGCAAGAGACATAGCAGATGATCTGTCAGCCGTCACATTACTTACTCACGACCAATATACGTTCACAAAAGGGAAGATTTTGATGCCGAACTATATGTCAAAAGGCTTTGAGTTCACGCATGTCTTTATACTGGATTATGACCTTTATGATGCTCACAAAGATCAATATCTTTTATATACTGTGGCATCGCGTGCGACGAGACATCTTTATTTAGTGGAGGCAGAGTAATGAATGAAATCATGAATCAGATCAGCTGGCAGATTGAAAGTCTGAAACAGTTGTTCCGCCGCGTCAGCTTTTTCTCGATGGAACAGGAAATTTATCCGGGGGGCCGCACATGCCAGGAACTGCTCAATCATATCGTCTTACTCCCTGAAGCGGATTACAGACTCAGCCAGGGCGCATCAAAGGAAGAGATAGACCAGTTCACGCATTACTGGCAGAAAGAACTGACATCAACAGAGATGCTTGAAGCACGTCTTGACCTGAGCTTCAGTATTTTAAAGGATGCCTATAAAGAGCTGGAACCAGAAGAACTAATGGTCAAGACAACAAGCTACTGGGGAGCAAAGTATAATCAGAAAGAATGGCTGCTTGTTATTCTGACGCATCTCAGCCATCATCGTAGTCAGCTCTATACGTTTCTGAAGACAGAAGGCGAGCAGATAGACGTGAAACTGTTCGAGTAAAGTTGTGTTTTTTGACACAGTTCTTATCTCATTTGGGTGCTATAATCATGAAGAGGTGGCGCTATGGTATGTGATAAGCTGCAGACAGAACGGCTGATCATCAGGCCGTTAGATCAGAATTTAATCAATGAAATGGGAACAGAATATAATCAGCATCAACGTTTCTTCCAGCACCTGCAGAAACTGGCGATTGATCCAACGTTAAAAGGCTGGGATGCATGGATCGTACAGCTGAAGGACGGGACTTATATCGGGGATATCGGCTTTAAAGGGAAACCGAATCAGTATCAGGAGATTGAAGTCGGATATGGGTTTGAAGAAGCATACCGTGGTCATGGCTATGCGACTGAAAGTGTAGGTGCACTTATCAATTATGTACGCGCCAGCAATCCTGAACTGACGATTAAAGCAGAATGTCTCAAGGAAAATAAAGCATCAATTAAAGTACTCCAGAAGCTAGGATTTCATCAAGTTTATGAAGATGATGTCATGTATTACTGGAAAAAATAAAGCCGGCCCTAGGGCCGGTTTTTATTTTGTAACTTTATTAAGGATTGAAGTGTATACACCTTTCCAGAATGCAGGAGTTGAAAGGAAAGCGTCATGAGCCAGTTTATGCTTCGCTTTGCTTTTTTCTTCAAAAGTCGGATCATCTTTAGCCGGCAGGTCTTTTCGTGAATCTGTGATAAAAGCCTGAACTTCTTCTGCACGTGGACCCCAGACTGCAACTTCATCAAAATTTTCATCAATGAAGACATAGATTGGAATAGAACGTGAAGTTCCATTCGTTAAATACTGGTCAATGAGATCTAGGTTGCTGTCTCGCAGTGCAAATCTGACTTCCATATTCGCCTGTTCAGCGATTCGAAGTAGGATAGCATTGTTCATCATGGCGTCACCGCACCAGTCTTCACTGATGGCAAGCACTCGTAAATGTCTATCTTTCAGGTCGTTCAAACGATCATCCTCAGGTGCATCAAATTGCTCGTAAATCTGCTGCATCTCTTCTTTATTGACTTTCATCTGTGCTTTATAGTCTTCGACGGATAGTGCATTTTCAAAGTATTCTTTTAATGACATATTGATTCATCCTCCTTTTTTATCAGTATATCAAAAACTAGACACATCCTTCAGCTAAAGACTACCTAAACATTTCGGTTTCCGATATAATTATATTATTGAGACAAAGGAGGATGTTTATGGATTACATTGAAAAATTAAAGAAATATGCTGAACTGGTTGTGAAAGTGGGGCTCAATGTTCAAAAAGGACAGAAAGTCTCCATTAGTGCAGATATTGACGCGATTGATTTTGTAAGAGCAGTGACGAAAGCGGCTTATGAAGTAGGGGCAGTAGAAGTCATCCAGGATTTAACCGACGGGCCTTCTACACAGATGAAGTACGAATATGCACCGATAGAAACATTCAAAAAGACTTATGAATATCAGAAACAACGAATTGATACACATCTCGAAGAACGCGTTGCACATCTGCGTATTTATTCTCAGACACCAGAACTCTTAAAGAATGCAGATCCTGAAAAAATCGCAGCTAACGCGACAGCACTCGGTGAACTGAATAAAGATTTTGCACGTGCGGTCGGTCGCTTTGACTTCTCATGGTGTATTGTGGCATTCCCGAACGTAGCCTGGGCAGAGCTTGTGTTCCCGGATTTAAAAGGAGAAGAAGCAAGAACGAAACTCCTTGATGCGATGATCGCGGCAGTGAGAGCAGATCAGGCAGACCCTGTACTTGCATGGGAAGAACACAATCGTAACTTAAACGCACGAGCACGTCTATTGACTGAAAAAGGATTCGATCGTCTGCATTACAAATCAGAACGAACAGATGTTGAGATTGGACTGAATCAGCATCATATCTGGATGGGCGCAAGCGCCGTCAATGCAGAAGGTGTTGAGATACAAGTCAATATGCCGACAGAAGAAGTGTTCACGTCGCCCGACTTCAGACGCGTCAATGGCATAATCGGTAATACACGGCCTTTAAGCTATAACAGTGCCATCATCGATGATTTCAAGCTGACGTTCAAAGACGGTTCTGTTACTGATTTTGAAGCAGGAGTGGGCTACGATGTACTGAAGAATATGCTTGAGACAGATGCAGGCGCGAGACGTCTCGGAGAAATCGCATTAGTGCCGGATGATTCACCTATTTCAAATTCAGGTATCCTCTACTACAACACGTTATTTGATGAGAATGCATCTTGCCACGTCGCGCTTGGACGTTCATTCCCCGGTGCGCTTAAAGAAGGCAAGGCGTTATCAAAAGAGGATTTAGAAGCACACGGTCTTAACCAGTCACTCATTCATGTTGACTTCATGATAGGTGGACCTGATCTCTCTATCGAAGGCATTCACAAGGATGGCACAAAAGAGTTCATATTTAAGGACGGCAACTGGGTCATTTAATGATAGAATGAAAAGAAAAAAGAGGTGTTTGTGATGACAGGACCATCACTTAAACAATTAATGGCACATCGCCAAATTCATGATACTGGACTCGCTTTAGCCGTGGAAATGACAGATGATCTCGTCATGATGCTGAGAGATAATGATGAAAAGCAGATTGTGACGCAAGTCGTCCAGCTAGTGGAGTTCTGGGAATCTCGCGTCATCAGCCATGCAGATGCTGAAGAAGAGGAGAACGGCTTTTACAGTGAAATGGCAGCTAAGTCAGAAGAATTAAGTGAAAAAGTCATCATGCTGAAAAGAGATCATCAGCTCCTGCGTGATCTTGTCACTAAGATCAAAAGCCAGATGGAAGACGAAGGGTTCAGCACGCAGATTATTGACTATTTCAGAACACTGATTATTCTCAACGAGATGCACTCAAGAGACGAAGAAAAGTATTTACTGCAATAAAAAAAGCGCCTAGGCGCTTTTTTTATTTGTCTTCAGTAACTGCTCCGCTGAACGGATCGACATTATATTCATGTTCTGTCGTGCCATCCAGTAAAGTCGCTTTAAAGACAGGTATATTATCTTCTGTATCCAATGACCATTCTTTTACTTTAGCGTTGTTTCCTACTTTATCTTTAACTTTTTTAATGAGATCATCATAGTTCATCGCTTTATCTAAATTAATGGCAGTGTCTTTCTCATTGTCTTCCTCAGTGCTGATCAGCTTACGGCTATCCATGCCGTACGTATATTCCACATGTTTGTTACCTTCGTTCTGACCAATCTTATAAACCCATTCATTGTTCTCTTTTTCAAACTTGATATCTGTGATTTCGCCTTTTTTCTTCTGAGATTCAATCACTTTAATGATATCATCTGGTGTTGACTTGATGTCATCAATAGCTAAAGCCTGCTCGCTATTAGTAGCAGTGCTTGACGAGGTCTGATCTTCATCATCTTTCTCCGCGTCGTTAGAATCATCCATATCATTATCATCTGAGTCTTTCGTCACGTTAGCATCTTCATTGCTTTTCACATCTGATGATTTATTTGTTTCACCAGAATTGACTTCTGACTGAGCGTTATCGTCCGGGCTTGTCTGTTTGTCATTACTGTTATCAGCGTCACATGCAGCAAGTGCCAGACCAGCGGAAAGAATGAGTCCTAATGCTTTGAATTTCATAGAAACAACCTCCAGTTACATATTTATTACTTATTTAACCTAAATTGGAAGCTTTTAAACTTCTGTTCCTAAGAAATATGATTTTAAAGATGCTACATCTGATATAAGTGCAACTGAAGGATAAGACGAAAGTTCTTCTAATGAGCCATAACCATATAAAACACCTATTGCGTCCATCTGATTAAGCTCTGCGCCGGTTAAATCGTGTTTGCGATCACCGATCATGACACATTTTTCTTGATGCAGTTCAAACTCTTCAATCACATATTGAATAACCTCTGCTTTATGGTTGCGTGTCCCATCGAGTTCGCTGCCTGCTATCCCGTCAAAGTATTGACTTAAATCAAAATGATCCAGAATAATTTGAGCATAATCAATCGGTTTACTCGTTGCCACATAGAGATGATAGCCATTTTCTTTCAGGCTATTAAGGAAATCTTCTATTCCTGGATAAACTGCATTTTCATAGAGCCCTCGATCTGCAAAGTACTCACGATAGAACTTTAATGCTCGCACATTATCATCACCGGACAGGCCGTAATCTTTTTCAAAACTGTCTTTAAGAGGGGGCCCGATGAAGTGAACTAATTCGTCATGGTCAGGCGCTGTAATCTTCATCTTATTAAGGGCATGAACGATAGAGTTCGTGATGCCTTCCTTTGGATCTGTAAGAGTGCCGTCCAAGTCAAATAAGAGATGGTTGTACATTAACGAATGCCTCGTTCATACTGTTTCGGTACTTCAACGTCATCTCTTAATGCTTTGACAGCATGAATAGCCCAGTAGGGATCATTCAGCATGCCTCGACCGACAGCGACTAAGTCTGCACTGTTATCCTGAAGCGTCATTTCAGCAACAGCAGGTTCGTCCAGTATACCGACTGCGATGACAGGCACATCCAGCTCTTCTTTGAAACGACGGGCGAAACTGACCTGGTATCCTGGGTAGTTGCCAGGTTTATCCTGCCCTGGAGGGGCTTCACCACCTGTTGAGATGTCAAAGATATCAACGCCTGCTTCTTTATAGCGGCGTCCCATTTCAAGTGCATGGTCAATACCATAGCCGCCGTCCATATATTCGCGAGCTGAAATACGGAAAAGGAGAGGCATATCATCTGGAATAACAGCTTTAACTGCTTTGATGACTTCTACGCCGAATAAAGCTAAATCCTGCCCATACTTATCATCTCTTTTATTGATACCTGGTGAATGGAACTGATGAATCAAGTAACCATGAGCACCGTGAATTTCGATTGTATCAAAACCGGCTTCGACTGCGCGGCGTGCTGTTTCCTGATATTTGATGATCATTTCTTCTGCTTCTTCTGTCGAAAGCGCACGTGGATGGCGGACAGGGCCGAATTTTGTTGGCTCTTCTACTGGTGTCTCTGAAGCACTGACCGGCGTTTCGATATGCGTCGCTTTACGGCCGGCGTGAGCAATCTGTATGGCGGCTTTGCTGCCATTGTCATGGATGCCATCGACTAATCGTTTGTAGGCAGGAATCTGCGCGTCATCCCATAAGCCGAGACAGTTAGCGGAAATACGTCCATTAGGTTCAACATTGGTCATTTCAACGATAATAAGCCCGGTACCTCCTACAGCACGAGAAGCATAATGAACATAGTGCCAGTCCGTTGGCGTGCCGTCTTCTTTAGTAACGGAATACTGACACATCGGTGGCATGACAATGCGGTTCTTCAGTTCAAGATTCTTAAATGAATAAGGTGTATTTAAAATAGTTTTCATGATTGTCATCTCCTTATGTCCATTATAAAGGAGAGTAAACAGTGAAGATAATAATAAGCATTTATTTACAAATACTTTCAGTTTTGATATACTATAAATAGAACAGATATATTTTTTTGATTAAAGTATTGTTATATATTATGTAGAACAGAGGTGAGAACGATTTATATTGAAATTAATGATCAGTCCGAAATTCCGATTTACCTGCAGCTTGCCAATCAGATTATTCAGGCGATTGCGACGGGTGATGCTTTGCCGTATGAGTCACTTCCTTCAGGACGGGCATTAGCCGGTGATCTCGGTATTAACATGCATACTGTGAATAAGGCTTATCATTATCTGGAAGATAAGCGGTTTATTCAGGTATTACCGAAATCTGGAGCTATCATTCATCCGGAAGCAATCAGAACAGCGTCGGATGAAGAAAGAGAAGGAATCAGAGATCGTCTGCAGCCTATTATTGATGAAGCGAAGTGTCTCAAACTGACTGATGAAGAAATCTATCAACTGATAAAAGGGGAGAAGAAATGATGGAAATAATCATATTGAGCCTCATGGTTTTAGCGATTGGATTAATGATGTTATTTTCTGGCCGATGGACTAAAAGAAATTTACTCTTTAGTATTTATGTGCCGGACGAGCAGCAGGACCGGTCTGAAGTAAAAGCGATACAATTGAAGTTCAGAAACAGGACCCTTCTAGCCTCGGTGGTTGCGACCCTCTTAACGGGTTTTATGCTTGCAACACTATCTGATGGCTGGGGGATGGCAGCCTTTATCATTATCATTCATACACTGATTATAGTGGAGCTCTTCATTTATAGTCAGAGCTACCGGTCACTTAAGCATCTGAAAGAACAGGAAGACTGGATGAAAGGCAAGCAGATGGTCCGTGCAACAGATACAGCTATCAGAAATGATGTGCATGTTTTACCGGCTATCGTTTATTTAATTCCGTCGGGTCTTCTCTTACTTGCAACACTTTATACGTTATTTAATTACCCGGAAATACCAGAACGAGTTGCCGTACACTGGGGAATGGATAATAAACCTGACCGCTTTGAAGAAAAGAGTCTGATGACAGTCTTTATGCCGGCTGGAATGGGCTTTTTCACACTTCTTATTATGATGGCTATCTCAAATGCAACAGACATGATGCCACTTAAGCTGAATCCGGCTGCCAGAAAAGCATCTGCTGCGTATGAGGGGAGAACACGGAAGAATAACAGTTATGTGATTTTTATGAGCAGTATGATTATGGCACTGCTGTTTAGTTTTATTATGGTTCAACAGATCATGATGCCGAATGAGGATCTGCCAGCTGCTTTTATGCCAGTCGTTCTGATCGGTACTTTCTTACCTGTGATTGCAGGGATGTACCTTCAGTGGAAAGCAGACAAAGACTATCGCCACGCAGCAGCTGAAAACGACAAAGCACCTTATCATGATGATTCAAACTATGTATTAGGTCTGTTTTATTACAACAAACAAGATCCGAATGTCTGGGTCCCTAAAGTCTCACAGTTTGGCATGACCCTCAATATGGCGCGGACAGAAGCGAAAATACTGGCCATTCTTTTTATTCTCGTGATATTAGGGCCCTTGCTCTTAATTGAATTTTTAAGCAAGTAATCAACCTTCAAATATTAGCAAAATTCTGTTTTTTTACCTATAATGAAGGAAAGTGCAGTAAAGGTGTGAGAAGATGTACCAGGTAAAGACGGAAGTCAAAATCATTCCGGACGGCTTTGAAGCCGTCAACGATTTCTTTCACGACCATGTATTTCGCAGCTATATTGAGCTCGGGGCGCGACTTGTCGGCCGCTGGGTAGATGAAGATTATACTCAGATTACGGAGATATGGGATTTTCAGGATCGTGAACACTATCAGCAGTTCTTTAATCTGAGGAAAGAAACATCACATTATAAGAATAGTCGCCTGCAGAAAATCGCCAATGACAAATGGATTATCTCGAAGAAGGAAACACATATGATGCCGACAGGCAATTATTTCCAGCCGCAGCATAGTGTTTCAGCTAGCGTCTATGTTCAGAATGCTGAGGGTGAGACACTGCTCGTACGTAGTCTGCATCGCAGTGACACACTCGAGATGCCGGGCGGCGCTATGGACAAGGAGGAGAGTCTTGTCGATTGTGCAGTCAGAGAAGTAAAAGAAGAGACAGGGCTGGATGTAGAGATTAAGGGGCTTCTCTGTATCACTCAGAATCTATCAAGTGGCGTCATCAATTTCAGCTTTCACGGCGAAGTCATTGGTGGTGAACTTGCAGATTGTGAGGGTGAGACACAGGACGTCGGCTTTTATGACTTATCTGACACACAGCTGCATGTCCATGTCACTTATCCGCATTTTAAGGAACGGATACTTGAATGCAGCAAACTTAATTACTTACCATTAGATATGTATCAAGTCAGGCCCTATGACCTGACCCAACGATTAAACGGCGCTCAATCATGAGCGCCGTTTATTTTTATTCGCTGGCAAAAGTAATGTCGCTGTCAATCTGTCCGTGGATGGTCTTAATGTCCAGTGCATGACCACTGAGCCATCTGCCGAAATCCAGTTCGACCGGTGACTGATTACCGCCGAGTGCGAAAAGAGCCTTCAGTTCTTTAGGGAAGTAGCAGCTCGTATGGATTGTGCCGCTCCAGCTTGAGTATTTATCGCTGAAGATGCCGGCCTCTGTATTATTCATGACGCGAAATGCCTGGTCAGCTGCGAGTGCATCTGTTACTTGTTCAGTCATGGCCTGCATACGCATTTCGGAATCAGTCAGCACACGTCTGTTTTCATGTGTCAGTACTTCAAAATGATTGGTACAGTAATGATGGTCACGTACCACTACATCACGCGGCGTAATCTCAATGATTTTTGTTGTACCTGAAGGGTCGAGAACGATATATGAGAAGCTTGAACGGTGGGGAATTTCCTGCAGGAGATCAACGACATCCTGGACGGTTGCACAAGTCTCCAAAATCAGACGGCCGACCATATAGCAGACGAAGCCGTCGCCAGGTTTTTTACGATGCATAAAATTATAACCCATCGTCAGCCCTTTTTCGTTGATGCCATCCATGCGGCCGGTAATACGGGACACGGGTGCCATCGTTGCAAGACCACCGTCATTCGGCTGGAAGAATGTAAGCCGGCCATCATAAGTAGCCGGATGATAATCATAGTTACGGACAAGATATGAGTCTGACGTAAAAACAGAACAGCCGCTTTCCTTCGCATAGACCCGGTAATGACCGAAGTTGAGCAAAATCTGTTCAAGACTAAGTTTAAGCCCGTCCTGAATCCCCATCAGTTCCTCCCAGATTTTCGGGGCAAACTGCTGATAGACCTTTTCCGTTTCAACAGAATCAATATCAAAACGAGGCCGACGAAGCCGCCACTCGCGCTCGCGATTCTCCATCATTAAAGTCGATTTCAGCCATTCAGCCTGCTCGAGACCGAAATCATAATGACCGCCCCTGAACTCAGTAATCACACTTTTGACTTGTTGCATATTATCACGCCTTTATCAGTAATAAACATAGTTTACCATACAGACTCATGACAAATAAAATAATCAATATGACTAATATATTTGTCAAAATGAAAAGTATGTATTACAATATAGATATAAAAGTTAATGAAAAAGGTGAAGAGATGAAAAATCGCTTGAAAGAACTAAGAGCTCGTGACGGTTACAATCAGACTGAACTTGCTAAAAAAGCTGGCGTTTCAAGGCAGACCATTTCACTGATAGAGCGGGATGATTTTATGCCCTCTATACTGACAGCAGTGAGAATCGCGAGAATATTTAATGAACCGGTGGAGAATATCTTTATATTTGAGGAGGAAGAATTATGAAAAACACTTGGAAATGGTTTATAATAGGCGGCCTGGCTGGTGGATTAATAGGAATCCTCGGGAGTTTTGGAATAGATATGGTGAAATATCTGAATGCTTATTATCCGCTGCAGCTTAGATTAGTTGTTTCATCTATTCTGCTATTGCTGCTTGTGATTTCTTTGATTACTGCATTTAGTTATTATAAGGAAACTAAGAAACTGTTATCCAAGGAGCAGTCGGATGAAGAGAACATCAGACTGATTGATATTTACAATAAGAGTTCATTATATGCATCACTTGGTCTACCATTAACCCTGCTCTGGTTGACAAGTTCTTTAATGTTTTTCGAATCTTTTCTCCTTCTGATTACAATAGTTGGATTATTTTTTATTTTCTTCACTACTTATCTTTGCCGGGCATTGATAAAATTGCTGCCTCAAATCTATAATGGCGACTATGAATATGACGCTGAACGTAAAGATATGAATCGTATCTGGATTAATTCAATGGATGAGGGGGAGAGACTGATTACCTTACAGAGTTTATTCAATTGTTATGCTTCACTCATCTTTATAGCAGTCTTTTCTATGCTGATTCTTTGCGGCTATTCAGTCGTATCGAATAATAGTCAGTTGCCAGGAATTTTTCTGATAGGAATTATGATTGCTGCTTCATCATTTGTCTACTATCGTACAGCTGCTAAATATAATCGATAATATTAGGAGATGTGATGGATGAATACGAATTTACTACTAACATATGTGATGCTGATAGTAGCTCTTGCTTTTGGTCTATTGACCCTATTTGTTCCGGAAGAAGTGAGAATTGGTAGTGCAATTGCTTCAGTTATTATGTCATTTATATTCTATAGATTATATTTAAGAGATATAGATAAAGAAGAGAACAAGTACTAGTTTCTTGTTCTTTTACTTTTTTTGCGCTAAATCGTCTACAATGTAGATGAGGTGAAGTGATGATTAAAAATAGATGGCTGCTGCTTATCGGGATCATATTTGTAGCTGCGACGCTTAGATCGCCGCTGACCGCAGTTGGTCCGATGATTAATGAAATCAAAGAGACTCTTGCCATCAATGATACGCTGGCTGGTTTTCTCACAACAATTCCTCTGATTATTTTCGGTCTTGTTTCTCCGTTCGTTTCTAAAGTGGTGAATCGTCTTGGGATGTCACAGACCATTTTCTATGCCATTCTGTTGCTTGTGGTCGGTTTGATTATACGTGTGTCTGGTGGGATTGGTATCTTTATGCTAGGTACGATTCTAATGGGTATCGCGATTGCTATCAGTAATGTGACACTGCCCAGTTATGTGAAATGGGCGTTTCCTCTTCAGATTGGACTCGCGACAGGTATTTATAGTACAACGATGAATTTAACAGCTGGTTTCGGAGCAGGGGCAAGTTATCCGTTGTATGAGATGAGCGACTTAGGCATTAAACTCTCACTAGGCTTCTGGGTGGTATTCGCTGTTATCGCCGCTATTATCTGGCTGCCACAGCTGACAGGAAAAATTGAGACAAGGGAATCGTTGTATGTTATAAGATGAGTCGTTCGAAGCTCGCCTGGATGGTCGCAATCATGATGGGATTCCAGTCCATGTTGTTCTCCACGACAGCGGCCTGGTTTCCGGCATTAATGGTGGATAGAGGTATTGATCCTAAGATAGCAGGTTTTTATCTGATGCTCAACCAGTTCGCTCAGGTGCCGATGACCTTTATCTTCCCGGTTATTGCAGGCAAGATGAAAGCTCAGCGTATACTTGTTGTGATTGTTTCATCATTCTTTCTGATAGGATACAGCCTGTTATTTACAGACTATGCTTTAATGGCCATGATTTTTGCGGGACTTGGCAGCGGCTCTGCCTTCAGTATCTGTATGCTTTTCTGCTCACTACGTGCACGTACGAAAGAAGGCAGCATCGCCTTGTCAGGATTCGGCCAGTCGGTAGGCTATCTGATTGCGTCTATCGGACCGTTTATGATGGGCTATCTGCATGATATAACAGACAGCTGGACTTCCGGTATTATCCTGCTGTTTGTGATGGTGGTTATCTTTATGATAACAGGTATCTATGCAGGTAGTAACAGAGTGGTAGAAGATGAACAGCTATCTTAGGATGGTTGTTTTTTTGTATGAAATGTAAAGTTTACTTGACGTAAAGCTAACTTTACATTTATTATAATGATAACGAGGTGAAGCTATGGAAAATAAGTTGGCCGAATACAGACAGGCAAAAGGGATGTCGCAGCAGCGACTGGCTGAAAAGCTGAATGTGTCGAGACAGACAATTATTTCGATTGAAAAAGGAAAGTACAATCCTTCACTGCCGCTTGGACTGATTATTGCTGAATTGTTCGACGTCGATGTTACCGAGATTTTTATTTTAGAAGAATCAGATTACTAGGAGGGAAGCTATGAAGTTAAAGGGAAAGCAATGGGTATTTTTAGCTATAGGTTTATTTTCATTAATATCATGCTGGCAGAGTTTTGAAGTATACGGTTATAAGCAGTTTGAACATTGGTTGATGTCTTTAAGTTTAGCTGTAATGTTTATTGTTTTCAGTATAATAGATATACCAGATAAAGAAGATGAAAGAGACAAGCTGATTAAATATAGAAGTAACTTTATCGCCATGCTATCACTGCTCATTTTTGCTATTATCCTCTTCATATCTCAGGTTATTAGAGGGGGGGTCATCAACCAGTTATTTTCTGCTGAACAGATGTTGATTATCTGTTTATCAATCTTAACTATCAGCTCAAGTGTTAGCCGACTGATTTATTCAAAAATTATGTAGGAGGGATTTTGATGAAGCGTGCGTTTAATCAAAAAGTATTGTTCGGTATGGGAATAATGCTTGCATTATTAGGTGCCTTTATCGGTATAGTAGTTGGAATGCAGAATATGAGTATCTGGGTCATGACATTTGTGCTTGGAATTGTACTGATTCTACGTTCCTTTATTTTTGAGGGTGAACATTTCGATGAACGTGAGCAGCTGATTAACTTTAAGAGCTATAAGTTAACTTTTATGATGACGATTCTTATAGGAATGATGTTCTATTCTCTTTACTATTTTGACTGGCTGCATCTGCCGGGCGAAGATACATTTATCCTCTATATGGCACTCGTTGTTCTGTCCCAAGGCATCTCCAGCTTTTATTATGCAAAGAAAGTGTAATAGCCGTCTTCACTTGACTTATGCATATATTTCCCCTAAGGTGAGTACCGAGGAGTGATAAAATGAGAACGTTTGAACAGGAGAAGGACCTTTTCTTCGTCGACAGTTCAACGTACAAACTTTTAGCTGAACACTTAAAAACGACCGTGGTATGTCCAAAAGATGAGTTCAAAGGACATATTCTGTATAAAAACTTTCATGTGAGTAACTGCCATAGAACATGGCGGATTCAAGACTATGATTACGTGATTGTTGCGCGTCCTGGGTGGTACGAATCTCTTTCAGATGATCTGCAGCAGCTCATATTCCAGGAGCAGCGTCGAACGGGTTCCAGGCTTGTGCTTGGCAATTTATTGATTACTCAGAAGTTCTGGCGTAGTCTTACGTCAACAACGCAGCAGAAACTGATTCACCTTTATGATGAGAAGATTGAAGAGATTGATACCAGGGGTCTGCCAGAACGTTTTCAGCAGCTGCACCATGTGTTTCCGGAGGAACATGGCGGAAACTGCTTTGCAGCTGCACTCTATGGTGTGGCAGATGAGCCGTCCTTGCTGGACGAATGGGTGCATAGTCAGTCATTCCTGGATATGCTGGAACGCAATCATTTCAAGCGGTTCGATCGGGCGACAAAAGACAGTGTGCTGGTATTTGAACATGACGGTGTAGTCGTCCATGCCTGCTATGTCATTGATGATGAATACTGCTTTAATAAATCAGGACAGACTTTCTTCAATCCCTGGCACATTGCACGCATAGGCAAAGTAGTGGAAGACTGGCATGACTGCAAAGTCATGTTCTTCTGTGATCCGTCCAAACTGGATGAATTAGTGAACTTAGGGATTGATGATAAAGTCGTTGCATAAAAAAGAAAGGTGAGAGACAGAAGTCTCTCGCCTTTCTTTTTGTTATTAATAAACGCCGACTTTAGACCATGCATTTGCTACTGTATTCGCATCAGTTGAACCGTAGAGATCCTGTGCTGAGCGGATTAATGCTGCTCGTGCGTCTGAGAACGAAGCATTTGGTGTTAGGTAGTAACTTAATGCACGATAGTAGATTTTCTCTGCTTTAGCTTTTCCGATGACTGTCACTGTATTGTAAAAGGCTTTATTCGGGATACCACTGTTGATATGAACACCGCCGTAGTCACCATCTTCTGTATTTGGCAGGTACTGATACTGGCTCATATGGGCTGGCTGATCATATTGTTCCGGATTCGACATACTGCGCAGTGCGTCACCGGCAATGCCAGGTGTATAAGCATCTTCTCCCATCAGGAAATCAGGGTCAACAAAATAACCAAAGACATCGGAGAAAGATTCATTTAGAGCACCAGATTCATACTCATAAACAAGACCAGCTGTATAATCAGTGACAGCATGTGTTAATTCATGTGCGACGATATCATTGGCACCTGATAATGGTGAGAATGTACGCCCGTCACCATCACCGTAGAACATTGCTTCACCATTCCAATAAGCATTATTATGGTTGTAACCGTAATGTACCACTGAGTAAAGAGGTGCTCCTTTGCCATCATAGGAATCACGATTATGTGTGTTTTTATAATAATCATAAACTTGATCTGCATAATAATGTGCATCTACACCCGCACGCTGTGACGTACTCGTGAATGCATTGTCATAATCAGAAATCAGGTTATAGTTGGATTTTGTGTTATGTGCATCATAAGTTTCAATATTTCCAGTATGAGTCTGGTCGACTAAATAGTACTGACCGCTATCTGCAGTGATATTAAGTGATTTATAATCTCCTTTATTCCCGTAGCCGTAGCCTGTTGTTGCCACTTCTTCAAGAAGATTCTGCTTTTTAACCACTTCTCCCGTCTCTGCATCAATCTGGATGTTCCAGTTTGCCGGCTTCGGCGTGACATAAATGAGTTGTACGTTATAAACATATTTATTTTTTTCCGCATTGATGACAAGATCTGCTTTCTTAACCACTTTTCGACCCATCATATTCTTAACTTCTGATTGTTTAACGCCAGCTGTTTCAAAAGCTTTATCCACGGCATCCGCGCTTGAAAGTTTCTGAGTATTAGTCGGTGCAAGTGTTTTCTGATCAAGATCACCATTGACAAAGACAATCTGTCCTTCTTTATTAACATGAACTTTTACTTCTGAATGAAGAGCGGCCTTACCATTTACTTTTGGTTTCAATGTGTAATGAGTAAACCCCTCGCTATCTGTTTCAGTAGCGACTACTTCATATTGTTTATAGTTCTTTTTCACTGCTTTAGAGCCAGGAAGATTTTTCAGTGCGTGTTTAGCATCTTGCTTGTTGTGAACTTTTTCCATTTTACTAAGTGATTTCGAAGCGTCGGTTTTAGCTTCTGTCACATGGGTAGGAACTAAAGAAGCAAGCATAACCGATGAAAGCAAAGCAGGTGCAATGATTTTTTTCATTTTATAATCTCCTTAGTCAGTTAAGATTTGTGAAGCATAAATTGATTATAATCAGAAAATTATAAAAAAACAATATAAATATTTATAAAAACATTATATATATGCATATTTTTATAAATACTAAAGAGGAGAGAAGAAAAACGTCCTTATCTTCAAGACAAGGACGCTTTTTTTAACTATTTAATGATCGATTAGACTCCTTCCGAAATGAACACGCTAAGTGATTTCAAAACTTCGTTCTTGTGCCATTAAAAAATATGCTCAGACACCTGGATGATTTGGCTGTAATCTTCATATGCCACACGACTATGTCGGTAGAAAAATTCCGCCGTTACATCGGGCTTTTGATTTCCTCGAGGTTCTGATGCTGTTACGCAGCAAGTAGAACAAATCAGCCATTTCTTTTATAAAGATTTTACAATATCATAGCATAGGTTGTTTTAAATATTTCGTAAAGGGAATTTAATATGGTAAAATAAAATTATTATAAAGGTAGAGGTGAAACAAATGAAGGGATTTTTTAAAGCTTTATTCTTTATTGTATTCTTATTAGCGATTGTTGTAACAGGTGGAGCTGCTTTCTTATTTACTCGTTTTAAAGCAGATTTTGAAGATATTGAACGTCGTACAAAGGATATCGTTGCTCAGATTGAAGCACAAAACCTATAAAAACTTGCCATCCGGCAAGTTTTTTTATGTTCTGAATGAACGGCGTGAGAAGATGAGCAGGCTGATGCCGCTGACAGCAAGAATAGAGCTGATCAGTTTTGTAATATCATGTTCTCCTGCCTGAGGCAATTGTAATGATTTTTTCTTTTTAGGACGACTATATTTTAGAGTAGCTATTTCCTCTGTTTTTACTTGGGGACGAGGGTCGACTTGAGGTTTTGTAACAGGTAGTTGTGGTTTAACGCTTATCTTTCGGACAGGCGTCTTTTTGATGACTTTTTGTGTCGTTTTATGGGGGACGATATCTGCTGTTGGATGAGTTGAATGAATTTGCTTAGTTGGATGAGTTAGTTTTGTTGAATGGGTTTGTTTAGTCGGATAAGTTACTTTAGCTATCTTCTCTTTTTCTATATGGACTTTAACTGGTTTTTGGGATGTTTCTATATGTTGTTCATGTATCTTCTTAGTTGCAATTTTCTTAGAGCGTTGTTCTGACGGTTTTTGCTGGATTTTAGGTTGAGGTTTTGGCTGAGGATGAAGAACAGCTGGTTTCAGTGTCTTTATAGATTTCTGAATAGGTCTTTGGATAGGTTTTTGAGACGGTTTCTGGATGACAAGACCAGCTGCAGGTCTTCTTTTTGGTACCCGTTTGTGTATAGGCATCTCTTCTGAGGAACTGCCTACGCTCGAGTTGGCAGATTGCTCTGACTTTGTCTCAATAGTGAAATAGTCTTTTTCACCAGCCTGAAGTGTCATATGCTTTTCATCGTATGATAGCTCATGGTCGCCAGGAGAAAGCTCAAGGAGAAGCTGACCTTCTTCATCTGTCATGACTTCTTCACCGTCCAGCAGAAGGGAATGAGTCGGCAGGGGTTCATTAAGCTGATCGACAACTTGAATGAGTGTTTCATACGGCTGTTCAGTGCTCTGAAGTGGCTCGTCAACTACATCAGATATAACGATTAGTTCCTGTTCTTCATCCAAAGTGAAAGAGTCACCATTGATAATGACTTCATCCGTTTCCACTAGCAGCTGGCCGTCGGATGATGTCTCTGCAGGAATCGGCTGATTATCAATCATCAGAGTAACTGAGTAGTGAGGTAAGGGCTGATTGTTATTATCGACGATTTGAATAAGGTGGTCAGGTGCAGGTGTAGATGCTAGGGCAGCCATAAATAGAATACTGAAGTGTAACATCCGTTATCTCCTTCTTTTTTCTTTCATTGTGACAGTTCGCCGTTATCGAATCTACTGGATTACATATTCTATAGAATCTCTACATCGCTGTTATAAATCATTTGAAATAGGTGCTTTATTCAACAGTTAACCTCTATTTATTTACATTTTAGTCATGATTCATGTATTCATGTAAAAAATAAGTTTAATTAAGTTTACAAAAAACTATCTGAAGAACTCAGATAGTTTCAAGGGTGATATTGATGACATCCATAAATGAAATGAAGCACATCTGCTGATTGGCTTGATTGATTCCGATGATATGAAGAGCCCACATATCAATTCTCTCGATAGTCATTAAGAGGTCATTGATATAGCCTTCACTATAGAACTGAATCAGAACAGGACACTGCTGCCGTTTCGCTTCTCGCAGCTGCATATCCAGCTCCTCAAGACGGTCGTCTGATAGTTCGGGCCGGGCAATCTTGTTCTGATTCTCTATATGCTGTCTGACACTTTGGAACTGCTCAGGCATTGTCGCAAATGGCGCCCATTTAATCATGCCTCGCCCTTTTGGTATGTGCGGATTCAGCTGACTGGGATCAACTTGACGATAATCCAGCTCACCATAGACTGGATGTTCCATAACATCACTTCTTTCACTGATGTAGCTTCATTATACGAACATACGTTCTGTATTGCAACACTATTTATTATTTTTTTATTTTGCAAGCGAAAAAACAGCCTCTTTTTTATAATGAAAAGAGGCTGTTTTCTTAATTATTCGGGTATCGGTTGTTTAAAGATATGGGTATGAACAGCAAGATAGAAGAGCAGCATACCGATAAGTCCCATGATGATGACATAGATGGACATCATCATGCTATTTAAGACAACGCCGATAATCAGACCGGAACTTGCAACAAGACCGGCACCGCTGTAACCGAGAGAACTAAAAGCGATATAACTTGCACGTTTATCCTCTGGCATCAGTTTAGCCTGGAAGACTGAAATAATCGGTGTCTGCATCAGTTCACCGACTGTCGCAAAAAAGATGACAATGACAAGTAAATACCAGGTCGTCAGATAATGAGCCAGGCCATAGCCGGCTGTATAAAGAAAAGTGCCGAGTAGAAGGACATAGACCTGATTTCTACGTTCAGTTAATTTTGAGACCAGAAAAGTGATGGAGACAACAAGCAGTGTATTTTCAATAAGCAGGATACTCATCATACGAACACCGTCGACATGAATGCCGAAGAGATCAATCGGTTTAAAGGTGTTGTGCAGATGCACACCGATATAATTCGTCAATGCAAACTCTGCCGAAAAAACAAAAATCATTGCCGTTGTAAAGACGACGAAACGTCTATCCTTAAGCGCAACGCGATAACTACTGAGCAAATCTCTGACCCAGTGCGTCTCAACAACTTTGCGTACTTTATTGACAGTCGGGTCGATGAGATAGCGCTTAAAGATGACGGTATTGATCAGCATGATAATAATGATACATATAAATAGAAAAATACGGTAGTCTTTGTAGAACAAACCGCCGATTGCTGTGCCGATTGCTGTCGCCAGATTGTTTGTCCAGTAAGTTGTCACATACACAGACTTCCTCATTTCTTCGGTTGTCGAGTCAATGATAAGGGCTTCCAGTGCAGGGAATATCATTGCATTGCTGACAGCGGTCAGCATAAAAAAGAGTGTGACCAGCCACGGCTGATTGATGGCCGGATGAATGAAAATAGTCATCATCACAATTAGCACAGCAAACAAAAGCTGTCCTGCGACAAGCTGTCCTTTTCGACTGAAGCGGTCGGCAAAATAACCACCGCAGAGACCGCAGATCAGACCGAAAATGACGTTAAGACTCAGTAAAATACCAGATGCCACCTTACCAAGTTCATCAGCGATATAAAGAACCATGAAAGGCATGACGCTCATACCGGCTGCATGATCAAAGAAACCACAGATGATTCTGAGTCTGACATTGGAGGGAAATTGTGAAAATTTCATTGTTGTATCCTCGTCCTTCTATAGAATAAATATATTATACCTATATTGATGATGAAATAGTTATATTTTATAACATTATTCACTAGTCGGATGAGATAAAGCATAAGGCTTGATGAGCAATTAACAGGAATCAGTTGTCCAGTGCAAAAAAACCTCACACATCAGTGTAAGGTTTTGTCTATTTGGTGATCGCAAGCATGAGCTCGCGTGCGACTTTAGCTGCAACGGCATTTGATACACCTGATGCATCATAGGGTGGAGAGAGTTCCACAATATCGGCTGCCACAACGTTCAGCTGCTCGAATATTTTAAACGCTGGTTCCAGTTCCTTATAAGTCAGACCGCCTGGTTCTGGTGTGCCGGTACCAGGGAAGATGGAAGGATCGAGACAGTCAAGATCAATCGTGACATAGACCGGTGTATCTTTCAGTATATCTGGCAGGTCCTGCAAAGTATCGATAGAGAATTTTTCTAGCGTCGTATGCGCATTGCTCCAGTCGAATTCTTCTTTAGTGCCTGAACGGATGCCATATTGGAAGATACGGCCATCGCCTGTAATGTCATGGATACGACGAACGACTGTCGCATGGCTTAACGGCTCGCCCATATAGTCGTCGCGTAAATCTGTATGGGCATCAAGCTGGACGAGTACAACTTCAGGATATTTTTCGTGGACTGCACGGAAGGGGCCGAGCGTTACTAAATGCTCGCCGCCAATCATAAAAGGCAGCTTACCCGCTGTTAAAATCTCGCGTGCTGTCGCTTCCAGCTCATCCAGTACTTTCACTTTGTTGCCGATCGTGATATCAACGTCTCCCGAATCCATGATGTTGACATCTTCCAGATCTTTATCTAAATAAGGACTGTAGGTTTCTAAGCCATACGACTCAGAACGAATCGCATCTGCTGCAAAACGTGTCCCTGGACGATTTGAGACAGTGCCATCAAAAGGTGCACCGTAAATAACGGTTGAGGCCTCGTCGAAAGTCGACTCACAGGCCATATAGACATGTTTATTCGGCTGCATCATTCAGCATCTCCTTGACGAATGTCGGAAGGGCGAATGCGCCTGTATGGATATCTGTATTGTAGTATTTCGTTTTAAGTCCAAGTTTATTCCATGCTTCTAAGTCGGCATCTTTTAATGGATCGAACTTCTTAGACGCGAAGCCGAAGAGCCAGTGGCCTGACGGATAAGTCGGCATATGGAACTGATAGACACGTGTGATAGGGAAGAGACCTTTGATTTTTGAATGAGCACGTTTCATTTCATGTGCGTAGCTTGGATAGTACGGTGATTCGTGCTGATTGATTAAAATACCGTCGTCTGTCAGTACACGGAAACAGTTGTTATAGAAGTCATGTGAGAACAAGCCTTCACCAGGACCGATTGGATCTGTAGAGTCAACTAAGATGAGGTCATAATAACCATCTTCTTTGTTCTTGACATAAGCAAGGCCATCTTCGAATAACAGTGTCACACGAGGATCTTCTAATTTGCCGGCAGTAATCGGCAGGTATTCCTGAGACAAGCGGACCACGCGTTCATCGATTTCGACCATATCAATCTGTTCGATAGACGCATAACGCGTTAATTCACGCACAGTACCACCGTCACCGCCACCGATAACTAATACTTTTTTGATATTAGGATTTGTTGCCATCGCTACGTGTGTAATCATATCGTGATAGACGAATTCATCTTTCTCATTCACCATCATTAAGCCGTCTAATGTGAAGAATGTACCAAATTCATCAGACTCAAAGAAGTCAATCTGCTGGAAATCAGACTGCTCAGAGTGGATATGTTTATTTGTTTTGATTGAAAAACGAACGTTATCTGTATGATTTTCTGTGTACCAAAGATCTAACATGGATAATCCTCCTTATTTTACGTCGACTTCGACAGGTTTGAATGATTCTACGACGATTTCACCTTTAGAATACTTATGGATTTTGTCAGCCATACCGCGGCCGATTTCATATGAATCAGAGAGCTCAGCTTTTAATGCTTTTTCAAGGAAGTCTTCTGCTCTCCATGGGTCTACTGTATCACCACATGTGAAGACGTCAACTGATGCGTAACCATATTCAGGCCATGTATGGATTGTTAAATGAGATTCAGAGATGATGACAGCCCCTGATACACCGTAAGGATTGAAAGTATGGAAGCAGCTTTCAACGATAGTTGCACCTGATACGCGTGCCGCCTCGTTCATGATTTCTTCGATTTTATCGTGGTCTTTTAAGATGTCTTTGTCACAGTTATAGTATTCGATTAAAACGTGTCTGCCTAAAGTTGTTAATTTCATTATTAATTGTCCTCTTTTCTATTCATAATATAAACTTGATTTGAATTTTCAGTACCGATTTTGATGATAGGCTGGTTGTTGATGAACTGCCAGTAGTCAATGACTTCCTGTGAAATGCGTTCACCAGCCATCAGTATAGGAATACCCGGTGGATAAATCATTAATGATTCTGCACAGATTTCACCAAGTGCTTCTTCAATGGAGACGGGATGTTTCTCACCGTACAGAACTTCACGAAGGCCCATCGCCTGCTCCGGAATGGCAAGCTGCTTGAGCACCGGTGCATAGACTTCACGTGCTGCGTCATGGTGTTTATGACTAATATCCATGAGCGCATCTCTTAAACGTTCAAGGACATAGGCATTATCTGCTGCAGTCACAATCCCCATAACGACGTTAGGTTCAGCGAGCTCCATCTGAATGTTGTAGTCATTGCGTAACAGTTTATAGATCTCAAAACCTGATAGATCGATTGATGAGTCGACATAGATGGTCAGTTTTGTTTCATCGAGGTCCTGATTATAAAGTCTGTTGAAATCATGGCCATCCAGCATATGAAACCCTGGGACAGCTGTGACTGCTTCTTTGAATTGACGGACATGCGGCATCAATGCCTGAATCCGTTTCTCGCCGTGTAAGGCCAGATGTTTACGAGCGATATCGAGTGAAGACATCAGCAAGTAAGAAGCAGAAGTAGATGTCAGCATATTGATGACACTCTTCACTTTATGCGGGTCTACCCGGTGTCCTTTAACGAGCAGGACACTCGACTGTGTGAACGAGCCGCCTGTCTTATGAAGACTTGTTGCAGCAAGATCTGCACCTGCTTCCATGCTGGAAATAGGCAGTTCAGGCGAACATCTGAAGTGTGCACCGTGCGCTTCGTCGACAAGAACCGGCATATCATGCGCATGGGCAAGATCCACGATTGCTTTCAAGTCACTGACAGCACCGAAGTAAGTCGGATTCATGATGAAAACAGCACGTGCATCAGGATGCTCTTCAATGGTTTTTCTGACTGTTTCTACACTTAAGTTATGAGCGATGCCGAACTCTGTATCAAATTCAGGCAGTACATAAATTGGTGTGACATCAGCAAGGGCCATCGCATTCAGCACAGATTTATGGACATTGCGCGGTAGAATCAGTTTGTCACCAGGCTTACAGACAGAGAAAATCATAGCCTGAATGCCTTCAGTTGTGCCATTTACAAGGAAATGGGCCTGGTCAGCAAGGTATAAGTCAGCCATTAAATCCTGTGCTTCTTTGATGACACCTTTCGGGTTATCGTAATTATCCAGCTGCGGCATCGAGTTGACGTCATGACGCAAAGTAGAGCGGCCGTAGTAATGAAGGTCTGTTTCACTATCGAGACCACGCTTATGTCCCGGTACATCGAAGCTGACGACATCCTGTTCTTCATATAATTTCAGTGCATCAAACAGAGGCGTCTGATTGTGCAATGTCTGATTGATAGGGGTTAAAGTCTTAAGTTTATAGGGTTTGAGCAATCTCACACCTCCAAGATACAGAATTGTAAAATATAGTATGACTTAACTTGAGGTTTTATATAACTACTAATTTATTTTTACCAAACAAATTGTAATGTATTACTAAACTGTTGGCAAGAAAAAAATTTGAATTTGCATATGTTTTTTTGAAGGGGGAATAGTCTGTTAAGATAAAAGAAAAAAGGAGGCAATAGGATGATTGGATACATTGGCTCATATACTAAAAAAGAAGGTAAAGGCATCTACCGTTTTGTATTAAATGCGGAAGAGAAAAAAATCGAAACAGTTGAAACGGGCTACGAGGTGCCCGCATCAACATACGTCGTACAACACGGCGACTTTTTATATGGTATTAAAAAAGAAAACGATAAAGCAGGTGTCGCAGCTTATAAGATAGGGGAAGAAGGACAGCTTGAACTGATCAATGACTGTCTGGAATCAGCAGAATCTGGCTGTCATATCTCAGTCAGTCAGGACGGTAACTATCTGTTTGAAGCCGTTTACGGGGCAGCAGAAGCGCGTCTTTACAAGTTAGATACAGAAAGCGGTGCAATTCAGAAACTGATCAATGTAGTCGTGCAGGAGGGGCTTGGACCTAACGAAGATCGTCAGGATAAAGCACACACGCATTTCATTAAAGAAACACCGGACGGTAAAGCAGTGGCTGTCGACCTGGGGGCTGATGAGATTATCACCTTTACATTTGATGAAGACGGACTGAAGCGTGAACAGGCACTGAAAGTTCCGGCAGGCGCAGGTCCGAGACATCTCGTCTTCAATCAGAATGGCAGATACGCTTACGTCATGACAGAACTAAGCAATGAAGTATTTGTACTCAAATACGATAATGGTGAGTTTGAACTATTGGAGCAGCATTTAGCAATTCCTGCTGATTTTAAAGAGAATACGCAAGGTGCAGCCATCCGCATGAGTCATGACAACCAATTTGTTTATGCTTCAAACAGAGGTCACCAGAGCATTGCAGTCTTTAAAGTAGAAGAAGACGGTGCTGCACTGTCACTTGTAGAAATCGTCGACTGTGGTGGCGACTGGCCGCGTGACTTCAATATTTCAAATGATGATCAGTTCTTAGTCTGTGCACATGAAGTGAGCGGTAACGTTGTATTATTTGAACGTGATGCGGAGACAGGCAGACTGACGCTTCTCGAGAAGGATCAGCAGGCAGCTGAAGGTGTCTGCGTACAATTCCTGTCATGAGAATCGCACTCTATCAGATGGAAGTCGTGCCAGGCAGGCCGGACCTCGCAATGGAGAAAGTAGCCAGCTGGCTCCGCGGACTGGAAGGAATAGATATTGCTGTCCTGCCTGAAATGTGGAATACTTCTTACGAGTTAGAACGATTAGGTGAACTTGCTGATGAAAAAGGCAGACGTGAAATTGACTTTTTAAAAGGTCTGGCGCAGGAAAAAGGGATTCATATTGTCGGCGGATCAATGGCGGTGTCAGAGGAAGAAAAGCATTTTAATAGAAGTGTCATCGTCAACAAGCAGGGAGAAGTGGCCTATCAATACGATAAAATACACTTAGTGCCGATGCTGGATGAACCGCGCTATTTATCAGCAGGAGAACAGTTTAAAACATTTGAACTCGCCGGAGAGAAAATGGGCGTCATCATCTGTTATGATTTAAGATTCCCCGAGCTGACACGCCGACTTGCTTTAGAAGGTGCAGAAATCATATACGTCGTCGCAGAGTGGCCGGAAGAACGAATGGATCATTTTACTGCACTGCTTAAAGCACGTGCGATAGAAAATCAGTGTTACATCGCAGCTTGTAATGCAGCAGGTGAATGTAACGGTACAGTCTTCGGCGGGCAATCGATGATTATAGAGCCGACTGGCCAAGTGCTCGCTGCAGCAAGCCAGAAAGAAGAAACAATCATCGCAGATATAGACATAGAACGTTCAACAGCAATCAGACAGGCAATACCGGTATTTGAATCACGCCGACCAGAGTTATACTAGAGTTGGAAAACCGCTCCTCACGCGAGGAGCGGTTTTTTGGTGGGAATGGAGAGGGTGACTTACCAGCGATAAACGTGAAATATCGCTGGTAAGTCGGGTGAAAGCAAGGAAAATTATGAGTTATCAGCGATAAAAGAGAAATATCGCTGGTAACCCGGGTGAAATCGATAAAGTTTATGAGTTACCAGCGACAAATGAGGAATATCGCTGGTAACTACTGACTCACTATTTTAATTGATAGGTTCTATTTTTATTCGCGCCTTCTTTCGTACAGATTTTCTGTATGATTTCTCGTACCGTTGACTTAGGAAAACCGCTCCACTCACTGACTTCAGTTGATGTCAGTGGAGCATTTTTCAGCAGCGACATTTCTTTCATTAAATATATCAAAGCTGTCTGATTGTCACTGCATTGCTGGCAATGTTGACATGTTACATATCTCTTTTTCTGCTGATGCACCATAGTTAATCTCCTGCACTTCGGACATCTCATACCTCGTTTATATTCTTCAAAAGGATAGTAATGAATTCTATCAAAATGCGCGCCTGAGTAATGAAATGACTTCATTTTCTCAGCATAAATAGAATGAGCAGGCTGCGGGACAATACTGGAAATAAATTCTACGAGCTTTTCTATCTGATATGGAAGAATAACATGATCTGGCACAAAATCTGCAGACAAATTAAAACCAGGATTGATAAAAACGGTCTTACTGACAACTTTAGTCTTAATCTGCTGGTTCTTCAGAAAAGTCTCAAGCTTATAATGCGCCTTATTCAACTGGGACGTCACATCTGTATGAACATAGTCACGCTCAGACACGAACTGATAATTGATGATTTTATAATGGCCGGCAAAGTTCTTGATGTCAAAATGAAACAGAGTCTCCTTATGCCAGACCAGAAAGTCATATTGGCTGTTTCCTCGATACTTCAAATTAAAATCCCATAGTTTAACGCATTCGGAATGATTGATGAGTTCATAAAATAGAGTTTCTCCTTCAACTCCGCGCAAATAAGTGGATAGTTTCATATCATCATGGTCATTCAAGATTAAACGTTGTTCAGCAGCCAGCAAGAACTTCTGATAATCTGATGGTTCATGTATTTTAATAAACATATATCACCTCAGCCTTATTCTAGGCGATGGTCAAGAAAACTCAAAAATACAGAAAAAGACGAAATAGCATATCAAAGCATGCTGAAATTGATAAAATGCTTTCTTTTCGTCTTGTTCTGCTAAAAATCCATGCTATTTAAAGAAATTCTACAGTCATAAAAAAAGACTGCTGATTACGCGCGTCAGCAGTCTTGTCTTTTATTTATATAACTGTCTAATGTATTTGAACTTCCCTTTGTAAGGTGGGAACATCAGTCCCGTTTCAAGCTTCGTTCCTTTTGTCATATAGGATTTCTGATGACTGAACAAATCGAATGAATACTTCCCGTGATAGTGTCCGATGCCTGATGCACCGACACCGCCGAATGGCAGGTAGGGGTTAGAGACATGCATCAGCGTATCGTTGATGCAGCCGCCACCAAATGATAGGCGTTTAAAGACTTTTTTAACAAAGTCTTCATCTTCACTGAAGATATATAACGCGAGCGGTTTATCATAGCTCTTGATAATCGGGAAGATTTCCTCGCGGTCGTCAAATGTGACAATCGGCAGCAGAGGCCCGAAGATTTCTTCTTCCATGATTTTGTCATCAAGCTGCACGTTATCAATCAATGTTGGCGCGATATAGCGCTCTGTTCGGTCTGTTTCACCGCCGATGACGATATCATTTTCTGCGCTTTGTCGCAGTGCATCCAGTCGGTCGAAATGACGTTCGTTAACAATGCGACCATAGTCCGCAGATGTTTGAGCATCCTTGCCGTAGAAATCTTTCAGTGTCGAACGCATCGCTTTGATAAACTGTTCTTTTACTTTCCGGTCGATCAGAACATAGTCAGGTGCGATGCAGGTCTGACCGGCATTCATAAATTTACCGAACGCGATACGCTCAGCAGCGACTTTGATGTTAGCCGTCTCATCGATAATCGTCGGACTTTTGCCGCCTAGTTCAAGTGCAACGGGTGTCAGATTCTTACTTGCTGCTTCGTATACGATCTGGCCGACTTTAGTACTGCCCGTGAAGAAGATGAAATCAAATTTCTGTTCCAGTAATTCTGAAGTGACTTCTTTCTCTCCTTGAACGACTTTCACGTAATCAGCCGGAAAGACGGCAGAGATGATTTCTTCGATAATGGCGCTTGTATGTGGCGTCTGCTCAGAAGGTTTTATAACAGCACAGTTACCTGCTGCAATGGCACCGATTAAAGGCTCCATGACGAGCTGGAATGGGTAGTTAAAAGGTCCGATGATCAGGACAGTCCCAAGTGGTTCACGCATGATATAACTTTTTCCTGGGAACTGCATCATCGGTGTTGAGATGGATTCTACTTTACTGTAATTCTTCGTTTCCTTTATAAACATGGAGATGGATTTTAAGATAAAGCCGATTTCTGAAGCATAAGCCTCTACTTTACCTTTACCTAGGTCCGCAGCTAGGGCATTCAGAATATCTTTTTCCCGTTCCCTGATTTCTTTCTTCAGTGCTTTGAGATGTTTTTTGCGAAACTTTAGATCTTTTGTCATGTCTGTATCAAAAAACTCATTGATTTCATCTAAAACGGATTTATACAAAACGGTCACCTCTGCATATATGATGTAATTAGTGTACAATAGATTGTTGCCTGATAAAATCAATTGAACTTAAACGAGGTGAAGGAAATGAGATTGGGTATAGTGGGCACGAACTGGATTACCGATCGTATGATTACTGCCGGCAGAACAATTGAAGGCTTTGAAGTGACGGCAGTCTATTCACGTACCGCTGAACGAGCGACAGCCTTCGCTGCTACGTACGATATCAAACACCGATTTACAGACTGGCAGGCTTTTATAGTGAGCGACAGCTATGATGCTGTTTATATTGCAACGCCTAATTTATTGCATGCGGAACAGACGATGGCCGCGCTGAATGCTAAGAAACACGTGCTCTGCGAGAAACCACTCACATTAACTGCAGCAGAAGGACAGGCGCTTTTTGACTGTGCAAAGCAAAATGATGTTATCTTAATGGAGGCGATGAAGTCGACTGAAGCAGCTGCATTCAATCAGCTGGAGAAATGGCTGAATGACATTGGCACCATCAGACGTGTCAACTTTCACTATAATCAGTACTCATCACGTTACGATAAACTGAAAGCAGGTGTTGTAGAGAATGCGTTCAGACCGGAGCTCGGCAACGGTGCATTGACGGATCTGGGTGTCTATACGATTGCACCGCTTGTCAGGTTGTTCGGCCTGCCTTTAAGCGTCAGCGCTGAACTTCATCGATTGTCGACTGGGGCGGACGGTCAAGGGACAGTCATTGCTAAATACAGCGAAATGACAGCTGTTCTTAGCTTCTCAAAAATCATCAACAGTTATCTGCCGTCTGAAATCATCGGTGAAGATGGGATCTTGACGATAGATAAGATATCAGCACCTGCCATCATTAAAAAGTACAATCGCCAAGGTGAAGAAATTGAGCGGTTTGAGCACCATGCACAGCCGATGTCCTATGAAATCAAGACGTTTATGGATGCTTGTCAGTCGGGCTCAATCCATTCGAGTAAAGAGCAGATGAGTATGGATACACTGCGCATGCTGGAAATCATAAAAAGAGAGGCAAAGATACATGAATAAATCATGGCTTTATTTAATTATCGGCGGACTGCTGGAAGTTGTCTGGGCAGTCGGACTCAAGTATTCACATGGCTTTACAGATATTCCGTGGACCTTGTTCACGGTAGTCGTCATGGCATTATCATTTTACTTTTTTGCTTACTGCCTGACGCATATGGAAGTTGGAATGGCTTATGCGATCTACACAGGTATTGGAGCAGTCGGAACAGTACTCTATGGCTACTTTTTCCTCGATGAACCGATGAGTGTTCTGAAGATATTTTTCCTCGCACTCTTGATAGCATCCATCGTCGGACTGAAATTTGTGGAAGGGGCTGAGGAGTCATGAGCTGGATTGTATTAATCGGAGCCGGTCTAATGGAAGTCCTGATGGTTGTGGCTTTAAAAAACAGCGACAGTTTTAAAAATAAAAAGTGGACGGTCATCTGGTTTCTGCTGAGTATGTTAAGTCTCTTTTTACTGTCAGTGGCGATTAAGTCACTGCCGCTCGGTACTGCCTACAGCGTCTGGACTGGAATAGGCGCCATGGGTAGTGTTATTGTCGGCATTGTCTTCTATAAAGACAGTTTCAATCTGAAAAAAGTGATTCTGATTACATTGATTATCATCGCTATCGTCGGACTGAAGCTGGTATAAGAAAAAGGACGTTTTATCTTTTTGATAAAACGTCCTTTTTTTATTTCAGTACATCTTGTACAGATGCATCATTTTTCATTGCAGTCACTGCATAGGAGCAGAGGGGCACGATTTTTAAGTTGTTTTCTCGTGCATAGTCAATGACACGGTTCAGTAATTGTTTAGCAATACCTTGTCCGCGAAGCGAAGGATCAACGAATGTATGATTGATGACAATCGTGTCTTCACCTTGTGTGTAGAATGTAATCTCAGCTTTGTCATCGATATAAAATCTGTTTCCTGACTGCTGGATTTCCATAGGGAACACCTCCTTATGATAAAACGTCAGTTAATTGAGGTACCACTTGTTTCTTACGTGATACAACGCCTTTAAGTAAAGCAGTGTTTTTATCTAAAGCAACGTTGAATGCTTTATTGACCGCTTCTTGTTCTTTACCCAGTGCGAGGATCTTCGAATCAGAATGAATGATATCTGTCACGACAAGGACAAATAAGTCGTAACCATTTTGTGCTGTCTCTGCATTGATAGCATTCTCAAGTTCTTCCTGGCGTGCGAATACTTCATCGATATCGACAGTGTTGACTTGTGCAACACGGACTTCTTTTTCGCCCATAGAGAATGATTTCGCATCGATGTTCAGTAAGTCTTCTGCAGATTTGTCTGCTGTAGAAGCACCTGCTTTAAGCATTTCAAGGCCATATTCTTCTTTGTTGATACCTGCAATTTTTTCAAGTTCTTCTGCTGCTTTGACGTCTTCGTCTGTACAAGTAGGAGATTTGAAAAGTAATGTATCAGAGATAATAGCAGATAACATCAGCCCTGCAATCTCAGGTTTCACTTCGATCTGATTTTCTTTATACATTTTATTAAGAATCGTTGCTGTACAGCCGACTGGTTCTGCTCTGTAGTATAAAGGTGCTGCCGTCTCAAAATTAGAAATACGGTGGTGGTCAACAACCATCAGAATGTGAGCAGATTCGATGCCAGGTGCTGACTGCTGGAACTCATTGTGGTCAACAAGAATGACTTCCTCACCGTCAACTTTTTCGATTAAGCGAGGTGCAGATACGTTGAATTTGTCAAGCGCATATTGAGTCTCAGCACTTACTTCACCCAGTCTTACTGCTTCAACTTCTTTGCCGGCAGCAGTCTGCAGGTCTGCCATTACAAGTGCTGAAGTGATTGTATCTGTATCAGGATTTTGATGTCCGAAAGTTAAAATAGTCATGAATTCTTCTCCTTTTAATATGAATATCTTTTATTTTATCATGATTGACCGGTAATCGTCATGCCGAGTGAATGCTCAAAATGAGAAAGCGCGAACTGGTGTCCTTCCTGACTGAAGGATTGAACAGCATCTTTATCGACCATCATCGTATAACCGAGATTATAACCATCTACTGCTGTATGAAGAACACAGATATCCGTACAGACACCTGTCAGTTCAATGATCTTGATCTGACGTTCTGTTAAATACTGATGAAGCGGTGTGCCCGCAAATGAGCTATAGCGTCTCTTGTCAATCCAGAAGACAAGAGGATGATCCCGGAACTCTTCATAAACTTTTTTAACAGCGCCATAAAGTTCACGGCCTTCGGTCCCGCGGATATTATGGGGCGGGAAGAGCTTTGATTCAGGGTGTGACATATCATTTAAGTCATGCAGATCCATCATGATGAAAACAGGGTTGCCTTCGGTGAGATAAGCTTCAAATTTACGGGCGATGGCCTGATCAATAGACTGACCAGGTTTACCGCAAGTCAGTTTTCCATCATCAGCAACAAAATCATACGAATAATCAATAATCAGTAATGCTTTATCCATAATGAGCCTCCTAACAGGGTATAGTTAATCAAAGTATAAATGATAATAAGGATGAACTAAATGAGAAAAATCAATGTAATCGATTATGGTGCACGCGGACATCACATTTTGATGGACAGTATCGGTTTTCAGCGTGCCTTAAATCAAGCTAAAAAGACACCTGTCGAAATCTATGTGCCGGCAGGAACGTACTATATCGCAAAAGAATTAGTGATCTACCATCATACTACCCTTATTCTACATAAAGATGCAGTCATCAGAAGGATGAGCAATAGCGCCCTCCTCAAAAATGGTCGCAAACCAGGCTATCATGGATATGACGGCAATGGTTATATCACCATTAAAGGCGGCACTTTTGACCAGTATGGCCATGTTCTCAATTTCAACAATACCATTATGTCGCTTGGACACGCAAAAGAGATAAAGATTGAAGATGTGACTTTTAAGAATGTCGTCGGCGGTCATGCCATCGATGCGTGCGGACTAGATGGTTTTCACGTGAAAAACTGCCGTTTCCTGGGCTTCAGAGATGATTCAGGAAAAAGGCAGTTCAGTGAAGCGATTCAGATTGATCTCCAGCTGAAAGATTCATTTCCGAAGTTCGGCTATTATGACGGTACATCAACTCGCAATGTCATCATCGAAGATTGTTATTTCGGTAACTCCGGGGAACCGATGATGAAAGCATGGAACCGGGCAGTCGGTTCTCATGCCAGTCAGTATGATATTTTCTACGAGAATATTTTTATCGAGAATAATACGTTTGACGGCATGAATGACTATGCGGTCACACTACTCAAATCAAAGACAGTTAAAGTCTCAGGCAATCAGTTCATAGACTGCAAGGGTGGTATCAGATATCTTGCAGTCAACAAAGGCAAGTATTCGACATCGCTTGCAGGAATTGACAAAGGTGTGCAGGCCGGGGAGACAGTCATCATAGCAAACAATGATTTCAAATCAATCCGCCAGGAAGATGTCATTTTAATTAAAGGCTATAACGGTGTTAAAAACGAGGGCATCTATGTCTTCAACAATACATTTAATCAGCAGGACACGTGTGCGGTCCGTCTGATTGAAGCGGCAGATGTTTACTGCCATTGCAACAGGCATTTAAATACGATTCATCAGAAGCATGTTGACAAGCTTTTCAGTGACCTTTAATGATTATCCGGAAAAAGGATAGCCTTTTTTACGGTAATAAAAGTTCGGGTCGCGATAAGTATTATCGTAACCTTTATGGAAGTTGTGCACGAGTGAAGGAGAGATAGGCGGGATCAGCCAAGTCCAGTCGCCCGTGATATGCCGACCGGCAGCGTTCTCCTGTTCTTCGAATTTCTCGAACTGCTTACTCGCAGTGTAGTGGTCGACAACTGCAACACCTTGTGACTTATATGAATGATAGACGGCATAGTTCAGTTCGACGAGCGTCCGGTCACGCCAGTAAGTAGCAGTCGTCTTTCGGTCAAAACCGAAACTGTCGGCAATCTGCTCTATCAAGTTGTAGCGGTAGCAGTCCAGCAGATTGCGGGATGCAATCTCTGATTCCATATACCAGCCATTAAAAGGCGCACATGGATAAATGATGCCGCCTATACGGAGTTCCATACCTGAGATGATTGGCACGGCATACCAGGCCAAATTCAGGTCATCGAATGCCGGGTGACTTGGATGACGAAGGGATACTTCGAGCACTTTTTCTTCCGGCAGCTCAAAAGTATGAAGTTGTCCGTCGTGCTGATAAACAATAGGTAGAAACTTGGATGTGATGCCCGGCTTAATAGCTTTAACGGGATCTGCTAACGTGTCACTTGTGTAGCGGATCAGCTGGTCATTCAGAATGGTAAACGGTGTGTGATGACCATTACGCGGCGGAAAAACAGTGATGCTCGGTCTGATTTTGCCGTTGTTCGTTGCATAGTCGATATGGTGAAGCAGCGCTGCCTCAAATTCCGCGGGTGTTTGGACGCTCCGTTTATCTATTAAATTCAGTTTGTCCCAAAAGAGACGACCGATACAACGGTTGCTGTTACGCCATGCGACGCGTACACCATATTCAAGTTCTTCAGTCGTATGCTGATAAGTGCCGGTTTGACTGATTTCTTCTTCAATGACCCGTAATCGTGCTTTGGTGGCAACGTCTGAGATATTGAGTTCCTGGTGCATGTTTCTGATAAAAGACTGGGCTAGTTCTAACATTTAATCACTCCTCTGAAAATTTGCGGTTGTTCAGAATAAAGATATAAGTCGCGACACTCGTCAGTAGGATGAGAACGCTGATAGCAATAAAGAAAAACTGATTATCTGTTACAGAGATAACAGTGCCTCCAATAATAGGACCGAATATACTGCCGATGCTGAAGACGATACCGCACATCAGATTGCCTGCCGGCAGTAAGTATCTAGGTGTGAGTTCTGTCATATAGGTGACACCGAGAGAATAAAGAGAACCTGTAAAGACGCCGGCAATAAAGAAGATGGCCATCATGCCGTAATGATGTGCGATAAAAAAATCGCCTAAAAGAAAGATACCTGCACCTATTAAGGTCAGTAACAGCATTAAATGACTTCTATTCATACGGTCAGACAGACTGCCGATTGGTACCTGGAAAATGATGGTACCGAGACTGAACATCGGGAGTATCCAAGTGATATCGATTAAACTTAAATCATGTTTCAGTGCGAATACCGGGAAGTTGCTATTCAAAGAGCTCTCCATCACACCGAAGACCATCGGAAATAAGAACGCGATCCAGGAAGTATGGATGACTTTCCGGAAGTTGATGAAAGTAGAAGAAAGAGAGACTTTTTCTTCAGACGGCTCAGGAAAACTATTTTTCAGTGTAAAGACAAGTGAGAACGCAATGAACGTTAAGCCGGCACTGATTAAAAAGGGCAGTGACTCATGAATATTAACAAGCGGCACTAGAATAGGTCCAAGCATAAAACCGAGTGAGAAGCTCAGCCCGTAATAAGCAAGTGCACGTCCGAGCTGATTGCGCGGCGTCACATGCGTGAGCCATGACTGCGTTGCGAAATGCAGCATATTGTCGCCGACACCGACAATCAGGCGCAGCACAAACCAGATAGACATCGCTTGAAGAACGGGAAAAAGCAGGAACGATAAACAGACGAGGACACCACCTGTAATAATGAGTGGCTTAAAACCCCACTTCCTGAGAAGTCCTTCAAGAAAAAGCGACGTCAGGAACACGCCGATATAAAGAGAAGTGGCATGGAAACCATTGACGATACTCGGCACATGATCCCGTTCAAATATAAAGGAAATAAGCGGCAGCAGCATGCCTTGAGAAAAGCCGGATATGGAGACAACAGCTGAAAGGATAAAGACAAATTGTTTATTTTTCATATCATGACCTCTTCTATAAGTTAGTTAAATTGTAGCATTATTGCTTCACTTAAAGGTATGTTAATATGAAAGAGAAGACGTTAATAAAGGGAAAAAGAGGGATTAAGATGTTCAAAAAAACTGATGACAGCTTGATGCTGCATACGGATTTATATCAGATTAATATGGGAGAAACTTACTGGTTTGACGGCATACATGAGAATATGGCTGTCTTTGATGTTTATTTCAGAAGTATGCCGTTTGACGGTGGTTACGCAGTATTTGCCGGCCTCGAGAGAATCATCGAGTACGTGAAACGTTTTAAGTTTACGGACAGTGACATCGAATATTTACGTGAGCAAGGCTATCAGGAAGATTACCTGAGCTATTTAAAAGAGTTGAGATTCACTGGGAACATCGTCTCTATGCAGGAAGGTGAAATCTGTTTCAACAATGAGCCGTTACTCCGAATAGAAGCGCCGCTCATTCAAGCCCAGTTTTTAGAGACAGCTATCCTGAACATCGTCAATTTTCAGACGCTCATTGCGACGAAAGCAAGCCGCATTAAAAATATTGCACCGGACGAAATCTTTATGGAATTTGGAACACGTCGTGCGCAGGAGATGGATGCTGCTATCTGGGGTGCTCGCGCAGCTTATATTTCAGGTTTTGATTCAACGAGTAACGTCCGCGCCGGCAAACTGTTTGGTATGCCGATTTCAGGGACACATGCACATGCAATGGTTCAGGCATATGACGATGAGTATACAGCGTTTAAGAAATACGCTGAGCGTCATAAGAACTGTGTCTTTTTAGTCGATACTTTCCATACACTGAAAAGTGGGGTGCCGAATGCGATTCGTGTGGCGCAGGAGCTTGGCGACCAGATTAACTTCATCGGTATACGCTTGGATTCAGGAGACTTAAGCTATCTGTCAAAAGAAGCGCGCAAGATGCTCGATGCTGCAGGGTTCCCTGATGCGAAAATATTTGCTTCGAATGACCTGGACGAGGCGACTATCATCAACTTGAAGCAGCAAGGATGTAAAGTCACTGCATGGGGTATCGGCACAAAACTCATCACGGCCTACGATCAGCCTGCTTTAGGCGCAGTCTATAAACTGACAGCGATAGCTGATGATAACGGCGTACTGCAGGACCGTATTAAAATTTCTAACAATGCGGAGAAGGTGACAACACCTGGTAAAAAAGATTTATATCGCATTATTAACAATAAAACGGGTAAATCAGAAGGAGACTACATTACACTCGCCCATGAAGATCCTCAATCAGAGGAAGTCTTGAAGATGTTTCATCCCATCTATACATACAAACAGAAATGGGTGAAAGACTTCACTGCTAAAAAATTGCTTCATCCTATATTTGAAAACGGCGAGTTTGTTTACGACCAGCCTTCACTTGAAACAATCAGACAGTATCATCAGGATAATCTTGAACTGATCTGGGAAGAAACGAAGCGTTATATGAATCCTGAAGAGTACCCGGTGGATTTAAGTACAGCATGCTGGGAAAATAAAAACCACAAAATTCATGAAGTGGCAGATCGCATAAAGGAGTGGGAATCATGACATTACAAGATCAGATTATCGCAGAATTAAAAGTAAAACCTTCTATAAACGTTGAAGAGGAAACAAGAGTCATTCTTGATTTTATGAAGAATTATCTGAAAAGCTATCCATTTATGAAATCGATGGTGCTTGGTATTTCTGGCGGACAGGATTCAACACTTGCCGGTAAACTGGCGCAGATGGCTGTTGATGAACTGAACGCGGAAGGTGGAGATTATCAGTTTATTGCTATCCGCCTGCCTTATGGTACACAAAAAGATGAACAGGACTGTCAGGATGCCTTGGACTTTATCAATGCATCTAAAGAATTGACTGTTAACATCAAACCGAGTGTGGAAGCAAGTCTTGAAGCACTTAAAAATGCCGGTATACAGCTTACAGATTTCCAGAAAGGGAATGAAAAAGCGCGTGAACGTATGAAAGTTCAGTATTCTGTTGCTGCAGCAAACAGTGGTATCGTGCTGGGTACCGATCATGCAGCTGAGAGTATCACAGGTTTCTATACAAAATTTGGTGATGGAGGCGCAGATATTCTGCCGCTTGCCGGACTGAATAAACGTCAGGGGAGAGAGATTCTAAAATATTTAGGTTGTCCTGAACATCTCTATAATAAAAAACCGACGGCAGATTTAGAGGAAGATAAGCCGCAGTTACCAGATGAAGTGGCACTCGGTGTGACTTACGAAGCCATTGACCATTATCTTGAAGGACAGGAAGTTAATGAACAAGATAGAAAAGTAATTGAAGGACATTTCCTGAAAACGCAGCATAAGCGTATGATGCCTATTACAAGATTTAGCGTGCATGAACTCATCCGCTAGTCTTGTGCTACCTCTTAATCTCTGATAGAATGCCTATGAATTAGGAGGTGCTATTGAATGGATAATCCATGGATTATGGTTGCTGTTATCTTTTTTATTAATATTATTTATGTCACATGTCTGACCATGCGGACGATCCTGACTTTAAAAGGTTATCGTTACCTGGCAGCAGGTGTCTCAGTCATTGAAGTTCTGGTCTATGTTGTAGGGCTTGGACTTGTCATGAAGAATCTGGATAATATCTGGAATGTGCTGGCTTATGCATTCGGTTTTGGCGTAGGGATTATAGTAGGGATGAAACTAGAAGAGAAAATCGCGCTCGGTTATATCGTTGTCAATGTGACAACTGCTGAATACGAACTTGATATCCCGCATACACTCCGCGACTTAGGCTATGGCGTGACGCATTACGCGGCGCACGGACGTGATGGTCATCGTATGATCATGCAGATTTTAACGCCACGTAAATATGAAATCAAGTTGACTGAAACAATCAGACTGCTTGACCCGAAAGCGTTTATCATCGCTTATGAGCCGAAGAATATTCACGGTGGATTCTGGGTGAAAGGTGTCCGCAGTAAAAAACTGCGTGCATATGATACAGATGAAATTTGAGGTCGCTGAAAATGAGACAATTGCTGAGTGCCTCGCACGCATGAAAAAAGAGGGTTTTACGCCCGTGAAACGAATGGAGAAGCCTATCTTCCATGAGACAGATAAAGGCATTGAAGTTCTGCGTCAGCAGATCATCTTTGTCGGCAAAAAAATAGATTAACAGACCTATCTGCTTAGCAGATAGGTTTTTTGCATTAAATTCCGTACATTTAATTATTTTTAATATTTAATGTACGTATCTAATAAAATTTGTTATACTTGAGGCGACTACTAATCAGATAGGAGAATACGGATGATTGAACGTTACTCAAGAAAAGAAATGGCTGATATTTGGAGTGAGCAGAACCGTTTTGAAGCATGGCTGGAAGTAGAAATCTTAGCATGTGAAGCTTGGAGCAAGTTAGGTGTGATTCCTGAAGAAGACGTCAAACTGATTCGTCAGAATGCACGCGTAGATGTTGAACGTGCAAAAGAAATCGAACTTGAAACTCGTCATGATGTGGTTGCTTTTACGCGTCAGGTCAGTGAAACACTCGGAGAAGAACGTAAATGGGTACATTACGGTCTGACAAGTACAGATGTGGTTGATACAGCACTTAGCTACGTTATTAAGCAGGCGAATGACATCATCGAGAAGGATCTTGAACGCTTTATCGAAGTGTTAAGAGTCAAAGCACTGAAATACAAGAATACGCTTATGATGGGACGTACACACGGTGTGCATGCAGAACCTACAACATTCGGTCTGAAAATGGCACTCTGGTATATGGAAATGCAGCGTAACATGAAACGTTTCAAAGAAGTTCGTAAAGAAATCGAAGTGGGTAAAATGAGCGGCGCAGTCGGCACATTTGCGAATATCCCGCCAGAAATTGAAGCGTATGTCTGCAAAGAACTGGGCATCGATTTTGCTGAAATTTCAACACAGACATTACAACGTGACCGTCATGCTTATTATGTTGCAACACTTGCTTTAATCGCAACATCACTCGAGAAATTTGCTGTTGAAGTTCGTAACCTTCAGAAAACAGAAACACGTGAAGTAGAAGAAGCATTTGCTAAAGGACAGAAAGGTTCTTCAGCAATGCCGCATAAACGTAATCCGATCGGTTCAGAGAACATCACAGGTATCGCACGTGTTATCCGTGGCTATGTGACGACAGCTTATGAAAACGTACCATTATGGCATGAACGTGACATCTCACATTCATCAGCAGAACGTATCATGTTGCCAGACGTGACGATTGCACTTGACTACGCATTAAACCGTTTTGCTAACATCATCGAGAACTTAACGGTTTACGAAGAAAACATGAAACGTAACATGAATAAGACATTCGGTTTAATTTATTCACAACGCGTCATGCTGACATTGATCGACAAAGGCATGGTACGTGAAGAAGCATACGACTTAGTACAGCCGAAAGCAATGGAATCATGGCAGACAGAAACACCATTCCGTGAATTAATTGAAAAAGAAGATAAAATCACAGAGCTGCTCTCACCAGCAGAACTGGATGAATGTTTCAATGAAAACCATCACCTGAACCAAGTGGACACATTGTTCAAGCGTGCAGGATTAGAATAATCAATCATGAAGACCCTTGTGAACATTGAGTTCATAAGGGTTTTTGTCTGTTCTGAATAAAACAAAAAGATACTAAATAAAAATGGCTCACTTCTAAATTTTACTATTTTTAACATTTTAGTTGTGGTACGCTAAACTTAATACTAGCAATGATGTATTCTTTTTTAGAGCAAGGAAGATGAAAGAAACAGTTTAGCGATAAATGGACGACTAAAAAAGGTCAGTTGTAATTAGTAAAAAGTTGACCTCTGGCACTGCTGCAGAGGTCTTTTTTCATCTGCACTTACTATATTTTTTAGACATTTTAATGTATTATACTTATTAAATGAAATGATATATGAGTGAGGTGAGAGCAGTGAATCAGGAGAATGTTGAAACAATTCTGAACCATATTGATAACAATGAACCAGTGACAACGAGTGGACTGAATTTAGAGCGCGAAGAAGTGGGAGATGCGCTTTCTTATATTAAAAAGAATAAGCTGGCAGAGGATATTCTGCTTAGAAAAGTAGAAGATACTTATACGATGATGGATGCGAGTACAGCTTACTTAACACCGAAAGGTAAAGAGCACATAACTGACCATGAATAATACTGTACTTCAGTCCAGTAGTGCGTTAAACTTAGACTATATCTTTCAAGGGGATGAACGGAATGCAAATTGAAAAATTAAGAGGGAAGCGTCTTGATGATTTATTCGATGCAATTCTTGCTCTCGAAAATCGTGAAGAATGCTACCAGTTTTTTGATGACTTATGTACGGTGAATGAATTACATTCATTATCACAACGTATGCAGGTCGCTAAGATGATCAAGCAAGGTCATACTTATGCAACAATTGAAAAAGAGTCAGGTGCGTCTACTGCGACTATTTCACGGGTGAAACGCTCATTACAATGGGGAAATGATGCGTACACGATGGTGATGGAACGTCTGGGCGAAGAACAGTAAAAAAATGGTACTGAATTGATTCAGTACCATTTTTATTTTATAATGAAGTCGAAATGAGGGCTATCATGAAAAGATTATTAATCGCAGGATTGGCTGCTTTTTTGCTCGCAGGTTGCAGTGAACAGTCTGAACAGCATCTGTCAGTGATCGACAATATTAAACAAATCAATCCACTGGAAAAATGGCTGTCTTCAAAAGAGAAATCTGTTGTAGACGGTGTCACTTATTATGGCGATACGATTATCGTCAATAAATCAATCAGTCTGCCGGCAGATTATGCTCCAGGTGAGAATGCTGAGGCAAGAGCGGCACTGGATAAGCTGATGACAGCAGGAACTGCGGAAGGGCTGAATTTTGCCATCAGAAGTGGCTTCAGAAGTTATGATGAACAGGATGTGCTGTATCATAATTATGTTGCACGAGACGGTAAGGCCGCTGCGGATACTTATAGCGCAGAGCCCGGCCACTCTGAACATCAGACCGGCCTTGCTTTCGACCTCGGTAGCCGTGAGTCTGTCAAAGATTTCACGATTTCTTTCGGTGACACACCAGAGGGAAAATGGCTCCAGACTCATGCGCAGAACTACGGTTTCATCATACGCTATCCAAAAGGAAAAGAGCATATTACCGGTTATCAGTATGAGCCTTGGCATATCCGTTATCTGGGTGATGATCTGGCGCAGGATGTCTATAAAAGCGGATTAACGTTAGAAGAGTATTTTGGGTTAGTCAAGTAAGAGAAAGTCAGTCAGTCGGACTGGCTTTTTTTCGTTATCGTTTCTTTAAAATGCTATAATTATAAATATGTCTTTAAAAGGAGTTTCTATATGTATGAGATAAATGACTGGCAGCATGTCTTCAAACTTGATCCTGCTAAAACAATTGATGATGAGTCGTTGCAGCGTCTATGTGAATCAGGAACAGATGCGATTATCGTAGGCGGAACAGATGATGTGACGATGGATAATGTGCTCGATTTAATGGCACGTGTCCGTCGCTACACAGTTCCTTGTGCGCTCGAAATCTCTAATCTTGAGAGCGTGATTCCAGGCTTTGACCGTTATTTGGTGCCAACTGTTCTTAACAGTCCGAACGTCCAGTTTCATAATGGCCTGTTGATTGAAGCGCTGAAAGCTTATGGTCACATGCTGAATTTTGAAGAGTTCACGATGGAGGGGTATATCGTTCTGAATCCTGACAGCAAGGTCGCAAAGCTGACAGCAGCAGATACGACCCTGAGTGGTGAGGATCTCTATGCTTACGGGCAGATGATTGAACACTTTTACCGATTGCCGGTCTGTTATGTTGAATACAGTGGTACATATGGAGAGGTGAAGAAGCTTGCCGAGCTGAAATCAGCGCTTGAGAATACGCGTCTTATTTATGGCGGTGGTATTGAGTCACTGGCACAGGCTGAAGAGATGTTCCAGTATGCAGATACAATAGTTGTCGGTAACATCATCTACAGCGACCTGAAGAAGGCCCTCGAGACCGTTAAAATCAAAGGAAAGAAAGGATAATTCCTGTGAATGAATTACTGAATAGAATGAACGAAGAACAGCGTGCAGCTGTCAAAGCGACAGAAGGCCCCCTGCTGATCATGGCAGGTGCGGGTTCAGGCAAGACGCGGGTGCTGACGCATCGCATCGCCTATCTGATACAGGAAAAAGACGTTAACCCTTATAATATACTCGCGATTACGTTCACGAATAAAGCAGCAAAAGAAATGAAGGAACGTGTGCAGCATCTGATCGGCGAAGAAGCTGAAGCGGTGTGGATTTCAACATTCCACTCGATGTGTGTCCGCATACTGAGACGTGACAGCGATAGGATTGGTATTGAACGGAACTTTACGATTATTGATCCGACAGATCAGCGTTCCGTCATGAAAGAAGTACTGAAGCAGGAGAACATCGATCCGAAACGTTATGAACCGCGCTCATTACTTGCACAGATTTCAAATCTGAAAAATGAACTGAAGACACCGGAAGATGCTGAAAAAGAAGCGAATGATTTTATGGCACAGATTGTTGCAAGAGCCTACAAACGCTATCAGTCTATTCTGCTGAAAAATCAGGCGCTGGATTTTGATGACCTCATCATGACAACAATTGAGCTCTTTGAACGTGCACCAGAAGCCCTGAGCTATTATCAGAATAAATTCCAGTATATTCATGTCGATGAATATCAGGATACGAATAGAGCGCAGTATCTCTTAGTGAAGATGCTCGCAGAAAAATTTGAAAATATCTGCGTCGTCGGTGACTCTGACCAGTCCATTTACGGCTGGCGTGGTGCGGACATCTATAATATTCTGAGCTTTGAAGAAGACTATCAGAATGCCCGTACCATCTTCCTCGAGCGTAACTACCGCTCCACGAAAAACATTCTGCATGCGGCGAATGAAGTCATCAGACATAATTCAGAACGTAAACCTAAAGCTTTATGGACTGAAAGTGATGAAGGCAGTAAGATCAAGTACTTTAAAGCGCAAAGTGAGCGTCATGAAGCAGAATATATCATCTCTGAAATACAGAATAAACAGCGGGAAGGCTACCGTTTAGACGACATGGCTATTCTTTACCGGACGAACGCACAGTCCCGTGTGCTTGAGGAGACACTGCTTAAATCGAACATCAGTTATACGATGGTCGGCGGTACGAAGTTCTACGACCGTAAAGAAATCAAAGATATTTTAAGCTATCTGAGACTGGTCGCGAACAGCAATGAAGATATCAGTTTTGCCCGTATCATCAATACACCGAAGCGCGGAGTAGGACCAGGTGCGCTTGATAAGATCACAGTATATGCAGAAATGAACGGCCTCAGCTACTTTGACGCGCTTGCAGAAGTGGATTTCATCGGCCTGCCGAAGAAAACGACTGAAACACTCGTCAAATTCTATGATATGATGGACGGCTTTATGAAGCAGCAGGAGTTTCTGTCCATTACAGAACTGACGGAACAGATTATGGAGAAGACAGGCTACATGGATATGCTGAAAGCAGATCGAACACTTGAATCACAGTCACGCCTTGAAAACTTGGAAGAGTTTCTCAGTGTGCCTAAGGACTACGAGAAAGATACGCAGATTGAAGAACAGTCACTCGTCAATTTCCTGACCGATTTATCACTGGTCAGCGATGTGGACAGTGCAGATTTAGAAGCGGGTATTACACTGATGACTATTCACTCTGCTAAAGGTCTGGAGTTTAAAGTCGTCTTTATCGCAGGTCTGGAAGAATCTATCTTCCCACATTCGAGAAGTCTGTCAGAAGAGTCAGAAATGGAAGAAGAGCGTCGTTTAATGTATGTGGCCATTACGCGCGCTGAAGAGCACCTTCATGTTACACACGCTGACTCACGGACACTCTTTGGACGTAGTCAGGCCAACCGCCGTTCTCGTTTCCTGGATGAGATTCCTGAAGATCTGCTGGAAGGTAAGAAAACGGTCATCCAGAAAAGAGGATTCTCAAGACGAACAACAAACAATCAACCTGCACCAGGCGAATATAAAATCGGGGATAAAGTTATCCATAAAACATGGGGTGAGGGTCTTGTCAGCAATGTAACCGATAAAGACGGTTCGCAGGAACTGGATATTATTTTCAAATCTGTCGGTATGAAGCGTCTGTTAAGTCAGTTCGCACCGATTCAAAAGAAGGGGTAAATGATGCAGCAAAGAGTAGATGAATTACACCGTTTATTGCACCAGTATAATTATGAATATCATGTACTGGATAACCCGTCTGTCCCTGACAGTGAATACGATAAGCTGCTGCATGAGCTCATCGCGATAGAAGAGGAATATCCTGTTCTGAAGACAGCAGATTCGCCGACTGTCCGAGTCGGCGGAACACCGTTGTCATCATTTGAGAAAGTCAGACATGATACACCGATGCTCAGTCTCGGCAATGCATTTGACGAAGAAGACTTGCGTGCATTTGACCGTCGTGTCGTGGAAGGTGTCGGTCAAGTGGATTATATGGTAGAACTAAAGATAGATGGACTCGCCGTTTCCCTGAAATATGAAGAAGGCCGCCTTGTTCAAGGATTGACGCGCGGCGATGGGACGACTGGAGAGAATATCACTGAGAACATCAAGACAATCTATGCCGTGCCACTTGTCATCAAAGAGCCTCTGACGTTTGAAGTGCGCGGCGAAGCCTATATGCCTCGCCAGTCGTTCATCAATCTCAACAAAGAAAAAGAGAAGAACGGTGAACCGCTTGCAGCGAATCCGCGTAATGCGGCAGCAGGTTCACTCAGACAGCTGGACTCCAAGCTTGCTGCTAAACGCAAGCTGGACATCTTTCTCTATAGTGTGAACGATTTACGTGAGCTGGATGTGCCGTCACAGAGTGCCGCACTTGATAAGCTGGATGATATCGGTTTTAAGACGAATCACGAACGAAAATTATGCAAAAATATCGATGAAGTACTGGACTATATCCAGCACTGGACAGAAGAACGGAACAATCTGGCATATGATATCGACGGAATCGTCATTAAAGTCAATGATCTTGCAAAGCAGGAAGAACTTGGCTTCACTGCTAAATCTCCTCGCTGGGCGATTGCCTACAAATTCCCGGCAGAAGAAGTCATGACGAAGCTGAGGGATATTGAAATCTCAGTAGGACGTACAGGTGCAGTGACACCAACCGCTATTCTTGAACCTGTTAAAGTTGCAGGGACGACAGTCGGCCGTGCATCCCTTCATAATGAAGACCTCATCCGGGAAAAAGATATCCGTATCGGTGATGAAGTTATTATCCGTAAAGCGGGTGATATTATTCCCGAAGTCGTCAGACCTGTCCTTGACCGGAGACCTGATGATGCCGTGCCTTACCATATGCCTGAACATTGTCCGGCCTGTGGTCATGAACTAGTACGTATTGAAGGAGAAGTAGCACTACGCTGTATCAATCCGGCCTGCGAAGCGAAACTTGTTGAAGGTGTGATTCACTTCGTGTCACGCCAGGCGATGAATATTGACGGACTCGGTGAACGTATCGTTGAACAGCTGTTCCAGGCAGAGCTGATCCGCGATGTCGCAGATATTTACTATTTGAAACGTGAAGATCTACTGCCGCTTGAGCGCATGGCGGACAAGAAAGTCGATAAACTGCTGCAGGCGATTGAAGCGTCTAAAGCTAACTCACTGGAGCGTCTGCTCTTTGGACTCGGCATCAGACATCTAGGTGCAAAAGCAAGCCGTATTATAGCAGAGGAATACGGTTCTATGGAAAAACTGGCAGCAGCTACAGAAGAAGAACTGACAGCAATCCATGAAATCGGTCATAAGATAGCACAGTCAGTCGTCACGTATCTGCATAATGAAGATATGAGAGAACTGCTTCTGAAACTGAAAGAAGCTGGTGTCAACATGACTTATACTGGCACAAAAGTTGAAGTGGTCAGCAATACAGAATTTATGGATAAGACCATTGTACTGACCGGTAAGCTTGAGATTATGACAAGAACAGAAGCATCTGAGAAACTGACATCACTCGGTGCCAAAGTGACGAGCAGTGTGACGAAGAAGACGGATCTTGTTATTGCAGGTGAGGAAGCTGGCAGTAAACTCGCTAAAGCAGAGTCTCTCGGCATTGAAGTCTGGAGCGAAGAACAACTCATCAACAAACTACAGGAAATAGGTTAAGGTGAACGTATGAAAAAAGCATCATTACTACTGTTATCCGCCCTGCTACTAGCAGGCTGCAGTGATAACGGTGACCATAATAATAGTAAGACCAATCAGACAGAAGATGAAAAACAGATTGCGACAGATGCTCAGATTTCAAAGGAATATTACCGCACACTTCTTCCGTTTAAGGAGAGCCAGGCACGTGGTCTGACGAGCACGAATATGGCAAGCGCTTATAACGGTGAAGCATTTGAAGATGGGCTACTGAATATCAGTCAGAAAGTCTATTCACCAGACGAATACTTCTTCCGCGACGGTCAGCTGCTCACTAAAGAAGCTGTGCAAAGCTATCTTGAACCCCAGTTCACGAAAGAAGAAATTGATGCGATGGATGAAGATACACGAATCGAACGAAATGCTTACGCGAATTTCGGGTTAAACCCATCTCACAAAGGTGAAACGGATCCCGTTAAAATTGCTCAGAACTCACCTGCTTACTTATCTCACATTCTGGAGCAGGACTTCTATACTGAAGAAGATGCGAAGAAAGACAAACTGTCTGGCATGACGATTGGTCTCGCGATGAACAGCGTCTATTATTATCAGAAAGAACAGTACGGCGAAGTATACAGCCAGAAGCTTGATCCGAAGATCAGTGCCGCAAAAGGAAAAGAGATGGCGGATGAAATATTGTCACGTCTAAGAGTGAAGTCGGAACTGAAAGACTTGCCGATTACTTTTGCAATATTTGTTCAGTCATCAGCGGAAAGCATTACGCCAGGTCATTTTGTCGCATATGGAACGAGCGATAAAGGAGATAACATCAAGAAGTGGACAAGTATAGACGAAGACCATATGCTCTTGCCTTCTGCTGAAGCTGAAAAGATTGATGAAGGTCTGAATAATAACTTTAAACAGTTTAATGAGTCGCTCAGTAACTATTTCCCGAACTTCACACAGGCGATAGGCTCTGCACATGTAGTGGATAAGAAAATCAGTTCACTGACTATCAGTATCCCGCTTGATTACTTCGGCAAAGCTGAAGTAATTGGTGTCACTCAGCATATTGCAGACCAGTCTAAGAAGTATTTTGATGGCCTGGATAGCTACGAGATTTCTGTTGTCGATAACAACAAACCACTTGCCCTGATTACGAAGGAAAAAGGCAGTGACCAGAATATTCATATTTACCAGCAATAAAAAAAGTCTTGTCCCCGGTTTGGGGACAAGACTTTTTTTGTATTAACTTTTAACGATACGAACCATTTCATCGAATTCATCAAGAATACGTTGTTCTGGCTTTCTTGTCATCATGCTGACAAGAACTGTTGAAATCAGACTGATTAAGAAGCCTGGAATGATTTCATATAAATCAAAAATAGCAGCGTGTTGTTCTGGTGCTTTCATGATGATCCAGAAGATGACTGTAAGAGATCCTAGGATCATACCTGTAATGGCACCTTCTTTTGTCAGGCCTTTCCAGTACAATGACAGAAGGACTAATGGACCAAATGCAGCCCCAAAGCCTGCCCAGGCATTACCTACTAAGTTTAAGATTGTATCATTAGGATTCCAGGCAATTGCACCTGCGACAATCGCAACGAGTAATACTGACAGACGGCCGACAAGAACAAATTCTTTCTCGCGAGAAGTGTCCTGAATATTTGTTTTACGGAGTAACATGTAAAAATCCTGTGTTAACGAACTGGATGTTACGAGTAATTGTGAAGAAATCGTACTCATAATCGCTGCCAGGATAGCTGCTAAGAAGAAGCCGGCAATCAGCGGATGGAATAAAATCTGACTCATCACAACGAAGATAGTCTCTGGATTATCCAGCTTCTGACCAGATTCGTGGATGAATGAAATACCGACTAAACCGGTCATACAAGCACCGATTAATGAAACGGCCATCCATGAAATACCGATACGGCGTGCAGCCGGCAGCATTTTATGTGTTTTAATCGACATGAAACGAACGATAATATGAGGCTGACCGAAGTAACCGAGACCCCAGGCTACGAGTGAGATAATACCGATAGTCGTAGTCCCTTTGAACCAGTCGAGGTTTGTCGGTTCAAGTGTTGCCACGTCTCCTAATGTATCAAGACCATTTAATTTAAGCATGGCTACAATCGGCACCATGACTAAAGCAATCAGCATGATGACCCCTTGGAAGAAGTCAGTCAGTGATACAGCGAGGTAACCCCCAAAAAGCGTATAGATGATAACAATGCCTGCTGTTAAGATTAAGCCCCAGTGGTAGTTAAGACCGAATGCACTTTCAAATAAGACACCACCGGAAACCATACCGGCCTGTGTATAAAGCGTAAAGAAGATGATGATAACTAAACCAGAAATAATTTTTAAGATACGTGTATGGTCACTTACGCGTTTCTCAAAGAAATCTGGAATTGTAATCGCGTTATCAGCTAACTCTGTATATACACGAAGACGTGGTGCAACTAAGATATAGTTTAACCAGGCCCCGATAGTCAGTCCGATTGCAATCCATGTAGCTGATAGACCTGTTGAATAAACAGAACCAGGTAATCCCATCAGCATCCAGCCACTCATATCAGCTGCGCCGGCAGAGAGGGCAGTAACAAGAGGGCCGAGGCTACGGCCACCAAGCATATATTCATCGAGCGTACTTGTCGATTGCTTATATGCATAATAACCAATACCTAGGAGAATTAAGAAATAAACGGCAATCATGACGTAAGTCATCCAAGTGGCTTCGATTTTGACGTTTTGAAAAGTATGTCCTAAAATCATTTGTTTTCCTCCAAACTTATGAATATTCTATTACATGATTAATTATATATTGCGTTAAAGCGTTTTCATATAACTATTTTTAGTTTTTTTAGATTTTTTGCAGTAAATTTGATAAAATTTATAGATGCTATACATGCTTAGGAGGATAAAAATGACAACGATTACAAATGATCAGGTTAAACACGTTGCCCATTTAGCACGTCTTGCAATTACTGAAGAAGAAGCGGCTAAATTCAGCGGACAGCTTGAGGCGATTCTGAACTTTGCCAATCAGCTAGAAGAAGTGGATACAGAAAACGTTGAACCGACTTTCCACGTGCTGGACCTGCAGAACGTTCTACGTCCTGATACAGCGGAACAAAGTTTAAGCCAGGAAGAAGTACTGAAAAATGCACCGGTTAAAGAAGATGGTCAGTTCCGTGTGCCTTCAATCTTAGGAGGAGAATAAGAATGTCATTAAGATATGAATCAATCGAATCATTATCCAAGATGATTCACAACAAAGAAATCAAACCATCAGAACTGATCGCAGATACTTTCGTAAACATCGAAAAAGAAGATGGTATCATCAATTCATTCCTCGCACTTGATAAAGAGAATGCGATGAAAAAAGCAGAAGCACTTGATAATCAGTCACCAGAAGGTAAACTTTTCGGTATTCCGATGGGGATTAAAGATAACATCGTCACTAAAAATGTTGAGACAACTTGTGCCTCTAAAATTCTGACAGGCTTTGACCCGGTTTACGATGCTACAGTCATGCAGAAACTGAATCATGAAAATGCTGTACTTGTCGGTAAACTTAACATGGATGAGTTTGCGATGGGTGGTTCTACAGAGAACTCTCACTACAAAAAGACAGTCAATCCATTCGACCACACAGCAGTACCAGGTGGCTCTTCAGGTGGTAGTGCAGCAGCAGTTGCAGCAAGCTTAGTACCTTTCACTTTAGGTTCTGATACAGGTGGTTCTATTCGTCAGCCTGCGTCATACTGTGGTGTTGTCGGGATGAAGCCGACTTATGGCCGTGTTTCTCGTTTCGGCTTAGTTGCCTTCGCTTCTTCACTAGACCAAATTGGACCATTAACACGTAACGTCAAAGATAATGCGACAGTACTTGAAGTCATCGCAGGTCATGACAAGATGGATTCAACAAGTGCACCAGTTGATAATGTGGACTTCACGTCTAACATTGACAAAGATTTAACAGGTCTCCGTGTGGCAGTGCCTAAAGAATATTTAGGCGAAGGTGTTTCACCGGAAGTGAAAGCTTCTATAGAAAAAGCCATTCAGGAATTAAGCAATCTGGGTGCGACGATTGAAGAAGTGTCCCTGCCGAACGCTAAATACGGTGTCGCGACGTATTACATCATCGCGTCTTCAGAGGCATCTGCTAACTTGGCACGATTTGATGGTATCCGTTACGGTTATCAGGCAGAAGGTGCTCAGAACTTAGAGGAACTCTACAAGAAGACTCGTCAGGAAGGCTTCGGTGACGAAGTGAAACGTCGTATCATGCTCGGTACATATGCCCTGAGCTCTGGTTATTATGATGCCTACTATAAAAAGGCACAGAAAGTCCGTACACTAATCAAACAGGACTTCGAAAAAGTCTTTGCTGACTACGATGTCATCGTTGGACCTGTTGCACCGACACCTGCATTTAATATCGGTGAGCAAATCAATGATCCACTGACAATGTACGCGAATGATATCCTGACAATCCCTGTTAACTTAGCGGGTCTACCTTCTATTTCTGTACCATGTGGTGAAGAGAACGGACGCCCAATCGGATTGCAGATCATCGGTAAACCGTTTGATGAGCAGAAGCTTTACAATGTTGCTTATCAGTATGAACAAAAATTCAACTTACACGACCGTTATCAAACATTATAAGGAGACGATGAAATGCATTTCGAAACAGTAATCGGACTTGAAGTCCACGTTGAACTGAAAACTGAATCTAAAATGTTCTCAAGTTCACCTGCCCATTTCGGTGCAGAACCGAATACAAATGTTAGTGTCATCGACCTGGGTTATCCTGGAGTGCTGCCAGTCGTCAACCGTACAGCAGTAGACTGGGCGATGCGTGCAGCGATGGCGCTGAACATGGATATTAGAACAGAAACTAAATTTGACCGTAAAAACTACTTCTATCCGGATAATCCGAAAGCTTATCAGATTTCACAGTTTGATGAGCCGATCGGTGAAAACGGCTATATTGACATCGAAGTAGGCGGCGAAACAAAACGTATCGGTATCACGCGTCTTCACATGGAAGAAGATGCCGGTAAACTGACCCATAAAGACGGTCATTCACTAGTGGATTTAAACCGTCAGGGGACACCGCTTGTTGAGATTGTCTCTGAACCCGACATCCGTACACCGGAAGAAGCTTATGCTTACCTTGAAAAGTTAAAAGCAATCATCCAGTATACAGGCGTCTCTGACTGTAAGATGGAAGAAGGTTCACTTCGTTGTGACGCTAATATTTCACTTCGTCCAGCTGGCCGTGAAGAATTCGGTACGAAGACAGAACTTAAAAACCTGAACTCTTTCAACTACGTTCGTCGTGGTTTAGAACATGAGGAAAAACGTCAGGCAGAAGTTCTGCTTGCGGGTGGAGAGATCCTTCAGGAGACACGTCGTTTTGATGAGTCTACAGGTAAAACGATTCTGATGCGTGTCAAAGAAGGATCAGATGACTACCGTTACTTCCCAGAGCCTGACTTAGTGCCTCTCTTCATCGACGAAGGATGGAAAGCACGTGTCCGCGAATCTATTCCTGAATTGCCGGATGCGCGTAAAGAAAAATATGTAAATGAATATGGTCTGCCTGCATATGATGCACATGTCCTGACACTGACTAAAGAGATGTCTGACTTCTTTGAAGAAACGCTGAAGCTCGGTGCAGACGCTAAATTGTCATCTAACTGGCTGATGGGCGGCGTTAATGAATACTTGAACAAAAACCAGAAAGACTTAGGCGAAACAGCTTTAACACCTGCTAACCTCGCTGAAATGGTGAAACTGCTTGCTGATGGTACAATCTCAAGTAAAATCGCGAAAAAAGTCTTTGCAGATACAGTTGAGACAGGTAAAGCACCGAAAGTCATTATGGAAGAACAAGGGCTTGTACAAGTGTCTGATCCAGAACAGCTACGTGCATTTGTCACTGAAGCACTTGATACGAATCCACAGTCTATCGAAGACTTTAAGAACGGTAAAGGTAAAGCAATGGGCTTCCTTATCGGTCAGATCATGAAGATCTCAAAAGGACAGGCAAACCCGCAACTCGTTAACCAGATTCTGAAAGAAGAACTGGAAAAAAGATAATATGAAAAGCTGATATGACTCAGGTCATATCAGCTTTTTTTATACGTGGGATGATTGTTTATTCAGCGTGAGTACGCCAATGAATGAGATACTCGCAGCAATAACAAGATAAATCGCAACGGGATAAGTACTGTGATAATGACTGGTCAGATATTCTGCTATCAGTGGCGCAGTCCCGCCAGCAAGTGCTGCACCGACCTGGTAGCCGAGTGACACACCTGTATATCTGACTTCTTTAGAGAAGGCTTCAGAGAACAGTGTACCTTGAACAGCAGCGAGAGGAGACCAGATGACGCTTAAACCGATGAAAGTCGCCAGGAATAACAGGAGAACGGACCGCTGATCAATCAATAAGAAATATGGAAATGCAAACAGAATAATACCGGCGCTGCCTGCCAGATACAGTTTTCTACGTCCCATACGGTCACTCAGACGACCATACAGCGGAATAATGAAGACTGTTATACTTGCCGTTGTCAGAACGATGAGCATAATCGTATCAAAGGAAAAACCGAGAGTTTTGGTACCGTAACCGACAATAAATGTTGAAAACAAGTAGAAAGGTGCTGTTTCCACAAATTTAGCGCAGCAGGTAATAATGACTTCTTTCCAGTGGTGCTTAAACGTATAAAGTAACGGAATACGCGGGACAGAACCATTTTTGACAGCTGCCTTATAATCGGGTGTTTCTTCAAGACCTGTTCTGATCCAGAGACCGAAAGCGACAAGAAAGCCGCTCATGATAAAAGGAATACGCCAGCCGTACAGTGTAAACTGATCATCATTCAGAATAGATGTCATAATAAAAAAGGCGAGTGATCCGAGTACAAGACCAATCGGGACGCCGAGCTGTGGAAAGCTGCCGTAAAAGCCGCGACGGTCATGCGGTGCATACTCTGTTGCGAGCAGTAATGATCCACCGTATTCACCGCCGATACCCAGTCCCTGCACTAAGCGAAGGAGCAGGAGAAGGACCGGTGCCCATATACCAGCTGTTTCATATGTAGGGAGCAGACCGATACAGACAGTGGCAACACCCATCATGGTCAACGTCATCACCAGTGTTTTTTTACGGCCCATTCGGTCGCCGATATGCGCGAAAATAACGCCGCCTAAGGGACGAATAAAGAATGAAATCGCAATACCGAAATAGGAAATCATGGTCGAGACAGCAGGATCACCTGTCACAAAAAAGTGTTTATTGAAGATCACGCTTGCTACTGAAGCATAAAGAAAGAAATCAAACCATTCTATTGATGAGCCGACAAGGCTTGCTGTCAGTACTTTTCTTTGCAATTTTTTATCCATTATTGTTCTCTCCGCTCTTTAATACAAAAAAACTACCCGTTAAAATAAGATTTAATCGGGTAGATGCAAAATATATGAAATTTACTTTTTGAAGAGATAGTCTGTGAGATTGGCATACCAGATATCGAGACCTTGATCAGTCAGAAGTTCTGTTTTAGCGTCATAGCTTTCTTCGAGGTCATCTTTTGCCCATTTTTTCGACTGTGTATAATAAGTTTTAGAATCCTCGAAATAGTTTTCTTCTTCTTTCTGATAAGTCTTGAATGCTTTATCCGTTGAAGGACGAGTGCCAATCACTCGGACTTCGATATGATCTGATTTAAGGTCATCGACAATTTTAGAAAGCTGTTTATTGTGCGCTTGAGCAGGAACTTTCTCTGTAAAATCATTGAGTGTCATGGCATCAAGTATAACAACATCAGGCTTTGCATCTTTCAGTTTGTCCACATCAATCTTATCACTCGCTGTCTCGATCATTTGTTCATTTATCTTCAGTGATGGATAGTGATCACGAAGCGTCTGAGCTAAGCTTTGATTATCATCTGTGACTTGGTAAGGTGTAGAAAGAAGAGTGATATTCATCTCTTTATTTTTATTATAAATATTTTGAAGTGACTTGTCTTTAAAAGCTGTTTTTTTCATTTCTGTTTGATTACTTTTACTGTCGGAATGGCTGGGCGACACGTTTGATTGCCAGTAAATATAACCGAAACCGATTAATAAGACTGCTAGTACTACATAAAGCCAGAAGAGTATATTTTTCATCTGAATCCTCCATGATTTCAATACTATTATTTTAACATAAATATGAAATTGCTAGTAAGAGAGAACTAAAATGTTTATAATTTATAAAAAATGGTAATATGTTTTGAATATGTATCTATATTTAAAGAACTACAAAACGAAATGAGATACAAGTGAGGGCATACTATGATTAAAAATACACCTCGCAGTTTCCTGGAGTACAGAACCTTGTTTATTGAAGAGTCGAAGCAGCTGATTGAAATTCTGGGAAATGCGATTACTGAAATACATCAATACGGCAGTTCAGCAGTTGAAGGATTACCATTCATCGATGAAATCAATATCATGCCGGTCGTCAAACACTACCGTCATGTTGAGAAGCAGATGGAGGCTATTGAAGCACAAGGCTTCACATGTGTAGAACAGTCATCTGACTGCATCATCCATGAGAAAAAGAGTGGCGGACAATCTATACAGATTAGATGGGTTGAGCAAAATGATATGAAACAGGTCAAGTCACTCCTGCTTTTCAGAGATTACTTAAGACAGAATGTATCAGCGAAAGAACAGTATATTCATTTTCTGCTGAAAAATAAGCAGCAGGCTAAAGACGAAATGGAATTTCAGTTAAAAGAAATCGAATATATGCTGCAGTTGAAAAAAGAAGCAGAAGAATGGCAGAAAAGATTCTGAAAAGAATCTTTTTTTTGTGTAATCTTATAGAATAAGCTAAATTAGAGACAGTGAGATTATTGATAAAGTGGGGATGAAAGATGACGCTAGAAATTGCCAAGAATATCGGTATAGAAGAAAAAATGGCGAACCGCCACGGTCTGATTGCCGGCGCAACAGGTACAGGTAAAACCATTACACTTAAAGTCATGACAGAACAGTTCTCAAAAGCTGGGATTCCAGTCTTCCTATCAGATATTAAAGGAGATTTAACCAGCCTCGCCGAACCGATGGAAATGAATGATAAGATCCAGGAACGTCTGACTTTACTGGATCTGACAGATTATCAACCGCAGCAGTTTCCGGTCAGAATGTGGGATATTTTCGGCAAAATGGGGACGCCGATACGTGCGACAGTGACTGAAATGGGTCCACTTCTTCTGTCCCGCTTAATGGGACTGAATGAGACGCAGACGGGCATTCTGAATATGGCGTTTAGAATCAGTGACGATGAAGGCCTGGCACTCCTTGACCTCAAGGATTTGCAGTCACTGCTCAATCATATGGGTGATCATGCAGCAGAGTATACGACGAAATATGGCAACCTGACGAAGCAGTCTATTGGTGCGATTCAGCGTAAGCTGCTCGAACTGGATAGTCAAGGTGCGGGTCATTTCTTCAGTGAGCCTGCTCTTAAACTGGAAGATTTCCTGCAGCAGGAGAACGGTAAAGGGGTCATCAATATTCTGCATGCAGTTGAACTGTATCGCCAGCCCCTCCTTTATACGACATTTCTGCTCTGGCTGCTGACTGAACTGTTTGAGATTCTACCCGAAGTAGGCGATGCGGATAAACCGAAGCTTGTCTTCTTCTTTGACGAAGCTCATCTTTTATTCAAAGACGCCAATTCGGCATTTATCACGCAGATTGAACAAGTCGTGCGCCTTATCCGTTCTAAAGGGGTCGGTGTTTATTTCGTGACACAGAACCCAATCGATTTACCTGACGAAGTACTCGGTCAGCTCGGTAATCGTGTTCAGCATGCGTTACGTGCATTCACACCGCGTGATCAGAAAGCGGTGAAGAGTGCAGCGGAGACATTCAGACAGAACCCGGAGCTGGACGTAGAAACAGTTATCGGCGAACTGAAAACCGGTGAAGCGCTTGTTTCTTTTCTTAATAGCGACGGACAACCTGGTATCGTTGAACGTGCATGGATCAGACCACCTGAAAGTAAAATCGGTGTCTTAAGCAAACCGATTGCCCTCGAATCGAATCCGTTCTATGCGACTTATAAAGAACAACTGGACCGTGAGAGTGCCTACGAACTGCTTCAGCAGAAACTGACTGAGCAGCCTGAAATAAAAGAAACAAAGCAGCCTGCCAAGAAAGCGACGAAAGAAAAACCGTCTGAACTGCAGAAGATGGCAACTTCTGTACTGACATCTGTCGGCAGACAGATAGGACGCGAAATTGTCCGCAATATATTTGGTGGGCGTAGACGCTAGCAAAATCAAGGGAATCTTCCGAAAGAGTGAATAGATATGAAAAAAAGAGCGAGAATTATTTATAATCCAACTTCTGGTCGAGAATTGTTCAAAAAAACATTGCCGGATGTCCTGATCAAATTGGAACAGGCAGGTTACGAGACGAGTGCGCATGCGACAACTGCGGCAGGTGATGCGACTGTTGCGGCCCGTGCAGCAGTGCATGACAAGTTCGATATCATCATCGCAGCAGGCGGTGACGGCACGCTTAACGAAGTAGTCAATGGAATTGCAGACCTGCCGGATCTCCCTAAAATAGGCGTTATTCCTATGGGGACTGTCAATGACTTTGGGCGTGCGCTCATGATACCAAAGGATATCATGGAAGCGGTGGATGTCATCATTGAAGGAACTACAGTGCCGGTTGATATCGGCCGAATGAACAGTCGTTACTTCATCAATATTGCAGGCGGCGGTAAAATCACTTCAGTATCTTACGAAGCTCCTAGCAAACTGAAGACAGTGATCGGTCCATTAGCTTATTACATTAAAGGGCTGGAAATGCTGCCTGAGATTAAACCGACTGATGTCCGTATTGAATACGACGGGCAGGTTTTCACAGGGGAAGTCATGCTGTTCCTGATCGGTCTGACAAATTCTGTCGGCGGCTTTGAGAAACTAGTACCCGATGCCTCTATTAATGATGGTTACTTCACGCTGTTGTTTCTCGAAAAAGTGAACCTGGCAGAGTTCGGACATTTACTGACCCTTGCCTCACGCGGTGAACATCTGAATCATCCGAAAGTCCATTACATTAAGGCGCGGGAAATCAAGGTCTCTTCATATGAGATGATGGACTTGAATGTCGACGGTGAATATGGGGGCGTGTTACCCGCTCATTTCGTCAATCTTGCAAGCCATTTAGAGATTTTCAGTCCGCTTGATGATATTACTCGTTCGAATAATATTGAGAAGATGAAGAAAATCGATAATCAGTATACAGTCACAGACGTTGAATAAAAGATTAGTCGAATTGAGAAGTCTAGCATCACGTAAAGTCCCGCAGATCCCATTAGCGGGACTTTTCTCTTAGGAAATAGCAGTATAGCACTACGTAAAGTCCTGCAGATTCCATTAGCGGGACTTTCCTCATATAATAAATAATATGAAAAACCACGAAACAGCGATAAATTTAGAGTTTATCGCTGTTTCGTGGTTTCTATAGAAATCCTCTCTATTTAATTTCGTCTGTAAATGATTCTGCCAGTTCATCATATTCCCAGTTGCGGTGGGATGGATAAAGAGAGAGTCCGCCATCTGCCACAATCGTCTGTCCTGTTATATATTTAGATTCTTTACTTGCCAGAAATGCGGCAATGCTTGCGATTTCTTCCGGCTCAGCGACATAACCCATCGGTACAAAACCGTCTGCTTCTTTTTTCTTCTCTTCAGTAGAGAAGTTCTCAGCATTGATTGGTGTATTGATTGAACCTGGTGCGATATTATTGACGCGAATCTGTACACGGGCATATTCAAGTGCTAAGCTCTGTGTCAGAAGCTTGACGCCACCTTTACTTGCACAGTACTGAGCATAATGCGGCCATGGAATGATTTCGTGTACACTTGAGACATTGATGACAACGCCTTTATATTTCTTCTCCATATAATGCTTGATCGCTTCACGAGAGCCGATGAAAGTGCCACGCAAGTTGACGTTCATCACTTTATCAAATTCATCTGTCGACATTTCGTGACTGACGATATCCTTCTGCATACCTGCATTATTGACCATAACATGGAGAGCGCCATATGTATCGATTGTTTTTTGGAATAGACTGAGGAATTCTTCTTCGTTAGTTGTATCAGCTTTAACGGCAACTGCTTCGCCGCCTTTAGCTTTAATAGATTCTACTAGTTCACTCGCTTCGTCTTCTCTTGAATGATAATTGATGACAACTTTCATACCTTCTTCGGCATAACGTTCAGCAATCGCTTTACCGATACCAGAAGCACCGCCTGTGATGAGTGCCACTTTATCTTTTAAATCGTTATACATGATTGTAGTCTCCTTTAAATTAGTTTAATAGACTATACCCATATCGTTTTTAAGTAATCTATGTGACAACGAACTATCAGTGGAATAAAATAGAAAAGAAAGGTGGAGGACAGATGACTTATCAACTAACAATACTCAGCACAACGGATATGCATGCTCATTTAAGTTTATATGATTACTTTTTAGGAACTGAACAGGAGACAAATGGTCTGATTTTAGCAGGAAGTAAGATCAAGGCGCTTGTCGAAGAGAATCAGCAGAAAGAAACACAGACTGTTGTACTGGATAACGGTGATATTCTGCAGGGCAATCTGATTGCAGATTACGCAGCCGATAAAAGACCAGAGCGGCACCCGGTGATGCAGATGATGAATGCAGTCGGATATGATGCGATGACACTTGGTAACCATGAGTTCAACTATGGTCTTGATTATCTGAAGTCCACGCTCGCCCAGGCAGAATTTCCGGTCGTCAACTGCAATATCAGGACTGTAGAAGGTGACTATCTTTTTAATCCTTATACTGTCATTGAGAAGACATTCAGTGACGGTGAAACAATCAGAGTTGGGGTGACAGGCGTCGTCCCTGAACAGATTCTGATGTGGGATGATAAATGGCTGCATGGTAAAGTTGTGGTTCAGGATATGTATCAGACTGCCAAAGCATGTGCAGCTGAACTGAAGAAGCATTGTGACGTTGTGGTCTGCCTCTGTCATACAGGATTTGATGCCTCACTGCCAGACGAAGATGGGCTTGAGAACCAGGTTCACCGTATCAGCACGATTGATGATATCGATGCGATTATTTTCGGTCATACACATCAGCTCTTCCCCTCTGATACATTAACAGCTGACTATATTGATGGAAGTCGTATTCATCACGTTTATGCGGTACAGCCGGCTTCTTTCGGCAGCCATCTCGGCCGGATTGAACTGACGCTGAAAAAGACTGAGAATGGTTTTGAAGTCGAGTCTGGACATTCTGAAGTCATCGAGCTGAAAAATAATACGGTGATTGATCCGGCCCTTGTTGAACTCAATGAGACGACACATCAGGCTATATTCGATTATATCAATGAAGAAATCGGTCAGACAGAACACTATATCGATAGCTTCTTCAGCCAGCTGGCGCCGAGCAGAGCAGTTGAAATAGTGGCAAGAAGCGGTAGAAGAGCATATGAGAAGTTGCGTGGAGATATACCTAACCTGATTTCTACTTCTGCGCCCTTAAAGGCAGGGCGAGATGGTGCGAGTGATTACGTTATGATTTCACCAGGCTCTCTGACGATTAAAGACGCTATCAGTATTTACCGCTTTCCGAACAAGCTTGCAGCAGTTAAGGTAACAGGAAAAGTATTGAAAGAGTGGCTCGAATGGAGTGCTTCTGCTTTTAATTGTTATAGTGATGAGCTGATTGTCAAAGATAATCAGTCTATTGCACCGGGCTTCCCGAGCTACAACATGGATATCTTCTACGAGCTTGACTACCAGATTGATCTGAGTGTGCCGGCACGCTATAACCATGCAGCGGTGCAGGTGACAGACAGCGTGCGTATTCAAGGCCTGACATTTGAGGGGCGGGCTGTAGAACCGGATGATGAATTTACAGTGCTGACCAATGATTACAGGCTGAACTTCACGCCATTTCTAAAAAGTCTGGAAGGCGAAGTGCTCGATGTTGATGTCAGAGAAACTGTGATAGAATATATCAAGGAAGAAGGCTGTGATTTCAAGGCGGCATGGCCGTTCAGATTCACTGAGGACGGGACTTACCGCATGAAAACGAGTCGACATGCTGAAGACGTCTTACTTGGGTATCCGGCACGAAAAGTGGCAGATGCGGCAGATGACTTTATCATCGTCGAACTTAATATGAAAGAGAGAAATGAATGAAGAAAAACGATATATTAACAGGCACAGTTATCGATTATACACACGAAGGTAACGGTGTTGTCAAAATAGAAGGTTATCCTATTTTTATCCCAAAGACTGTGAAAGACGAAACGGTCACTTTCAAGCTGATCAAGCAGAATAAAGGATTTGGTATCGGCAAAGTGATGTCCATTGAAACAGAAAGTCCGGACCGCGTGGTGCCTCCTTGCATCTATTATCAGCAGTGCGGAGGATGTAATATACAACATCTACGCTATAGCGCGCAGCTCACTATGAAGGAAAACCAGGTAAAAAACTTAGTTCATAAGATGACGAAGCTCAATATTCCGGTTCGTGACATTATAGGGATGGACAACCCTTGGCGTTACCGCAATAAAAGTCAGCTGCCTGTCCAGTATCAGGATGGCATTGTAACAGGCTTCTACAGACCGCGTTCACATGATATTGTGCCGATAGAAGAGTGTCTGATTCAGAAAGAAAGCCACGATGAACTGATGAACACGATTCGACAGCTGCTTACGAAGTACAATGTCAGCATTTATGATGAACGCAAGCATAGAGGGAACCTTCGGCATATCGTGCTCCGCAGCGGAACGAAAGTGAACGAAACGATGGTCGTCTTCGTGACGAAAAGCAAGCAATTGCCGGAACTTGAACAGATTGCGGATGAACTGATGACACGTTTTCCTGATGTGACGAGTATCAGACAGAATATCAACAGTGAAAAGACGAATGTGATTCTCGGCAGACAGTCAAAGACGATTCGGGGCAATGACTTTATCCATGACCAGCTGGACACGCTGACTTTTGAAATTTCAGACATGAGTTTCTATCAGGTGAATCATGAGCAGACAGAGAAACTGTACCGAAAAGCTCTGCGATATGCAGAACTGGAAGAGAAACAGAATGTCATTGATGCTTACTGCGGCATCGGCACAATCGGCCTATTTATGGCGACACATGCTGAACGTGTCTACGGTGTCGAAATAGTAGAGAAAGCGATTAAAGATGCGAAGCGGAATGCTGCTCTCAATCACTTGTCAAATACACATTTTGAAGCGGGCAAAGCAGAAGATGTTATTCTGAAGTGGCGTGAAGATGGCATCAGACCAGACGTCGTTATGGTTGATCCGCCGCGTAAAGGCTGTGATTCTGTCTTTGTTGAGACGTTACTGGAGCTTGAACCGAATCGTATCGTCTATGTATCCTGCAATCCTTCAACCTTGATGCGTGATATACAGCTGCTGGAAGAGAAGTACCATATCGATGAGATTACACCAGTCGATATGTTCCCGCAGACGACGCATGTTGAAGCTGTCTGCAAGATGACCTTAAAGGGGTAAGCAGATGGAGAAAAGAATCATTCATGTCGATATGGATGCATTCTATGCGCAGATTGAGCAGCGTGATAACCCGAAGCTTAAAGGGAAACCCGTTATCGTAGGCGGTAAATCGAGTTCCAGAGGTGTCGTCTCAACAGCGAGTTACGAGGCAAGGAAATTTGGTGTTCATTCAGCGATGCCGATGAGTCGGGCGCATCAGCTCTGCCCGGATGGTTATTATGTGACACCGCACTTCAATGTCTACCGGGAAGTCTCTGCCACGATTATGGAGATTTTCAAAAGTTATACCGAGTTTGTTCAACCCGTTTCTCTAGATGAAGCTTATCTTGACATCACCCATCTTGTCAGACGAGATATGCCGGCTTCACAAGTGGCCCGTTATATTAAACGTGATGTGCTGGAAGCAACACAGTTGACTTGCTCAGCTGGTGTATCTTATAATCGTTTTCTCGCTAAAATGGCATCCGGTATGAATAAACCGGACGGGCTGACGATTATTCATCATGGTAATGTGCATGATATTCTTATGCCGCTGCCCATCGGAGATTTTCCGGGTGTCGGTAAAGTCACTGAAGAGAAGATGAAAACACTCGGTATTGAAACAGGACAGGATTTATTCAACCAGACAGAACGCGACCTCATCAACTGGTTCGGCAAAAGAGGCCCGAAGTTATACCGCTATGCGCGTGGCATAGGTGATGATACTGTAAGTTCTGAAAGGACACGTAAATCGATAGGTAAAGAGACGACATTTGAAGTGGATAAAAATGATGACGAAGAAATACTAGCAGTTATTCGAAAGCTCGCTAAACAGGTCAGCGACAAACTGAGTCAGCATCATTTTGCAGGAGATATTGTAACTGTTAAAATTAAGGAATTTGATTTCACTACGGTGACGAAACAGCTTAAGCTTCCAGAACACATCACTGAAGCAGATGCAATCTATAATATCGCCTACCATCTTTATACCGAAGTGAAATCGACGGAACGACCGATACGTTTAATCGGTGTCACAGTGGGGAATTTAAAGGAGAAGCGTTTCGAAAATATGACGATATATGATTTTATACAACGGAAAGAGTGAGTAAGATGAAATTTAAATTTTCTATTATTGGTATTGTCGCCTTGTTATTCGCCCTCTTTGTGATGGATACATGGAATAATGGCTTTGACCTTTGGAAACTACTAGGGATTATTGTACTTGCAGTGTTCCTGTTCTGGGTAGACCACAAACTGGAGAGACCGGTATCACGAGACAGCATCAGACAGAATATTAAATATAGACGCAAATAAAACCATGTCCATAGGACATGGTTTTATTTATAGAACTCGATCAATTGTTTTAACTTGTCGTCACTGATCAGCTGAACCTCTTCACCGCGGGCTATCCGGTTAGTGATCGCATTGTCTTTAGCGGAAGGTTTATTGTTCTTTTGTTTGCCGAAGAGATAGATATCAGCCTGCTCGACATCAGTCTCATACTGTCCGCCGTGATCCACGATATACTGGACGATATCTTTTCGTTTCAGATGCAGGGTCCCCGATATTGCAATCTTTTTATCATGAAAAGGATGAGTCAGATCAAAATCTTTCGTCGACGGTTTAATGGCATTCAGCTCTGCATTATAGCGGCTCATCTGCTGGCTTTTCTTGTATTTCATACCGGACAAATACGAACGGTGACGTTTGAGATAGTCTTCCAGTGAATCATAGTGTTTCAGCAGGCGGAGCGTGATCATAGCGCTTGCTTTAGCGTCGTTCAAAGCATGGTGATGCCCGTGAAAATCGAGGTCATAGAACTTCATCATATTTTTCAAGCTGTAGCTGTGATTTTTGACTGTTTTGCGCGCCATGTTACATGAACAGAAGTAAGGCATAGTCGGCAGCTCAAGATTATAGCGTTCAATCGACTGATAGAGCACACTCATATCAAAACGCGCAAAGTGAGCGACGACAGGCAGATCACCAATGAAATCCATCATATGCGGGAAGACGTCAGGGAATATCGGTGCATCTACTACGTCTTCCGGCTTAATGCCGTGTACAGCAATATTGCCTTTAGAGAAGTATGTCTCAGGGTTGACGAGTGTATAAAACGTCTCCGTCATCATATTGCCCTGCACTTTCACCATACCGACGCTGCAGACACTTGCCGGCTGACCATTTGCTGTCTCGAAATCGAGTGCAATAAACTCATTCATCATACGTCCCCCTTTTGTTTCAGTATACAAAAAAAGAGACAGAACCTATAGAGGTTTGTCTCTAGGTATGTCACAGCCGCAGTCATGATTGACAGAGCAGCTGTTACATTTACCTTCTTTGGATTTTTTGAAGAATTTGACCAGTGTAAAAGCAGCATATCCAAATATGAGTAAGGCGAGCAGAATATTGATGAATAATGACATAAGAGCCTCCTTAAATGAACAATTGGCCGAGCTGATAGACAGCAAACGTTAAGAAATAGGCAACTGCGATAGGATAGAGCATTGCGAGAAATGTCCATTTCCATGAACTTGTTTCTTTACGAATAGCAGCGACTGTTGACAGACAGGGGATATATAACAGGATGAAAAGCATGAACGCATAGGCAGTCAGCGGCGTGAACTGGCTATGAATCACCTGTATCAAGGCATCATCACTGACCGCATAGATGATAGCCATCGCACTGACGATGACTTCTTTAGCTAAAAAGCCTGGAATCAGTGTAGCACCCGCCTGCCATGTACCAAAACCAAGAGGGGCAAGGAGCGGCGCGATTACGCCGCCAATCATCGCAAGGTAACTGTCGCCGATCCCTACATTGAGGCCGGCTGGCCCTGTGTAGTTTAAGAGCCAGATCAATACAGATCCTCCGAAAATAAATGTCCCCGCCTTTTTGACGAACCCTTTTCCTTTTTCCCATGTGCTACGCCATAAAGTTTTAATCGATGGTAAACGATAGGGCGGCAGTTCTATCACGAAGATTGAAGTGTCATTTTTCAGGAGTGTCTTCGATAGAATAAAACTCATGAATAAAGCAACGACAACACCGATGATGTACAGGCTCAACACAATTAAAGCCTGATTCTCCTTGAAGAATATACCGGCAAAGAGTGCATAGACAGGCAATCGTGCAGAACAGGACATGAAAGGTGCGATTAAAATAGTCGTCAGACGTTCTTTCTCTTCTTCGATACTACGTGCAGCCATAATACCTGGCACATTACACCCGAAGCCGATAATCATCGGGATGAATGACTTGCCGTTCAGTCCGAAGAACTCCATTAAACGGTCCATAATCACTGCGATACGCGCCATGTAACCTGAGTCCTCGAGCAGTGAGATGAAGAAGAATAAGACTAGAATCTGAGGGACGAAGACTAGGACACCGCCTACACCCGCTATAATACCGTCAGTGATTAGATTCTGCAGAAATTCGACCACACCGAGCTTTGTCATGATGGTGTGTGCCCAGTCTGTTAATGGACCACCGAAAAATGCATCCAGCTGATCTGAGAGCGGTGTACCGATCCAGGTGAATGTCGTCTGAAAAATCAGCCACATTAACAGCAGGAAAATAGGCATGCCGAAATATTTGTGTGTGACAATACTATCGATTGTCTCTGTCAAAGGTGTCTTATAGACTTCAGGTTTCGTCACGACACCTTCTAGGATTTCAGTGATTTTATTCTGACGTGCTTTTAAGATGAGTTCTTTGACAGGGAAATCAATCTGTTCTTTTAATTGTTCTCGCGTCGCATCATAACCCACATATTCAATGACAGCTGGATTATCCATCAGAAACTGGACAGCGAGAAAACGATGATGACGCCTGTTGAGCGTAAGTCCGCTGAATGTCGGCATGATTTTCGTGATAAGCGCCTCTATTCTGTCATCATAGCGAAGCGACAATCGGGCAGCTGACAGATGACGGTCATTGACAGCCTCCAGTATTTCATGCGTCCCTTTGCCTGTGCGTGCTACGACAGGAATGACAGGAATCTTCAGACGACGCATCAATAAGTCTATATCAATACGGTAGCCACGTTTAGCTGAGACGTCAACCATATTGAGACCCATCATCATCGGTGCTCCGTATTCCATCAGCTGGATAGTCAGGAGTAGATTTCGGCGCAGCTGCGAGGCATCAACGATATTGATCATGCCTTGGAAAGATTCCTGCAGCAGAAATCGTGTGACGACGGTCTCGTCTTTTGATATAGGGAGCAGGTCATAAGTACCCGGCAGATCCACAAGGTTACCATAGTTCTTCTTGAGCTTACCGATTTTCTTTTCAACCGTTACACCACTCCAGTTGCCCACGTATTCATATGAACCGGTCAGTGCATTGAAGAGGGATGTTTTCCCGACATTCGGATTGCCGAGAATACAGAACGTGTTAGTCATGAGCGGCTTCCAGCATGATCTTGCATGCATCGCAGTTCCGTATACAGATATACTGTCCTTCTATATCAAAGACGCACGGACCTTTAAAAAGGCTTTTACGCTGAACTTTCAGCATGCTGCCGACTGACAGGCCGAGCGCATTTAGACGGTGCTGTAACACCGGATTATCAAAACTGATAGATTTAACAAAATAAGTACCGCCGATTTCGGCATTAGCTGCATGAATCATTTAGACACCTTCTTATTTGATTGTGATAATCATTTTCAATTAAATATTAGCATGGTAATTCTAGTTTAACAAGATGTATTAGATGAACATTCCATGAAAATCATTTTCTTAATCATGTGATTTATATCCATCAAATGGTATAATAAATTGTTAATCAAGGAGGTCATTATGAGAACTTTTACAGCTAAATTAATGGCAAAACTGTCGAGACAGGCAAGTATCGCTGCCGGTAAAAGAGGCACTGATTTACCAGGACAGTTAGCCAGAAAAATAGATCCACAGATTTTAAGAAAAATGGCATCAACTGTAGATGATGTCGTCTTTATCTCCGGTACAAACGGTAAGACTACCACTTCTAATCTAATCGGTCATACATTAAAGGAAAATGGCATCAACATCATCCATAATACAGAAGGTGCGAATATGGCGGCGGGTATCACATCGAGCTTTATCGTACAGTCTAACAAGAACACAAAGCTCGCTATCATCGAGATTGATGAAGGTTCTATTCCGCGTGTCTTGAATGAAATGACACCGACGATGATGGTCTTCACGAACTTCTTCCGCGACCAGATGGATCGTTTTGGTGAAATCGATATTCTGGTCGACCGTATCGCTGACCATATTAAGAATAAAGGGATCAAGTTGATTTTAAATGCCGATGATCCGTTTGTCTCACGACTGAAAATTGCGAGTCGAGATGTTGTCTATTACGGTATGAAAGCGGGTATTCATCACTTCGAAGAAAGCACGATGATTGAAAGTAAATACTGCCCGAACTGCGGACGTTTACTTCACTACGAGGCAATTCATTACAACCAGATTGGGCACTATAGCTGTGAATGCGGCTTCAACCGCAGTGAACCTAAATATGAGGTGGAAGCACTTTCTGAGAACCCGTATCTTGTACCGGTGATTAACGGGGGTACATTTAATATGAAGCTTGCTGGAGACTTCAATGTCTTTAATATCATCGCGGCCTACAGTGTCTTGCGCGAACTCGGTCTAAATGATGAATCCATCAGAAACGGCTTCGAGAGCTATGCATCAGATAATGGTCGGATGCAGTATTTCTCTAATGACAGAAAAGAAGCGATTATTAATCTAGCCAAAAATCCAGCGGGTCTAAATGCGAGTCTGTCAGTTGGCGAGAAAATCCAAGGTTCTAAATCATATTTGATCAGCTTGAATGATAACGGAGCAGATGGTCGCGATATCTCCTGGATCTGGGATGCTGACTTTGAAAAGCTGTCGAGACAGACAATCGGTCATATCATCTGTACAGGAAACCGCGCGGAAGAACTGGCAGTACGACTGAAATATGCAGAGATACCTGCGCAGATTACAGTTGAACGCTCCATTGAACAGGCGACACTGCAGGCGATGGCACTTGATGATTATACGGTCTGTATTCCAAACTACACATCGCTTGAGCCGATGCATACGACACTCACGACTTATTTCAAGGAGGATAAATAATGACAGCGATTAATATTTATCACTTCATGCCTGATAAACTTAACCTTTACGGCGATATCGGTAATATCATCGCCTTATCAAAAAGAGCGAAATGGCGCGGCATTGATGTCGATGTCACAGATGTGAAGGAAACAGCAGGGCTTAAATTATCAGATGCCGATATCCTCTTTATCGGTGGTGGTAGTGACCGCGAACAGGCGATTGCCACTAAAGAACTCTTCAAAATCAAGGATGAGTTCAAAGCTGCGATAGAAGACGGTGTACCTGCACTCACTATTTGCGGAGGATACCAGTTCCTAGGTGAAAAATATGTGACACCGGATGGTCATGAACTAAAAGGACTCAATATCCTGGATTTCTATACAGAATCTAAAACTGACCGACTGACGGGTAACATCGTCATTGAATCAGAGACGTTCGGACAAATCGTCGGTTTTGAGAACCACGGTGGCCGCACCTATCATGACTACGATACACTGGGCCATGTCGTTTCAGGGTTCGGTAATAACGACACTGATAAAAAAGAAGGTATCCATTACAAAAACCTCCTCGGCACTTATCTGCACGGACCGATTCTGCCGAAGAATCATGAGATCACAGACTATCTCCTAAAGGCAGCCTGCGAACGTAAGAATATTGAATTCAGACCGCTGAATGATAACACAATTGAAGAGAACGCAAAGAAAGTTATCATCGACCGGTTACTTTCAGATAAATAAAGATTAATGAGTCTTCTGACGGGTAAAGTTAACTATCTAACTGACAGGAGGGTTTATCATGACTAAAGAAGATCCTAAAACAACGTCACAGCGTATGACGGACGATACTCCAGGTCTCGTCGACGGAAAAGTAAGAGAACAGCTGCAGAATGAACCTGGCGACAGAAAAGAAGACGATAAGAAATAGTTCAACGAGCATTGTATCATCTGATACGATGCTTTTATTTTTGACAATAATAAGAACACTTTTAAAGATGTATTTAAAATATATCTTTTAAGTGTATAATATAAGATGTTAAGAGATAAAAGTAAAAACAGGAGGCTACACCATGATCACAAAAGAAATGCTAGTCGCAGATATCGTTAAAGAAATTCCGAAAAGTGCAGATATATTCAGAAGTAATCGTATTGATTTTTGCTGCGGTGGTCAGATTCCATTAGCAGAAGCGATCAGTGATAAAAGTGCTCCGCTTGAAACACTGCTTGATGAAATTAATGGTCTTCAAAAAGGTAATGCTGGAGAAGGTCTTGATGTTCAGTATTTGGATAATGCGAGTCTGATCAATTATATTCAAAACAAATATCATGTGCCGCTGCGTGAAGAAATGAAAAACCTGACGCCTTATGTCACTAAAGTCGCGAAAGTTCATGGTGACAACCATCCTGAATTACTTGAAATCAAAGAAGTCTTTACAGCACTGAAAAATGAACTGCTTGATCATACACAGGATGAAGATGACAATGTTTTTCCGCTTGTTGTAGAGTATACGAACAGTTCAACAGATGAACTACGTGCACAGCTGCAACCGCATATTGATGAACTGGAGACAGAACATGAAAATGCCGGTCATGCACTCAAAAAATTAAGAGAGCTGACTCATGATTTTACACCGCCACTTGAAGCATGCGGGACTTATCGTCTTGTCTTCGCTCGTTTAGAGCAGCTTGAAAAAGATACTTTCAATCATGTGCATTTAGAGAATAACGTTTTATTCAAACGTTTCTAGATTAAACTTTGAAAGACCACCCGACTTAAGTCAGGTGGTCTTTCATTAGTTTCTGGATCATAAGAAGCTCATATATATAATGGCTTTTTAACTGATTGTCATCGAATTCGTTGAGGTGTTTGACGCTGGATTTAAAGACTGAAAGTGCAGGTGCCGGTACTGGTCTTCTCTCAGTCATGGCTTCAAGTATCTGGACGTATGCTTTACGTTCAGTGAGAGAAAAGTCAAAGTACTGGTGATCTGGCATATAGATCATATTGGATAAATGAAGAATAATGAGCTGGTCAACTTGCAGACGTTTTTCTATTTTCGTCATGTCACGTTTTCGATTCATATCACGATGGTACTGATATTCCTCATGCTCATACTTGATCAGCTGGTGGACTTTGCTGATTTTGGAGTTGATGGCTTCCAGCAGATGCATGCTTTCTTCAGAAGTGAAGTTTCCGATAAGTACTTCTTTGCTGCGTCTGATAAAAAGGGCAGCGCTGTCTTGTTCGATTGAGCCGATGATATTCTGAATCTGCTGCTGATATTTCGGTGGCAGTACCAGATAATTGACAAGTCCAGCAGTCGTCAGACCGATTGTAGTCGTTGCGAGTCGTGAGAAGAAGTTATACGCGAATGCATCATGAATATTGGGCACCATAGCGACAGCTGTCAGACTGGCGACAAGCATGCCGTCAAATAATTTCAGCTGATGACAGACTAGAATAGTGACTGTCGCTGCGAGACTATAGGCAAGAGGTGAATCACCGAGAAAATAGGTGCTCATCACCGCAATAAAAGAACCGATGATGGAGGCCGGAAAACGAATATAGGCTTTTTTCAGCGATGCTTTAGCAGTCGGTTCAATCGAGACGATAGAAGTGATAACTGCAAATATCGCAGGAAGGGTTAAGAGCTGACAAATAAGAGCGGTCAGAAATGTCGCGAGACCTGTCTTGATAATCCGCGGACCGAGTATATGTTTTAAGTTCATCCTTATCATTCCATTTTTTAAATTTAGTATACCATTAAATGTTTGTTATAATATAGGAACAATCCAAATGAAAGAAGAGATATGATGATTATTAAATCTAACGAGGAACTTGAAAAATTAAAAGCGATTGGACAGATTGTCGCTGAAGTCAGAGATACGCTAAAAGAAAAAACAGTGGCAGGTATCACAACGAAAGAGCTTGATAATATCGCTGGTGAAATGTTTGACAAGCTCGGCGCGAAGTCAGCGCCTATCACTGAATATGATTTCCCTGGATATACTTGTATCAGTGTGAATGAAGAAGTAGCACACGGTATTCCGGGTAAACGTGTCATCGAAGAAGGCGATCTCGTCAATATAGACGTCTCTGGCTGTAAAGACGGTTATTATGCGGATACAGGTATTTCATTTGTGGTCGGTGAGAGCGCTGATCCATTGAAACAGAAAGTCGTCGATGTAGCACTTATAGCTTTTGAAGAGGCAATGAAAAAAGTGAAACCAGGTACAAAACTCAGTCAGATCGGTCGTGCGGTTAATGCGACAGCACGTAAGAATGATGTGACAGTTATCAAGAACTTAACAGGTCATGGTATCGGAACAAGTCTGCATGAAGAGCCGCAGCATATTCTGAACTACTACGATCCACACGACAAAGTACTGCTGAAAGAAGGAATGGTCCTGGCAGTTGAGCCGTTTATTTCTTCTAAAGCAACGATTGTCGGCGATGGTAAAGATGACTGGGCATTTGAAACAAAAGATAAAAGTTATGTTGCTCAGATTGAACACACGATTGTGGTGACTAAAGAAGGTCCGCTCCTTTTAACAGAACGCGTCTCAGACTAAAGTCTGAGAGATGAATCGTTCCTCAGACGTTTTACGTCCTGAGGAACTTTTTTTATAATGAGGATAATAAGGAGAGGATGTTATGAGCCGAATTACATCTGTATTAACCAAAACGGTCAAAAAAGCAATCAACCATAGTCTGTTCGATAAAATAGCCGAACTGCAGCACAGACTGACAGATTTAAATGTTCAAAAAGCAGTTAAATCGAATGAGCAGGAATCTTTGCTGAAACAATACGACCATTATAACTTCAAATTAACGGTGAATGATTCAGAAGACGGCAGTCAGCGTGAGTTCCGTTCTAATCGTGTGATGCATATTAATAAGCTGAATCAGCTGGACAGTGAACTCCATGAAATTGAAGTGTCACTTGCTATGATTGAAAGTATGAAAGAAGAAGTGCAATATGAGATAATGATGCTACAGAAGATGAATGAAAGAGAAGTGAGTATGTGAAACATTTAGTTTCAACTGAAATCTTAATTACATTTATAATTTTACTCATTATTTCAAACCTGTATTATTTATTTTTTATGAAGACTGGAATGATACTGGTCCTGCTTGTCGGATTTCTACTCGTCTACAGTAGCCAGTTCTATAAAAAAAAGCTGAGGGGATTAGTGCTGCTCTGGATAGGGATTGCGCTGATCGCTTTTGGCATGCTGTCAAATCCTTATACATTGATTCTGCTCTTCAGTTTCCTGATTATACTGTCACTCAGATACTTAATCGCGAGACGACAGCCGTCGGTCATCACTGTCGAGAACAATGATCTAAGGGTATCCAGTCAGAACTGGTTCAATACGAAGAAAACACCGGATGAGGTCTATAAGTTTGATGATATACACCTTCAGCATGCCATAGGAGATATCTTAATCGATCTGACGACAGCAGCGAACTTGCGACAGGAAAATGTCGTTGTTGTTCATCAGCTTCTCGGTAAGACAACGATTATTGTTCCGCACCATTATCAGGTCAAAGTAGATTATTCAGCTCTTTATGGACAGCTGACTGTCGATGACTTTACGAAGCGGTCTAAAAATCAGCGGCTGACTTATTTAACGCCTGACTATCCTAATGGTGTCCTGATTAAAGTGATGGTCTCTTCAATTATCGGTGACTTGGAGGTCATTCATCGATGAATAATTATACACGTCATATAGGCGTCATGCTGATACTTATCTATAGTCTGTTATTTACTTTCTATATTTTAGATAGGATTTTCACGAATATCATCTATTTCCAGGGCATGCTGACTTCTTATATCATGGGAGTACCTGCCTGGCTTTTTCTCAATGTCATTGTGATTCTATCGTGTATCATTATGGGATCGCTTGTGGCTTACAAGCAGAATGAGCAGTATGCCTGGTTAAAAGATCAGATTCGAGCGTTAGATGACGGTGAGAACGTCCGGTCATCTAATGAAATAGAATTACATCCGGAGGCAGGAGAGCTCTTCAATGCCATCATCAAGCTGAACGAGACAATCCGGACGATCAAGCACCAGAACCAGATTGTGACAAGTGGTGTGAACGAGCAGGTCGTCAAAAAAATCGTTGAAGAAGAGAGACAGCGTCTGGCACGTGAACTGCATGATTCAGTCAGTCAGCAGCTCTTCGCAGCAAGTATGATGTTATCAGCGGTCAAGGCCCGGGAACTCAGTGACGATATGACCAGACAGATGAATCTGCTGGAACGAATGCTGCACGAAGCGCAGCAGGAGATGCGCGCTCTTCTGCTGCATTTAAGACCGCTCGCGCTGCAGAACAAATCCCTGGTAGATGGTATTACAGACTTGACGATGGACCTGAAACAGAAGACACCGCTTGATATACAACTGGATATGACACCGATAAAGTTGTCCAAAGGAATAGAAGATCAGCTGTTCCGTATCACTCAGGAAGCCATATCTAATACACTGCGTCATGCAAGAGCGCACAAACTGACGGTAGAGCTGTTTCCGATTCCAGAAAGTCTCATGCTTCGTATCACTGACGATGGTCGAGGGTTTGACCTGGAAACGAGAGATGAAACACGTTACGGTATTAATACCATGAAAGAGCGTGCACTTGAAATCGGCGGAACATGCCAGATTATTTCAGCACCTGACAGCGGTACACGTATAGAAATAAAAGTTCCAATCAATGAGGAGGGGTAATATGAAAGTGTTATTCGTAGATGACCATGAGATGGTCAGAATAGGGATTTCCAGCTTTTTATCGACGCAGCCGGATATAGAAGTAGTCGGCGAAGCGAGCGACGGGCAGGAAGGAATCGAACAAGCGAAATCGTTGAAACCTGACGTCGTCCTGATGGATATGGTGATGGATAAGATGAACGGGATTGAAGCAACAGCAGTTATCAAAAGCTCCATGCCAGAAATAAAAGTAATCATGCTGACCAGCTTCATCAACGATAAAGAAGTTTATGCGGCTCTCGATGCTGGTGTGGACAGTTATATCCTTAAGACATCAAGCGCTGACCGTATCGCGGATGTCGTGCGGAAGACGTTTAACGGTGAGACAGTCTTTGAAGCAGAAGTCATGACAAAGATGCGTAATCGTCTGCAGCAGAAAGCGGAGCTCTATGACATGCTGACAGAACGCGAAATGGAGATTCTGCTCCTGATAGCGAGCGGTATGTCTAACCAGGAAATTGCGGACGCCAGTCATATTACCATTAAAACAGTCAAAACTCATGTAAGTAACATCCTCAGTAAACTGGAAGTACAGGATAGAACACAAGCGGTCATCTATGCATTTAAACATCATCTGATTGATGGTCAGTAAAAAACCCCGATGCCTCAGGCATCGGGGTTTAAATATGATATTAGTTTTTTACTACTTTTTCATAGCCATTCTGAATCAATTCTACTTCTCCAGTATGTGGATCAATGACTAACCCATGAACAGGTACGTTTTGATCGAAGAGTGGATGGTTATAGACCAGGTCAATATTGGCACGTACATTTTCTCTGACATCAGAAAATCCACCTAAGAAGTGGTCTAAATCAATGCCAGAATGTTTTAAAATTGAAATAGTCTCTTCTTTGATACCGCGGTCTTTCATTGTGTTTAGCACTTGCTCTACATTGATACCGCCCATGCCGCAGTCTTTATGACCCATAATGATGATTTCTTCAGCACCTAAAGCATAGATACCGACAAGCAAACTTCTCATCGTAGAGCCATATGGATGTGTGATTGTTGCACCGGCATTTTTAACGAGTTTAACATCACCATTCTTAAAACCGAGCGCTTTTGTAGACAGTTCAACAAGACGAGTATCCATACAAGTCAGCATAACAGCTTTCATTGTAGGTACTTTTGAAGTTTCGTAGTTCTCATACGTCTTATCTTCAACGAATTTCAAATTGTAGTTCAGAATCTCTTCTAATAATGTCATGATTGTCTCCTATCGTTTAGTAGGTAACTGACCTGTCTTCTTCTGGTGCAAGATTGCATTGATCTGCGAACCAATGATGATGATGAAGCCAGTTAAATATAACCATATCATCAGAACGATGACACCACCAATACTACCATATGTTTTAGAGTAATTCGCAAAATTATTGACATAAAGTCCGAATAAATAGCTGGCACCTAACCAGGCAACTGTTGCAAAGAGAGCCCCTGGTAATACGGATTTCCATGCTAATTTGATGTTTGGAGCAATAGCATATAACGTTGTGAACACAACAAATGTCAGAATTACTGGAAGCAAGATTTTAACGAGGTTAAAGACCCAGACAAACTGATCGCCGAGACCAATCTTACCGAATAATAAATTACCGATCTGTTCACCAAATACAGGTAAGGCGAGGGTAATCGCTACAACTAAAATCATGATAATAGTGAATAAAACACTGAGCAGTTTAGCAACTACCGGGTTACGGGCATCTTCTACTTCATAAGACACATTAAATGCATTCATTAAAGCAGTCATACCATTTGAAGCAGACCATAATGCAGCAATTAAACCGAATGACAGTAAGCCGCCAGATGAATTCGCCATAATATCACTTACAATTGTATTGATAGTGTTCGCTGTATCACCGGGTGCGTTACTAGCGATAAAGTTCGTAATAGTCTCAGGTTTTAATTTAAATAAAGGTAAAAGAGTCAATAAGAAGATAAGCAGTGGGAAAAGCGCCAGCAGGAAATAGTAGGCAAGCTGAGCAGCTAAGCCGGATGCGTCATCTTTTCCGATACGGTAAAGGAGACGTTGCAGAAAATTGCCGTCTTCTTTATATTTAACAGGTTTATTGATTTTAGATACATGAAGTTCCTCATCTGCTTTTTTTGCATCCTTAGATTGGAACTTCTGTGTTTTAACATAACTCTCATCTAAATTTTTTGACCCAGACGGATTAGCCGCCTGAGTCAAAAATTTAGAAGAGCTCTTCTGCTTTTCAGCCATATGAATCACTCCTCAGAATATAGGTAAAAAGTATTTCTTATTTTTTAGTCAGCATATCTTTAGTATCAAGAATTGCTTTTTCAAGTTCTGGATTGTTACGACGAATTTCTTCAATCTGATCTTTCCAGTACATGATTTCATCTTTGATGCCTGCTACTTTATCTTTAGCATTAGATGGGTTTTTACGTAATTCATTCACGTTACTTACTTGATTTTTTACAGAAAAACGAGTATTTCTGTCGAGCATTGCAACAGCTGCACCTACAGCAGCGCCAATCAGCATACCAGGAATTAATTTGTTATTCATGATGATTCCTCCATTAAGTTAGTGTGTTGATAATACTATTATATATCCTAATATATTATATGGTAAACTTGTTACAGATGAGATTTTTTCAGAATTTATGCTAAAAGACAGTGGAGGACAGTAATGAATAAAGAAGCCATGTTAGAAGATATTATGTCAAAATTGAAATTAATCAATAAAGGGGTCATCAATGCGGAAGATATCGATGATTCTAAAGAAGAAGATTTAAAAGATCTTCATACGATGGTCATGAAGCGTGATAATGTATCACCAAGTGAAATTGCAGCGATTACAGATGCGCTTGGCCAGCTTAGAAAATAACTTTAAATAAAGGGGATTAAAACATGATTGCAAACCAAGAGGAAAAATTAAGATTATACGCTCAGCTTCTCGTTCATGTGGGGATGAATGTACAGCCGAAGCAGAGAGTATATATTCGCACGACAATTGATGCAGCTGAATTTGTACACTTAGTTGTAGAAGAAGCCTATAAAGCAGGTTCTGAAGATGTTAAAGTCATCTACGGAGATGACCGTCTGGCACAGCTCAATCTTCAATATCGTCCGCAGGAAGCGTTCGAGTCAGTGCCGCAGTATATCGTCGACGAGCGTATGGATTATGCAAAAAGCGGTGCTGCTCAACTAGCGCTGATTTCTTCAAGTCCGGAGAACTTAAAAGAAGCCGATCCAAATAAAGTGAGCGCGATGATGCGTGCAAACGGTAATGCATTCCGGGAATATATGAAAATGATGCAATCTGATCAATTTCCATGGACTGTTGCTGCATATCCATCAAAAGCATGGGCAAAACTGGTCTTCCCGGAATTAACTGAAGAAGAAGCGGTCGATAAACTGCTTGATTTAATGCTTTATACAGTTCGTGCCAATGAAGAGGACCCGGTTAAAGCATGGGAAGAACATAATCACAATCTTCATATCAAAGCAGATTACTTAAATAAAAAAGCCTATAAAGCGCTGAAATACAGTGCGCCGGGTACAGATCTGACGATTGGTCTGCCGGAAGGACATATCTGGTGCGGTGCTTCTTCAGTAAGTGCTGAAGGCATTGAATTTATGGCGAATATGCCGACAGAAGAAGTATTTACTGTACCTCATCAGGATCAGGTCAACGGTACAGTGAAAAACTCTCTGCCACTGAGCTACGGCGGAAATATTATTGATAACTTCACTTTGACGTTCAAAGACGGTAAAGTGATTGAGTATCACGCTGAAGTGGGTCATGATATTCTGAAAGGTCTGCTTGAGTCTGATGGAAATGCTGTGCAGCTGGGTGAGGTCGCGCTCGTGCCGCACGATTCTCCTATCTCGAACAGCCAGACACTTTTCTACAATACGTTATTTGATGAGAATGCATCTTGTCACTTAGCCCTTGGTTCTGCTTATCCATTCTGTTTGGAAGGCGGAAAAGAGATGTCAGATGCTGAACTTGATGCGGCAGGTCTGAATCAGTCCATTACGCATGAGGACTTCATGATTGGTAATGCTGAGATGAATATCAGCGGGATTACAGCAGATGGTAACGAAGAACCTATTTTCGTAAATGGTAATTGGGCGTTTTAATTTTGGGCATATAATGATATGATAATTCTATATTGTTAAGAGCAGGAGGCTGAACATGTCAGTAGCTATGATGTGGTTTGTTGTTATCGCCTTTCTTTTCTCGATTTTCGCTTTCGGTGGCATGCTAATGTTCTTCTTAAGACACGCTTTCGATTCTAGAGAGGCCGACATTATCGATACGCCAGAAGAAGCACTCGAGAAGAAAGTCTTTGCAGATGACTTACACTAAATAAGTACAACAGGGGAGATAGGAGACTATCTCCTTTCTTGTAGAAAAAATGAGGAGAAAACGGATGAGAGAAAGAAAATCAATGTCTGAGTCGAGAACAGTGAAAACACAGCAGGTCTTTCCGTCTGATACGAATCATCACAATACGCTGTTCGGCGGCAAATTGATGGCGATGATAGATGATGTCGCTTCTATTGCGGCAACGAGACACTGCGGACATTCAGTGGTGACTGCCTCGACAGATTCAGTGGACTTCGTCAAACCTATCCGGCCAGGTGATATTGTATCACTTGTTGCGCTCGTCACTTATACAGGCAACTCTTCAATGGAAGTATTTACAAAAGTGATTGCAGAGAACATCCTGGAAGAAAGAAAGGAACTGGCTGCTGTCAGCTTCCTGACATTTGTTGCACTTGATGAGCAAAATCATCCTGTACAAGTCCCGGAAGTCTATGCAGAAGATGATGATCAGAAATGGCTGAATCAGTCTGGCGCTGAACGAGCGATTAATCGAAAAGAACGTTCTGTCTACAGCAAAGAACTGCTGAACTTCTTTTCCACTAAACTTTATACGTAAGAACACACCAGTAAACAGTCGTTTACTGGTGTCGTTTTGTTTATAGGTTATTTCTTGTTATAATGACAAAGGAAAAAATAGACAGAACCAGAGGGCCAAATGATGTTAAAACGTTTTATGACGATATCCGCTATCGCATTAGTCATGAGTGTGATTTTTTATCTGCCGGATCTATATCGATATGTAGTACACGGTGTACTTTATATCGGTAAAGGCGACGGCATGAAGCAGATGATACCGTTTCAGGTATATCTCTATGAACATTTCAAGGAGTCGAGAACTTTCTATGATGTTTCTTTTGGACTGGGAGGTGATTACTTTACCAGTCTCAGCTATTACTATGCGACATCACTCGTGTCTTATGTAACCTTTATACTGCTGGCAATTTATCAGCTGTTTAATCATGCAGATGTCATTACGCAGATGATTCATATGCAGTATGTAACAGCAATACTGAAATGCAGTTTTGTCTTTATCGCGATGTATTACGCTGCAAAGGAAATAGGTCTTAAGTCGAAGTCTGCTATACTCGCTGCCATTCTTTACAGCTGGTCAACCATATTCTATTACTTTACTTATACATGGTCATTTTTCAGTGATGTCATGATTTACCTGCCGCTTTCTATATTAGGACTCGAGCGTTTACTCAGAAGAAACAAGCCGTTTATCTTTATCATCAGTATCGCAGTGACAGTATTCTCGAACTTCTATCTTGCTTACTACGAAATGATAGCAGTCGGCATCTATTTCCTGTTCAGGATTATACGCCGTCATCCTGATGACCAGTTGACGAGACAGCAGGCCGTGTTAAAAACAATAGTTGCGGCAGTTCTCGGATTTATGGTCGGTAATATCGGTTTCATATCGGGGGTCACGTCATTCTTCAATAATGACCGCACGCTTGAGAAACTTCATGTGCCGCTCTTGATTGAATGGTCGTCCAATAATAATATTTTTTACGGTGGTTTTCACCTTGTGGTTATATTTGTGGCCGTTATAGCGCTTTTTACCTTTAAATTATATCGACATTATTACTATAAATTGTTTGCAGTAGCGACATGGATTTTGATGCTCGGCTCACTGACACCTTATGTCGGCAGTATGTTCAATGGCTTTTCCATGCCGCAGCGCAGATGGGTCTATATTCTAGCGTTCTCGACAGCGATACTCTCAGCACTGTTTATTCAGCATCTCGCTGAAATTTCTACTCGTGAACTGTTACTAGCTGCAGTGCCTGTTATTCTGGTTGTTTTCGTTTCAGCTCTTGTTCTTATGCAGTTTCATTACTGGATTCTTTATATTCCGCTTATTCTGCTGATGATGGTGCTCTATTTAAAAGAACCAGGTAAAAAATGGCTGATGATGATTATATTCGGAATTGCGCTCTGTCAACTGACACTGATTCAGGATTATCATTATGGTGTCCAGCATCAGTATTTTAAGACAGATGATTATTTCTACAGTGAAGTTTATAACAATAAGATGCAGCAGCAGATTGATAAGCTGAAAAAAGAACAGCAGGATGATTTGAGACGTATCAGTCTGAATGATGATTCATCTGTTAATACACCGATGTATTACGGCTACAATGGCACGATGCTGTACTCAAGTATTTTTGATAAGAAGATCCTTGAATTCTATGAAGATGACCTGCAGATTGCACAGGATAAACAGAAGAACAGTTATTATGCACGCCTATCAGGACGTGAGAACCTGGCTAGTCTGTTGAACGTCGATGACTATATCACGGCAGAGCAGGACGCCTCTCCTTTATTTAACAAGACAGGCGGATTCACATCGACTAAACATTATGATGTACTGAGCAATCCTTATCCTCTGCCGAGTGTCAGAGTAGCTGACAAGACATATGCTGCCTCCTCTCTCCATAATGCGCTTGAACGAGAACACGCGATGCTGGAAGGGGTAGTAAAAGAAGAGGGCGCACCTGGCCATTTCCAGGCACCTGATTTACTAGGTCAGGCTCAAATTTCGACTGAACAGGCGAATTTTAAAGACAACACACTTGATGTAAAAGAAGATGGTGGTGGTCTTGTCCTGTCGTTCGATTCTAAAAAGATCCAACCTTATACAGAACTCTATCTGACAATGAAAACAGATATTATGGCGCCTGAGGATCAGGATTTCTATGTACAGGTGAACGAGAAGAAAGTCATGAAGCCGAAGAAGAACTATAAATATAGACGTCAGGCTAAAGATGCTGTTATGAATGTGAAAGCAGCCAATGAAATACGTATCACATTCCCTGAAGGCAAATATCACATTGAACTTAAGTCTGTACAAGGTGAAGATTATCAGACGTTACGACAGGCGTACGCAAAATATAAAAATAAACCATTAACATTCAAGCAGCAAAAAGAAGGGTTCTCAGTAGATTTACAAGGTGACAAGGGTACACTTGTACTGCCGATGCCTTATACGAAAGGTCTGACTGCATACGTTGATGGTGAAGAACGTCCAGTTGAGGCGGTCAATTACTTGATGACCGGCGTAGAGGTTGATAAGCATGATAAGCATGTCATCATTAAGTGCACACCGCCTTACTTAAAATGGGGCTTAGTGATGATGATTGTCGGTCTGTTTTTAACTGCCTTATGGATGTGGCGTTCAAATCAAAAAACGAAGTGAAATCTTTTCACTTCGTTTTTTATTTGAGATGATTAAATTGTTCATGCATGGTCTGTTCACGTTTCTTGAAATCAACGCCCGGATAATACATGTTTTTGACCAGCAGGTTAGGACCTAAACATTTAACAGGCGCGCAGTGACAGTTCAGTTGTTTATTCAAAGCACTTGCCTGCCATTTGTCATAAATGGACTGCAGGGAATGTGTTTTAATGTTGTTGATAGTACCTGTCTCATCACCGAAATCTGTAACGATGACATCACCTGTAAAGACATTGACATTGAGTCGTGAGCGACCGTCAGGATCGTTTCTGATGGTGATGCTCGGGTCCATATGTAATGTCTCCTGCAGCTTCAGATCATCGTCATCCATTGAACAAGGGAAGAAAGGTAATGTACCGAAGAGCATCCATGTGTCTTTATCACGGAACGTCAGCAGATGGCGTATGGCTTGTTTCATCTCGTCCAGCGTCAGGATGTTCATATCAGATGCAAAGTCAGAAGGGTACATCGGATGAATCTCATGACGCGCGCACTTCATATCCCGTACGACTTCATGATGGATTTTCTCCAGATGAGGCAGTGTATTTTTGTTCAGCATGGTCTCTGCAGAGACGAACATGCCTGCTTCTGATAGTTTGCGGGCGTTCTCGATCATCTGTTCATAAAGTTTATATCTTGCTGCAAGAGGCGGCTTTTTATCCATGACATGGAAGCCAACTTCAGCAAATTCATCAATCGTTCCCCAGTTATGCGAGATGTGCATGACATCCACAAGATCGAAGACATCTTCATAGCGGTTGTAGGGCATCGTCAAGTTGGAGTTCATCTGCGTATAAATGCCGCGGTTCTGAGCGTACTGGAGAAGTGGTTTGACGGTTTCTTTAATCGATTTTTTTGAGAACATCGGTTCTCCGCCTGTTACGCTGATTGTCGAGAGATGGGGGATTTCATCGAGTCTTTTTAAAATGAGGTTCATATCCATGACTTCTGGATCTTTAACTTGAAGTGTGTAGCCGACCGCACAGTGCGCACAACGCATATTGCATAAAGTTGTCGTTGTGAATTCGATATTCGAGAGTTTGTTTTCGCCGTATTTCTCTACTTCATTATAAGCTTCCCAAGGATCGAACTGAGGGGTAATACGTTGTTTTGTTACTAACATAATTGTCCTTCTTTCCGGAAATAATCCTTACCATTATCTTATCTTGATATAAGTTGTCAACGACTATAGATTGAAAGTTAGCCACTTCTCGTTCATAATAAAGGGCGATATAAAGCGACGAGGAGGATAAATATGGCGAACGAATCATTAAACGAAATTAAAGAAAAATTAAGTGATTTCATCGAAACGATTGATAGTGTAAATCCAGAAACCACTGATATGGCAGATATAGATGAATGGATTGAAATTTTGAATCAGTTAGAAGCAAAAGTCAAGTCGATCAAGTAGGAGGACTGGAATGAAAGATGTAGAAGTAAAAATAGGACAGAAATTCCCTCTGACTATTAAAAGGCTGGGAATCAACGGTGAAGGTATCGGTTATTTCAAACGTAAAATCACGTTTGTACCGGATGCTCTTCCAGGAGAAGTAGTGCTCGTCCGGGTCACAAAAGTCAGCAATCGCTTTTTAGAAGGTAAGATGATGAAAGTAAGGGAAAGTGTACCGGAACGAGTAAACCCACCTTGTCCTGTCTTCTTTCTCTGTGGCGGCTGTCAGCTTCAGCACATGAGTTATGACGCACAGCTGAAGTTCAAACAGCAGATTATTATCGATTCAATGGAAAAGTATGCCGGACATGTTAAGGCTGATAAAGTGAAACCGACCATCGGCATGGATAAACCTTTCCGTTACCGCAGTAAGAATCAGTTTCCTGTTGAGAAGTCTGGACGCAAAATCCGTGCCGGCCTTTATAAAGAACAATCGAATACATTGATTGATCTGGATGAGTGTATCGTTCAAGATAAACGCACAATGGAGACAACACAGTCCATTAAAGCGATCATGAGTGAATTAAATATCGATGTGGCGAAGAACGTCAACAAAGAAGAAGGCGTGCGCTACATCATGACAAGAGTAGCTGAAGATAGCGGCGAGATTCAGGTGATTCTTGTGTCCACAACGCCTGATTTAAAGAAAGCAGATTTACTCAGTGAACGTATTATGCGTCTGCCACATGTGACGAGCTTCGGGCTGAACATCAATGATGACCGCGACTTACTAGTTGGTGAGGAAACTATCATTTTAAGCGGTGACGAAACCATTCACGAAAAAATTGGCATGACAGAATACGATGTGACAGCAGTCAGCGCCTTTCCTATCAATATCAAACAGACGAACGTACTATATGAGGCGGTTGTCGAAGCTGCAGAATTAACAGGTAAAGAGAATGTCGCTGACCTATTCTGTGGAGCAGGTGGCAGTGCATTGAAACTTGCGGCTCATGCACGTGCCTTAAAGGGCGTAGACCTCAATGAGCAGGAAATCATTAATGCGACTTATAGTGCATCAGCCAATGCTATCGACAATGTGACATTTGAACATGGTGAGCCTGCCGATAAGCTGGAAGAATGGATTCAGGACAGATTCTATCCGGATGTTATCACGATTAATCCAAACCGTTCAGGCCTCACGGCAGATGAAATAGATGCCATTAATGAGATTAAGCCTCATCGTTTCATCTATATCAGCCGGAATCCTTCGACACTGGCGAAAGATCTTGCGCATCTGACGAAAGCATTTACAGTGGATTACATTCAGCCGATAGATATGTTTCCGCAGACAACTCAAGTAGAAGCTGTCGTTCGGTTGTCCCGCAAAAGACGCTTATAATGTTTTAACATGTAAAAGGCGGGTAAACTATACTATCACTACTTAGGAGGAATTTTAATAATGACTAAAAAAGTAGCAGTAGTTTTAGACAACTTATTTGAAGATGTAGAATATACGAGCCCAGTAGAGGCGATTAAAAATGAAGGCCATGAAGTAACAGTAATCGGTAAAGAAGCCGGTTCAACTGTCAAAGGCAAAAAAGAAGAAACAGAAGTAAAAATCGATAAAGCAATTGGTGACGTTAATGCAGCAGACTATGATGCATTACTGATTCCAGGGGGCTTCTCACCTGACCAGTTACGTGGCGACGAAGAAGGCCGTTTCGGTAAATTCGCTAAAGAATTTGTAACTGCAGACAAACCTGTATTTGCAATCTGCCATGGTCCACAAGTATTAATCGATACAGATGAATTAAAAGGTCGTAAACTGACAAGTTATTTATCAGTACGTAAAGATTTAGAAAATGCAGGCGCTACAGTAGTAGATGAATCAGTAGTTGTAGACAATAACCTGGTTACTTCAAGAACACCTGATGACCTGCCAGACTTTAACCAAGCAATCGTTAAAGCACTTCAATAAAAAAAATCACCGCTTCGGCGGTATTTTTTTTTATCTCGGTCCCGAGACTGATTTATGTAAAAATGAGCGTATAATCATATTACGCGCCTCCTTAATCTGCTAAACTGTTGATTAAAGATAAGGAGGCCATATATGAAGAAAATAGGATGTGGGCTACTAATCGTCATCATCGTATTGGTACTTGCTGTCAGCGGCTTCTTCTATTTCAAGACGGCCAGTGCTGATATGAACAACATTAAGTCCCTGCAGGCTAACCGTTATTATGTTTCGGCTGAAAATATGCCAAACTATGCACCCGCTGCATTTATTGCGGTTGAAGACAAAAGATTCTATCGGCATGACGGCATTGACTGGAAAGGGACAGGGCGTTCGATAGGAATCGCCCTTAAAAATCAGTCGGCTTCACAAGGCGGTAGTACGATTACGCAGCAGCTGGCTAAAAATTTATACTTATCCAGTGAAAAAACGCTTAGCCGTAAAATCAGTGAGATGATGATTGCAAAGCGAATCGAAAATAATTACTCTAAGTCAGAAATCATCAGCGCTTATTTGACGACGATTTATTTTGGTAATGATATCTATAATATAGAAGAGGCTGCCAATACATATTTCGGTACGACGACAGATGCCAGCTATACAGGCATGCCGCAGATTACAGTACTGCAAAGTGCCATTCTCGCAAGTACTATCAATGCGCCAAGCACTTATCATCCTGATCAGTTTCAGACTGATACAGCACTGCAGGCACGAACGCGTTCAACACTTGATAAGATGCACGATCAAAGCTTGATCACAGATGCACAGTATAATGAGGCTATTGCAGGCATACCCACTACTAACTAACGCTAAGGCGTTAGTTTTTTTGAGGAGTGAATAAATGAAAATTACAAAGATTGAAGTACAGAAGAATAACAAAGATCGATTCAATCTCTATATTGATGGTGACTTCAATATGGGAATTGACAGTGCAACATATGTTAAATTTAACCTGCGTAAAGATGATATACTGACTGAAGAAAAGCTGAAAGCAATTAGAGAATATGATGACTATAGACGAGCGATTAACTCAGCAGTCGTCTATCTGTCCTATAAGAAAAGAACAGAGAAAGAAATCAGGGAACATCTGAAGAAGAGCGAAATAGCAGAAGATGTGATTCAGGATGTCATCAAGTACTGCTATGACAATCGGTATATTGACCATGATGATTATGCAAAGAGTCTGATGAATACGATGCTGAATACGACAGATAAAGGTCCGGACATCTATCGTCAGAAATTATTTGAAAAAGGCATTGAGCGGCCGCTGATTGATCAGTACTATGATCTATACACAGAAGAAATCACTGCTGAGCGCATGCAGAAACTGGTTCAAAAACAGCTGAAAAGACACCAGGGTAAAACATCCAGTCACATGGCCAGTCAAAAAACAATTCAAACACTGGTTCAAAAAGGTTATAATTTGAATAACATCATGCCTTATCTGGAAAATAATATACAGGACACAGAGGCGCTTCAGAAAGAACTGGAGAAACAAGTCAATAAATGGTCCAGGAAAACAACGGGCTTTGAGCTTCGGACAAAAGTGATTACAGCATTGATGCGTAAAGGATTTAAATATGACGAGATCAATGCTGCCTTAAAGGAAAGTGGTATAGAAGATGAGTGAAGATAAAAAATTAGTGGAAATGTCGGCAAACGAATTACGAGAAGCTATTGCCATGTACCGGGAGAAGGCTCGTAAAGCGGAGATGCTTGGCGTGATCAATGAGTATGAAGTCTATCAGCGAAAAGCACTGATAGCAGAGAGTTATCTTGTTGATCCTGACCGAATTGTGATCGGTAAGGTCTATCGTTTAATAGGTGCTGATGCTGCTTACTTCAAAGTAGAAAGAATAAAAGGTGTCTTTGCCTGGGGATTCAGACTGAACGGGGACGCTCATGAGGAAGGTATTCCTCTTTCACTGCTGCAATTAGATTAATAAAGGAGTTTGAACATGTCTGGTGATATTCTCGCAAGATTAGTAGATGTAACTAAATATTTCCGGCAGAGTCAGACGGAGCAATCATTCTTAGAACGTATACAGGGAACAGGGAAAAATAAATTTACAAGTATCAAGAAAGTAACCATTCATCTTTATAAAGGTGAAACACTCGGAATTACTGGGATAAAAGGTTCCGGGAAGACAGTGCTGGGTCAGCTGATCGCTAAAGTAGTTGAACCTAGCAGCGGTAAAGTCAGAAACAATGTCAGTACTTTTCTCGCAAGTGATAGTACGACAACGCATTCAGTCAGTCAGTTTATAGAATCAGTGTTATTAAGCTATAATGTTCCGCTCACTGAATATTCTGAGCTGAAAGCGGATATTTTAAAGTTTGCTGAACTGTCCGAAAAAGAGAAGGCAAAAGTCAGTGGCTTAAACGAGGCAGAACGAGCGCAGCTTCTTATAGCTCTGACGTATTTTCTTGAGCCTGAAGTCGTGATTTATAACGATTTAACCCGTCATTTATCAGCTTCTTTCAAGAAAAAATTTGCGATGGTCATTGATGCGCTGACAGAAGTAGAGAGTGCCGTCGTGCTGATGGAAGAGAAACCTGAACTGATCCCTTACAAAGCCCATTACGTCAGCTGGTTAAGCCACGGACAGCTTCGAAAGTCAGGTGACACGACCGAGGTGCTCGCTGATTATGTAGATTATTATAAACGCTTTGAAGCGGTTCAAGGAACTCAGAAAGAAGACCTTTTCGATTTGGATTATAAAATTCAGAGACAGTCCGACCAGCCTGAAAACTATAAACGTATTAATAGACATATGCGTTCGTATATGGACAGTGACCTGAAGAAGTGGTTGCTGACATCACTTGTTTTGCTGGTGCTAAGCGCACTGTTCTTTATTCTGATTCTTAAGGACGTGCAGTATACCCCTGAAGTAGACGAGAAACCGACAGCTATCAATCAGCAGCGGGTCGTCTATACCGATAAATATGCCCTTGCTGTCGTCCGGAAAAATAGTCCTATTACTTTTAAAGGACAGACTGTAGCCCAGTTACCTGAAGGCTCACTTGTTGAAATCACAGGTATTGGCACAGATGATTACCGTATCTCTTTTGAAGATAAGGAGATGAAGATGGCAAAGAAAAATCTGCTCTATATCAATCCGGCGGCACTCTATGACGAACGAACTTTTGATGAACTTAATCCTTATATGTACAGTAACTATGTCAACTTTCATCAGTTCTTCAATGGATTTCTTGGGGCGAGCCGCTCAAAAGTAGAAGAAGGACTTTATCCTGAAAAACGTCAGCGTTATGTCATTAAGCTGACGAAAAATGATATATATCTGCAGTTCAATAATCAGAACCAGGTGAGCGGGCTCCGTTTTCCGATGAGAAATGCTGACAAACTGAAAAAGAAATTTGGAATTAAAGATAACAACTGGATTGTTAAAGTGGATAATGGCTATGCTGTTGCTGATTTTGAATCAGACATGTGGCTTTATTTCCGGAGATAGGTGGATGCAATGAATGAATTAATTACATACTTCCCTTATATGATAAAAAATACGATTATTGAACTACGCTATAATCTGAAACAATATGTCTGGTGGCTGCTATTTAATTTAAGCATTATTTTTCTGAGTGTGTTTCTGATGAATCTTTTTTCGCCGACAGAAACAGACAAATCACGGCTTTTATTTCAGCTGAGCGGCTATCTTCTGTTCTTTTGGGTGGCTGGTGCCCTTTATTTTTCGAGCTCTATTTTGTCGAGACGTGGCTTTATTCTTAATATCACGAGTCTGCCGCTTTATGTACTGATCAATGTACAGATCATTAATTTTTTGCTGCAGTTTATGATGTCTTTCGTCTTCTTGTTGGTCATTGCTCTTACTAACCATATTCATATGACACCCAGTACACTCGGTGTTTTTTATTTCTTGGTGCTGACCTATCTGATTCTGATTCCAGTTGGTCTGATACTTAGTCTGCTGAAATACTACAGCCGGAATATGAAGCGAAACATGATTCTGATTTTAACAGTCCTCATGATATCAGTCTCCATCTTATGGGTACCGACACAGCTGCCGGCACTTGCGATCAAAGTGCTCAGTTTGAATCCGTTCTATTTTTTAGTCAATGGTTTCCAGTCATCTGTCGTGCTCGGGCAGGTTGCATTTTATAATATACCGCTGCATCTGCTGTTTTTTTGTGAACTGGTGCTCCTGTATATCTGGACTTTCTATTTCTATAAGAAACTAAAGGATGAAATCAATAAGAAATAGGCTGCTGAAGATTCAGCAGCCTATTGTTATGATTTGATAGGGTTATTGTTCAAGATTTTAAGTAACTTATCTTCTGAGAACACCCAGCCTGTATAACTATGTGTGACCTTATAATTTGAATCGAGGTTGAGAATGGCGACGAAAGAATAATGGCCATTCTTCAGATATCTCAGATCGATGAATCTGAGCTCATAGCCGTACGGTCTGTCGACAAGCGTCCAGCGGTAGATAGAACTGAAACTCAGAAATGCTTTTAAATTCGAATCTTTTCTGGCATCGGCCATAATCTCTTCCGGCGGCATGGGTGTCCGCTTGAAACGGTCGCTGAAGTTGACATTCAGTTTATAGCTGCGGCCGATATAATAATAGCGGTCAGTTTCAACAGCAACGCGCCATTCGAAGAAGCGGATGGTCGGGGCGACAAATGTTTTGACGATATGTTCATCCTGCGGCAGTATACTGAGCGCATGCTTGCGTATAGACTGCTGGAGCAACCGTCTGGTGATATAGTAGATGACCAGTATCGCTATGATGATCAGGAAGACAGGGACCGGGTTCAGTCCAAACGCCCAGAGTATAGAACCTGTTATTAAAATAGCGAACATAATCGGATCAAATGTATTGATGATACCAATTTGTATCCATTTACTGCTGAATGGTCTGAGCGCCTGTGTGCCGTAAGAATTGAAGATGTCGACAAAGACATGCAAAAAGACTGCAAGCTGCGTCCAGAGCCAGAAATGAAGCAGGTTGATATCGGGTATAAAAAGAGAGATGATGCCCACAATGACGAGTGGCCAGATCAATATAAAAGGGACAGAATGCGTGATTCCACGGTGATTCGTTATATAGACGGCATTGTTTCTTAGCTTCAGTATGGTGTCGATATCCGGTATCTGTGAACCGACGACTACAGCCGTCGCAATCGCCGGGTAATGAGCTGTCACCGTAGGATCGACAGTCGCAAGTCCTGCAAGTGCAGCACCCATTGCAAAGTGTGTAGCTGTATCCATAAGACGATCCTCCTTTTTCTTTATTATAAATGAAAACAGAATGAATGACATAAACTTTGATGACTTAGAGGTGTAAATATGAAAAATCCAGAATCATTTGCAGACCATCTCCTTGACTGGTTTGATATCAATAAGCGCGAGATGCCATGGCGGGAAACAAAAGATCCCTATAAAATCTGGCTGTCAGAAGTCATGCTGCAGCAGACACAGGTCAATACAGTCAGAAATTACTACTTAAGATTTATAGAACGCTTTCCGACGATTGAGAGTCTGGCGAGTGCAGACGAAGATGAAGTACTGAAGAACTGGGAAGGACTCGGCTATTATTCACGTGTGCGCAATTTCCAGACTGCTGTGAGAGAAGTGGAGGCGACGTATGGGAGTGTACCGGGTGACGGCGAGAAGTTTCTGGCATTAAAAGGGGTCGGACCTTATACGAGAGGTGCGGTGATGAGTATTGCGTTCAATCTGCCTTATCCTGCAGTTGACGGCAACGTCTTCCGCGTGTTCTCACGACTCGATGATGATGCGACAGATACAGCGAAACCCGCTGCCCGTAAGCATTTTGAAGAAAAGGTAATGCGGGTCATTCCTGAGCGGGCCGGTGATTTTAACGAGGCGCTGATGGAACTGGGGGCGACGGTATGTACACCGCGAAACCCAATCTGTATGCTCTGTCCTGTCAATGAGCACTGCGAAGCGTTTGAAGCAGGGACAGTACTTGAGCGTCCTGTAAAAATCAAAAAACTGAAACGTAAAGAACTACGCTACAAGGTCATGCTGATCATCAATGATAAAGGAGAACTGCTCATTACAAAGCGACCGAAGACCGGCCTCCTCGGCGGAATGTGGCAGTTTCCCATGTTCGATGAAGATATGGCGATTGATGACATTGAAGAAGCCCTGAACATGAAGCTCGCAGATGAGAAGGAGAAATTTCACCATGTGACACATGGCTTTACTCACCTTGACTGGCTGCTGGATGTCTACATAGCGCGAACGACGGATGAAGCGTCCGGTGACTACCGTTTTATCGGTATAGAAGAGAAAGGCGATTATACATTCCCGGTGTCGATGACAAAAATCTTTGACCATTACCAGACAGTCAAATAGGTTTCATGATACACAATCTGTGCTATAATATTTTATGCAAATACTAAATACTAGGTGGTGTGGAACATGGTCAAAGAATCCATACCAAAAGAAGGCCAGAACGTACAGATCCAAAGTTATAAACATAACGGCAAGATTCACCGCGTCTGGTCTGAAACAACGATTTTAAAAGGGACCAATCATGTCATTATCGGGGGGAATAACAGGACGCTTGTAACAGAGAGTGATGGTAGAACGTGGGTGACACGCGAACCTGCTATAGTTTATTTTCACGCTGAATACTGGTTCAATGTCATCTGTATGTTCAGAGAAGATGGTGTGTATTACTACTGTAATCTCTCTTCACCATTTGTATATGATACAGAAGCCATCAAATATATCGATTATGATTTAGATATCAAAGTCTATCCGAATGGTAAATATCATCTCCTTGATGAAGATGAATACCAGCAGCATATGAAGCAGATGAACTATCCCGCTGAAATTGATCAGATCCTTAGAAGAAACGTTGATACTTTGCAGCAATGGATTGAAAGAAAAAAAGGACCATTCGCGCCGGACTTCATCAAAGTCTGGCAGGAGCGTTTTCATTTACAGAAGCGTATGATGGAAGAATGAATCAACCTATAGTTTATAGGTTGATTCTTAATTTTGAGGAGATGATTGCATGTTCAGGCGTTACCTTCAGTTCGTTAAGCCTTATTCATGGCTTATTGTACTGACTATTTTAATCGGGATTCTGAAGTTCGGTATCCCGTTGTTAATTCCACTGCTGATTAAGTATGTCATAGATGATGTCATCGGTAACTCAGGTATGTCGATAGCGGATAAGAAAGCAGCGTTATGGCAAGTGCTGCTCATCTTTTCATTTATTTTTGTTGTGATTCGTCCGCCTGTTGAATATTACCGTCAGTACCTTGCCCAGTGGACCAGCAACAAGATTCTTTACGATATCCGTAAAAAACTTTATCGTCACCTGCAGGCACTGAGCGTCCGTTTTTATTCTAATAATAAAGTCGGTGAAGTGATTTCACGTGTCATCAATGATGTAGAGTCAACGAAGGACTTCATCGTTACAGGACTGATGAATGTCTGGCTGGATTTAGTCACAATTATCATTGCACTTGCCATTATGTTTACGATGGACGTCAAACTGACCATTGCTTCACTCGTCATTTTCCCGTTCTATATTTTCAGTGTTTATTATTTCTTCGGTAACTTACGAAAACTGACACGAAAACGATCACAGGCATTAGCTGAAGTGCAGGGGTTTCTGCATGAACGCGTGCAAGGTATGACAGTCATTAAGAGTTTCGCTATCGAAGAAAACGAAAGCGAACGTTTCAATAAACGTAATATGAATTTCTTTAACAAGGCAATTGATCATACAAAATGGAATGCGAAAAGTTTCGCGGTCATCAATACGGTCACTGATATCGGTCCGCTGATCGTAGTCGGTTTTGGTGCCTATCTGGTCATCAGTGATGGTCTGTCTGTCGGTAGTTTAGCTGCGTTCATCGCTTATCTTGACCGTCTATATGGTCCGCTTCGTCGCTTAGTATCCAGTTCGACGACACTGACACAGAGTCTGGCATCGATGGATCGTATGTTCCAGCTGTTTGATGAGCCATACGATGTTGTCGATAAACCGGGCGCTCAAAATCTGAAGGTTGAACATGGTGATATTCAGTTCAAAGAAGTCGGTTTTAAATACAATGAAGATGACGATGAAGTCCTTCATCATGTCAATTTAGATATTAAAAGCGGTGAAACGGTTGCCTTTGTCGGGATGAGTGGCGGCGGTAAATCAACGATGATCAGTCTGATTCCGAGGTTTTATGATGTAACGAGTGGACAGATCTGTATTGATGGTCATGCGATTGATGACTTTACAATAGAGAGTCTGCGCAATCAGATCGGTATGGTCATGCAGGATAATATTCTGTTCTCTGATTCTATCCGTGAGAATATTCTTCTCGGTAAACCGGAAGCGACAGAAGAAGAGATGATTTATGCTGCGAAACTGGCGAATGCGCATGACTTTATCATGAGTCTGCCGGATGGTTATGATACAGAAGTCGGCGAACGAGGCGTCAAGCTTTCCGGCGGTCAGAAGCAACGTGTCGCTATTTCACGGGTATTTCTGAAGAATCCGCCGATCCTGATTCTGGATGAAGCGACGAGTGCGCTTGACTTAGAAAGTGAAGCGGTTATTCAGGAAGCGCTTGAGACGTTATCGCAGGACCGTACGACGGTTATTGTCGCACACCGTTTATCGACCATTACTCATGCTGATAAAATTGTCGTTGTTCAGAACGGTGAAATTAAGGAAATCGGTACACATGATGAGTTGATGTCTCATCAATCTCACTATTATAATCTTTATACGATTCAACATTTGGATAGTTAACAGATTCTCTCTGATGTATGATAGAAGTATCATACATCAGGGGGATTTTTTTATGAATTTATTATGGATGATACAAGTCATCGTCAACACGATATTTCTTGTATTATTTGTTCTACTCGTTTTTTTCATTTTGTATTTACTCGTTACGGACCGCAAGCAGAACCAGCATAGCATTTTAAGGAACTTTCCGGTGCTTGGGCGTGTGCGTTATTTCTTTGAGAAGATAGGACCGGAAATCAGACAGTATTTAATTCAGTCAGATAACGAAGCGACGCCTTTTTCTCGTAAAGATTATCTGGATGTTGTTAAAGCAGGTAAATATAAGACGCGTATCGGTGGTTTTGGTTCACGTCGTGATTTCACGCAACCTGGTTTTTATCTCCAGAATTCAATCTTCCCGAAAGAGGCAAGCGAACTTCATATCGATCAGTCACAGAAGATTGACACCAGCATCTATAAGCTCGATAAAGAAGGGCTTTTTGACCGTGATGAACACCGTGAAAGTTCCACTGTAGACCCTTATTTACTGACAGATGAGCATGCAGTTATCCTCGGTAACAGACGTGCACATCCTTTTGCAGTCAAGCGCCTTGTAGGTCAGTCGGGTATGAGTTATGGTGCACTCGGTAAAAATGCGATCACTGCCCTAAGTAATGGGCTGGGTATGGCAGCAGGGACGTGGATGAATACAGGCGAGGGCGGATTATCTGAGCATCATCTGAAAGGTAAAGTGGATATCATTTTTCAGATAGGACCTGGTTTATTCGGTGTCCGTGATTCTGAAGGTCATTTCAGTGACGCAGAGTTTATGCGAAAAGCAGAAAACCCTTATATCAGGGCATTTGAAATTAAGCTCGCGCAAGGGGCGAAGACGCGCGGCGGTCACGTAGAAGCAGAGAAAGTGACAGAAGAGATTGCGGCAATCCGTAATGTTAAACCGTATACGACGATCAACTCACCGAACCGATTTACGTTTATGAACGATAATCATGATTTACTGAAGTTCATCGCTAAACTGCAACAGATGAGCGGTAAACCGGTCGGCTTTAAGATGGTCGTCGGCAATCTTGATATGCTGTACAGTCTTGCTGCTGATATGAAGGCAACAGGTATTTATCCTGATTTCATTACAGTGGATGGTGGAGAAGGCGGAACCGGTGCGACTTATCAGGAACTGGAAGACACAATGGGACTGCCGCTCTTTTCAGCGCTGCCGATTCTTGATTTAGTATTGAAGGAAAATGGTCTGCGTGACGATATCAAGATTATTGCGTCAGGCAAACTGATTACACCGGATAAAGTAGCTATTGCAATTGCACTTGGGGCGGATCTGGTCAACGTTGCCCGTGCCATGATGATGAGTGTCGGCTGCATCATGGCGCAGCAGTGTCATACGAATGACTGTCCGGTCGGCGTAGCGACGACGAATCCGGACCGGGAGAAAGGCCTTGTGATTGAGGAGAAGCAGTACAGGGTAACGAACTATATGATCAGTATGCATGAAGGTTTATTTAATATAGCAGCGGCATGCGGTGTTGTTTCTCCGACTGATATCACAGTCAAGCACCTTCTCTATAAGACGGAGCGCGGCGATATTCTGACAGGAGAGCAGTATGTGAACCGCATGTACCGTTCACTGAAAGAGGCGGTATAAGTGGATTTAAGTTTTCTGGAAAAAGATACGCTGACTGCAGCAAAGGCGCTGCTCGGCAAAAAGATTACGACAGTGACAGATGGTATTGTCACATCTGGTTATATTACAGAAGTTGAGGCTTATCTCGGACTGGAAGATAAAGCAGCTCATGCTTACCAGGGCAGACGGACAAAGAAGAATGAGATGATGTACCGAAGCTACGGCACTGTCTATGTCTACACGATGCACGGCCATCATTGTATGAACTTCATCACTAAGGATGAATGCTCGCCTGAAGGAGTGCTGATCCGTGGACTGGAACCTGTTGAAGGCATAGAGGTGATGCAGGCGCGCCGCGGACGGCTGGATCATCTGGCTGATGGGCCGGGTAAACTGACCCAAAGTATGGGGATCAGACGTGACATCTATAATGGCACTCGGCTGAATGAAGGTCCTCTTACTTTAAGCGAGGGTAAAGTGCCGGGGTCCATCAAAGCATCGAAGCGTATCGGGATAGATAACAAAGAAGAAGCGGTCGATTATCTCTACCGGTTCACAGTAGAAGGTAATCCGCATGTCTCTAAAGATAGAGTGGAAAAGGCAGAATTTAATGGCTGGCAACAATAAAAGGCTGACTCAACTGAGTCAGCCTTTTTCTATAGATCCTGAATATCATCAGCAACCTTTATTTTGTTGTCTTCTTTATGATAATGATGGAAACTGTGTGTCAGTTTATCGAGATGCTCAAGCTTCTCGCGGTACTCGAAGAGTGCACTGATGATGAGGATAATGTGCTGCTTATTGTAAGGCGGGTCGTCTACAGTCCGCATTTCAGCAAGTACAAGTTCCAGAACATCTTTTTTGAAGTCGCCTGTCATGAAGTTCTCTTCAGCGAGATGTGTTGGGGAGAGCTTATTATTAAATTGCATGAGAATGCCTTCATGCAACGTCATCAGTTCATCCATCTCAAACTTCAGCTGAATACGCAGCGCTTCCGGCAGATGGAGGATATCATTTTCATATCGATTGATTCTCCTGAGCAGATCATAGGCACGTCTTGTCGTCATAATCAGTTCCTTGAATAATATCTTCTTTCTGATGTTGCGGTAGTTCTGCTTTTTGGTCAGGGCACGCTCGTTCTTATACAGGTTAAACTTAGATTCGACTGCAATGATACGGTCTCTGATATCTTCCACGTCATGCTTGACGACATGATATTCACTGGAACCGTTGATGCTGAGTCGCAGCCATTTGAAGATATCATTGCCGATCTGCTGGCACGTATAATAGAGTTTCGTCTCATACTGCGGCGGCAAGAAGAGCAGGTTAACAAGAGCTGCACTTAAGACACCAATCATGATGAACGCAAAACGGGTGAAGGCAATGGTAAGGAAGTGATCACCTGTCGCCTCCATGATAACGAGCTGAGTCACTACAGCAAGACCTGTTACGTTCTGCAGGTGCAGCTTAGCTAGAAGTGATATCAGGATAATCGTCGTCAGCCCGATGATAAAGAGATGATTGCCGAAAGTCTGGACGACAATGATGGCAAGCAAAGCGCCGATTGAGTTGCCCTGCAGATTTTCGAGCACCGACTTATAAGATTGATAGACACTGGGCTGCATCGCGAAGAGCGCTGAGATACCTGCGACGACGTATCCCGGTGTTCCTAGCATCTGAGCCACATAGAGTGCGAGCATGATCGCAATACCTGTCTTAAAGATTCTTGCGCCTAATTTCATTCAGTTACCTCTTTTTAGTTCATAATAACTCACTTATACAATAGGAATCATTATTTGACAAGCGACATTTCTTTGAAACTATTCTCTACAGCAGCCAGTGTCTCATCGATATCTGCTTCTGTATGACGAATCGTGATGAACCACGCTTCATATTTAGAAGGAGCGAGGTTGATGCCCTGTTTCAGCATCAGCTTGAAGAACTTTGCGAACATTTCGCCGTCAGTGTTTTCGGCCTGCTCATAGTTCACGACTTTCTCTTTTGTGAAGTAGAGCGTCATCGCCCCTTTAAGGCGATTGATTGTAGCGGGAATATTATATTTTTGAATCAGGGCTTGAACACCATCTTCTAACTTTTTGCCAAGTGCATCGAGTTGTTCGTAAGTACCTTCTTCCTTGATGACTTCGAGTAAAGCGATACCAGCCTGCATACTGAGCGGATTACCTGCCATTGTCCCTGCCTGATAAGTAGGTCCTAGTGGCGCTACATGTTCCATAATATCCTGGCGACCGCCATATGCGCCAATCGGCAGTCCGCCGCCGATGATCTTACCGAATGCAGTCAAGTCGGGTGTCACACCGAGCATATCCTGTGCACCGCCGTAACAGAAGCGGAATGCTGTGATGACTTCATCATAGATAACAAGTGTGCCATTGTCATGAGCGATATCGTTGACTGCCTGAAGGAAACCTTCAGCGGGCTCAACGATGCCGAAGTTGCCGACAATAGGTTCAACCAGTACAGCTGCAATCTGATCGCTGAAATGATGGATGGCTTCCTTGAAAGACTCAATATCATTGAAGGGTACTGTAATCACTTCTTTGGCGACACTTTCCGGCACACCGGCAGAGTCAGGTGTACCCAGCTGGCTTGGTCCACTGCCGGCAGCAACGAGAACGAGGTCAGAGTGACCGTGGTAGCAGCCTGCAAACTTGATGATCTTGTCGCGTTTAGTGTAAGCACGAGCGACACGGATTGTCGTCATGACAGCTTCAGTACCGGAGTTCACAAATCGGATTTTCTCTAAAGAAGGAATCGCCTCGCGCAGCATCTTGGCAAATTTAACTTCATGCTTAGTCGGTGTGCCATAGAGCACGCCTGTTTCAGCAGCCTGTTTGATGGCTGCAGTAATATGAGGATGAGCGTGTCCTGCGATAATCGGACCATATGCCGCCAGGTAATCGATATATCGGTTACCGTCGACATCATAGAAATAAGCACCGTCTGCACGCTCCATAACAACAGGTGCATCGCCGCCCACTGCTTTATAGGAGCGGGAAGGGGAGTTGACGCCGCCTAAAATATACTCATTCGCATCTTTTTGAATACGTTCAGATTCTGAAAAATTCATAACTATAACCTCTTTTGCTTAAATTTTTTTCGTCCCTATCGTATCATAATTATAGAAGAATGATGAGCAGGAGGAATTTATTTGAAGTTACCAGCGTTTAATATGGTCAACCAGAACGGTGACATGATTACGGAACAGGATTTAAAAGATAAAAGAACGATTCTTTACTTCTATCCGCGTGATAATACCCCGACTTGCACCACGCAGGCAATTGATTTTACAGAGCATCTTGCCGAGCTGCAAGGTAAAGGGATACAAGTATTTGGTGTTAACGGCGATACAATGAAGAAACACCAGAACTTTATCATGAAGCACAATATCGGATTCGATCTATTAGTGGATGAAGACTATCAGTTAGCAAAAGAACTGGATATCTATCGCCTTAAAAAAGTGTTTGGCAAAGAATCGATGGGAATCGTGCGCACGACTTTACTTATAGGACCTGACTTAACGATAGAAAAACGAATAGACAATGTGAAAGTGAAAAATCAGTTAGAAGTGCTATTTGCTGAGTAAGCAATATTGAAGTTTTACCTATTAAGTTGTATGATAAATAAATAATAAACACGAAAGAAGGTGACAGTATGGCAGTCGAACATCATTCAGCTGAGATGAAGCTACAGGAAGCGGTGCAGCAACTAAGAAATCAAGGTGTCAGAATCACACCGCAGAGACAAGCCGTACTCGCCTATCTGATAGAAGCGGATACACATCCGACTGCGGATGAGATTTACAAGGCACTCAGTCCTAAGTTTGACAGTATGAGTGTAGCAACCATCTATAATAACCTTAAAGTTTTTAAAGAATGTGGACTTGTATCTGAATTAACTTATGGTGATGCAGCAAGCCGTTATGATTTTGAAACAGCCAATCATTATCACGTCATCTGTACAAGCTGCGGCAAGATTACAGATTTTCAGTATCCTCGTCTAGATGAAGTGGAACAGATAGCCCAGCATTTGTCAGGCCACAAGATTACGCATCATCGCATGGAGATATACGGTATTTGTCCGGAATGTACAAAAAAGGAAGAACGCTAAATCAGCGTTCTTCCTTTTTTTCTAATTCTGCACTTTTACGCTTGTTATTATAATCCTCGTTGAATTCTTTCCCTTCAAGAGATGGATCTAAAGTCAGCGGCTCATTGCAGTTCGCGCAGATATCAGCCCGCCCGAGCATCTTCGTATAATGGTTACAGTTAGGACACTGAACGGTCACTGCACGCATCGATAGCATACCAATCCAGAAATAGACAACAAAACTGAGAAGGAAAGCAAGCGTTCCAAGGAGCAGGAAGATTCCAAATAGTATCTTACTGTGTGCCATATATAGAAGAATAACGCCTAAGTACATGACAATCATTGCAGCGAATATAAGACCGAGCGCCCACGAGCGGATACGATTGATCTTGCTAGTAGGATTCTTATTCCATTTCATAGAAACACTCCTTATTTAAATACTGAAGAAAGTATAGCATAAATCATGATAATAACCTGTCAGAAGTTTTTTAGAAAAAAATGAATAAAAGTGTTGACGCTCTGACTTATGCTTGTTAAGATATAAAAGTCGCTGAAAACGACAGACATTATGAAATGAGATTAAGAAAATCAAATTTCGAAAGTGTAAAAAAGATACTTGAAACAAGTGATTCATTCGAGTAAAATTTTTAATGCAAGCTTGAAAGAGACAGTAACTTAAACTTGAATGGCTAGTAAGAAGTGTAAAACTTCTTAAAGAAAAGTCTTGCAAAGATAAAACGTAGCTGTTATAATTTAATCTTGTAACACCAAATGAACATTGAAAACTGAATGACAATATGTCAACGTTAATTCCAATAATTTGAGTACTAACAGTACTTTCAAGAGTGATTGGCTTAACCAATCAAAGAGCTTTATCAAACACTTTTATGGAGAGTTTGATCCTGGCTCAGGATGAACGCTGGCGGCGTGCCTAATACATGCAAGTCGAGCGGACAGACGAGGTGCTTGCACCTCTGAAGTCAGCGGCGGACGGGTGAGTAACACGTGGGTAACCTACCTGTAAGACTGGGATAACTTCGGGAAACCGGAGCTAATACCGGATAATATTTTCCACCTCATGG
>NZ_SCWA01000060.1 GCF_004359615.1 Macrococcus brunensis
ATCGTTGTTACTGCATGTGCTTTCATTGGTGTATGCTGCTCAGCCGCGTTCGAGACTTGCCATAATCCCAACACACTAAAAAGCAAAACGAGCCATACACTTGTTTAAAGTAATAAAGCTTTCATTTCGTTCCCTCCATTAACTGTCATACACCAATATATTATCATAATCCTTATATTAAAATGATTGATTTTATGTAAATTATTTATAAATTACATTTAATATCGAATTATTTTACACATTTCAATCAAGCCGGTTCAATCTAACAACAGCCATTTCCCACCAATTACATAAAAAAGCACCCGATAAAGTCGTCTCGCAGCAGTGCCGAACTTTATAGGGTGACTCTCATTTATATTGTATATATTGGCGTTGGAATAGCTTTATCCGTATCACATAGCAATACTTCTTTTTCCGTATC
>NZ_SCWA01000061.1 GCF_004359615.1 Macrococcus brunensis
GATCCATTTCCCTAATGCCGAAGGCGTCAGGTCATACTCACGTACAATTTCATTTCTAGGTTTACCATTCTCATAAAGTTTGACCATCTGTAATTTGAATTCTGGACTGAAACTTCTTCTTTCACGTAACATAAATAAATCGCCTACTTTCTTAGATTAACAATATCTATTCACATAGAAATTGTCCAACTAAGTGTAGACGATTCAGTCTGTTTTCTCAGGCAGACGGATTGAAGACTCTCTTAATGACAGCATTAGAATGATGTGGTTGTCTCAGGAACAGAAGCCTATAGAACCATCAATCGCTTTAGAGTTCATCCGGTGATGGATGACCTACTGAAAAATTTGTATACTAATTTCAGAGCTCAGCTAACTGAAAACAATCTGATAGATGAGGATGCCATCTTTATAGA
>NZ_SCWA01000062.1 GCF_004359615.1 Macrococcus brunensis
CTAGCCGTCGAAGGTGGGACAGATGATTGGGGTGAAGTCGTAACAAGGTAGCCGTATCGGAAGGTGCGGCTGGATCACCTCCTTTCTAAGGATAATACGGAAAAGGAATCTTAATTCCTTCGGAATAACGTCTGACATATTGTATTCAGTTTTGAATGTTCATTCATTCAAATGGGCCTATAGCTCAGCTGGTTAGAGCGCACGCCTGATAAGCGTGAGGTCGATGGTTCGAGTCCATTTAGGCCCACCATTTTTAAAAATTGTACTTTGAAAACTAGATAAAGAAGAAGAAAAAAGATTTTACCAAGCAAAACCGAGTGAGTTCATTTATTGAATTCTCAAAAAATCGCGCGTCTGTATTCATACAGACATCACATTATTAATAACAGATTAAGTTATTAAGGGCGCACG
>NZ_SCWA01000063.1 GCF_004359615.1 Macrococcus brunensis
GTAGAGTACCAGTGTATCATCTGATAATTGATTATAGGCAGATGCCTCTATTTCATCAATATTTTGATTGCTGACTAGCTTATTAAGATCCCTTAACCCTTTATCACCAAAGAGTATATGGGCATGCATATAGGTGTTCAGTTGTTCATTAGCCTTTTCGCTGTCAGATTGCAGCATATAAACCGATTTTAAGCCGAACTCTTCAGCGAGAATATCAAATGCCATCATATTGAAAGTTAAAGATGGTGTGATAATCAGACACTTATTAAATCGGATCAAATCAGCATGCAGGCGGTCTTTTTCAGATAATATATTTCCACGGTACCGTTCAATACCATCTTCAGGTTTAACGGGGCCACTTGAAAGGACGTCTGCTATCATCACTGGAATAC
>NZ_SCWA01000064.1 GCF_004359615.1 Macrococcus brunensis
ATGTGACACCGGGAAGTTTGATGAAGTTATCAGAGAACGATAAAAACATCCTGCTGAACAGTCGTATTCCACGAACAGTCTCCATTATTCTAGCAGGAGTCGCTTTAAGTGTAGCAGGTCTATTGATGCAGCAGTTGACACGCAATAAATTCGTATCACCGACGACTGCGGGAACGATGGATTTCGCGAAACTCGGTATTCTCATTGCGATGATTTTCTTTACCGAAGCTCATATTCTCATTAAATTGTCGTTTGCCATCATCAGCGCAATCATCGGCACGATGGTTTTCATGGGTATTGTCCGACGTATTAAATATAAGGATGCTATCTTTATTCCGCTGGTCGGTCTGATGCTCGGCAATATCGTTTCCAGTTTTGCAACGTTTATGGC
>NZ_SCWA01000065.1 GCF_004359615.1 Macrococcus brunensis
TGATAATAGCAATGGTTTAGGTCTTGCAATTACAAAATCCATCATTGAATTGCATCATGGTACAATCCAATTCACACAAAGTAACGAGTATGTAACCACCTTTACTATTACACTGCCAAATAATTCACTTTAATCTCTACCTCCTGAAAAAACATTTCTGTTTTTATTTCAGGAGGTATCTTTTATATTGATTAGCGCTTTCTAGCCACTTAACATTTAATTTCTACCATTCAACAAAATTTAAATATATCGATGGTCATTTATGGTTTAATAATTTTGAAGGAGGCATTAACCTATGATGAAACTCAATTTATTTATCAATGCAAATGAGACGGAATCTTATATTGATATACATGCACCTAAAATGAATGATAACGTTCAAAGT
>NZ_SCWA01000066.1 GCF_004359615.1 Macrococcus brunensis
CTCCTTGATCATCACTTCGTTCTCCGTCGGCCGCATCAGACGAAGAATGCGTTCCATGTCGAAACTGCCGTAACTGACACCGGTGTAATAAGCATCGCGCTGCAGATAATCCATACGGTCCGCATCAATCTGAGATGAAATCATTGAGATGACCAGCTTATTCGGATGCGTCTTATTGATGACTTCAGCCACTTCTTCTGGAAAGTTCGGATGAACGCGTGACAGCACCGCATTGACTTCTGTATCCCCGGTGATGATTGCCTGCGTATATTCCTCGTGGTCCGTACCAAAGATTTTCTCGAAGCAATGCGAAAAAGGACCATGCCCCAGGTCATGCAGAAGCGCCGCGCATAGTGCGAGCGGGCGGTCTTCGTCGTTCCAGGC
>NZ_SCWA01000067.1 GCF_004359615.1 Macrococcus brunensis
AAGGTCTGAAAGTCTCCAGGAGACGGATTGGTCGTATTATGAAATCTAAAAATCTTATCTCCACATATACTTCCCTGCGTTACAGAGCCTTTCCGGATCGGTCGAATGAACGCAATATTACTAATGGCCTGGGCAGATTATTCTATAGAGAAAGACCGATGGAAGTGCTTGTGAATGATCTGACATATGTAAAGGTGGCAGGAAAATGGCATTACATATGCTTATTTATTGATCTCTTTGACCGCGAAATTGGTCTGTCAACATAATATTGGACAGTTTTTATAGAATATTTCTTTATATTCCCTTGGTGTTAGATAATTTAATGCGCCGTGCGGCCTGACATTGTTATACCAGTTCACATAATCAAAAAGTTCAAT
>NZ_SCWA01000068.1 GCF_004359615.1 Macrococcus brunensis
CGTGCGCCCTTAATAACTTAATCTGTTATTAATAATGTGATGTCTGTATGAATACAGACGCGCGATTTTTTGAGAATTCAATAAATGAACTCACTCGGTTTTGCTTGGTAAAATCTTTTTTCTTCTTACTTTATCTAGTTTTCAAAGTACAATCTGAATGAACTGAACCGTAAGGTTCTATGAACACTCAAAACTGAATACAATATGTCAATGTCAATTCCTAAGAGATATCGAGTATCTCTTTTCCGTATTATCCTTAGAAAGGAGGTGATCCAGCCGCACCTTCCGATACGGCTACCTTGTTACGACTTCACCCCAATCATCTGTCCCACCTTCGACGGCTAGCTCCTAAAAGGTTACTCCACCG
>NZ_SCWA01000006.1 GCF_004359615.1 Macrococcus brunensis
GATCCATTTCCCTAATGCCGAAGGCGTCAGGTCATACTCACGTACAATTTCATTTCTAGGTTTACCATTCTCATAAAGTTTGACCATCTGTAATTTGAATTCTGGACTGAAACTTCTTCTTTCACGTAACATAAATAAATCGCCTACTTTCTTAGATTAACAATATCTATTCACATAGAAATTGTCCAACTAAGTGTAGACGATTCAGAAGTAAAAGATATATTACCCAGATATCTAGCAGTTGATGCTGGATATAAGACTCCGCATAACGCTAAATACCTGCTGGAAAGATTTATTTTCCAGCCATGCCATACAAACGTCCTTTAGGTCCGAAGGACTTAATAAATAAAACCGAGTTTATATATGATGAAGCTTATGATGCATATCTATGTCCAAATAACCAGCTGTTGGAATATAAAAGGACTGATAGTGACGGCTACCGATTATATATGTCTGATTCCAGCGTGTGCAAAAACTGTCCGTTGCTTAGTGTATGTACAAAGAGTCAGACCCAAACAAAAATGGTAACAAGACATATCTGGCAGGATGAACTTGATATTGTCGAAGACCTCGTTTTGTTGATACGATAAAAGATAAATATCGTCTCAGAAGTCAGACGATAGAAAGAAGGTTCGCAGACGCGAAAGAACAGCTTGGACTCCGTTGGACTCGATTCAGAGGAATCAAAAAAGTCACGATGGAGACCACGCTTATTTTTGCCTGTATGAATTTAAAGAAAATGGCGAACTTCTTGGTGCCTGACCATGAAGGAACCCGCTATAAATACACCGATAAATCATTATTTATTATTTTTCGAAGAAAAAGAAAAGACAAACCCATTTTGAAAATGAGTTTGTCTACAGTCTGAACAGACACAAAAGTGTCTGCTCTTATTTTGTTTCTCTGTGTAAAGTTTTTTTGTTATCACGTGAACAGAATTTGTTCATTTCGATACGCTCTGGGTTATTTCGTTTATTTTTCTTAGTGATGTAGTTTCTTTCACCACATTCTGTACATGCTAAAGTTACATTAACGCGCATATTATTCCCTCCTTACTCTTTGTTACATACGACCTTTTTATAATAACACCTATTAATTCAATTTTCCAGTGTTATTTTTCGTATTGATCGAATTGTTCACCAGTAATGAAGTAATAAACATTTTCGGCTATGTTAGTAATATGATCTCCTATACGTTCAAGATGACGACCGGCTAATTGAGCTTGACCTGCCACAAATGGATCATTGTCAATTAAGTAGGTGGTATTCACAATTTCTTTATAAAGATCATTAATATCTGAATCCCTCTCAATGATTTCTTTTGTTAAACTGACATCTTTACTTCTATAGGCATTTTCAAGGTCAACCAGCATCAGCATGCTCAGTTTACCCATCGTTTTCAAACGCGCAAGAATGTATTCATCTTCAAACTTAACACGTGTTCTGATTTTAGCGATACTACTGGCATTGTCTGCAATCCGCTCTAATTCAGAAGCAATTTTTATACTCGCCATAATTACTCTTAAATCAGTGGCAATAGGTTGCTGTTTTGTAATCAAGCTTATCACCTGATCATTGACATCGTGCTCAATCGCATTGATTTCCTGATCATGTGCGATAATCATTCTTGCAGCTTCAAGGTTATCATTACCTAAAACATCCATTGAATTACTGATAGAATGATAAGCTTCCTTTGCAAGCATATGCACTGTTTCTGTCAAATGATTCAGAGCTTCTTCGTATAACTCGCGCATATCAACCAAATCTCCCAGAAATATATCGTTCTGTCTGTTCATCAGCAGGGTTTGAGAAGATTTTATCCGTTGTATCAAACTCATTGACATAACCATTTAAGAAGAAGGCAGTTTTATCAGAAATACGAGCCGCTTGCTGCATATTATGCGTAACAATGATGATTGAATACTGATGTTTGATTTCTTGAACCAGTTCTTCAACCTTGAGCGTTGAGATTGGGTCAAGAGCTGAAGTAGGCTCATCCATCAGGATTACATCTGGTTCAATCGCTAAACAACGTGCGATACAGATACGTTGTTGCTGTCCCCCTGATAAACCGTAAGCATTCTGAGTCAGACGATCTTTGGTTTCATCCCAGATCGCTGCGCCACGCAATGATTTCTCAACGATTTCATCAAGAATCTTTTTATCTGTAATACCATGAATTCTCGGTCCATAAGTAATGTTATCATAAATCGATTTTGGGAATGGGTTAGGTTTTTGAAAGACCATCCCTACACGTGTTCTCAGCTTTTCTACTTTATAGTTCTTATCAAAGATATTGTCACCACGGTAAAGAATTTCACCTGAAGTTTTAACACTAGGAATCAGTTCAATCATACGATTAAGCGTCTTAATGTAAGTTGATTTACCGCAACCTGACGGCCCGATAATAGCTGTTACTTCATTTTCCATAATATCCAGGTTAATATTCTGAAGGGCATGATGATCTCCGTACCATAAATCTAAATTGTTCGTTTGATAAACGATATTCTTTTGTGCAGGTTGATTGCCTGACTGATCATATGTAGTAACTGCTGTTGAAGCAGCTGGTGCAGTGACGACGATTTTTTCATTAGTCTTCAATGTTTCTGGCGTCATATTAACGCTCCTCTCAAAGGATTAGTATTTTTTCTGATATTTATTACGAATATAGATAGCGATTGAGTTCATCGCGATTAAGATAATTAATAAAACAATAATGCCTGCAGAAGATAAGTTCTGGAATTCTGCTTTAGGTAATTTAGCCCAAGTATATATCTGCATCGGCAAAGCCTGGAAACGGTCCATTATACCGTCAGGTGTCTTAAGGAAAATAGTTGGGATACCGATTACTACAAGGGGTGCTGTTTCGCCTAGTGCACGAGATAGCGCAAGAATCGTTCCTGTCAGGATACCCGGAATAGATGCAGGAAGGACAACATTAGTGATAGTCTGCCATTTTGTTCCGCCTAAACCAAGACTTGCTTCACGAATCGCTCCGGGTACTGCTCTGATAGCTTCCTGACTTGATACGATAATAACAGGCAGAATCATTAATGACATCGTTAAAGCAGCTGCTAATACTGATTTACCTAATGATAAGCTTTCAATACCTGCGCCACGTACGAATAAAGTTAATCCTAATAAACCAAAGACAACTGATGGAACACCGGCAAGGTTTGAAATATTGATGCGGATAAAACGAGTAAACCAGTTATCTTTTGAATATTCCTCCATATAGATAGCTGTCCCAACACCTAAAATAACTGAGATGGGCGCAATCGTCATCATTAACCATAAAGTCCCGATTAAGGCACCTTTAATACCCGCTTTAGCTGGTGTAGAAGAAGAGAAGTTCTGGAAAAATGCAGGCGTTAAATATCCTGCTCCCTTACGCAGTATATCAAATAACAGAATGGCGAGTACAACTAAACCAATTAATGTACATATTAGAAAGATAAACTTAACGATATTATTTTTAGTAAGTCTTCCAGAGAGTTTGCCATCTACTTTCTGCTGATCTATTAATTGCATCTTAATACTCCTCTCTGAATCGGTTCGTTACCCATTGAGAAATAAAGTTCATCACAAGAGTAAATAAGAATAAAGTAAAACCGACTGCATAAATACTATAGTAGATATCTGTTCCGAATGTTGCATCACCTGTTGCAACCTGCACAATGAACCCTGTCATTGTCTGAATAGATCCTGTTAAGCTCCATGACGAGTCAGGTGAGCTACCTGCTGCCAGCGAAACAATCATCGTCTCACCAATTGCACGTGAAATAGATAATACGATTGAAGCCAGGATACCTGATAATGCTGCTGGGAATACTACTTTAAGCGCGACTTCCAGTTTAGTTGAACCTAAACCAAGCGCACCTTCACGAATTGCCTGTGGTACAGCACTCATCGCATCCTCACTTAAACTAGCGATCATCGGGATAATCATAACACCGATGACAAGTCCAGGACTGATTGAGTTGAAACTGCCTAAGTCAGGCCAGATAGAACGTAGAATAGGTGTAACGAATGTTAATGCAAAGAAACCATATACGATTGTAGGAATACCCGCTAAAATCTCAAGAATTGGTTTGATGATTCTTCTTGCTGTATCACTAGCATACTCACTTAAGTAAAGTGCAGCGCCAAGTCCGACCGGTACTGCAAAAAGAGTAGCGATAAAAGTAACTTTAAGCGTCCCTAAAATCAATGCCCAGATTCCATATTTCGGATCACTACTGAAAGCATTCCAGTCTTTTTCTGTCAAGAATTCCATTAGAGGAATTCGGGAGAAGAATGTGATAGTTTCAGTAAGCAGAGTAACCAATATACCGATTGTTGTTAAAACTGAAACAGATGCGATCAGTAACAGAATAAACGGAACCATTTTTTCAATGAATGCTTTTGATCCCTTTCCCTTATTCTGTTCAATCATCTGTTGAACTGAAAGTTTTTCTCTCATAGTTTTTTACTCCTTAATTTTAAAAAAAGGAGCGAACGAGGTTCGCCCCTAAAAAATTTTTTGTTAAAATTATTTTACTTCGTCTAATTTTTTAAGGTCTGCTTCGTAGTCTTTGTCTTCAAGTGCTACGTAACCTGAATCAGTAGATGCTTGACCCGCTTTTTCAAGAGTGAACTTCATGAATTCTTTGAATGCTTCGTTGTTTTTAAGTGATTCGTTTTTAGCATAGATGAATAATGGACGGCTAAGAGCGTATGAACCGTCTTTAACTGTTTCTTCAGTTGCTTCAACTGGTTCTTTTTCATCTTTACCTTGAATTTTAACAGCTTTTAAGCTGTCTTTGTTTTCTTGGTAGAAGTTGTAACCAAAGAATCCGATACCATTTTTGTTATCTTTAACTGAAGATACGATAACGTTTGTGTCAGCGTTTTTCTCAGCTTTGATATCAGCTTTGTCTAATACTTCTTCACTGAAGAAGTCATAAGTACCGTGTGATTGGTCTGGAGAGAATGCTTTGATTTCTTCAGCTGGGAAATCTGCACGAACATCTTTCCAAGTTTTAGCTTCACCCGAATAGATTTTTTTCAGTTCGTCAAAAGTTAAGTAGTCAACGAAATCGTTGTCTTTGTTAACTGCTACTGTTAAACCGTCGTTAGCGATTTTGAACTCAGTGTAATCGATTTTTTTGTCTTTTAATGCTTTTTTCTCTTCGTCTTTGATATCACGAGAAGCGTTAGAGAAATCAGTTTCGCCAGCGATGAATTTCTCGAATCCGCCACCAGTACCTGAAGTACCAACAGAAACTGTTACATCTGGATATTGTGTATTAAATTCTTCATTAATTTTTTCAACGATTGGAGCAACTGTTGTAGAACCGTCACCTTTTACTTCGCCTTTAAGATCTTTAGTTGCTGTATCAGCTGATTCAGTTGACTCAGTTGATTTAGCATCTTTGCTGCCAGTGTCTTCAGACTTTTCAGCTGCGCCGCCACAAGCTCCTAAGAATAATGCAGTACCTAATACAGTAGTAGAACCTACTAATTGCCATTTTTTTCATTTCTAAGTTTCCTCCCAAATGTAGACAGAAAATATTTTTTGTTTTTTTATTACAACTTAACTCTACAATAGCTTTATTAATTAAAGATGAATCTATTGTAAAGATTATGTAAATAAAAAAGGTAACCCAAATATGATTCTGGATTACCTTTACTATAATTGTTTACTTTTTCGTTGAGAAATAGCTATTTATTATATCTCTACCCAAATCTCCGCCTGGTAACCATGGCGGTGGCACCGGCTGGTTGGAATAGATGATTGAAAATGAGATTTCTGGTTTGTCTTCTGGTGCATAGCCGATATAAGTTGCATTTACTCTAGGTTCTCCGTTCTGGAATACCTCAGCAGTTCCTGTTTTACCGGCTGATTTAACAGTTGTATTGTGAAAGCTATTATACCCTGTTCCTTCTATTTGGTTGAAAACCATATCAAAGCCAGATTTCACCTGTCTCATTTCAGTAGGTGTACTATTGATTTTATTGAGTACTTTACCGTTCACCACTTCTTTGACAGGCCCAAGGGTCTCTGTTTTAGAAGGTGTTCGGATTTCTTTTACGACGTGTGGCGAAATCCGGCTGCCATCATTTGCAATCGTCGAAATATATTGGGATAGCTGAAGTGGTGTATAGGTATCATACTGTCCGATCGCTAAATCCAGATAATTACCGGCATTGTCTGTCAGTTTACCAGATTGACCGACTACTTCATTCGGCAGATCAATGCCTGTTTTTACTCCCAGACCAAATTGATTCATACCTGTTCTTAGAATACGTCCTGCTTCTGAGATATCTTTAGGTAACGACATGCCTTGTGAATAATTCATACCAGCAATTTTAAGTGCTGTTTTAAACATATAGACGTTTGATGAATGCATCAATGCTTCTTTATCATTGATTGTTATCTTACCATCCTGGTTGAAGTATGAACGCTTCGTCATTCCACCTGCAAAAGACATTGGTTCATCCACCATTTCTTCGCCTGGCTTAATGGCATTCTGATGATAACCTGTCAGCAAAGTAGCCCCTTTTACGGAAGAGCCTACTGCATATTGAGAAGTAAATGTGCCATAATGATAATCTGAGATTCTGCCGTTCAGCTCTATTTGCCGTCCTGCTAGCGCAAGCACATCCCCATTATTCGGATCCTGTACGACTACCAGTACTTTATCCATTGTTTTAGCACCTTCAGAGCGCAAAATAGCAATATGCTTATCAATCATTTTTTCAATTTTCTGCTGAAGCTCTATATCAATTGAGAGAACTAAGTCGTTTCCTCTGGATCCCGGATCAATTATCTCTGAACTTGTGATCTGCCCCGACTTATCAGTCACATAGCGCATTTTTTTCTTTTGACCGCGAAGCACATCTTCATATTCATATTCCAGATAACTTTGTCCCACACGATCATTTCGGGCATAGCCTCGCGCTAAATAATAATCGATGTTATCTTTTGGCAGACCTTCTTCTTTTGATGTCACTTTACCAAACAATGTTTTCAGAGTATTACCATATAAATATTTACGATCCCAGTCCATCGTTGTATTAATGCCTGGTAACTTGGCAAGATTTTGTGAAACGAGTGCATATTCCTTTTCAGTTACATGCTCATTTTTGATCGTCTGAGGGGTTAACTGACTACCGGCAGACATCTCCCGGTAAATGGCTGCGATTTCAAGTTCTTTCTTAGAGAGCTTTACGCGCGGTGCAATCTTTTTATATAAAATATCATCATACTGCTGCTGTGTGATCATGTCATTTTGAAACTGTTCTGATTCTTTAGTCATTAATTTTTCAACGACTTCCGGATGTGTCTGAATAAAATAAGTTTCTTTATCCATATCAGTCAGTTTATCAGTCGGCATATTGATAATCTTAGACAATTTCTTTGCTGTATCTAGAAGTTCATATGTTGTCGTCATTCTGCCGCGTGTATAGGTGATAGATTTTTTCGCCGTATTATCAACTAAAAGTTTACCGTTCCGGTCATAAATACGTCCTCTTGGTACCGATTCATTGATAACGATATTCTCATTACTCGCTACTGCTTTCTTATAATCCTCACTTTTGACTATCTGTAAATATCCCAGTCTGAGGATCAGCAGTGTCATGAGTGTCATCACTGCAATAAAAAGCACATTCAGACGACGCTGTGTTGTCCGCTTCTGTCTGAGCTCATTTGATTCCTTTTTCAATCTTCTCAAAATAAATCCCCGCTTCTCACTTTATCTTTTAATATTAAAACAAATAAGACGCGATTTCTATCTTTAGACAAAAAAAGAGGCCGAAGCCTCTTCATTTATTATTTTGCAGCGTTATATAATTCGTTAACTTTATCCCAGTTGACTACATTCCAGAATGCTTTGATGTAGTCAGGACGTTTGTTCTGATAGTTTAAGTAGTATGCATGTTCCCATACATCTAAACCTAAGATAGGCGTTTTACCTTCTTTTAATGGGTTGTCCTGATTTGGTGTAGAAGTGATTTCAAGTTCACCGTTATTGACAACAAGCCAAGCCCAGCCAGAACCGAAACGTTTCGTTGCTGCTGTCGCAAATTCTTCCTGGAATTTCTCGAAAGAACCGAATTTAGCATTGATTGCTTCTAAAACTTCACCTTTAGGTTCGCCACCTTCAGCTGATAACAGTTGCCAGAATAATGAGTGGTTATAGTGTCCGCCACCATTGTTTTGTACAGCTGTTTTCAGATCAGCTGGTAATGAATCGATGTTTTTGTTTAATTCTTCGATTGATTGATCAGCATATTCTGTACCTTCTACTGCTGCGTTTAAATTTGTTACGTATGTGTTGTGATGTTTCGTATGATGAATCTCCATTGTTTCTTTATCGATGTGTGGTTCTAATGCATCATATGCATATGGTAATTGTGGTAATTCAAAAGCCATATTATTCATCCTCCTCTGTATTAAGTACATATTTATCATAGCAAGCTTTTATTTTCGGCTCAACTACTTTGCTTGTAATAATCAATAGCACATTTGCACGTTGTATGGTAAGTTTCAGATGGAGGAGATTCTATTGAAGTATCAGCTTGCACTCACACGGCTATTTAAGCCAAAAAAATATGCTTTATATCGCACTACACCGCTCAGATATATTTTTCTGCACTTGTTTATACTCAGTGCATTACTTGCAGCACCTGCAGCGAGTCAGTTTTTTCAGTCGATGACTTCACTGTCACAGCTTATTGCAGACAAGTCAGAAGCCATACCTGATTTCACTATAAAAAACGCAAAACTTAGTCTGCCTCAGCATCAGGATACAGTGATTCATTTAAACAACGGCACTGTCACTTTTACAGAGCAGAGCTCGGGCCTTTCAAGCGATCAATTTACGTTCAGTAAAGAACATATCATGATCAAAGGGATTGACCCTATATCCTACCATAACTTTAGTACGATAACAGATAGAGAATCTATGCTGGAAACACTGACGACATTTTCTTCATCTATTTATTTTTATTTCGGTCTTATTACGGTTGCACTTATCTTGATACAGCTCTTTATCATCCTTATTAAATTGGCATCCATCAGTCTTGTCGCTCATTTAGCCGCCCTTGTCTTACGCAAAAAATCACGCTATATGAACTGGCTGAAAATAACGACTTTCCTGTTAACGCCAGCCGTTCTTATACAATATACCGGTATACTAGTACCGAATACTTTAACCTATCCTCTATCATGGTGTATAATAATTTTACTTACGTGTCTAGCTATCTATCACCTGCCCGTGATTAAAAAAGCACGTCAAACCAATTAAAAGGAGACATCATTATGTCTGAAATTACACATAGAAGCAAAACCCGTCCAGTCAAAGTAGGTAATCTTACTATTGGAGGCTCCAACGAACTGGTTATCCAAAGTATGACGACGACTAAGACACATGATGTTGAAGCAACTGTCGCTGAAATCAAGCGTCTAGAAGAAGCAGGCTGTCAGATTGTACGTGTCGCCTGCCCAAAAGAAGAAGATGCGCTCGCTATCGCTGAAATCAAAAAAAGAATTGATATTCCGTTAGTTGTTGATATTCACTTTGATTATAAGCTTGCTCTTCTTGCGATTGAAGGCGGAGCTGATAAAATCCGTATTAATCCAGGGAATATCGGTCGCCGTGAAAAAGTGGAAGAAGTCGTTAAAGCCTGTAAAGCAAAAGGAATTCCAATCCGTATCGGGGTTAATGCCGGCTCTCTTGAAAAGCACATCCTGAAGAAATATGGCTATCCAACAGCAGACGGTATGGTTGAGAGTGCGCTGCATCATATTAAAATTCTGGAAGACCTTGATTTCCATGACATTATCGTCTCAATGAAAGCAAGTGATGTCAGTCTCGCAATTGAAGCCTATACGAAAGCTGCTCAAGCTTTTGATTATCCCCTTCACCTCGGTATCACAGAAAGTGGTACACTATTCGCCGGCACTGTAAAATCTGCAGCGGGTCTTGGTGCTATCATGAGTCTCGGTATTGGTAATACGCTTCGCGTGTCATTATCAGCAGATCCTGTTGAAGAAGTGAAAGTAGCAAGAGAACTACTTAAATCATTTGGTCTTGCCAGCAATGCAGCAACATTGATCTCATGCCCGACTTGTGGCCGTATCGAAATCGATCTGATTTCTATCGCAAATGAAGTAGAGGATTATATTTCAACTATCAAAGCACCGCTGAAAGTAGCTGTTCTGGGTTGTGCTGTAAATGGTCCTGGTGAAGCACGTGAGGCAGATATCGGTATTGCCGGTGCACGTGGAGAAGGTCTTCTCTTTATGAAAGGGAAAACCGTACGTAAAGTACCAGAAGAAACGATGGTGGAAGAACTGAAGAAAGAAATCGATAAACTTGCTGAAGAATATTTTAAGAAACAGGAAGAAGAACTTGCAAAAAATTAAACGACTCGGTATTGATATAGACGGGACAGTGACCTGTCCGACCGCTTTAGTTCCTTACTTGCAGCGTTCATTCGGATCAGACATCAAATATGAAGATATTACGGCTTATGATTTAGGCGTCGTTCTGAATAAGTCTGACGAAGAGATGTACGACTGGTTTATGGCCAATCAGGAAGAGATCTATACACACTCCCCTGTCGCAGAAGGTGCAATCCCTGTTCTGAAGGAATGGTCAGAGCAGTATGAGCTTTATTACATCAGTGCTCGCTATGATTATCTGGACCGAGTGACAACTGACTGGTTTGAAAAACACGACGTTCCTTTTCATCATATCGAGCTGACAGGCAGTCACGATAAGATTGAAGCTGCTAGACAGCACCATGTCGATGTCTTTTTTGAGGACAAGTTGGATAATGCCATCGATATCAATCGTGAACTAGACATTCCTGTTATTTTATTCGATACCCCTTACAATCAAAGCGCACTTCCGGAGAATGTCCACCGCGTTTTTACCTGGAATGAAGCTAAAAAAATTCTCAGCACATTATAAAAAAGGAAGCTATCAGAGGATAGCTTCCTTTTTTAATGACATTTTTCACATAAACCATATACTTCAATTTTGTGACGTTTAATCTCGACACCCGGCAGCTCTGATTTAAACGTATTGATCGGGCAGTAGTCAATGACTTTTGTCTGGCCGCATGATTCACATATGAAATGATGATGATGATGTTTCGTACAGGAAAGTCTAAACTGTTTTTCATTATTCCACTCTGTCGCTTCTACTATACCGAGTTCTGCGAATAGATGAAGGTTACGGTAAACAGTATCGAATGAAATACCTGGATACGTCTGATGCATTTCAAGCTGCACCTGCTTTGCTGTAATGTATTTATCTGCATCCGCAAAAATAGTGATCATATCACGTCTTTTATCTGTGTATTTGTAACCATTTTCTTTTAAAATATTGATCGCTTCTTCAGTTTTCATCCAGCATTCCTCCTTGTTCTCGTTTTTTCTGATAAAGTATGGCACAAAGCAGGATGACGATAAGCAGTAAAACAATGACGCCTCCTGGTGAAATATTAAGATAAAAAGCAAAGATCAAACCTAAAATCACTGATCCTTCTCCGAAGATAACACTCCATAACATCAGTTCCTTGTACCCTCTCGCAAATCTCATCGCGCTTGCAACCGGCAATGTGATCAGACTGCTGACCAGCAGAATGCCGACGATACGCATCGATGCCGAAATAACTAGTGCGACCATCAGCATGAAAAGAACATGCAGATATTTAGGGACGCCGATAATCTGTGCATATTCCTCGTCAAACGAGAGCATAAACAACTCTTTATAGAGTAAGAATATAAACAACACGACGATGATGAATATAGCTACGATTGTTAACAGATCAGCTAGTGTCACTGCACTGATACTGCCGAATAAGTAGCCGAACAAGTCCTGGTTAAAGCCATCAGCAAGTGAAATAAAGACAACGCTGAGACCGATACCCAGCGACATAATAATCGGAATCGACAGTTCCTGGTAGTGCTTATAGACACTCCTCAGTCTTTCGATGAGCAGTGCACCTGTCACTGAAAACAGGATGCCAAACCAGATTGGACTGATGGCGACAGGCGCAAGCCATTTTGCGGCCAGCATACCAAACGAAATACCGCCGAGCGTGACATGACTGAGCGCATCCGCAATCAGCGACAATCTTCTGACCACTATAAATGTTCCGATTAAAGGTGCAAGAACACCGATCAGCATGCCACAGAGAAATGAATAGCGCATGAAATCGAAATTCAGGAGTGCATCAATCATAAACAACACTCCCTTTCGTGACTATGGTCAACAAACTGAACCGGATGACCATATATTTTAGAAATTTCCACTTCGTCCAGCGATTTAAACTGCTGAATAGTACCGTGGAAATGCAGGTGCTGATTTAAGCAGGCCACATTGGTCGCCGTATCGGCAACGACACCGATATCATGCGTGACCATCAGAATAGTGATGCCTTCAGACTTCAGTCGAGACAGTAGCTGATAGAAATCTGCGACATGTTTTGCATCTATTCCAACTGTTGGTTCATCTAATATCAATATACTTGGATTTGAAATCAGCGCTCTAGCGATAAAGACGCGCTGCTGCTGACCCCCTGATAACTGCGAAATATTTTTGTCTGCCAGATGTTCAATATTTAAACGTTCCATCATCTGATTGACCCGTTCCCGGTCCTGCTTTTTAAAACGCTGGAACAACTTTTTTTCCTGAATCAGTCCACTCAAAATCACTTCTCGGACAGAAGCAGGGAAACCTGTGTTACCCGAATTCGCTTTCTGTGAGACATAGCCAATTCGTTCAGACTTCTGCTGATTCAAAGGTTCCCCGTTAACAAGAATTTCTCCTGACTGCAGCTGAAGAATACCTAGTATCAGCTTAAGTAGTGTAGACTTGCCGGAACCATTTGGCCCGACTATTGCCAGAAAATCCCCCGGGTATATTTTAAGATTGATATCCTGAAGTGCTTTTTTATCTGGATAGCGATAATCTATGTGTTTGACTTCAAATACAGGTTCCATTTGTCACCTCTCTATTTTCCAATACCATCTATCTTAATGTAAATCGTAATGAAAACGCAAGGATGAAATCTCATCCTTGCGCAAAAAACTTATTGAGCCATAATCTTTTCGAGTAACGCCGGGTCGAACTCGCCGTTTTTAATCATCTCTATTTCAAAGCGATAAGGTGGCTTCTTATTTTTTTTATCTTCTCCGACATAGGGTGTCTCGAGAATCTTTGGAATTTCACTAAAAGCTTCATGTTTAACAACACGTTCTAATGCTTCAAATCCGATTTCCCCGAAACCGAAGTTTTCATGACGGTCTTTACGTGCGCCCTGCACATTTTTACTATCATTGACATGGACGACTTTGATGCGGTCAAGACCTACGATGCGGTCAAACTCTTCCAATACACCGTCAAAGTCATTGATGATATCGTACCCTGCATCATGTACATGGCACGTATCGAAACAGACTGATAGACGTTCATTGTTGTGAACACCCTCTATAATCTGTGCGAGTTCTTCAAAAGTCTTCCCGCATTCAGAACCTTTACCAGCCATCGTCTCAAGTGCGATACGCACATCATTCTGATTGGTCAGCACTTCATTCAGTCCTTCAATAATCTTATGAATTCCGGCATCTTCACCTGCACCGACATGCGCACCAGGATGCAGCACAATATTTTTTGCACCGAGCGCTTCTGTTCGTTCAATCTCTTTCTGCAGGAATTCGACACCCAGGTCGAAAACTTCAGGCTTAACGGTGTTGGCAATATTGATGATATAAGGTGCATGGACCACGATGTTTGACAGTCCATTTGCCTGCATATGCGCAAGTCCTGCCTCGATATTTAAGTCCTCAATCGGTTTTCTTCTCGTGTTCTGCGGTGCACCTGTATATATCATAAAGGTTGATGCGCCGTATGATGCTGCTTCTTCAGATGCAGCAAGCAGCATTTTTTTACCGCTCATCGACACGTGTGAACCTATTAGCATCTATAGACCTCCTATTTCTTACGGGCTTCTTTATTGCGACGTTTCGCAAATGATTTCTTTTCATTGCGTTTCAGCTGGTCTAACTCATAACGGAATTTACGCTTATAGCCTGGTTTAACTTTCTTTTTACTCTTTACTTTATGTTTCAGCTTCTGTTCGATATTATCTTCCTGCTTTTTACGTCCGGAACGCTGAGTACGGTCTTTGATTTCTTTTAGTTCACCTGATTTTGTATCAACGTGAATAAAAGTAAATCCTTTTTTCTCAATCTGATTGATCAGATCTTCTTCTTCTGGTGTATAAAGGGTAATCGCCGTCCCTTTATAATTACCACGTCCTGTTCGTCCGACGCGGTGTGTAAAGAAGTCGACGTCCTGCGAAATATCATAGTTGATGACATGACTGACCCCTTCAATATCAATACCGCGTGATGCAAGGTCTGATGCTACAACGAACTGGAAGTCCAGCTGTTTAATCCGTTTCATCTGCTGAACACGTTCACGAGGTGTGAGTCCGCCGTGAATAATACCTGCCTTAATTCCTTGATCTGCCAGATGATTCAGTACTTCATCTGCACGTTCACGACTGTTCGCAAAAATAATACAGAGATATGGATTGATTGTTGACATGACTTCAACCAGTTTCTCTTTTTTATCATTAGATTTAGTCGGAATAAGGAAAAACTCGATATTCTTATTCGTTTTCTCCATCGGGTCGATCTCTACGAATTCAGGCTGCGTCAAATATTTGTTCAGGAAAGGATGCAGCGCTTTTGGAATAGTGGCAGAGAAGACAGCAATCTGAGCTTCTTCTCTAAGACGTGCTGCAATAGAGTCCACCATCGGCATAAAACCGAGGTCAATCATTAAGTCTGCTTCATCAATAACAATTGATTTTGCTAGGTGCAGTTTCAGTGCATGTTCTTCTGCCATATCATTGATACGGTTCGGCGTACCGATGATGAGCTGTGGTTCTATTTTCGATTTCTGGATATCTTTCTGTTTATCCGTACCGCCGATGTAAAGACCTGCTTTGATTTCTTCTTTAAAACCGAGCAGATGCTGTGCTGCATCGTAAAGCTGTTTCGCCAGTTCTCGTGTTGGAGCAAGTATAATAACCTGCGGCTCATGCACAGACGGATCAATACGGTCGATTAAGGGCAGCAGGAACGAATGTGATTTCCCTGTTCCTGTCTGGGATTGTCCGATTAAGTTAATGCCTCGTGTCAGTTTTGGAATGACACGTCTCTGGATTTCAGTGGGCTGATCAAAATTAAGATCTTTCACCGCTTCTATCAATTCAGATGAAAGTTCAAAATTTTCAAATGGATGTTTAGCCATTGTTATCCTCCTTTATTTCTTCATCTTAAGTATTATAGCGGAAAGTAGCGGTTAAAGATAGTTTAATTGCCGGCATGAAATTGCTATACTGAAGACATAAGGAGGTCATCCATATGGATATCGTTAAAATAACACCTCGTGGCTACTGTTACGGCGTTGTCGATGCGATGGTTATCGCCCGCAATGCGTCGCTTGATAAAAATCTGCCACGCCCTATATATATTCTCGGTATGATCGTGCATAACAAACACGTGACTGATGCTTTTGAAAGTGATGGCATCATCACGCTGGACGGTCCTAACAGACTAGAAATTCTGGAGAAGATTGATTCAGGTACTGTCATCTTCACCGCTCACGGTGTATCACCTGAAGTCAAGAAACGTGCTAAAGAAAAAGGACTGGTCTGTATCGATGCTACCTGTCCGGATGTTGAGAATACACATGCGCTTATCCGCAGCAAAAAAGCGGAAGGTTACCATGTCATCTATATCGGCAAAAAAGGACATCCTGAACCAGAAGGTGCGGTCGGCGTCGCACCGGACATCGTGCATCTCGTTGAGAATACAGATGATATCACTGCCCTTGACGTTGCACTGAAAGACCATAAGCTGATTGTGACCAATCAGACAACGATGTCACAGTGGGATGTTTCTCATCTGATGGTGGAACTGCAGAAAAAATTTCCACATATCGAAGTGCATAAGGAAATCTGCCTCGCGACTCAAGTCCGTCAGGAAGCAGTAGCCAATCAAGCTGATCAGGCTGATATTCTGATTGTAGTCGGCGACCCAAAGAGCAATAACTCCAACCGTCTGGCTCAGGTCTCTCAGGAAATCGCACATACAGAAGCCTACCGCATCTCTGACATCAGCGAACTGAAGCTGGAATGGCTTGACGGGAAAAAAACAGTCGCTGTGACAGCCGGCGCTTCTACGCCGACACCTATTGTTAAGGAAGTCATTGATTTCATCTCGAAATATAATCCAGCTGAACCCGACAATCTGCCTGCAGCATCAGCGGTTCCGACAGAGAAAATTCTGCCGAAAATCAAGAATCCAAAGCCTGTACAGACATTATAAAAAGACATTCGTCACATCGGACGAATGTCTTTTTTAGATGGCTTTAAATGGATTAGTGGATTGTTCAGAAGCATGTACATTCAGTTTACTGTCAAATGACTGAAGTAATTCCTTTAATCCTTCAATCATGACCTGTTCAGAATAATGCTCAATATCAGCAGTCAGAAGTCCCGCCATCAGTAAATCGTGAGCTTCATGATATTTGATATCACCTGTCAGAAATAAGTCCACACCCGTTGCAGCGACTTCTTTCATATAACTTACGCCTGCCCCGCTGATGATGCCGACAGTGCGAATCATTTTACTGCTATCTCCTATCAGTCTAAGCGTCTCAATATTAAGCTGCTCTTTAACAGATGTCAGCCATTCTTTAACACTTACACTGGATGCCAGTTCCCCGCGTATACCAGTACCGAATTGATCCGTTGCATGAAAGCGATATATATCATAGGCTGGTTCCTCGTACGGATGAGCAGAATGGATTGTTTCTTCTACTTTCTTCTGCAAATGAGGATCGAAGACACATTCAAGCTTCATCTCCTCAACAACTTCAAGCTGATTGCTCGTGCCGATATAAGGTGAAGCTGATGCGTTAGGCCGGAACTGCCCCTGTCCTTCGAGCTGGAAGAAGCAGTCACTATAGTCTCCTATCTGACCGACACCGACTTGCGCGAGTGCCTGTTTGAGTGATTCCACATCTTCACGCGGCACAAAAATCTGCAGTTTGGCCATTTCACGTTCCGCCGGCAATAGAATCTGCTGCTTTGTCAGACCAATTTTATCAGCAATCATGGCACTGACACCTTGATCATAAGCATCCAGATTTGTATGCATAGCAATCAACTGTATATCATTTTTAATCAGTGCATGGATAACAGCACCGTAGCCTTGATTCTCAATTCTTTTAATACCGGAGAAAATAAGCGGGTGATGTGCAATGATGGTATTACAGTTTTTATCCACCGCTTCCTGTACGACTTCAAGCGTACAGTCAAGTGTTGTCAAAATGCCTGTCACTTCACTAGACATATCGCCGATCAGAAGACCGACATTATCCCAGCTTTCTGCTTTCTTAAACGGAATTTCAGCATCAATCAGTTTCAGAAGCTCTTTAATCAGCAAAATGAATCGCCTCCCGGTAAAGTTTAAGCTGTCTTTCGATTTCTTCTTTCTTCTCCTGCTGCAATGGTTTGTCTTTAATCGTCTCAAAGATTGCTGTCAGGTGCTGATAATCCTTCTGCCACTTTTCATTGAAAGTCTCTGACTGTTCTCTAAGCAGCAGTGGACCAAACTTCATTTCTGCTTCAGTCAGCGCCATTACACCTTCTTCAGCGACTATAATCTCATAGATATGTTTCTTCTCTTTAATGATTTCCTCAGCTACGATTTGATAGCCGAGTGACTGCAGGGCATGTCTGACCGCCTCTGAATGGATATTACTCTGCAGAATCAGACGGGGTTTAGATTCAAGCTTTGAACGGCCAGCGAGCAGAATATCACTGATCAACGGCCCCCCCATACCACAGATAGTGATGCAGTCGACTTCACCATTTTCGATGACTTCAAGTCCTGACCCCATCCGTACCTGAATCTTATGCGACAGCCCTTCACTACGGACATTGCGGACAGCTGCCTGGAACGGCCCTTCTACTATTTCTCCTGCTACTGCCTGCTCTATTTGATGCTGCTGCATCAGATAAATAGGCAGATATGCATGATCTGAGCCGATATCAGCAAGTGTTGTGCCTTTTACGTAATCTGCTACTTTCTTAAGTCTAGTACCAATCATATAATACTCCTAACAAAAAAATCTTTTGCCGCGGCAAAAGATTTTTTTAGTTTTATTATTTTGCTTCTTTTAAGTACTTAACAAGTGTATCTAAGTCTTTGTCAGCGATGACTGATTCATCGTGAGCTGGCATTGCGCCTTTACCTTCACGGATGATCTTTTTCACTTCTTCAGGTTTTTTTGTATTACCTGCTAATTTAGGACCCATCGCACCTTCAAGGTTTTGACCGTGACAAGAAGTACAGTTATCTTTAGCGAAAGCCGCTGCATCAAACTTCTGTTCAGTTTTAGCGCCGCCTTCTCCACCTTCAGCATCTTCTTTTTCATGGTTAGCTGCTTGAGCTGACATGAAGAAAATTAAACCTACGCCCATAAGTAGGATTAAAATGAATGGAACAACTGGATTACGATTCATTAAATTTTACCTCCCTTTATAGTGACCATATACATATCTATTTTATATTAAAAATGCGCATTGTCAAAGTCTTTTCACAATTTTAATCCATAAAGTCTTTGAGTCGTTTACTTCTTGAAGGGTGACGGAGTTTACGAAGTGCCTTCGCTTCAATCTGGCGGATACGTTCACGTGTCACACCAAATACTTTACCTACTTCTTCAAGTGTACGAGTTCGGCCGTCATCAAGACCGAAACGTAGACGGAGTACATTTTCCTCACGGTCTGTCAGTGTATCAAGGACATCCTCGAGCTGTTCCTTTAAGAGCTCATAAGCGGCGTGATCAGCAGGACTCTGTGCATCTTGGTCTTCAATAAAGTCTCCTAAATGAGAATCATCTTCCTCACCAATTGGCGTTTCAAGTGACACAGGTTCCTGTGCAATTTTCAGAATCTCTCTGACTTTTTCAGGCGGCAGGTCCATCTCTTCTCCGATTTCTTCAGGAGAAGGGTCACGGCCTAAATCCTGCAATAACTGACGCTGTACACGAATCAGTTTATTGATTGTTTCAACCATATGAACAGGGATACGAATCGTACGCGCCTGGTCAGCGATGGCACGAGTGATCGCCTGACGAATCCACCAAGTTGCATAAGTAGAGAATTTAAACCCTTTAGTGAAATCAAATTTCTCTACTGCTTTAATCAGACCCATGTTCCCTTCCTGGATTAAATCAAGGAAAAGCATGCCTCGGCCTACATAACGTTTAGCGATACTGACTACAAGACGTAAGTTTGCTTCAGCGAGACGTGCTTTCGCTTCTTCATCGCCTTGTTCAATTCTTTTAGCCAGTTCCACTTCTTCTGCAGCACTTAAAAGGTTAACGCGTCCAATCTCTTTTAAGTACATACGAACCGGATCATTAATTTTAACACCTGGAGGCGCTGATAAATCATTCAGATTGAGTTTTTCATCTGTATCCTGAGCATCTTTTTCATTGATTAATGTAATGTCATTCTCCGTGATGGTCTCAAAGAATTCATCCATCATATCTGCATCCATGTCAAAGTTCTGCAGTTTATCTGCAATCTCCTCATGGCTGAGCTGCCCGTTCTTTTTACCTGTTTCTATTAACTGTGCTTTTATCTGCTCTAATGAAAGAGCAACATCTGCTACGGTTTTCTTAACTGCCATACACATTGCCTCCTAATATCATGACTGCTTTTTTTGTCGGTTCAATATAATAATCTGCTGCATGAGACGATTTCTATTCTCAATATCGCCTTCTGCCACAGCTTGTTTCAGTTCTTTTTTCAGTTCCTGAAGCGTTCGTTTTTCTTCCTGCTGTGCGTGAATCACATAGATATAATCATTTATTTCTTCAATCGAAGGATGTTCATTAATCATCATGTTGTCTATCGAGATAACGTCACTATGTGATTCGGAACTTACCCCTGAAAGAAACTGACTGATTTGAAATTCATCCTCCGTAGTATAATACCCTGTTAGCGCCTCATATATCGTCTGATGTGCAGGCTTTTTGAAGTGATTGAGAGTCAGTGCGTCCTGCATCTTCATAAACAGTGTCTTATCCATAAAGAAATGCTTGAGCACCGTACGTTCAGCGCGTTCCTGCTTAGAATACGACACCTGCTGGACAGGACTCGTTACCACTTGTTCACGTTTTGGTATATATTTGGAAACCTCAAAATTAAGACTGTCAAAGTCCACTTTAAACAATTCGCTTGCTTCATGCAATATTTTTTTACGGATGACCGGTGATTTAACAAGTCCGATGTTTTGAACGATTTCATTTAGTTTCTGTTCGTAAACTAAATCATTTGAAGCAACTTCATGGGTCATCTGCCTCATTTTAAAGCTGACAAAAGCAATCTTATTATGTTCCACATAACTGACAAATCGCTCCTGGCCCATCTCCTTGATCATCTCATCAGGATCCATCCCTTTACGGAGAGGGACGACGTAGACATTGTTGCCTGCATTTAAGAGTGTCTCACCCACGCCTAGAGTCGCTTCGACTCCCGCATTGTCACCGTCAAACATCAGCGTAATATTATCAGCCAGCTTCTTCAGCTGAAGCTGGTGCTCACGGCTGAGTGCCGTACCCATCGTCGCAATAGCATTCGAAAGACCCGCATGATTCACTTTAATGACATCCATGAAGCCTTCTAACAGCAGTACTTCATCCTGTTTACGGATAGATTTTCGCGCAACATCCAGATGATAGAGAAGCTGCCTTTTCTGGAATATCGGTGTCTCAGGACTGTTGAGGTATTTCGGTTGCTGGTCTTTATAGGTTCTACCTGAAAAGCCTACTGTATGGCCCTGAGCGTTATTGATAGGAAACATAATCCGGTCGCGGAATCGGTCATAGTAAGTGAAGTTTTCCTCATTCCGGGACAAGAGACCCGCTTCATATGCGAGTGCTTTGTCAAATCCTCTTTTCTCTAAAAAGTCATTAGCAAAGTGGCTGATATCCGGACTGTACCCTATTTTCTCCTGATTGATGAGTTCATCAGTAAAGCCACGGTCATAAAGATATTGTAGTGCCGGCTCCGCTTCTTTAATCGCTTTAAGCACGTAATGATAATAATCGCGCAGCAGTTCGTGCATCTCAATCATCTTCATATTGTCATTTGCGACAACGACCTTCTGTTCCCCTGCTACTTCTATACCAACATTTTCACCGAGCCGTCTGACCGCTTCAACAAAAGAGATATTCTCAATCTGCTCTAAAAATTGAAAAACATTGCCTCCTTTTTTACAACCGAAGCAATGACAGATCTGTTTTTCAGGTGAGACTGAGAATGACGGGGTTTTTTCATCATGAAAGGGACATAAACCGACATAGTTTCGTCCCCTTTTTTCAAGTTTTACATATTGGCTGACCAGACTGAGAATATCATTTTTCTCTCTGATTTCATTGATTGTTTCTTGATTGATTTGCAATGTGTCACCTACTTACGATTTAGAACTTCTTCTTGATGTGACGATTTTAATAATTTCATTTGCCGTTTCTTCTATTGCTTTATTGGAAACGTCGATGACTGGACAGTCGATTCTTGAAACGACTTTTTCGAAATAAGCAAGTTCTTCATGAATGCGCTGATCCTGTGCGTAGCTGGCATCATCATTTAATCCTAACTGCACCAGTCTCTCTTTACGAATGGCATTGAGCTTTTCTGGATCTATTTTAAGTGCGATACATTTCGCTGGATCGATATTAAATAACAGTTCTGGTGGATCGACTTCCGGCACGAGCGGTACATTCATCACTTTATAACGTTTATGCGCAAGATACTGGCTAAGAGGTGTCTTAGATGTTCTGGATACACCAATTAAAACGATATCCGCCTTCGTCAGTCCCCTCGGATCACGTCCGTCATCATATTTAACAGCAAATTCTATCGCTTCGATCTTCTTAAAGTAGTCTTCATCCAGTTTATGTACCATGCCCGGTTCATTAAGCGGCTGTTCATTCAACTCTTCTGTCAGAATCGTCATGAGCGGACCCATGATGTCCACGTGTTTCAATTGATTTTCTTCTAACTGTTCTTTCATATACTTACGGATTGCAGGCTTAACAAGTGTATAGATTACAATTGACTGCTGTTCTTTCGCTATAGATATCACTTCATCCACATTTTCATGTGTTTCAATGTAAGGCAATCTGACAGTATCAAGCGCTTTGCCAAACTGGTTAAACTGTGAAGTACAGGCTTTCGTGACAAGTTCAGCTGTTTCACCGACAGAGTCTGATGCAATAATCAATCTGATTTCATCCATAATGAGTCTCCTATTCATCTTCTATCAGTGCTACAAAAGCACGTGTGATGGTTGTTTTTGTAATACGGCCAGTGACTTCAAAAGCAGAACCTTTCTGAGTGACGACAGGCAGCGAGTCTATTTCCCGGTCGATAAGCAGATTGGCTGCATATAAGAGCAAATCGTCCGGAAAGACCACTGCAATATTCGGCATCCGTGTCATGATGATATTGACAGGGGTCGCATGCACATCCTGACCGCCCATGGTTGCTCTAAGTAAGTCTTTTCTTGAGCAGACTCCGACCAGTTCATTTGCCTGGTTCATAATAAATAAAGTCCCGACATCATCGAGGAACATCTTAGTGATGGCCTCATAAACAGAAACGTCTTCCTTAATTAAGGAAGGCAGTGATTGGAAGTCCTTGACATAAAATTTCTTGATCGATTCAGATAACAACTGTGTACTGGATTTGCCCGTATAGAAATAGCCTACACGAGGTCTCGCATCCAGATATCCTGCCATCGTCAGAATCGCAAGATCCGGTCTTAAAGTCGCGCGAGTTAAATTGAGCTGTTCAGCTATCTTTTCACCGGTAATGGGGCCATTGTTTTTCACGATTTGCAGTATTTTATTCTGCCTTTTGTTCAGTTCGATAGTCAGCACCCCTATTAAGACATAATTAGATAAATATATTATACGACTTAAATGGGCTAAAAACAATGAATCGACATAAATATTGTCCTCCATACAAAAACATGATATATTCTTTGTAAGCGAGTTAAGGATGGTGCAAGCTTAACAATGAATTGGCCTGATGAGTTGAATATTAAAGATGAGTGGAAACACTAATTTGGGTGGAACCGCGGGTAAAATATACTCGTCCCAAGGCATATATGCCTTGGGACTTTTTTTATTCGCTAAAATTATAGGAGGTTTTGATTATGACAAACATGGAAACAATCGTAGCTTTAGCCAAACATCGCGGCTTTGTATTTCCGGGTAGTGAAATCTACGGCGGTCTTGCAAACACTTGGGACTATGGCCCGCTTGGTATCGAACTGAAGAACAATGTGAAAAAAGCATGGTGGCAGAAATTTATCCAGCAGTCCCCTTATAATGTCGGTCTGGATGCCGCTATTCTGATGAACCCTAAGACTTGGGAGGCAAGTGGTCATTTATCGAACTTTAATGATCCGATGATCGACAACAAGGATTCAAAAATCCGTTATCGTGCTGATAAACTGATCGAAGACTATATGCATGACGTTGAAGGTGATGAACATTTCATCGCTGATGGTATGAGCTTTGACGAAATGAAACAGTTCATCGATGATAAAGGTATCGTCTGTGCCGAATCAGGTACAGCTAACTGGACAGATATCCGTCAGTTCAACTTAATGTTCAAGACGTTCCAGGGCGTGACTGAGAATTCAACGAATGAAATCTTTTTACGTCCTGAGACGGCACAAGGTATCTTCGTCAACTATAAAAACGTACAACGTTCAATGCGTAAAAAATTGCCTTTCGGTATCGGTCAGATCGGTAAATCATTCCGTAATGAAATTACACCAGGTAACTTCACATTCCGTACACGAGAATTTGAACAGATGGAACTTGAGTTCTTCTGTAAGCCAGGTACTGAAATCGAATGGCAGAATTACTGGAAAGATTTCGCTGCCAACTGGCTGAAAACTCTCGGCATCAAAGAAGAAAACACGAAACTTCGTGATCATGATGAAGATGAACTGTCTCACTACTCAAATGCGACAACAGACATCGAATATAAATTCCCGTTCGGCTGGGGTGAACTATGGGGTATTGCCAGCCGTACAGACTTCGACCTGAGAAAACATATGGAACACTCAGGCGATGATTTCACTTACCACGATCCTGAAACAAACGAAAAATATTTACCGTACGTCATCGAACCTTCTCTTGGTGCTGACCGTGTGACACTTGCATTTTTATGTGATGCCTACACTGAAGAACAGCTTGAAGGTGACGATACACGTACTGTTATGCGTTTCCACCCTGCGCTTGCACCTTATAAAGCAGCGATTTTACCACTCAGCAAAAAGTTATCGCAGGATGCATTAAAAGTGTTTGAAGAACTGAGTGCAGATTTCAATATTGATTTTGATGAAAGCCAGTCAATCGGTAAACGTTACCGTCGACAAGATGAAATCGGTACACCGTTCTGTATCACATTCGACTTCGATTCTCTTGAAGACAATCAAGTTACTGTTCGTGACCGCGATACAATGGAACAGATTCGTATGCCAATCTCAGAAGTGAAAAACTTCCTGAATGAAAAAATTAAGTTTTAAGCTGAAAAACCGTCAGACTTTAAAAGTCTGACGGTTTTTTATAGTTGTTCAAGTATTTTACGAGATTTAAGATAGACCCCTGTATACTCATCATACATCTTGAAGACCAACTGTTCCATCTCTTTAATCGTATCCCCGCTGATATTGATCTGACTGAACTGTTCTAGCGGGAGATTAGTAAGCAAGTTGAGTAGATAAAGCGCACGGTTTGAGATCCGTATCGCATGCGGATCCTGCTCAAGCTGTCTCGCTGTCAACACGCTGTTATACTTAAAAGAATAAGCAGTGAATTCTCGTGCGTCTGTCGATTGATCAACTTCACTCATGTAGAAGTTAGGCTGATACCCGTACAGCTGCATCATTTTCAGGCCGACAATCAGTGCGATAACAGCAGGGTCATGCCCTTCAGAAATCTTATCAAGACCAAACTTGAGGAGCGTATAGCAGAACTTATTCTCTTCGTCTTCTTCAAGCGACCGATCAATCAGCTCTGCCATATACTGAGCATAGGTCAATTGATAAAGATCACTTCTGAGTGCATAGTGACTATTAAATGTATCTACAGAAGTCAGTGTGCCCATTCCTTTGAACTGTGAGAATATGAATAAATTCTCATAAAACAGATCAAGTGATGAACCAAATTTCTTTGATTTACGAGCATTTCTGGCCATGACTGCGATTTTGCGACCATGTTCGGCAAGAAAAGTGATGATTAAATGTGAATCACCATAAGGGACACGTCTTAAGACGATGCCATTCACTTTATTCAGCATTAATACTCGTCTTCACGATAGCCGATCTGTCTAATGAAATTCGGCTTGTTTCGCCAGTCTTTCTGTACTTTCACCCACAACTCAAGATAGACTTTAGAACCTAATAGACGCTCGATATCCTGACGTGCCCGGATACCGATTTCCTTAAGCATTTTACCCTGCTTACCGATGACAATCCCTTTTTGAGAATCACGTTCAACGTAGATAGTCGCTTCAACTTTTACTTTGTCATCGTCTTCGCGCAGCATCTTCTCAACATTGACACCGATAGCGTGCGGAATTTCCTGGCTCGTTAAGTGCAGTGCTTTTTCACGAATCAGCTCTGCAACGATGAAGTGTTCCGGGTGATCAGAAATCTGATCTTTTGGATAGTACATTGGTCCTTCTGGCAGATAACCGCTGATCACGTTCACTAATGTCTCCACATTATTGCCCTGTAAGGCAGAAATCGGTACAATTTCAGCGAAAGGCAGTAAATCCTTGTACTTCTCAATCTCTGAAATCAGCTCGTCCGGATGGATAAGGTCTATTTTATTCAGTACCAGGAATACGGGTGTCTTACTGTTTTTGAGCATCTCAATAATAAATTCATCGCCACGGCCGATACTTTCTTCGACATTGACCATAAACAGAATCGCATCGACTTCACGGAGTGTGTTCTTCGCGACTTTCATCATATAATCACCGAGGACGTGCTTCGGTTTATGAATACCCGGCGTATCAATAAAAATGATCTGTGCGTCATCTGTCGTCAGAACACCCTGGACTTTGTTACGAGTCGTCTGTGCCTTGTCTGACATGATAGCGACTTTCTGACCCAGCACTCGGTTCATAAAAGTCGATTTTCCTACATTCGGGCGTCCGATAATCGCAACAAACCCTGATTTAAAAGCTGTCATTAATTCAAATCCTTTCCTGAGAAACCAAGAGGCAGTAAATCTGCTACTGTTCTCTCAATGACATCACCTGTATGATTAGTCATAAAGACTGGCATGTCATCGTCACACAATTCATTAATCACCTGGCGGCATGCACCGCAAGGAGAAGAAGGTTTTTCTGTATCTGTTGTCACCACTATCGCTGCAAAATCACCGGGACGGTAGCCTTTGGCAATCGCTGATACAAGCGCTGTCCGTTCTGCACAGATTGCTTCGCCGTATGCCGCATTTTCTACATTACAGCCATGAAAAGTAGTTCCGTCTTTAGCGACGAGATAGGCACCGACGTTAAACTTTGAATAAGGTGTATAGGCATTTTTCTGCGCATTTCTGACTTCTTCGTACCATTCCTGTTTGAATTCCATGTTGTTTCCTCCTTAATCTACCAGCATTAAAATATAAGGGATAAAAATGATAAGACCTATCACTGCACTCATCAAGCTGGCTAAAACGACAGCAAATGCCGCAGTATCTTTCGCATGCTTCGCAAGCTCGTGGTAGTCCTCTGTGACCAGATCCACTACATACTCAACAGATGTATTCAGGACTTCAGCGACGAGCACCGTGAATATGGCAATGATGACAAAAAGCCATTCCAAAGTCGTCAGTCTAAAAAACAGACCTGCCAGCACAACGAGAAATCCAGCAATTAAATGCAGAATAAAATTACGATCTTTTTTCAGCAGAGTAAAAAAACCCTGCAGCGGATAGATAAATCGTTTCATCATTGATCTCGTGTCAGTCCGTATGCAGATAAAATATTGTCCTGGCGGTCGAACATGACTTTCTCTTCTTCTTCGGTCATATGATCATAGCCCAGCAAGTGGAGTAAGCCATGAAGCGAAAGAAAACCGAGTTCACGTTCAAAAGAATGTCCATAATCCTGTGCCTGTTCTTTAGCACGCTCAATACAGATGATAATATCACCCAGCACTCTTATTTCTGAAGGATCTTCAAAATCATCCTCACCCTCTTCAAGCGCGAAGCTGATCACATCTGTGACACTGTCTTTATCGCGGTACTGACGGTTAATCTCCTGGATCTCTTCACTCGTCACAAATGACACAGCAACTTCTGCCTCGTCGGTAATCCCTTCTTCTTCTGCCGCGAACTGCAGTAATGCCTCTACTTCCGGCAGAAAGGCCGGGTCTATTGTCTGATGTTCATCTATAAATTCAACTGTCAGCATTATTCATCACCCTCATATGCTTTAATTATTTTTCCGACAAGCGGATGGCGGACAACATCCGCTGATTCAAATTCCTGGATAGCGATGCCTGGTACACTGCTGAGCCGCGCTTCCGCTTCAACCAGTCCACTTTTCGTATTTTTCGGTAAGTCAATCTGTGTCTTGTCTCCTGTAATGACCATTTTAGAGCCGAATCCAAGACGAGTCAGGAACATCTTCATCTGTGCATGCGTCGTATTCTGTGCTTCATCAAGAATAATGAAGGCATCATCAAGTGTACGGCCACGCATATAAGCGAGTGGTGCTACTTCAATGACACCGCGCTCAATAAGGCGTGCTGTATGTTCAGCACCAAGGACGTGATGAAGGCCATCATAAAGCGGACGGAGGTAAGGGTCGACTTTCTCCTTTAAATCACCAGGCAGAAAGCCGAGCGATTCACCTGCTTCTACAGCTGGTCGTGTCAGTACGATGCGTTTGACTTTACCGGCACGGAGACTTTTAGCCGCCATTACAACCGCAAGAAATGTCTTACCTGTCCCAGCTGGTCCAATTCCAAAGACCAGGTCATTTTTCTTGATCTGATGCACATAAAGACGCTGACCCATTGTTTTCGCTCGGATGGATTTACCAAAAGCATCTTTCGTTATTTCTTCATCGTAGAGGTCTGTCAAGTAGTGCACAGTCCCCTTATCAGCCATCTGGGCAGCTGCCTGGACATCTTTTAAGGAGATGTTCATCCCTTTTTGAATCACCTTCAATAAGTTAATGATAACAGCCTCTGCTTTTTCAACATTCTCTTCATCACCGTTGACAGTCACCTGTCCACCTCGTGTATGAATCTCAACATTGAACGCTTCTTCCAGGTAATTGATATGTTCATCGTGGTTACCTAAAAGTGCCTGTGCTTCATTAACATCTTCTATACCGATTGTCTGTGGCATTCAAAAACTCCTTTTATGATTAATTAATTTAAATTTACCACAGCAGACTACAAGTTGCATCTTACCGCATCCATGTTCTGCTGATTCTGTAAATAGATTTTAGGATTCCGCTTGAGCAGCAATTTAACAAATCGTTCTGTTTCAACCGGAAAAACCACTATCTGATCTGTTTCTTTCGAGCAGATTTCAACGCCTATCCGGCTGCCGTAGACGGCAATATTCAACACCTCGATCTGCATGATATCGATCTGAATACGGCTGATCCCCCTATGAACGGTCAGTAAACGACTGATAATATAGTATTCCCTTAGAAGCATCACAATTAACAAGGTCGTCAAAAGAAATGTAAAAATGAACATGAGAAAAGAACTGATAAAGTAGTAGAATACAAGCATAGAGATCAGTATCACAGTGATACCATAAAACAACGGATTGCCCTGGCTCTGAAATTTCATATGCTCACCTCTTTTCTCCATTTTAGCACAAAAAAAGAGAGCCAATGCTCTCTTATCTTTTAGATTTAGGTGGTCCCAATAATTCTGCCATAATCAGACTGTGAACCAGATTTTCATTTGTAATTTCGAACTTGAATCCGTCTGTCTCTGTCAGGTCCTGACTTTTAATGGCTTCTAAACGGTGGGCTTTCTGTTGCTGCGTCAGATGCTTATCGGTCAGCACTTTTTCGACTGGGTCAATGGCTTTCATCCGTTCAGGACGAGCTTTTTTCTGTTCCTGAACAAGCCTTGGAGAAGCTTCTTTTACAACCTCTCGTGCTTTCCGCTGAGCAGGCTTATACGACTCTGATGTCTGCTCTATTTTATCGATATTCTGCTGAACTCGTTTTTCAAAGTTCTGCAGTTTACGAACAATAGGTTTTGCGTCCTCTTTCTTACCCATCTTCTCAACAACCGACTGACCGATTGTAATAATAATCCCGATAATGAATATAATCGTTCCTATTGACATGGATTCCACCTACTTTCTAGGCGGCGTCTGCTCACCTTGATCTGTCAGCTTGTTGATGGCATTACGCATCCCTGTATCTGACTCAATGTTCTTCAGGTTATGGTAATCCATCACACCGATATTACCTTCTTGCAGAGCTCTAGCCATTGCAAGCGGTACTTCTGCTTCAGATTCAACTACTTTCGCTCTCATTTCCTGAACGCGGGCTTTCATCTCCTGCTCCTGAGCAACGGCCATTGCACGGCGTTCTTCCGCTTTCGCCTGAGCGATGTTCTTATCTGCCATCGCCTGTTCTGTCTGCAGGTCGGCACCGATATTCTTACCGATATCTACATCCGCGATATCAATCGACAGAATTTCAAATGCTGTACCAGAATCCAGACCTTTACCGAGTACAGTCTGAGAGATCATATCCGGATTCTCAAGTACTGAAGTATGTGACTGGCTTGAACCGATTGTAGAGACAATCCCTTCGCCGACACGGGCGACAATGGTTTCTTCACCTGCACCACCGACGAGTCGTTCAATGTTCGCACGTACAGTGATTCTTGCTTTTGCTTTCACTTCGATACCATTCATTGCTACACCAGCGATAAACGGTGTCTCAATCACTTTCGGGTTAACTGACATCTGGACCGCTTCCAGTACGTCACGTCCAGCAAGGTCAATTGCCGCTCCTCTTTCAAATGGCAGGTTGATATCTGCACGCTGTGCTGCGATAATCGCATCAACTACGCGGTCAACGTTACCACCCGCTAAATAATGTGATTCAAGCTGATTGGTCGTTAAATGCAGACCGGCTTTATGGGCTTTAATCAGCGGGTCAATGACACGGCGCGGTGATACACGACGTAATCGCATACCGACCAGAGTGCCGATACCCACTTTAACGCCTGCAGCGAGGGCTGAAATCCACAGACCTACCGGCACAAACGTAAATAAGACCATCAGGAATACTAAGATGATCCCTAAAATAATAAGCAATGCTATCCATTCCATTCTATCCACTCCTTTTGTTATAATGCTCTGACGACGACTCGGGTTCCTTCAACTAAAATAATACTGACTTCGCGGTCTTTGTCGATGAAGGCCCCTTCACTGACCGCATCTATCCGCTTACCTTCAAAAGTTATAATGCCAGACGGTCTAAGAGGAGTCATTGTCAGCGCAATTTTCCCGACAAGATGACTTCTGTCATCATGCGAGGAATAGCCCGCTTCCTTTGACGTAGAATCCGTCAGTATTACATTTTTGAAAAGCGGAATAGATTTTCCAAAAAATTTGACCATCACTATCCACTCCATTAATGCTAATGCCAGACTTATTGCCAGGAAAACTGCCATCTTTGAAATATCTTCACCGATGAGGAGGAAACTGCTGAAGACCATTAACGCACCTATAATACCCAGAACAGCACCTACAACAAATAATTCCAGTATCATTAAAATGACACCTGCTACAAAAAGAATCACTGAAATCATTTCCAGTTCGCCGGTCATTCCTGTCATAATGACAAAACCAGCACAGGCCAGAATCAGAATAATACCTGCTGCAGATAGTCTGGATGAAAATAGCTGAGCAACAGCTGATAAAAAGATGATAATCATTAATACCAATAAAATCATTTCATATGATGTCAACGTCAAAAAGCCACCTCCTTATCCTTATTATACATGAAGTGGAAATATCTTATATCAATTACACAAAAAATTAAGAAAACTTTAAGGTAACAAAAAAAAGCACGGGCATGCGCCTGTGCTTATCTATAGATAATATTTGAGGGAGATCAAATATTATTTGAATTTACGTTTACGTGCAGCTTCTGATTTCTTTTTACGTTTAACACTTGGTTTTTCGTAGAATTCGTGTTTACGAGCATCTTGAATCGTACCACTTTTAGAAACTGTACGTTTGAAACGACGTAAAGCATCTTCAATAGATTCGTTTTTACGAACAACTGTTTTAGACATTAAATTTCCCTCCCTCCAAATATCAACGGAACTAATTAAACATAGTAAACTATGTACTCAAATATTATAATATACTCGATTTATCTGGTCAATAGTGAATTTATTTACCGGCTATTGCGACAGTCTGATGCTTAGGCATCACCTTGACAAACTGACCATGGTTCATAGGATAACCTGCTTCAGTGATCTTCACTTTTACCAGTTCCCCGATCAGTGATTCACTGCCTTCGAACTGAACTTTAAGATAATTATCTGTGTAGCCGACGAGCTGACCGTCAACTGATCCTTTTTCCTCAGGAATCACTTCCAGCACTTTTCCCTCAAACTTGCTCGCATATTCTTTTGCAAGCTGATCGGATAAACTGATCAGTTTATGAACACGTTCATTTTTAACTTCTTCATCAATCTGATCTGTCATGCGGGCTGCAGGTGTTCCTGTACGCATGGAATAAGGGAAGACATGCAGTTCAGAAAACTTATGAGATTCAATGAAGTGATAAGTTTCCATAAACTCTTCTTCTGTTTCACCTGGGAAACCGACAATGACATCACTTGTAACAGCAAGCCCCGGCATAATCGCATGAAGCTTCTGCAGACGTTCAGAGAAGTGTGCCATCGTATATTTACGACGCATCCGTTTCAGAACTGTATCGCTGCCTGACTGAAGCGGAATATGCAGGTGACGCACCACTTTTTCACTTTGGTCGATGACATCAATGACTTCATCTGTCAGCTGACTTGCTTCAATAGAAGAAATACGAATTCGTTTCAGTCCATCAATCTCTTCCAGGTCACGCAGGAGCTGTGCAAGATTGTAATTCTTCAGGTCTTCCCCGTAGCCACCAGTATGAATACCTGTTAAAACAATCTCCTGGTAGCCGGCACTTACTAACTGACTTGCCTGTTTAACGACTTCCTTCGGATTACGAGAACGCATAAGCCCACGAGCCCACGGGATAATACAGAATGTACAGAAGTTATTGCAGCCTTCCTGAATCTTGAGCGATGCACGCGTTCTGTCTGTGAAATAAGGAACATCCAGTTCTTCATATGTCCGATTCTTCATAATATTGGTCACACCATTGATTGGCTGGCGTGCTGACTTAAACTCTTCGATATAAGGGAGCATTTTATGACGGTCCTGTGTTCCTACTACTATATCGACACCAGGGATATCCATAATTTCTGCAGATGAAGTCTGCGCATAGCAACCTGTCACACAGATCACTGCGTCCGGGTTACGTCGTATCGCACGACGGATGACCTGACGACTTTTTTTATCACCTGTATTAGTTACAGTACAAGTGTTGATGACATAGACATCGGCATTTGTTTCAAACTCGACACGGTCATAACCGTCGTCTTTGAAGAGCTGCCAGATGGCTTCTGTTTCGTAATGATTAACTTTACAGCCCAATGTATGGAATGCAACTGTTGACATAGCGTCCACCTCTTTATTTCTTATTTCTATCTATCACTCGGCTTTTCGATAACCTTAACATTTTACTATTTTTCTTATCTTAAAATCAAGTGGCTGATACGATAAAAGACAGGATTCAACTGAATCCTGTCTTTAGCCCAGCAATTCCATATGATAACTGATTGCGGATAATGCGTAAAGCGGTGCTGTTTCAGCCCGCAGAATACGCGGTCCGAGTCCTGCGGTAATTCCGTCAACCATCTCAATTTCTTTTGTGCTGAGTCCACCCTCAGGACCAAAGACCAGAAGCACACGATCGCCTTTATTAAAATTTTTGATAGCCTGCTGAAACGCCCGCTGTTCTTGATTCTTCGCACTTTCCTCGTATGCGATGATGACGTGATCAAACTGACCGTTTAACTCTCTTAGATGATTAGTGAATTTAATAACGGGCAGCTGCTGCCGATAGCTCTGCTCTGCCGCTTCTTTGATGATTTTACGGAAACGTTCAAGCTTTTTATCCGCTTTTTTGTTATCCCATTTAACGACAGAAAATTCGCCTTGAAACGGCATAAACTGACTAGCGCCTAGTTCTGTCGCTTTTTGCAGCATCCATTCATATTTATCATTCTTCAGCAGACCACTCGCTATCGTGATATGAACAGGGAGCTCTGTATTCAGTTCAAGCGCTTCTGTTACACGGACAAGCACTTTGTCGGACATCTCATCAATCGTCACCTGATAAGTTCCATTGGTGAAATTAATAATCAGTGCGTCACCCGGCTGCTGTCTCATGACATTTTTAATATGGTGAACATCTTCTTTTGTGTCAATTACGGCCGTGCTACCTATTTCAGCTGATTCATTAAGAAAATAACGCTGCATGACTAGACCTTCTCAGCCAGGATGGCTACCCAGCCTTTTTCGCGCGTAATCGTTTTAATTGTAAACCCTGCTTCAAGCATGTGATCTGTAATCATCTGTTCTTTTTCATCGATGATGCCTGAAGCGATAAACAGTCCTTTATCATTTAAAAGATAAAAGGCGTCATCAACCATTAAATCCACGATATGCGCGAGGATGTTGGCGATAACCACATCACGTTTTTCTGTTTCACCGACCAGAAGATTGCCTGTATCTGTCTCAATCGCTTCGGCACAATGATTGATTGCAAAGTTCTCCTCAGCGACTCTCACTGCAACTTTATCGAGATCGACTGCACGGATAGGCGCAGCACCCATACGATGTGCCGCAATACTTAAAATTCCTGAACCTGTACCGACATCGATGACAGACATACCCGGTTTCACATATTCTTCAACCAGACGCAGACACATGGAAGTCGTTGCATGATCACCTGTACCAAATGCCATACCCGGATCTAAATGAATGACTTCTTCATCACTTTCCGGCTGGTAGTCTTCCCAGCTTGGCACCACAGTAAAACGTTCAGACGCCTTGAACGCGTGAAAATGGTTCTTCCATTCATTTTCCCAGTCCTCGTCCTTAATATCGGCAGTCTCTATTTCAAAACGTGTCACTTCAACATCCTGTAAGGACTTCACAGCTTCTTCAATATCACTCAGTAGTTCATCTTTGTAATCATATTCACTGTAATAGCACTTGACGCGGACATCTTTTTCCGGATAGTCTGCTGGATTCAGCTCATAGATTTCACCAAACGTTTCGATACGTCCCTTTTGCAATTCAAGGCTATCCTCAATGACGACACCATTTGCACCTAATTCATTTAGAATTTCTGCTATAAAAGGTTCTACTTCATGATTGATCATCAATGTGATTTCTTTGTAATCCATTTTTACTCTCCTCTAAAGAAGCGTCGTGTTTTTTCGAAGAAATTATCATTTTGTTCATTCAGTTCTTCACCATCAATTTCAGCGAATTCACGCAGTAATTCAATCTGATGGTCTGTCATTTTAGTTGGTGTGACAACGGTCACTGTGACGTAAAGATCACCTTTACCATATCCGTGAACATTTTGAACGCCTTTATCTTTCAGACGGAATCGTTTACCTGTCTGTGTGCCAGAAGGAATTGTCAGCTTGACACGGCTATCTAATGTCGGTACTTCTATTTCATCACCGAGTGCCGCCTGTGCGAATGACAGTTTAAGATTATAGAAGATATCATCGCCGTCACGTTCAAAATCAGGATGGTCAGATACGCGGAAGACCATATAGAGATCACCCGCTGGTCCACCGTTGACACCCGGTTCACCATGTCCAGCTATACGAATCTGCTGACCATTATCAACACCTGCCGGAACAGTGACATCTATAGTGACGTCTTTTACTTTTACACCTGTACCGCGGCAGTCCGAACATTTTTCTTCAAACTCTTTACCTGTACCGTTACAGTCCGGACAAGGGCGTTCTGTACGAATACGGCCAAATGGTGTCTCCTGTTCTACGCCGACCTGTCCACGTCCGTGACAAGTCGAACAGCGTTTAACTTCAGTGCCTGGTTTCGCACCGGTACCGTCACACGTATCACATTCAACTTCTTTACGAACCTTAATTTCTTTGTTTGCACCGAAAACAGCATCCTCAAAATCAATATCCATCTGATACTGCAGGTCATTCCCTTTTCTTGGAGCGTTTGGATCACGTCTTGCGCCGCCGCCGAAAAATGAACTGAAAATATCTTCAAATCCGCCAAAGCCGCCACCGAAGTCCGCGCCACCGAAACCGGCGCCTTGACCCATGCCTGCATGACCGAACTGGTCATACTGCGCTTTTTTCTGATCATCACTTAATACTTCATAAGCTTCTGATAGTTCCTTGAACTTTTCATCTGCGCCTTCTTCTTTATTGATATCCGGATGATATTTTTTAGAAAGTTTTCGGTATGCTTTTTTAATTTCGTCTTTTGAAGCGCCTTTTGATAATCCCAGCACTTCGTAATAATCTCTTTTTGCCACTCGCCATTCTCCTTTTCTGCCGTCAAAGAAAAAGTCAAAGCCAATAAATTGACTTTGACTTTTTAGAAACAGCTATTATTTTTTATCGTCGTCTTTAACTTCTGTGAAATCAGCATCTACAACATCATCCTGAGGTGCTGCTCCGCCCTCTGCCTGCTGTTCCTGTGCCATTTGTTCGTAAAGCTTCATAGATAAAGCTTGAACGATTTCATTCAGTACATCTTTTTTCGTTTTGATGTCTTCGATATCATTACCTTCAAGGGCTTTTTTGAGTTCTTCTTTCGCAGCTTCTGCTTTTTCTTTCTCAGCATCGTCTACTTTTCCTTCAAGGTCTTTTAATGTTTTTTCTACAGTGAAGACTAATTGGTCTGCTTCGTTACGAGTATCAATTTCTTCACGGCGTTTTTTATCTGCTTCTGCATTAGCTTCTGCATCTTTCACCATACGATCGATTTCTTCATCTGATAATGCTGAAGAAGACTGAATCGTGATTTTTTGTTCTTTTTGAGTACCTAAATCTTTAGCTGTAACATTAACGATACCGTTTTTGTCGATATCAAATGTAACTTGGATTTGAGGTACGCCGCGTGGTGCTGGTGGAATGTCTGTTAACTGGAAGCGTCCTAAAGTTTTATTGTCCGCAGCCATCTGACGTTCACCTTGCAGAACGTGTACATCTACTGCCGGCTGGTTGTCAGCAGCTGTAGAGAATACTTGTGATTTTGAAGTCGGGATTGTTGTGTTACGTTCAATCAGAACAGTAGACACACCGCCCATTGTTTCGATACCGAGTGATAACGGTGTTACGTCAAGAAGCACGATATCTTTAACGTCACCAGTGATGACGCCGCCTTGAATAGCAGCACCCATTGCTACTACTTCATCCGGGTTAACACCTTTATTAGGTTCTTTATTTAATTCTTTTTTAATTGCTTCCTGAACAGCTGGAATACGTGTAGAACCACCGACAAGGATGACTTCGTCGATATCAGACGCTGATAATGAAGCATCTTTTAATGCCTGACGAGTAGGTCCCATTGTTTTTTCTACTAAGTTACGAGATAAGTCTTCAAATTTAGCACGAGATAATGTCACTTCTAAGTGAAGTGGACCTGCTTCTCCTGCTGAGATGAACGGTAATGAAATCTGTGTAGAAGATACACCTGATAAGTCTTTTTTCGCTTTTTCAGCTGCGTCTTTCAGACGTTGCATAGCCATTTTATCTTTTGATAAATCTAAGCCGTTCTCTTTTTTGAACTCTTCTACTAAGAAGTCAATGATCACCTGGTCAAAGTCATCCCCCCCGAGTCTGTTATCACCCGCTGTAGAAAGTACTTCGAATACGCCATCACCGAGTTCAAGAATAGAAACGTCAAAAGTACCGCCACCTAAGTCAAAGACAAGGATTTTCTGGTCTTTATCTGTTTTATCTAAACCGTAGGCAAGTGCTGCTGCTGTAGGTTCATTGATAATACGTTCTACTTCTAAACCAGCAATTTTACCAGCGTCTTTAGTTGCTTGACGCTCAGCGTCGTTGAAGTATGCAGGTACTGTAATAACCGCTTTAGAAACTGTTTCACCGAGGTATGCTTCAGCTGTTGCTTTTAAGTTCTGAAGAATCATAGCTGAAATTTCCTGTGGTGAATACTGTTTACCTTCTACTTCAACTTTATGATCTGTACCCATCTCACGTTTAATAGAGATGATTGTATTAGGATTAGTGATCGCCTGACGTTTCGCTACTTCACCGATCTGAGTTTCACCGTTTTTGAATGCGACAACAGATGGTGTTGTACGGTTACCTTCTGGGTTAGCGATTACTTTTGGTTCTCCGCCTTCAAGTACAGCTACACATGAATTTGTTGTTCCTAAGTCAATACCAATTACTTTACTCATTTAGAATTCCTCCAGTTTATATTATTCGTTGACTTTAACCATTGAGGGTCTTAAGACACGTTCTTTTAATTTATAGCCTTTTTGTAATTCATCAAGCACGATGCCTGATTCTTTAGTATCATCTTTCTCCTGCATGACTGCCTGATGGAAGTTCGGGTCAAATGGCTGATCCTGAGCTTCAATTAATTCAAGTCCGTGCTCTTTCAACGCACTGACTAAGTTGTCATAAACCATCTGCACACCTTTGATCAGTGTTTCATCTTCACTCTTCTGACCGAGTGCACGCTCAATATTATCGAGCGTCGGAATGACATCACGCAGCACGGCCTGAGAACGATACGTTTTTTCTGTTTCTAATTCAGTACGCGTGCGTTTTTTATAATTTTCAAACTCAGCGTATAATCTTAAATATTTTTCTTCACTGGCTGCGAGTGCTTCTTCCAGATCTGCTACCTTTTGCTCCAGACCATCACCGTCAACATCGATGGGCGTCGTGTCGACAGGCGCTTCAGCAGTTACTTCTTCTTCAGGAACTGTTTCTTCCTGGACGTTTTTCTCTTCCGTCATTCAAATATCCTCCTTAGAGTGCGCTAAGTCCCTCAAAAACTTTGCGATAGCTCATCATAATAGGTCCGACTACAGCAACCCGTCCATCTATGTCTTCTGTCTGAACAGGTTTAGTGACAAGTGAGACATGATTGAGACTATCATCGATTTCCTGTCCTATCTTAACATTAATCAAATCGTCATTCATACTAATAAGCTTGTAGATGAACGTATCCGATTCAATGTAAGACAGTAAGTCCCGTACGCCGTCCAAGTCCTGTGGAACCGCATCAAACAGAAACTCCTGTCCTGCCTTATATATAACCGGGTCAGGCTTTTTAAGTCTTCTGTTGACATAATGATTAATCATCGATACAAGCTGCTTGTTAAGTGGTGTATAAGTAGTATTCTCATGATGAATCATGGCATTAAAATACTGATTGAGTTCAAGCAGTTCTTCCATTGATAAAGGGCTCTGCCATCCAAGCTGTTCATGCTCAACTTCACCATCACTGTAAATGAATATGATAAGTAAAGAATGCGCGACAGTAGCCAGGTGTATGGCTTCTATTTTCCTGGCTTTATAGTAGCCGGTCACAACAGAAAAATAATGCGTATCAGCAGCCAGTTTATCTGCGAGTTCATCAAAATTTTCATGACTGACTGCACTTGCATCATGTTCAGTCTGTAATGTGCTGATGTAATGTTTATATCCTTCTATTGAAGGGATACGACCAGAAGAGATATGGGTCTTCTCAATGAATCCCTGCTCTTCCAGCTTCTTCATTTCAGCACGGATAGTCGCTGAACTGATAGCGAGCTGGTGCTTATTCATCAGTGTATGTGAACCTACAGGCACACCACTTTCAACAAAATCTTCAACTAATGTGTTCAATAAAGTCTTTTGTCTATTCGTGAGCATGTTTCACCTCTTTAGCACTCTTGTATCTGAAGTGCTAATAATAATTTATCAAATTGGTCAAAGTATGTCAATGTAAAACCCTTCAGCTAAGATATGAAAAAAATCTACTTTCTAAATAGAAAGTAGAAACTGTTCAAATACATCATTGCCGACCATGCGTCCTTCAGGTGTCATCATGATTTTGTCATCCTGCAGCTTAAGGTGACCGCTTCTTTCCAGCTGCGCCAGCGCATCACCAAATATATCATCAATCTGGATACCGTAACGCTTAAAGAAGTCAGCTCTTGATACCCCTTCGTTCATCCGGAGCCCGAGGAACATGAATTCTTCCATGGATTCTTCCTGTGTCACTTGATGCGTCTCTTTAACCGCATCTCCTTTTTGCATCGCTTTAATGTAATGCGGGACAGGCGCAACGTTATAGTAACGACTGCCGTTGACATAACCATGACTGCCAGCACCGGCACCATAATACTCTTTGTTCTGCCAGTAAACTTTATTGTGTTCAGACTCATGACCTTCTTTTGCAAAGTTTGAAATCTCATATTGTTTAAAGTCAGACTGGGCTAGCCGTTCAATCGTATAATCGTACATTTCAGCAGCAAGTGTTTCGTCCGGCAGCTGCAGCATGCCTTTACGATACTGGTTATAAAACTGGGTCTTCGGTTCAAGTATCAGTGAATAACTCGAGATATGATCGATATCAAGTGCAAGGGCATGCTCTAAATCATCCTTTACCTGCTGAAGTGTCTGTGTCGGCAGATGATACATCAGATCGATGCTGACAGACTCGATACCGGCTGATTTAGCAGTATCGACTGCTTTTTTGATGTCACTCTCAACGTGTGTCCGTCCGAGCAGCTTCAGTAGTTCATTATCAAATGTCTGAACACCGAGACTGAGTCGATTAACATGATAACGTTTCATGATCAGAATCTTCTCTCTTGTAAGTTCATCAGGATTTGCTTCCATCGAGAACTCACGCTTAATCTTAAAATGCCGAGAGATGAAGCCGAGCAGTCGTTCCAGCTGTTCTTCATTCAGTGCAGTCGGCGTACCCCCTCCGATAAATAAAGTATCGATATCTTTGGATATTTCTTTAAGTTCTTTGATCAGACAATCGATATACTGGTCCACCGGCTGATTCTTAATCAGAAACTTATTAAAGTCACAATATGTACAGATGCGGTTACAGAACGGGATGTGGATATAAAGACTGGTCATCATAGCTCCTTTCACGAAAAAAAGTGGCTATCGCCACTTTTATTCTTCGTCCATTTTCAGTACAGCAAGGAATGCTTCCTGCGGGATTTCAACAGAACCGACAGATTTCATCTTCGCTTTACCTGCTTTTTGTTTTTCCAGCAATTTACGCTTACGGCTGATGTCACCACCATAACATTTAGCGAGGACATTCTTACCGATTGATTTAATGTTCGTACGTGCAATAATTTTCTGGCCGATTGCAGCCTGTACCGGTACTTCGAACTGCTGACGTGGAATAAGGGTCTTCAATTTCTCTACGATGACTTTACCACGGTCATAAGCGAAATCACGGTGAACAATAAAGCTCAGCGCATCGACTGTATCACCATTCAATAAAATATCCATCTTAACAAGGCGGCTTTCCTGATAGCCGATCAGTTCATAGTCAAACGAGGCATAGCCTTTTGTATTAGATTTCAGCTGATCGAAGAAATCAAAGACAATTTCAGATAACGGCAGTTCATAGATGATATTGACACGAATGTCATCGAGGTAATCCATCGTCTTAAAGTTACCCCGCTTCTTCTGACAGAGCTCCATTACTGCGCCGACATAGTCATTAGGCACCATGATACTCGCTTTTACATAAGGTTCATAAATGTGCTCAATCTTCTGAGGGTCAGGCATTTTAGAAGGATTGTCAACAATCACTTCGCTGCCATCCGTCATCATACATTTATAAATAACAGAAGGGGCTGTTGCAATCAGTTCAATACCGAATTCACGTTCAATCCGTTCCTGAATAATCTCCATGTGAAGAAGTCCAAGGAAGCCGACACGGAAACCAAAACCAAGTGCCTGTGACGTTTCTGCCTCAAATTCAAGGGAAGCATCGTTAAGCTGTAGTTTTTCAAGTGCTTCTCGTAAATCGTTGTATTTACTCGTATCGATTGGATAGATACCACAGAAGACCATCGGATTCATCTTTTTATAACCTTGCAGGGGTTCTGCAGCAGGGTTGTTCGCAAGGGTAATCGTATCACCCACACGTGAATCACCGACATTTTTAATAGATGCTGTGATATAGCCTACGTCCCCGACTGTCAGTTCACTGACTGGCATCTGTTTCGGTGTGTTGATGCCTACTTCAACTACTTCAAAATCTTTGCCGGTCGCCATCATACGGATTTTATCGCCAGCTTTAACTGTGCCGTCGATGATACGGATAGATGAGATGACACCACGGTATGCATCAAATGCACTGTCAAAGATCAATGCTTTCAGCGGTGCTTCAGGGTCACCTGTCGGCGGCGGTACAAGTTCTACAATCTGCTCTAAAATCTCATCGATACCGATATTGGCTTTAGCTGAAGCGAGTACCGCATCAGACGCATCTAAACCGATGACATCTTCTATCTCCTGCTTGACGCGTTCAGGTTCTGCTGCCGGTAAATCGATTTTATTGATCACCGGAATCAGTTCAAGGTCATTATCCAGTGCAAGGTAGACATTGGCTAACGTCTGTGCTTCAATCCCCTGCGCTGCATCCACTACAAGAATCGCACCTTCACAGGCAGCTAAACTTCTTGAAACTTCATATGTGAAATCGACGTGACCCGGCGTATCAATAAGGTGAAAGATGTAAGTTTCACCGTCTTTAGCGGTATAGTTCAGTTGAACCGCGTTCAGCTTAATCGTGATACCGCGCTCACGTTCTAAATCCATTGAATCCAGCAGCTGTGACTTCATCTCACGAGAGGCTACTGTCTTCGTGTTTTCAAGAATACGGTCAGCAAGTGTCGACTTCCCATGGTCGATATGCGCAATAATCGAGAAATTCCTGATTTTATTCTGTCTATTTAAACGTTCTTCATTGTTCATTCAGAGAACCAACTTTCTTTTCTATTCAATAATTATGATTATATCAAGTATAGAAGGCTACTTCAATCAGTTTTAAAATAACGATTGCAATGCCTCCTGTATTTTGATAAAATATTTCTTGTTGCAATGAAAACACACAGGTGTAATATTTTTAGGAGGTGACATCATGCCAAACATCAAATCTGCTATTAAACGCGTGACGACTAGTCAAAAAGCTCAAGATGCTAATATCTCTCAAAAGAATGAGATGCGTTCTGCTATCAAAACTGCGAAAGCTGCTATCGAAAACAACGCTGATAACAAACAGGATTTAGTAAACACAGCTGTTAAAAAGATTGATAAAGCTGCGAAAAGCAACTTAATCCACTCTAACAAAGCTGACCGTTTAAAATCACAAGTTATGCGTTCTAACTAATAATGAAAGCCCGCGAAAGCGGGCTTTTTTATATGCCTAAAATAAATAATTCTAAAATTAAGACCTTATCCATATAAGACGATTTAAGCTGATAATCTGTTTTAGCACAGCTATCGATCACTTTAAGGATATCGCTCAAGTTAAGACGTGATACTTTTCGTAGGGCGAGCTTCACTCTATATGGATGAATCTTGAGCTGCTTAGCGATCTGAGCCTCACTGAAACCTTTCTGACTCAGTATCTTAGTCTGATAGAAAAGGCGGTACTGACCACTGATGAGCGCTAATAGTTTAATCGGTTCTTCTTTCATACTGATCAAGTCTTTCAGCAGCACGATTGCTTCTTTCTTACGATGAGTCGTAATATAATCTGTCAGCAGGAAGACATTCTGCTCCAGACTACGGGAGACAATCATTTCAACATGCGACTTTGTAATGATGGAATCATCACCTAAATACAGAAGCAGTTTATGCATCTCATTTGATACCAGTTTATAATCGGCACCTGTCAGCTGAATCAGTTCATCAAGCGCATCTTGCTTGATGTCTTTAAATTGATTATTCATCTCCTGCTTGACCCATTTCTTCAGTGCCATTTCGTCCAAAGCATCTATTTTATTGACTTGATGCAGCTTTTTCATGTTTTTGACTATTTTTTTACGTTCATCCAGCTTGTCGCTGTTCACTTCAAAAATGACGACATTCGGTCCCGTGAACTGTTCTACAAATTGCGCGAGCGCATCAAGCTGATGTTCGACTGCTACACGTGGTTTCTCCCCTGTAAAAAGATAACTGTTTTTGACGACAATGACCTTCTGCTCACTGAGAAATGGGATTGTCATCGCGTCTTCTATAATATTCTGGATAGGTGTCTCCAGCAGATCGTATCTTGAAAAATTAAAGTCATCCTGTTCAGGCAGTAAATCACTGACGATTTTAGTTGTTCGTTCTGCCACTAGTTCCGGAACGACACCATGATTGATGATAATAGCATTCAAATTAAGAACTCCCTTGATAAATCTTAATTTCATTATAGCTTTTTTCACATAAATATCATATACTTAACCTAAATGGAGGTTGATAACATGAATCATTTTGAACATGATGTGCAATCTAAAAACAATGACGTGAAAGATTCACTCCTTGCAATGGGTACAGGTTTCGGCGCGTTTGCTGCTATCTATATCATCGCTCAAATCTTTAATCTTTTAGCAAAATAAAAGACCGCTCGCGGTCTTTTTTTTATGGTCTTTTCGCTGTCCTGACCGTATTTAGAAATTCTATTTTTCCGTCTGACTGCGTATTTAAAATATGAATTTTTCTCGCCGTTAACTTATTCACTACTTCCTCATGAGGATGACCAAAACGATTATTTCTACCAGCTGAAATCACGGCATATTTAGGCTGAACACAGTCCAGCAGTTCATCTGAAGTACTCGTCTTACTGCCATGGTGCCCCACTTTAAGAACATCAATCTCGGCGCTGCATAGCTGTGCTATTAACGAAGTCTCTATGTCCGTCGGCGCGTCTGCCATCAGCAAGTAACGGCGGCCAAGTGTTATCCTCGAAATAATACTGCTGTCATTCTCCTCACTGAACGAACCCCTTGTATTAAAGAATTCAACTACTGCATGTCCAACTCTCATCTTATCAATCTGTTTCGAATCGATAATCTCAGTATCTCCTGCTTTCGCCAGAGCAAGCAGCTCGTCATATTTATCATGGCCCGGTGCCTCTTTATTTAGTATCAAATAGTCCACATGTATCAAGCGGAGTAAATGCACTGCTTCACCAAAATGATCAGCATCAGGATGTGTGATCAGTAGATAATCAATTTTCTGATACCCTTTCTCTTTTAGCACACCATGTAAATGAAATGCGACTGCGTCATTCTCTTTCCGCCGTTTCTGCCACTCCTCTTTCGGCAGTTCCATCTGTCCACCTGTGTCTGTCACAAGTATCTGCCCGCCGCTTTCCACTATTGAACTATCTCCCTGGCCGACATCTATAAAAGTTACACCTTCTTCATGCGACTGTATGACACTTAAACAATACAGGAGTAAAAACAGGGCCATTGTATAGCTGACAAACTGGATTACTGAAAACTTAAGTCTTAATAAAATATAGAAAATAATCAATGTCAGGATAAGATAGAGTTCAGCTCCCGTATTCGCCATATGAATATCCGGAAGATGGACAAGACTGTAAATATCAATCATTAAGTCATTCAGGAAAAAAGCAGCTTTTAATAAATAATCAAACCAGCCAGGCAACGTATGCAGCAGAATCACCCATAGCAAAATAATCGTACAAAGCGGAAACATGACAACTGTAAAAAAAGGAATAAAAAGAAGATTGGTAAGAAGTCCGATGACTTGAAAACTGTTGAAGTTGATAAGCAAAATGGGAATACTTGCGAGCTGAGAAACCAAACAGGTTATGACGAGCAGAGAGATAGGCCGTCTGTCCTGATAAAGATTGCTCGTAAAAATTAAAATAAAAGAGATGAAGTAGGACAGCTGAAAACCGATATCAAAAATAGCCGTCGGTTCAACCAGAAGAAAAAGCAGAAAAGATAAAGAAAGCGCATCGAGAAGGTTGATACCATATCTTTTTAATGCCATATAAATTAGTATAAAAAGTGAAGACCTGATGACAGATGGTGATAGTCCGGTCAGTATGGTATATATTGGAATAATTAAAAACATAGCAGCTGTACACCAGTAAAGAGGTATATAGAACCGTTTCAGCAGAAAGAAGAGCTGCACACTGATTAAAGCAACATGAGAACCGCTGATGGCATAAAGATGATAAATACCTAGTACCTTCAGTTTATCGAGTTCATCTGTTGACAGATACCTTGTATCACCGAGCGTCAGGGCAACCACATAACGCATGTTAAAACGGTCGCTTATCATCATCTGATCAGCAAGCTGGACACGATACAGCTTCAGCTGATCAATTATATTAAGTTCTACTTTCCTGCAGGACGACCAGTCGATATTTTTCACAGTCGCCTGGTAATGGATATTCTGCCGCTTTAAATACTCGGCGTAGTCGAACTTCAGCCCATTTGTGTTCGGGAGCGGCTGCCTCAGTTCAACAGAAGCTGAACACGTCCTGAAATAAGGCATACTGCTGACCAGCTTCTTCTGCTCATTCTCCGTCTTAATATAATAACTGAATCTTACCGGCTGATTTTGTATGAGCGCAACACCGGAAAAATAATCACCATCAATATTCTGCTCATCAGTAAATACGAGGAACGATGTCAAAGTCCCTCTTTTAGTGTCTGTCCAGTCAAAATCTGCTACAGGTTCACTGTATGAATAAAAATAGAAAAAGAGTCCCATGGCAGTGAAACCTAAAATATAGATTAACCTTTGCTTTTGATAACAGTGAATGATGATTAAGAGAAATAAGATACATGCACTTAACGGGGCGAACCGAAACAATGTTCCGCAGAATGCAGCGACAGCCAGATTAAACCACATGTATCCTCCTTTTTATTCAATCATTTTAAAATATTCCGCTACTTTACTCGCATCAAAAGGTATCTTCTCTACTTGAATACCTGCTTTTTGCAGTAACTCAACTGCATACGAGTGATTCTTATAATCTATTGCATAGGAGACCTTGCTGATTCCTGCTTGAATCAGGGATTTCGTACAATGAATACAAGGAAAATGTGTGACGTAGATTTCAGCGCCTGTCGTCGAAACACCTAGTTTTGCACATTGCAGGAGTGCGTTCATCTCTGCATGGACGGTTCTGATGCAATGTCCCTCTTCCAAATAACAGCCGACGTCTGTACAGTGTGCTTCACCTGCTACAGAACCGTTGTAGCCGCCCGCAATAATTCTATTATCCTTAACGATGGTCGCACCTACACTTAATCTGTTACATGTTGAACGTAATGCGAGTAGCTGGCTCTGTGCCATAAAATAATCCTGCCATTTAATTCTTTCCACAATGATCCCTCCAATAGTCTCATTGTAAGGAATGAATCCGTCTCTGGCAATTACAATTCAATAAACGGCTCAAGAGACGTATAAGTTTTATCGCCGATGCCTTTTATCTCTTTCATCTCTTCTTTTGATTTAAAACCACCATGCTGTTCACGGTAATGCAAAATGTCTGCCGCTTTCTTAGGACCTATGCCCGGTATTTCCTGCAGCTCTGATTCTGTTGCAGTATTGATATTGACCACTTTGGTCTCTGGATCAGTTTTCGTTGATGATTTATTCTGATACATGGTAAACTTCTCTTCTTTCACCTCTCCTTTGAACGGGACATAAATCACCATCTGATCAGTCAACTGCATAGACAGATTGACCGCTTCAAGATCAGCATTTTCTCTCGGCACTGCAAGCATGATGACATCATTGACACGCTGACTTTCCTGCGTAGGATAGACACCCGGATGCTTGACAGCCCCTTTAATGTCAACCATCAGTTCTTTTTGAGGGGCTTCAGTTGTCACTACTTTTTCGACCGTCTGCTTTTCAGTTGCCAGAGTTTCCAGCGGCTCTACTGATTTTTTGAAGGACGACTGATAAATAAATAAGACAGCCATCAGCACAACAACGCAGATTCCAATTTTCATTTTATGCGTCTGAATCAGTTCCTGAATTTTTTCCACAAAAAAACACCTCCCCTTAATAATCGGAGAGATGTTGCGATTTTATTTTTTCTGTCACAATAAAAATTATCTTTTACATTTTTTACGTGCAACATAAAAGATTCTTTCAGCGTCTTCTTCTATCGGTCTATCAGTATTAAAATCCGCAAAAACTTTTTCAACTGTAAACTGATTCGTCTCTAACAGCTCGATATAAAATTCCAATGGAAAAGTGCGCTGATAATGCGATTCATCAAAACGACGATATCTGCCATCTTCTTCAAGCGTAAAGAAACTCATATCGTGATAGACACTGTTCTCTTCTTCTCCGGGCTCTGTCTGCCAAAGGTAAGTCACATGTTCTGTCTCGTCACTATATGTCTGTCCGTCAAAGAGATTCGTCATCTTCCAGACAGAATGCACATCAAAAAGAAAAACACCGTCTTCTTCAAGGTGCATATAGACATGGCTGAACAGTTTGTTCAGGTCTTCTTCTGTTGTCACGTAGTTCATGCTGTCACAGAAACAAGTGATGACATCAAAGGTCATGTCCAATTCAAGTGCCGTCATATCCTGCACCAGCCACTGAATAGAGGGGTCTTTTGTCTGTGCCACTGTCAGCATGTCCTCACTCAGATCTACACCGACACGATCCAGCTGTTTTGGCAGAAGTGCCGTGAATGAACCCGTGCCACACGCAAGATCCAGTATAGACTGCTTACCATTCAGATAAGGTACAGTCAGTTCGAGCCACTTATCATACGGCTGATCATACATCAGTTCATCATAAAGAACTGCAAATGCCTCGTAAGTCATTATTCGTAAGTGATGAACTCTGCATCACGATACAGACGCTCTAAGTTATAGTAGCTCCGCTCATCGCGGTGGAAAATGTGGACGACAACATCATCTAAGTCAACGAGTACCCACTGTGCTTCATTAAACCCTTCAAGTTTGCCCACATCAATTCCTGCTTCTTCTGCCTGCTGCTTCACTTCTCTAGCGATTGCCTGCACCTGACGGTCAGAATTGGCATGGCAGATGACATAGTAATCAGTAATCCCGCTGATTTCTTTGACATCTATACCGATAATTTCTTCAGCTTTTTTATCGTCACACGCTTTAAACGCGAGTTCAAGTAATTGTTTTGAATTCATTCAATCCATCCTTTAATATTATTTTTCAAGGTTATAGTAATTCAGACAGTCTATCGTCAGCGGATAGATCACATGATCCTGCTCTACTAAGTATAAGACCGTCCGTTTAGAGATTTCATAGATGGCTTTATCAAGTTTCTGTTCCTCAAAAACGATCGTTCTGATCTCCTCAACGCCTGGTTGTGTTCGTCCCGGTTCTATATAATCCGCAACAAAAATAATTTTTTCACTGAGTGTCATCTGGTTGCGACCAGTCGTGTGATGATAGATAGCCAGATAAATCTCTTCATCATCCACACCGAATTCATGTTTCATAATCGCTGCACCGACCGGTCCATGCAAAATCTCAGAGTTATAAGCTAAAAGTGCATTATCAAGCTCATACTTTGTCACTTTCTGATAAAGCTTTGAAAGTCCATCGTATTTAGCATAGTCATGTAGAATGCCTGCAATTTCAACACGTTCAGCATCACCGCCAAAAATTTCAGCCATTTTAACTGCCGTCTCTGCCACTCGTAGTGAATGTTCGAAACGTTTTTTAGGCAGTTTCTCTTCAACAATTTTAATCGCTTTTTTCTTCTTCATAAATACGTTCCTTTCGCACATACGTTTCAATGTCTTCAGTGAGCCAGAATTTCACTGTCTTACCCGCAGCAAGACGTGTTCTGATCTCTGTAGAGCTGACATCAATCCGCGGAATATGGAAGCTCATGGCCTGTTCAACCTGCTGATACTCGACTGAGCGATTGACGATTAAAAACCTGCACATTTGATGCAGTTCATCTATGCGGTACCAGTTGTTCAACTGTTCATACTGGTCACTACCGATAACGACATAGATATCAAGGTCGGTTTCAAACAGATATTTAACGGTATCATAAGTGTAGCTCTGGCCTTTACGCTCCAGCTCAAATGTTGACACTTCGCCAAACCCCAGTTCAGCGATACCTAGTTCCAGCATCTTCACTCTCTCTTTATCTGTTGCTACAGCATGGCGTGATTTTAGCGGGCTCTGCGCTGCCGGCATGAAAATAAAACGGTCTGGTCTGAAGGCATCGTATACTTCATTCGCTACAACTAAATGACCGACATGCAGAGGATCAAACGTTCCGCCATACAGAATAATCATCGAGGCAGTTCAATTTTCTTATGATTTTTAGAAGGCTTATAGAGAATAATCGTCGAACCGATTAACTGCACAAGGTCACCGTGCACGCGACGTGCAACCTCTTCAGCCAGTTCATCTTTTTCATCATCATTGTTCTGAAGAATACTGACTTTAATCAATTCTCTCTTCTCAAGTACCTCATTCAGTTGTTCAATTAAATTTTCATTGACGCCGCCTTTACCGATCTGGAAGATCGGATCAAGATGATGTGCTTCTCCGCGTAAATAACGTTTTTGTTTGCCTGTTAACATATCGTTCCTCCTATAAATAATTTTTAACACATTCGGTCATAGCAGTTCTATCTGCTTTTAGACCTGTCCAGATTTCAAAACTTTGCGCACCCTGGTTGATAAACATACCAAGACCATTAACAGTGGTCAGCCCCAGACGGTCAGCAAGCTTTAGAAAAGGGGTCATGCTCGGTGTATAGATGATATCTGCAACAACCGCATCCGGATGAACCGATTTGAAGTCATAAAGCATCTCATCCTCAAATCCCGTCATGCCGACCGGTGTTGTATTGATCAGTAAATCCGCTCTATCCGCAAAACGCTCAATGTCATCGAGCGTAATCTTATGAACTTCAAATGGCCAGTCAGCCAGACGTTCAGGGCTGCGATTAGCGACTGTCACATCAGCACCTTTAGCGGCGAACCCTTGTGCAATCGCCCTACTGGCACCTCCTGCGCCGATTAACAGCACATGGCTGTATTCCTTAGGCGGCAGACTTTCAATAAACCCAGTTGCGTCTGTATTGTAGCCTGTCCACTTACCTTCAACTATCTTGACAGTGTTGACTGCCCCCATCTTCAAAGCAAGGTCATCTACTTCATCCAGATAGTCGATAATAGCTGTCTTAAAAGGAATCGTCACATTGAAGCCGTCAATTTCTCGCTCTGCCATAATATCACGGATATGATGAAAATGGTTCGGATTGATATCCAGTGCAATATAGGAATAATCAAGTCCAAGAGACTTGAAATTAGCATGATGCATGGCTGGTGATAATGAATGGCTGATTGGGTGACCGATGACGGCAAAATTCATCGTCATGTCTAAAGAATGCTCGGTCTTAAATAAACATCCACTTGTTTAGGGGCATAGACTTCAATAACTGCGCCTTCTTCTACAGTGATAAAACCGAGTCCTGATATAATGATATCCTGCTTCTGCCCTTTGACTGATAATGTATGTCTTTTAAGCGTACTAAAATCAAATTCCTTATTTCCTGGCGGTGTCAGTAGCTCACCAATCTGACGGTGCCACAAGTCTACAGCATTTATAGTCTTCGTACGGTGAATATTCAGACGGTTGGAAACAAAACAGTTCAAGCTGCGTCTTCCCCCCGAGATATAATCGACTCGGACTAATCCGCCGAGGAATAGTGTCTGTCCTTCGTTCAGCTGGAAGTTACGTGGCTTGATTTCTTCTTTCGGCATGATAACCTTCAGTTCGTCTTCAGTGACATAATGCGTCATCTGATGAGACTGTATAATACCTGGTGTGTCGTACATAAACGTTCCATCACCTAAAGGAATATCGATTAAATCAAGCGTCGTACCCGGAAAATGCGAAGTGGTGATGACATTTTTCTCACCGATACTGCGTTCAATCAGCTTATTGATGAGCGTTGATTTACCGACATTGGTCGTACCAACAATATAGACGTCCTGACCACTGCGTTCTGTTTCAATCACTTCAAGCAGTTCATCAATGCCCAGGTTCTTCTCTGCAGAAATCAAAACCACCGCTTCCGGCTTCATCCCGAGTTCTTTCGCCAGATGCTTAATCCAGTTCTCTACACGGTTTTTATTGATCAGCTTAGGCAGTAAGTCAATCTTGTTCGCTGCCAGAATGACTTTCTTTTGCCCGACAATTCGTTTTAAACCACTGATCCACGATCCCTGAAAGTCAAACACATCAATGACATTGACAATAATACCTTCGCGATCACTTAACGCATTCAGCATCGTCAGAAAGTCGTCACTCGACATATTGACATCTTGTATTTCATTATAATGTTTCAATCTGAAGCAACGCTTACAGATGACATCTTCTTTATTTAAACTAGATTTCGGAACATAACCAGCCTGATTCGGATCTTCACTCTGAAGAACAGCCCCACAGCCGATACATCTTAATTCATTAGACAAATATGTTTCCTCCTAAAGTTATGTTTATCCATCCCTATTTTAGCACATTTCTATTTGAATCAAAAAAATGACATAAAAAAAGTCCCAGGAACCCGGGACGGTAAGCGGATGACTGGAATTGAACCAATGACTCCAACCAGGAAGGCTGGTATTATAACATTTAACTACATCCGCATATATATAATTCTGAAGAACACTTTATCTATAATAGCACAATCAAAAAATAAATGCAACAAAAAACGGACTTTTTTTAAAGTCCGAAAAATTACCATCTGTTCTCAAGTTTTTCAAGCATCGCCTGGCCTTGCTGCGTCAGTTTAAGATCTTTCATCTCTTCAATACTATAAGCCCCATTTAACTGGAAGTCGGCTTTATTACCTTCCACTAAACCTTCGTCGAATAAATAATCCAGTTCTGCTTCATCATAATCGTTATTTACAGAATCAAAGCGTCCTTCTTTGGAAATACTGTCTAAATATTTGTAGAGTACATTATTATCAATAGTCATATCCACAGCTCCTTTTTGTTTTCTTAATCAATACCCAGACTTTGGCAATATAACCTCAAATATAAAATAAAAAGACAGACTTTTAAGTCTGTCTAGAAATTACTGTTCATTTGGATCGTTTTCAGCATCTTCATGTGTTTTGTGGACAGTGCCCGGTTCATGGTCAGGTCCTGCATAAATAGAATAAAGTTTAATCGGTTCGTCACCTTTATTCGTTACATTATGCCAAGTATCAGCTGGAACGATAATGACATCATCTGCCTTCACTTCACGCTCAAAGTTCAGGTTGTCTTCGCTAGGACCCATCTGACATAAACCTTGACCCTGCTCAACTCTTAAAAACTGTTCAATACCATGATGAACTTCAAGACCGATATCATCGCCAGGTTGAATCGTCATTAATGTGACCTGGAGTTTATCTCCTGTCCAGATAGTCGTACGGAAATTTTCATTTTCAAGTGTCATACCCTCAATATTTTCAACTACAGGTTGTTTGCCGTGGTCTTTAAAATCATATACCATATTTAAAACCTCCTATAAAATAACATACAGTTATCAGTACCCTTAAATAAAAGATGATAACTTGACTAAATGACAAAATAGTGACTTCTAAAATATTACAGATTGCTTCTTATTGACAAGAGATTATAATAGAAATAAAAGCTATAGAGGTGATGAGATGACAAGACATTTTATCAGATTAATTATTTTAGTTATTTACACTTTGTTTATGATGTCAGTTGCTGTTAAATCATTGACTGACGGTTTAAGCGCTGATAACTTTTTCTTTATCCCGTTATCGATTATGGCTTTGACTATTTTAGTGGATTCTATAACACAGCTCTACACCAATTCACAAAATGAAGAAAATCCTTATCGAACTTATCCGGCTGAAACAATCATTAAATGGACATGGATAAGTACTTACTATCATATCGGTGCCATCGTTATATATGTTATGACTGCGGTATTTATCCTTTATTTCAACTTTTCAATTTTTTGGCCTCTTACTATCTTATTAGCTATCATTCTATCCATTCTCACGATTTGGCGCGAATATAAGAGAAGACAATACGTTAAAACGCGCATTTATGAATAAAGGTTTATTTGATAACCGAGTATGGTCAGAGAGTAAGCTTTATCATCCATCCATGCGACATCCGGCAGCTGACCGTATGTCGTGAAACCATTTTTCTCGAATAGTCTTATAGACGGCGTATTATGACTGAAGATAAATGCGAGCAGTGTTTTATAATCCAGCTCTGCTGCTTGTCTTTTCAATTCATCCAACGCGTACCGGCCGATTCCCTGACCACGGTAATTCTCATCTATATAGATGCTTATTTCTACAGTCTGATTATAAGCTGGCCGCGCGTAAAATGTACTGAAGCTCATCCAGCCAACTAGATTGTTCTCATGTTCAATGACGAGCAATGGTTTGCCGTCATGATGGGCATGAAACCAGTCCAGCCGGCTGTTTACTGTCACAGGCTCGATATCCGCTGTCACCATGCGGCTTGCTATTGTTGAGTTATATATTTCAACTATTTTATCCAGATCTTTCAGTTCTGCCTGCCTTGCTTTCATAAAGCTCCTCTCCTTTTTTTCTTATATTAACATAAAAATAGGACTGCACATGCAGTCCTATTTGTTGACATCTACAATGACACCTTCGCCGCCAACTGTAATTGGCTGCTTACCATCCCATTTATCAATCATCTGTTTTTTAATAATTTTATCTGTCAGCGATTTATCCAGGATTTCATTGGCTTCTGCCTGACCTTTTGCTTCAATCTTCTTCTTCGCCGCATTCTGCTCTGCAATCGCGCGGTCAGTCTTCGCACGTTCCAGTTCCTGGTTCGCTTTCACACGTTCATCAATCGCAGCCTGGGTCGCCGCATCTGCTTTCGGACTTGAGATAGCGATATCCTCAATGATAAAGCCTTGATCGGTCAGTTTATTCTGCAGTTCTTCTAAAGTCGACTTCTTGATCTCACTCGTTTTAACACCAAATGTCTCTATAACAGAGTATTTTGCGACAGATTGGCGAAGACCATCGAGAACACGGGTACGCAGGAAGCCGTTTTCCAGCCCTTCTATATCTGCATTACCAAACTTATTGAAAATCTTAACAACTTTAGTCGGATCAACATGATAGTTAATGCTGATATCCATATCCAGATTCTTACCATCTGACGTTGCCACGTTCAGATTTTGATATTCCTTCGTCTGTGTACGAATTGGATAATGTACAGCCTTGTCCAGCGGCGAAATAATATGCCAGCCGGCTGGTTTAGTCTGATCTTTAACACCCGTTACAGAGTAGATGACGGCCTGATAACCTTGGGGCACTTTTTCGATACACATAAATAGAATGATGGCACCTAAAAGCACTAACATACCAATAATAGTCGTCAAAAGTAATGATTTACGGTTGACGGGCTTTTTTGCTGGTCTAACGGTCTTCACTTTCGATGTGCTTGATGAGTTCATTAACTTCCTCCAATTCTTCGGTCAGCTGCCTGATTTCCTGCTGTGACTGAAAATGTCTGCTTCTAATGTGAATGGCATGAATAAGACGATCACGCTCTTCTTCGAGTCTGATGAGCTCCAGTTCTTCTTCATACTGCCGGCGCCTCGTCATACGCTTTTCATCGTTCACTTCACTTTTGAATGAGAAATAATCATAGAAACGAGATAAAACAATGTAGAGAATCACTGCAAGTATAATCAGGATGATAAGCCCGATTAAGAAATAACGCATAAAATCCCTCCATTCCATGCTTACTTCTATTATAGCATGAACAATATGTAAATAAATGCAAAAAGACCATGACTTTGTCATGGTCTATTCTTGCCAGTTGATATATCCTTTTCGTTTAAAATAAGCGAGGAAACGTCTCTCCATCATACGATTGACTCTCGTCTTCCATTCATCATTCGATTTGACCGGCACCACCATAATAGAATAAAATCCATTTGAATTCGCTGCCAGCACATCTGTCATCATCTGGTCGCCGATCACCACTGTTTCATCAGGCGTCACTGCCATCGCTTTTGTCGCTTTCTTGAACGCCTGCCCCATCGGTTTTCTGGCATTGAAAATATAGTCTACTTTTAAGGGTGTCGCAAAAGCAGCAACACGTGTTTCATTATTATTGGAGACAATCGTGATTTTAACACCGGCTTCTGCCATCTGATTGAACCATGCGCTCACTTCTTCTGTCGCGAGTTCCACATCCCAGCCGACTAATGTATTATCCAGGTCTGTGATAATCGCTTTAACGCCCCGGGCTTTTAAATCTTCCGCCTTGATTTCAAATACACTTTTGACATATTGACTTGGCATTAAATATTTTTTCAGTATACTCACTGTTTTCACCTCATTATAGTTCATACCTTGTTTTTACCATAATAAAACCCCAATTCACTTGGAACTGGGGTCTATGCTATTCGATGATTTCTTTGTCGCCGTACTCGACTTCTGTTTCACTGTAAATGATGAAGCCGATGATTGCAGTTGCAATCACTGATAATGCCATGATGAAGATCATGTCAACGCCTCCTAACTACTTTGTAGCAGCAAATGTCTCTATTAATGATTTTACAATTTTACTGGACGATACGCAAGCGACTTTCAGGAACTCCTCAAATGTCATTCCCGCTTCTCCGTTCGCTAAATCCGAGACGGCACGCGTGATGATAAATGGTGTCTGGTACTGATATGCGACCTGTGCTACTGCAGCTGCTTCCATTTCAACTGCGAGTACTTGAGGGAAGTTCTCAATGATTTTCTCTTTCTTTTCTAATGAACCGATGAAGCTATCCCCTGAAACAATCAGACCGATGTGAGCCTGCAGGTCATTCTTTTGTATCGCTTCTTCTGTTAATGCCATCAGCTTGTCGTCTGCCTGATAAGTCTTCGGCATGCCTGGGACCTGACCGAGTACGTAACCAAATTCTGTTGCATCTACATCGTGATGCAGAACTTCACGGCTGATAACGATGTCACCGACGCTGAGACCTTGACCGAGTCCTCCTGCAGAACCTGTATTGATAATCGCTTCCGGCTGGTAATGTTCAATCAGAAGTACTGTCGTTAAAGCGGCATTCACTTTACCGATGCCACTCTGCATGAGTACAACGTCATAGCCATACAGGTTGCCTGTATAGACTTCGACATGCGCATGTTTTTTCACTTCGAGATTCTCTATATCATTTTTCAGGATTTCGACTTCTTCCTGCATTGCACCTATAATTCCAAGCATGTTTTTCCTCCTCAAATAAAAAGTAGATTCCTAAAGAATCTACTTGAATTTTAGCTGATTTCGACGATTTTAACACGCATTTCATTACCGTTTGGTAAAGGTACGTTTACTTCGTCATTCACTTTTTTACCGATCAGTGACTTAGCGATCGGTGATTCATTTGAAATCTTACCTTCGAACGGGTCTGCTTCAGCAGAACCGACAATCATATAAGATTCTTCGTCGCCGTCTGGTACTTCAACGAATTTCACTGTACGGCCGATCTGTACTTCTGATTTAGAACCGTCACCTGAAATGATTTTAGCATGACGCAGCATCATTTCAATTTTAACGATTTCCTGCTCTACAAAGCCCTGCTCGTCTTTCGCTGCATCGTACTCAGAGTTCTCTGATAAGTCACCGAAGCTGCGTGCGACTTTAATTTTTTCTACGACTTCAGGACGTTTAACCGTCTTTAAGTGTTCGAGTTCTTCTTCAAGCTTGTTATAACCTTCTTGAGTCATTGGATATTCTTTTTGGATTTCCATTGCTGTTCCTTCTTTCTACGTTCTTAGTTTCTAATCAATGATTGAATTTTTGTCGTCATGATATCAATGGCAACATGATTGCTGCCACCTTCCGGAATAATGATATCGGCATATTTCTTTGTAGGTTCTATAAACTGATTGTGCATCGGACGTACGACTGTCAAATACTGTTCGATAACAGATTCCATCGTCCGGCCACGCTCTTCTATATCTCTCATCATTCTTCGCAGAATGCGAAGATCTGCATCGGTATCTACAAATATTTTAACGTCCATCAAATCACGCAGCTGTTCATTTTCCAGTGCGAAAATTCCTTCTACTATAATAACATCTTTTGGTTCAAATGTAATCGTTTTCTCGCTTCTTGTATGAATTGTATAATCATATGTCGGCACTTTGACAATCTTACCGTCTCGAAGATCAGTCAAGTTCTGAATGAGTAAATCATTATCAAAAGCAAATGGATGATCATAATTGGTTGTCAGTCTCTCGTCAAAACTGAGGTGAGACTGATCTTTATAATAGTAATCCTGTTCTATTAAAGCAACGCTGAAGCCTTCCAGGTTCTTTAATATTTTAGAGGTTACAGAGGTCTTACCCGACCCCGAACCACCTGCAATTCCAATGATAGTAGTCATCAAGCCATTTCCTTCCGCATCATATTGTTTTTGTATACCGGATGGTCCACTTTAATCTGTACGAGTTGCAGTGGATGACGCGCAGCATCAAGAGAAGTCCCTTCTTCATCGTAGATAGCTGAAATCTCCTGCTTAAAGGTGCCGATTTCAGGACCAAAGAATTCGATTTCCATTCCCGGTTTGAAATTATTACGCTGCTGAATCGTTGCCATCTGGGTCTTTTCATCATAGTCTAACACTAATCCACAGAAATCAAAAGGTGTTTTCTTGGATTGCTCATGGCCGAACATCTGCTCCTCGTACCCAGGTACGCCTTCGAAGAACGCAGGTGCTGTATCACGGTTGGCACACTTACCAAGTTCAACAATCCACTCAGGGTCGATTTTGAAGTTTTCTGGATCTGCACAGTAAGCATCGATGACTTTACGATAGACAGAAACAACAGTCGCAATATAATGGATTGATTTCATACGTCCTTCAATCTTCAGTGAGTCAATGCCGATATCAATCATGCTTGGAATTGATTCAATCAGTTTCAAGTCTTTCGGACTCATCGCAAATGGTGTCACGTCTTCGCCTTCATAGACCACATCCAGTTCATCGTTGTCTACAGAAAGTAAGTCATAATCCCAGCGGCAGCTCTGACAGCAGCCTCCGCGGTTAGAGTCACGCGCAGTCATATGGTTACTTAATGTACAACGTCCTGAATAAGCGATACACATTGCACCGTGTACGAATGCCTCAATTTCAATATCGACTTTCTCTTTCATCAGACGCATTTCTTCTGCGCCCGTCTCACGTGCGAGAACGACACGTTCTAATCCTTCATTCTTCCAGTACTCGACGGCCTTCCAGTTTGAAAGTGACTGCTGTGTACTTAAATGAATTTCAAGCTTCGGTGCTACTCGTTTACACGTTTCAATGATAAGCGGATCTGCTACTATGATACCCGTTGCACCTGTTGCTTCAAGCTGACGCAGATAGTCATCCAGTCCGTCTATATTTTCATCATGCGCAATGATGTTTGTTGTCACATAGATTTTAGCGCCGTATTTATTTGCAAATTCGACACCTTCTTTAATCTCTTCCATAGTAAAATTGTCAGCATTTGAACGGAGACCGTATTCCTGACCACCCAGAAAAACAGCATCAGCACCGTAATGAACAGCAATCTTCAGTTTTTCAAGATTGCCGGCAGGCGCTAAAAGTTCCGGTTTTTTTAATATTGTTTTAGTCATACTATCATCCCTTAATATACAGTTTGTTTATAGAGGAAGCCTTGATCAAGTGGTCGGTGTTCCGGCTGGATATCTTCAATCGCTTCCATCATATCGAATTTTTCGTCGTCATACAGATCCGGGTCTTCAAGAAATAGGTCAATGGCTTTACGGTATTGTCTTGTCACTTCTGTGATGTAATCAGCTGAATGCAGGACACCATCTATTTTAAAGCTGTCAATCTCTGCTTCAAACAGTTCCTCCATCTCCTCGATCACACAGATATCATTTGGACTCATAATATGTGTCCCATTGTAATCTTCATAAATTGGATATTTATTGTTACGTTCTTCGTCATAGAGCAGCATATTTTTGGCATCCTGACGATTCTCAATTTTCATCGCTTTATCCATGTAAAGGAAATAATTGCCGAGCAGCTGACGTTTCGACTGGAACATACATGTCATACCATGAACCTGTACCTCTATCTCAACATCTGTATTTTCCTTGATTTCGATGACTTCCTCCATACTGAGCTCACGGGCAAGGACGGCACGTGCTGCGCCGCGCTCTCCCCAGTAATTACATTGAAACTGATTCGTTACAAGTGTTTCTTGGTTCCAGTGCAGGGGAATCGGATTTTCCTGTTCTTTCACATACATGACAACAGCAGGATCACCAAAGATGATGCGATCCGGTCTTACTTCATGCAGCCAGTTGATATAGTCTTCTACAGCATCTAGATGCTCATTATGAAAAAGTCCGTTTACTGCAACATAAGCTTTTTTATCTGCCGCATGAAGCATATCGATGGCCTGTACGAGGGCATCGCGATTAAATTCTCCTGCTAAACGGAGCCCAAACTGTGCCTCACCAATCACAAAAGCATCGGCTCCTGCTTCGATCAGTTCTTCTATATGATCAAGCGACGTCGGTGTTACTAATAATTCAGTCATATTACCTCTCCTTTATAGAGATGCTCATGCCATCTCCTAAATCTATAAAATTCGTCGTATAGTCTGATTGTTCTTTTAGCCAGTCATTGTATTTCTCTATTTTTCTGACCATCTGTTTGACATTACGGCTGCGGACAATTTCAATGTTACCGACAAAATCGTGATAAAGAATATTGTCTGTAATAATCAGTCCGCCTTTTTTAACGAGCGGGCTATAGAGCTCAAAGAACTTCTTCGACTGGGCTTTCGCTGCATCGATAAACAATATATCATATTCCCGGTCGTTTACTTTTTCAAATGCTTCAGCAGCGTCTGCAAAGATCAGTCTGATTTGCTCCTCATAGTTAAAGCGTCTAACGTTCTGGACAGCTAAGTCATACATCTCAGGATTACGTTCTATTGTCGTCACATGCATATGGTCATGGATCGAAGCGAAATGCATTCCGCTGTATCCGATGGCCGTACCGATTTCCAGTATACTTTCTGACTGATGAATTCTGATCAGCTGCTTGACCATTTCAAGCGCGACCTTATCCATAATTGGCACAGCGTTCTCTTCAGCATATTCGCGAAGTGTATCTAATGGGCTCAACGTGTTCAGCTCTGTGATGTATTCTCTATTGTTCATTATATTCAATCCTTTAACAGAAAAACTACCAACCCGAAGGCTGGTAGAGTTCATAAGTCATTCAAATTATTGTAGCACATTTCAGTGGTTTTATTAAGTTAAAAATTAAAAACCAATGTATTTCGCTTTATTCGCATTATGTTCTTCAAGTGTCTTAGCAAAGTAGTTTTTACCGTTCTTATCAGCAAGGAAATACAAGTAATCCGTTTTAGCTGGATTCAACGCACTTTCCATTGACTCAGTTCCGCTTGCCGCGATAGGTCCTGGCGGCAGACCGACATTCTGATAAGTGTTATAAGGGTCATCTACTTTTGTATCCTGCTCATATGTCACATCTTTATGACGACCGAGAGCATATAGAACAGTCGGATCAGTCTGAAGTGGCATTTCAGGATTCTCTTCCATACGGTTGATGAATACTGACGCAATTTTCGCACGGTCTGTCAGCCCCGAAGCTTCACGTTCAATCAATGAACTGAATGTCAGGAACTCATGGAAACTCATGCGCTTTTCCTGACCTGCTTCATTGATTAAGACACCACCGTATTTATCCCATAACGGAAGTGCATTATCTTGCGTTGCAGTCAGCATTTTGTCTACAATCTGCTCTACTGTCGGATTCTTTTCAGTGAAATCATATGTCGCCGGGAAAAGGTAGCCTTCAAGTGGATGCTTAATCTCTTTATTAAAGACGTCTTTTGTAATCAATTTAGGGTGTTTCTTCTGCATTTTTTTGACGAATGCAGGATCGTCAATCTGTTTAGTGAAATCAGCTGCTTTAATTGAAGTATTTTTCTCAACAATTTTACCGATTTCATCTAATGTAATACCTTCTGGAAAACTGATCTTGAATAAGACAGGCAGATAGACCTCACCTTTTTGCAGACTTTTAGAAATCTGTTCAAACGTCATAGAAGGAGAGAGTTCATATTTCCCTGCTTTAAAGTCAGAGATGTTATTGAATTTCAGATAATATTTAAACATTGTGCTGTTCTTGATAATATGATTTGCTTCTAGTTTCTCACCAATTGCTGTTGCGGATTCGCCAGGCAGTATTTCTACTTTAGTCACTGCTTTGTTATCTGGATCTAACGGTTTCTGGCTGGATGTAAAATAAAACAGTCCAGCAATACCAGCAATAATAATTCCTAAAAGGAAAAGTCCAATGATGATCGCTGAAGCGAATCTGGATACGGATGCCGTATCACGTATCTCTTTATTTCGCTTACTCATAGGGTCACCTTATCCTTAGAAATTTTCCTCATCGATTTCAGTGTTGACGATTTCTTCAATCATGTCCCACTCTTCATCTGTCTCCACTGGTAAGAAACGGCCGCCATCTCCATCTTCATTCGGCACGTTAATCATTGGAATCAGTTCGATTTCTTCATCATCGTCTGAAGCGCCTTCTTCAGCTAAAATGACATAGTTCTTATCAAACTGAGGATTGTAGAATTCTAAAACTTTACGGTAAAGAACTTCATTGTTGTCTTCATCGTATAAAGTTAAAAGCTCTTCCTCGTTGTTGATATCTAATGTTTCTTGTACTTCTTCGTTTTCTTTATTAAATTCAGTCATGGTCATTCTCCTTTATGATTTAGAATTAAGATAGCCTTGCAGGATAAAGACTGCTGCCATCTTGTCAATAACAGCTTTTCGCTTCTTACGGGACACATCTGCTTCAAGTAAAGTACGTTCAGCGCCAACTGTCGACAATCGTTCGTCCCACATCACTATTTCAAGATGTGGACAAGCTTCTTTCAGCAACTCACTATACTGAATAGAAGCTTCACCACGGGGTCCAATTGAATTATTCATATTCTTCGGTAAACCGACGACTGCCACTGATACTTGATGCTCTTCAATAATTTCTTTCAGTCTATCGATACCAAAAATACCTTCATCTTCATTGATACGTAATGTTTCCAGTCCCTGTGCTGTCCATCCCATAGCATCACTTAATGCAATACCGACCGTTTTGGAACCTACATCGAGACCTATCGCCTTATTCATGTGACTCTGTTTCTGACTCGATATAATGCTTCACTAACTGCTCCATGATGTCATCTCTATCTAGTCTTCTGATTTGGTTACGCGCCTCATTATGTCTTGGAATATAGGCTGGATCACCTGATAAGAGGTAGCCGACAATTTGATTGATCGGGCTGTATCCTCTTTCTTCCAATGTATGATAGACATTCAGAAGGACGGTACGTACTTCTTCTTTCGGTAGTTCTTCAATGTCGAATTTCATCGTCTTATCAAAGTTTTCCACTGAGTTACACCCCTTAACATTACATTTGTACACATTGTATCATATATCAAACGCTTGATAAATTATAGCGATTTAATGTGTTCTTTAACAAACTGTAATGCTTCTGTCACTTTAGATAGATCATTTGACCCACCTTGAGCAGAATCAGGGCGTCCGCCGCCTTTACCGCCTGTTACACCTGCAACGCCTTTAATCAGGTCACCTGCTTTGACGCGGTCAGTTAAAGACTTGGACACAGTCGCCATATAGCTGAGTTTATCAGACTTCGCAATCAGGAAGATCACTGTATCCGGTAACTTAGATTTATAGTCATCCATCATATCACGTAATTCTTTCGCATCTGCTGCATCAACTTCCATCGCTAAAGCCTGAATGCCATTTAAGTCTTCAGTAAGCGCTGTGATATCACCGACTTTTAAGTTAGACAGTTCACGTTTCGTATCTGCAAGTTCCTTCGTCAGCTGTTTCTCTGTCTGAACGAGTTCTTCTACTTTCGCTTCAAGCTGTCCAGCATTCTTCACTTTCAATGTCGCGACGAGCTGATCAGCCATTTCTTCAAAGTTAGACAAGAATTCAAATGCCGCCTGACCTGTCACCGCTTCTATACGTCTGACACCTGCACCCGTTCCTGACTCAGAAACAATCTTGAATAAGCCGATTTCAGAAGTGTTACGGACGTGAACACCCCCGCACAGCTCGATAGAGAATTCACTCATTTCGACGACACGTACAACGTCACCGTATTTCTCACCGAACAGGGCCATCGCCCCTTTTTCTTTTGCCTGTGCAATCGGCATCTGTTCAATGACAACTTGGATATTCGCCCAGATTTTCTGGTTGACGATTGCCTCTACCTGCTTCAGTTCGTCCTGTGTCACAGGGCCGAAGTGCGAGAAGTCAAAACGCAATCGTTCTGGTGTTACTAAAGAACCTGCCTGGTTGACATGTGTACCGAGTACCTGTTTCAGAGCTGCATGCATTAAGTGGGTCGCACTATGGTTTTTAATGATATGGTTACGGAATTCAGGATTCACATTCGCCAGGACTGTCGCGCCGCGGTGGACACGTCCAAATTTCACTGTTCCTGTATGCAGATTCTGACCATTCGGCGCTTTGATGACTTCTGTCACTGCGATTTCAAAGTCGTCATGGCTGACAAGTCCAGTATCTGCAATCTGTCCACCACTCACTGCATAAAAAGGTGTCTCACGTAAGACAAACTGAACAACGTCACCGCTCTCTGCTGTATCGACAAGCACACCGTCAACAAGCATATCTTCTATCTCAGTCGTCGTTTCCAGTGTATCGTAGCCAACAAATGTGCTTGGCGTCTTGATGTTAGAAAGTGTTTCATTCTGCACCTGCATACTCTGTGTTTTCTGACGGGATTCACGTGCACGTGTACGCTGTTCTTCCATTGATTTTTCAAAACCTGCATGGTCTACTTTCAGACCATTCTCTTCAGCAAGTTCTTCTGTCAGTTCGACCGGGAAACCGAATGTATCGTACAATTTGAAGACATCTTCCCCTTTCAGTTCACCATCCGCTGTCTCTTTCAGGCGGTTGAAATGGACTAAACCTTCTTCTAATGTTTCATGGAAACGGTCTTCTTCAGATTTAATGACACGTTTGATAAAGTCTTTCTGTTCTTCAACTGATGGATAGTAAGCTTTCATAATTGCAGCTACAATATCCACAAGTTTGTACATAAACGGCTCATTGATGTTCAGTTTCTGAGCAAAACGAACGGCACGGCGAAGGAGACGACGAAGGACATAGCCGCGTCCTTCATTCGATGGCAGCGCCCCGTCACCAATTGCAAAAGCGACTGTACGGATATGGTCAGCGATTACTTTGAAAGCAACGTCCTGATCTTTATCTGCACCATATGTCTGCCCTGACATGCGCTCTGTTTCCTGAATGATCGGCAGGAATAAATCTGTATCAAAGTTAGTACGAACGTTCTGCGATACACTGGCCATACGTTCAAGTCCCATACCTGTATCAATATTCTGCTTAGGCAGCGGTGAATAAGTATGGTCTGGATTATGATTGAATTCTGAGAATACTAAGTTCCAGATTTCCAAGTATCGTTCATTCTCACCGCCTGGATACATCTCTTCAGCAGGATCATCCTGACCGTAGGCTTCGCCGCGGTCATAGAAAATCTCTGTGTTCGGTCCAGATGGCCCTTCACCGATGTCCCAGAAGTTACCCTCTATACGTGTGATACGGTCGTCTGTCAGTCCGATATCGTTGACCCAGATATCATAAGCTTCTGTATCTTCCGGATGAATCGTCACATACAGTTTTTCCGGTTCGATCGCCATCCATTTTTCACTCGTCAGAAATTCCCATGCGAATGCCACTGCTTCTTTTTTGAAATAGTCGCCGATAGAGAAGTTACCGAGCATTTCAAAGAAAGTATGATGACGGGCTGTGAAGCCGACGTTTTCAATATCGTTAGTACGGATTGATTTCTGTGCATTCGTGATTCTAGGGTTTGCCGGAATCACCCTGCCGTCAAAATATTTCTTCAGTGTCGCTACGCCCGAGTTGATCCAGAGAAGTGTATCGTCATCAATCGGTACTAGTGGTGCTGAAGGTTCTATCATATGTCCTTTTTCTACAAAAAAGTCTAAATACATCTGTCTGATTTCTGCTGCTGTTAAACGTTTCATCCAATCTCTCCCTTAAAATAAAAATACACGCCCATCCCTCAAAAAGGGACGAACGTGTTCGCGGTACCACCCTAGTTATGACCAAGTCATCACTCATAGTTCTATTCGTTTGCACTGTATAAGCAGCGTTCAGAGCTAGCTGCATGCCTCTCACCAGCCGGCATGTCTCTCTTGTTCAGCGTCACTCCTACTCATCCTATACTGAATAATTAAATTATATGAATTTCAGCGTCACGCGTCAACTGTTTCATAGTCATAAGGAGAAATCCCGTCCATATTGATCATCGGTGAAATCAGATGCATATTCTCTTCTGTCAGTTCACCGACCGGTATATCGGCGGTCTCCTCCTCATCGCCGAAGTAATCACGCAAATGCTGAGCGAAGGAGGTCATGCGTTCGAGACCCATGCGCTTTATCCCGTCATCAAAAGCCTGCCGTTCCCCGCAAAGAATAAGGGATTGTTTCGCACGCGTCAGTCCTGTATAAAGGATATTTTTCTGCAGCATGCGGTAATAGGCTTTGACGACCGGCATGATCACAATCGGAAATTCTGAACCCTGCGCCTTGTGGATGGAACAGCAGTATGCGTGTGTCAGCTCAGTCAGGTCCTGCTTCGTGTAGGTCACTTCGTTGCCGTCATAGTCTACAATGATCACATCTTTGTTCAGCGCATTTTCTGCCGCCATAAAAATCCCCACTACTTCGCCGATATCACCATTAAAGACATTGTCTTCCGGCCGGTTGACCAGCTGCAGTACTTTATCACCGTCACGGTAGATAACATCGCCGAACTCCAGTTCCCGTTTGTCACCTTCTTTCGGGTTTAAAATCTGCTGCAGTTCTTTATTTAAAAATTTGATACCAGCTTTTCCTTTGTAAATCGGTGCCAGCACTTGTATATCCCGCATGTCATAGCCTTTATCCACCGCTCTTGATACTACCTGGTTGATGACAGAGGGAATCTGGTCTGTAGTACAAGGTATAAAAGAACGGTCATTATAACGCGCTGAAATATCAAAAGTCTGATTCTTTTTGATCTGATGCGCCAGTTCTATAATAGATGAGCCTTCCTGCTGACGATAGACTTCTGCAAGTTCAACCTGCGGCATGATTTTAGAATCAATCAAGTCACGAAAAACCTGGCCCGGTCCTACTGACGGCAGCTGGTCCTGGTCGCCGACAAAGATGATCTGACAGTCATTCGGTACAGCGCGCATCAGCTGAAACATCAGCCACGTATCAACCATAGACATCTCATCAATAATGACCAGCTTCGCTGAGATGTCATTTTCCAGGATATCATCCGGTTTATTTTCACGCGTCCAGCCGATCAGCCGGTGAATAGTCGTTGCTTCAAGTCCGGTGGATTCTGACAGTCGTTTAGATGCACGTCCTGTCGGCGCTGCAACAGCGACAGGGAAGTCTGTCCCCTCATAGTCCTTATAATCGAGACTAAGGCCGTGCAATTCGGCATATAAATTGACGATACCGCGTATGACAGTCGTTTTTCCTGTACCAGGGCCGCCAGAAAGTATCATCATCTTGTGACTCATCGCCGTCTCCAGTGCCTCGCGCTGCTTTTCTGCATAAGTCACATCGAACTGCTCTTCTAATTCACCGATCGCGAGCAGCACTTCTGATTTTTCAAACTGTTTGATCTTATCTTCAGTCTGCTGCAGACGATGCAGCACCTGTACGGTCTTCACTTCCGCAAAGAAAAGACTCGGCATATAGATGCGATTGTCGTCACTCACGACTATTTTCTCTTCACTGAGCTCTGTTAACTTATTGACGAGTAAGCCGGAATCAACGTCTTCTCCTGATGCAGTCAGTATATTGTACGCTGCTTCTAAGAGTGCCTGATCCTCTACGTAAGTGTGTCCATTCTGCAGACATGCCTGCTCAAGCGTATAGACAAGTGCGGCACGCAGCCGTTCAGGGTGACTGCCTGCAATGCCCAGTTTCTTCGCCAGTTCATCTGCCTTCGTGAAACCGATACCCTGTATATCCATTACAAGCTGATAAGGAGATTTTTCAATGACTTTCAGCGTTTCTTCTTTATAGAACTGAAAGATTTTCATCGCAAGCTGCGGACCGAAGCCCCACTCGTTCAATTGAATCATCGTCTTCTCAATCGCCTGGTTTTCACTGACCGTCTGATAAATCATTTCCTGCTTATCTGTTGATAGTTTCGGCACCTGCTTCAGCACTTCTTTATCATGCATGATCTTAGTCAGCGCATCTTCCCCGAGCGTATCAACAATCTGCTGTGCGAGTTTCTTTCCGATGCCTTTAAACAGATCGCTCGATAAATAATGGATGATCCCGTCTCTTGTCTGCGGCATATCTTTCTCAAACTTTTCAGCAGATAACTGCTTGCCATATTTGGCGTGCGTGACGATCTTGCCTGTGAAAGTATAGGTATCTCCTTCAGCTATCTGTGGTAAATAGCCGATTACCGTGGCTTCGTCATCAAAGTCTTCATTCGATTCCAGCACTTCTACTTTCAGCACGGTATAGTAGTTGTCAGCATTCTGAAAAAGAAGACGAGTGACTGTGCCTTTAATATAGGACTGTTCGAATAAAGACATGTTCTCCAACCTTATTCCTCCTTCAATTGCTCAAACATCTTAATGGCATGACCCGCTAAAAGATGATCTGGCTGCAGTTCAATTATCTGACGGAAACTTTCCAGTGCCTGGTCGACATCTTCATTCTGCATATACTGGGCGAGTGCCAAGTTGTAACGTGCATCTGTGTGATGAGGTTCCTTAACCAGAACTTCATTCAGAACAGTCACCGCCTCACTGAACATTTCGAGCTGACAAAGGACGAGACCGTACTGAAATCCGACTTCAGTATCACCCGCATTCATCTCATAGCTGCGCATCAAATAAGGCATCGCTGTCTTAAAGTCACCCAGATTGACAAATGACATGCCGAGCATATAGAACGTATCGGCATCTTCCAGACCATTAGTCACTGCTTTCTGGTACAGTGTCGCCGCTTCCTGATAACGTTCATGGTTAAAGTAGATATTAGCGAGACCATAGTATGCACCGCCATGCGTCTCGTCCACCGTCAGCGCCTTCTGGAAAAAGCGCTCCGCTTCTTCCAGTTTGTTTGCATCTGCTAGAATCGTACCTGCATTGATATAATGATTCGCTTCTGCCGGTTCTTCTTCTATCGCCTTAAAGAGCAGTTCCAGCGCTTTATCGTACTGTTTATTTTTTATAAATTCTACTAATAATTCGTCGTTCATAATACCCTCCATTTTCCTGCCATTATACCAAAAAAAGAAGACTTGCGTCTTCTTTATACGACATATGTGAGCTGTCCTGAAGTTTTATAGACCTCATCGATTGTTGCGCCACCGAGGCAGACTTCATTTTGATAGAAGACAACTGCCTGGCCAGGCGTAATCGCACGTACGGGTTCTGCAAACGTAACTTTCAGCTGTGTCTCAGAAATTTTTTCAACGGTGACTTTTGTGTCTTTCTGACGGTATCTGAATTTCGCAGTACATTCAAGTGGTGTATTAAAATTCACTTCATTGACGAAGCTGAAATCAGAAGCGATCAGATAGTCGCTGTACAGAGAATCGTGATGAAATCCCTGTTCAACATAAAGCACATTTTCTTCCAGATTTTTACCTGCTACAAACCACGGGTCCCCGTCGCCACCGATACCAAGACCGTGTCTCTGACCGATTGTATAGTACATCAGTCCCGCGTGTTCACCCATTGGTTCACCGCTTAACGTCAACATACGGCCGCTTTGTGCAGGCAGATACTGACTGAGGAAATTCTTAAAATTACGTTCACCGATAAAACAGATGCCTGTTGAATCTTTTTTCTTCGCTGTCGCCAGATTGTTTTCTTCAGCAATACGGCGTACTTCCGGCTTCTCCAGATGACCGAGCGGGAACATAACGTGTTTCAGCTGATCCTGTGATAACTGATTCAGGAAATAAGTCTGATCTTTGTTCGTGTCATTGCCACGCAGCATTTCCACATGGCCGTCATCATGACGTCGAATTTGAGCATAATGACCTGTCGCCACATAATCTGCACCGAGCTTCAATGCATGATCCAGGAAAGCTTTGAACTTAATTTCCTTGTTGCACATGACGTCCGGATTAGGTGTACGGCCTTTCTTATATTCATCCAGGAAATAAGTGAAGACTTTATCCCAGTATTCTTTTTCGAAGTTGACGGCGTAGTACGGGATTCCGATCTGGTTGCACACTGCGATAACATCTTCATAGTCCTCTGTTGCGGTGCAGACACCATTTTCGTCCGTGTCATCCCAGTTCTTCATAAAAATACCGATAACGTCGTAGCCCTGCTGTTTCAATAGCAACGCAGTTACGGAGCTGTCGACCCCGCCGGACATACCGACGACGACTTTTGTGTTTTCATTTGACATTAATATTCGCTTCTTTCTTTATTCATTTCGTATATTTTCAGGAGCTGGTCAGCGATATAATCGATTTCTTCTTCATTCATCGTATAGCTGAAACTGAAACGGATGGACTGTTTCGTCCGTTTATCTTCACTAAACATAGCGGTCAGTACATGTGAGGGTTCAATCGAGCCTGCTGTACAAGCAGAACCGCTGGATACATAGACGCCTGCCATATCAAGGAGTGTCAGCATGATTTCAACGTCACTGAATGGAAAGTACAGATTAGTGATATGCGGCAGCTGCATGTTTTTGTTACCGTTCATTTCAAATGGAATACTGCGTTCCTGCAGCGCGTTCAGGAAATATTCCTTCAGCTGCATGAGTCTGATGTTCCGTGCATCCATTTCTTCAGTTGCGAGTGCGAGTGCTGTCGCCATCCCTTTAATCATCGGTACATTCTCCGTCCCTGCACGGCGCTTCGTCTCCTGTGAGCCGCCGAGCTGCTGGTATTCAAGTTCCGTACCTTGCTTAACATACAGAAGGCCGATGCCTTTAGGGCCGTAGAATTTATGAGCGGTCAGACTGAGAAGGTCGACGCCTAGTTCTTTGACATCAAGTGGCAGGTGCCCCGCTGTCTGAACTGCATCAGTATGGAAGAGTGCCTGATGGTCTTTTAAAAGTATAGCGATGTCATCAATCTGCTGGATAGCACCTACTTCGTTATTGCCGAACATGACGGAGACAAGAATCGTATCAGGTCTCAGTGACTGTTTGAATGTCTCGAGACTTATTTCACCGTATTCGTTCACAGGCAGATAAGTTACTTCGAATCCCTTTTTTTCGAGATATTCGAAGACATGGAGAACAGAATGGTGTTCAATCTGTGTCGTAATCAGGTGTCTGCCGAGATGCTGACGTTTATAGGCAGCGCCTTTAATCGCAGTGTTATTCGATTCTGTTGCGCCGCTTGTGAACATGATTTCCTTCGGGTTCGCGTTCAGAAATCCTGCAATGTCGCGTCGTGCACTGTCAACGATGTGACGCGCTGCCCGACCTGTCTTATGAATGGATGACGGATTGCCGTACGTGTTCTCGTACACCTCCATCATCGCTGCACTCACTTCAGGTGCTACAGGCGTTGTCGCTGAATAATCCGCATAAACTTCCATCTCAGAAGACCTCCTTTTTTTCAATACTCTATATTAGCACCGATTGAACGAAATTACCACATTATGAAACTTTACAAAAATTAATAAATAATTTCGTGGATTGATAACGATTATTTAATGGAGGTGTTTTTTTGAAAAGAAAACATTTAATCATGGAGCTTTTGCATAGACGTGCTGGGATAGATGTAAAATCACTTGAAAGAGAACGTAAAGGTGTGTCAGGCGAAAAGATGGTGAGAGAGCTGGTCGATGAAAAGATGGTGCTAGAGGACGTGACTTTAGAGATTGACGGATCGATTATTCAGCTGGATTTCGTGGTTATTGCTGAAGGGAGAGTGACTGTTCTGGAGGTGAAACATCATTCAAAGGATTATGTGATTCGCGAGAATAGCTGGTATTTTAATGATGGTCAGAAAGCTTCAAATCCATTTTATCAGCTCGAGCGTGCTCGCGGGCTGATGGAAAAGTACTTGAGGCAACGCGGGTTCAGAGTGCCTGTCTGGGGATTTATCGTCTGGACAAATTCAGAAAGTCATGTATTTGGACTTAAGCAGGATGACCCGTTTATGACGCCCGGTAAACTGGTGCGCTATATGCGTGAGAATCCGTTTAGAGCAAATTTAGAATTAAGAGAGATGATTGAGAGAGACAGGATTTTGGTGTCTCCTTTTGACAAAATAGAACTGGACGCTGCAGGACTAGCGCCTGGTCTTCATTGTCTGAAGTGTTTTTCCCTAGATGTGAAAAGGACAAGGAAAACTGTTTTGTGTACGAAGTGTCAGTGTTCCGTCTGTACGCTAGAAGCGGTCAAGGCGCATTTAGTTTTTTACTGCCTGTTATATGATAGAGAGTCTTTTCAGATAAAAGACATAATGATATTTACCGGTGGCTTGATCAGCTTGCGCACAATGCAGACATGTATCAGTCAGATGGTCGAAGCTGAGATTTTACGTAGAATCCATCGTACAGAGTTTCAATTGCTGCACATTAATGAACTGATCAGGGAAATGAAGGATTGAAGGCGGGTCTCGCGCTGAATGAAAATTCATCAGGCGTGTGAGGCTGTTCTCGCGCTAAATCTGATTTCAATATGCGCGAGATTCTGTTCTCGCGCCAAACCGCACGTTCATTAAGCGCGACAGCTCGCCCACAGTAACCCATAAGCATATCTATAACGTCTACAACCCTCTAAGTGCTAAACTTGTCTTACCATTTCCCAGAAAGAAGGTATAAATTATGACTTCTATCAATATCCCCGTTTCAGTTCTTAACCTCGCACCTATTAGAGCAGGTGAAGATGCTAAGCAAGCGATTGAAAATGTTGTTGACCTGGCGCAGTATGTCGAAGATATCGGTTATAACCGTTTATGGATTGCTGAGCATCATAACTCACAATACCTCGCAAGCTCTGCGACTGCAATTTTAATCAATCAGGTACTCAATCATACAAAATCTATTCAAGTAGGTGCAGGCGGTATCATGCTGCCCAATCACGCACCTCTTGTAGTCGCTGAACAGTTCGGCACAATGGAGACGATGTTCCCGAACCGCTTAAACCTCAGCCTCGGTCGTGCGCCTGGTACTGATATGCTGACAGCAAGCGCACTTCGTCGCAGCCAGCATGATTCTGTCCATACTTTCCCGGATGATGTTGCTGCTCTACTTCAGTATTTCGGTCCTGAACAGACACAAGGATATGTGAAAGCTTATCCTGGCGTTGATACAAATGTCCCGATTTTCATTCTCGGTTCATCAACAGACTCTGCCCATCTTGCTGCACGTATGGGACTTCCTTACGTATTTGCTTCACATTTTGCCCCGCAGCAGATGCGTGAAGCTATCGCCATTTACCGCAACCTCTTCACACCGTCAGAATATCTGGCTGAGCCTTATGTAATGGTCGGCATGAATGTTATTGCAGCTGAAACAGACGAGGAAGCAGAATTTCTTTCTTCAAGCCTGCATATGATGTTCCTCGGTATCACCAGAAATTCTCAACAGCCGTTACAGCCGCCGACTGATAATCTCGATGCTATCTGGAGTCCACAGGAAAAACTGATGGCGCTGTCACGCACATCAACAAGCCTCATTGGTTCAAAAGAAACAGTAAAGCAGCAACTCGAGGACTTCCAGAATGAATTTCATGTTGATGAAATCATCGCAGTGTCATACATCTATGACACAGACAAACTGAAACGCAGCTTCCAGATTCTCAAGGAAATTACTTCATAATAAAAACGGCTCAGTTTGAGCCGTTTTTTTAAATATAATACATATAGCCATCAATCACTTCATCAGCGCGATGATTCATTAAATCTTCAAGTGTCGTACTATCCAGTACGTCTTTTACCGCATCACGAATCTTAATCCACAACTGCTGCTGTGCAGGTGGTTCATCTTCCAGCGCCTCAACAAGGGTAATCGGACCTTCTAAAAGTCTGATGACATCTCCTGCTGTGATTTCAGAAGGTGCTTTCATCAGCTGGTAGCCTCCTTTTGCGCCCCGAATACTGCGGATAAGCCCCGCATTTCTAAGCGGGCCGACCAGCTGCTCCAGATAAAGATCACTCAAATCATTTTCTTCTGCGATTGTCTTTAATGAAACTGCGCCTTCGCCATATCGCTTGGCCAGGCTGATTATCAATGTCAGGCCGTATCGACCTTTTGTAGAAATTTTCATGCATTTTTGCTCCTTTTCTCATCACAATCAATTTTAACACATCTTACCTGAAAATAAGGTAATATTTATATAAAGGAGGCTCGATATGGAACCATTAGCCTATAGAATGAGACCGCACAACATCGATGACGTCATCGGTCAGAAACATCTGGTCGGCGATAAAGGTATCATCAGAAGAATGGTTGACGCCAGAAGACTTTCTTCTATGATTCTTTACGGACCACCTGGTATCGGTAAGACCAGTATCGCGCGTGCAATAGCTGGTTCAACTGATGTCAAATTCCGTCAGTTGAATGCGGTCACAGACACAAAGAAAGATATGCAGATAGTTGCAGAAGAAGCGAAGATGTCAGGGCAGGTCATCTTACTGCTGGATGAGATTCACAGACTTGATAAAGCCAAGCAGGATTTCCTCCTCCCTCACCTGGAAAACGGCCGTATCATCTTAATCGGTGCAACGACTTCCAACCCTTATCATGCTATTAATCCGGCGATTCGCTCACGGACGCAGATATTTGAACTGGAACCATTAACACCAGACGATATCAGGATGGCCATCAATCGTGCACTGACCGATAAAGAAAATGGCTTCGGCAATAAAGACATCAAGATAGACGATGCAGCTGTTGACCATTTTGTTCAGGCATCAGGCGGTGACGTCAGGTCCAGTCTCAATGCGCTTGAGCTGGCTGTTCTCTCTGCTGATAAACCGATTCATATTACGCGTCAGGATGCTGAAGACTGCCTGCAGAAGTCTTCTTTCAACTTCGATAAAGACGGCGATTTCCATTATGACGTCATGAGTGCTTTTCAGAAATCTATTCGAGGCAGCGACGTCGATGCAGCCCTTCACTATCTCGCGCGGCTTATTGAAGGCGGTGACCTGCCGACTATTGCGAGACGACTGCTCGTCATCAGTTTTGAAGATATCGGACTCGCCTCTCCGCAGGCCGCCTCCAGAACATTAACAGCGATAGAAGCAGCAGAACGGCTCGGTTTTCCGGAAGCGCGTATTCCCCTCTCTCAGGCCGTTATCGAACTCTGTCTGAGTCCGAAGTCCAATTCTTCTATCACGGCCATCGATAGTGCACTTTCAGACGTTCGAAAAGGACAGTCAGGCGATATTCCGAAGCATCTGAAAGACGGCCATTATAAAGGTGCAAAAGACCTCGGCAATGCGATTGGCTATCTGTATCCTCATAACTACGATGGCGGCTATGTTCAACAGCAGTACTTGCCTGATAATCTGAAAAATAAAACTTACTATCAGCCTAAAAATACGAGTAAATCTGAACAGCAGTTCAAACAGATTTACGACAATATTTTAAGACAGAAAAAAAAGTGACGAACGTCACTTTTTTTAATTTGCAATATCCCGCTTTTTAAAGATGTAGGCTGCAAGACCGATTAACAGCACCACTGCGACCACATTATAGCCGAAAGAAAAAGCGTAAGTCATGCCTTTTACCGGAGACGTGCCCGTCAAATACTGGTTCAATGACCAGTTAGCCGGCCAGAGATATTTAACGAGCTCAGTACGACTGGAAAGCAGTGAAATCACCAGTCCGCTTAAGAAGAGAAGGCCAAGCGTAATGCCTTGAGCAGCAGCCGTATTACGGCAGATGACAGACATCGCGTATGCAATTGTCGCAAAAATAACAACGAATATCAGATCATTGCCGACTATTTTCCAGAAGAACGGCCAGAAATCTATCATGCGATATTCACCAGCGCTATTTAAAAGAGCCAGTTTGCCAGTTGGATTATGAACTTTTGTGGCAAAGGCAAATATTGCTGCCACAATATACGTAAAGCCCGTAAAAAGGACAGCTGTTATTAAGGCCAGGATATATTTGGAGAAGAAAATCTTCAATCTGGATGCTGGACGGATCATTAACAGCTTGATTGTGCCGAGCTGATGTTCACGGCTCATCAGACTACCCGTGATGACAACAACCATTAATGCTATAAAAGTAATGATAGGTGATATTTCAAGCAAAGAACTATAGACGCTGGCAGCTGCAGGTGGCTGGACATTTTTATCTAAATAAAACTGCAGGCGTGCAAGTTCCTGCTGCATATTCGCCTGCTCCATTATTTCTTCAAAGCTCAGTTTCTCAGGATCCTTTTTACCTAGTTTTTCAAGCTTCACACTATAATCTTTGATATCAGTCTGCACCTCTGACTTCCAGTCACTGCCGTAGCTTTTCGTCATCGAATCTGTTGTCGTAAAGTGAGAGAGGACGGCACTTGCAATAAAAAGGAGAATTATAAGCGCCAGCATGATATAAGTGCCAGGGCGAAGTATATTTTTGATCCATTCATTTTTTACAAGATTAAACATGGTCCTGTCCTCCTGTCAGTTTCAGGAACCGTTCTTCCAGTGATTCCTTATCTGCTGTCACACTAAAAATATCCACCTGTTTTGTGACGAGTGCCTGTATGATCATCGGCATCTCTTTTCTGCGAGCATGGATAACCAGTGTTTCCCCAGCTTCAGTGGTGATACCTTTCGCATTCAGTATTTCATGAGCTAAACGCGCCGGATGAACATCCAGACGGTAAGTCAGAATATCCTCCTCTGTCTTCACCTGATTCACATCTTCTATACTAAGCATTCTGCCATGCTGGATAATACCGATACGGTCACACATCATTTCCATCTCGCCGAGAAGGTGACTTGAGACAATAACAGAAAGGTTTTCTTCTCGTGCCAGCTGTCTGATATAATCTCTGATTTCACGTATCCCTTGCGGATCCAGTCCATTTGTCGGTTCATCCAGGATAAGAACGGACGGGCGGTGCAATAGCGCTTGAGCTAACCCCAGACGCTGACGCATACCAAGCGAGTACTTCTTCACTTTTTCTGTAATACGCTCTTCCAGTCCTACCAGTCTAATGACACGGTCAATATCTGACGGATCAATATGCTTCTGCATGCGGGCATACTGCTTCAAGTTTTCCAGGCCGGACAAAAATGGATAAAGCTCAGGATTTTCTACGATGGCCCCAACATGCTGCATCGCCTCGCTGCGAGCTGTCCGGACATCATGGCCAAGAATCCTGATACTGCCGGCAGTTGGTGTTGTTAAACCAACAATCATTCTGATGGTCGTCGTCTTCCCTGCACCGTTCGGTCCCAGGAAACCAAATACTTCCCCTGTTCTGACCTTGAAGCTGACATCTTCTATCAGCGTTTTATTACCTATTGTTTTCTTCAGTCCCGATACTTCAAGACTTATCTGCTCTTCCACAATATAACCTCCTTTTTTTACCACTTTACATGAATGACTCGCCTGAGGTAACCTTTCTCATTCATCTTTAAGGAAACTTTAAGGTAAAAAAAAATAAGCCCTCAGGCTTATTTTTGTCCTTTATCTTTAACACGTGTCACTGGAATGTCTTTCAAAATATCATTGACCACGTAGCTTGCACAGATCAGACCGACGACACTTGGTACAAATGCATTGGATGAAGGTGGCATCTGCGCCTTACGATTTGCTGCATCCGGATTACCCACATAACTTTTCACATCTTCACGGATAACAATCGGACTTTCATCAGAAAAAACAACCGGAATGCCTTTAGTGATGCGTTCTTTCTTCAGACGTGTACGGATGACTTTCGCCATTGGGTCTGTATGAGTTTTAGAAATATCTGCAATCTTAAATCGTGTCGGATCGGTTTTATTCGCGGCACCCATACTTGAGATGATTTTAATGCCGCGTTTCAGACACTCTTTCATCAGATGAATCTTATAGACAATCGTATCAGAGGCGTCAACGATGTAATCAATATCATAGCTGAAAAGTTCTTCATATGTCTCTTCAGTATAGAACATATGCATCGGTGTCACTTGACAGTCCGGATTGATCAATTTGATTCGTTCTTCCATTAAGGTCACTTTCGACTGACCGACAGTTGTCGTTAAGGCATGCAACTGTCGATTGACGTTCGTAATATCCACATCATCTTTATCAATCAGGATGATATGACCGATGTTGGTTCTTGCGAGAGCTTCAGCGGCAAAAGAACCGACACCGCCTACACCTAGTATTGCAACAGTCTTACTTTTTAAGAGATCAAGGCCTTCTGTGCCATAGGCCAGTTCATTTCTGGAAAACTGATGTTTCATGCTATCCCACTCTTTCAATAGTTTTTCGTCTCTATATCCTACCATATCACTCATATTTATACATAAAAAAATACAGGACCGAAGTCCTGTAAATCGATAATATCCAACTGAGCCGTCATTATTAAGTTGATTATTTTGGCCTGCTATAAACAGGTGGGTGCCTCGTTTCTTACCTTGCACGTCCTCCAGTAGAGGCGTGTGCTCAGCATGAAAACCTATCCGGCTCCCTAATCAAAAGTGTTAGGTCAAAATAGAAAAACTAATGTCGAACTCTTCAGATATTCATCTTATGACTATATAATAGCACTTTTATTCAGGATTGCAACTTATTTATCTTCCTGAATATTTAATTTCAGACTGAGTTCTTCGAGCTGTGCATTGTCAACAGGACTCGGTGCATCTGTCAGTAAGCATGTCGCTGAAGCCGTTTTCGGGAATGCGATGACATCACGCAGATTTGTACGACCAGCAAGCAGCATGACCATTCTGTCAAGACCAAGTGCAATACCGCCGTGTGGGGGTGCACCGTATTTAAATGCATTCATCAGGAAGCCGAACTGTTCTTCTGCTTCTTCTTTTGTGAACCCGAGTGCTTCGAACATTTTTGCCTGCATTTCCTGGTCATGGATACGGATAGAACCGCCACCCAACTCATAACCGTTTAAGACGATGTCATAGGCATTCGCCTGAACTTTGTCTTTATCTGTCATCAGCATATCGACATGTTCTTTTTTCGGTGCAGTAAACGGATGGTGCGCTGCGAAATAGCGGCCTGCTTCTTCGTCATATTCAAACAGCGGCCAGTCTGTTACCCAGAGGAAGTTGAACTGATTGTCATCAATCAGACCCAGCTCTTTACCGAGCTTATTACGTAAGTTCGCAAGCGCGGCATTGACAACATCCAGTTTGTCAGCGACGAATAACACTAAATCACCGGCCGCAGCCTCTGTTGCTTCCAGCAGTTCAGCAGTTGTGCTGTCGTCAAAGAATTTAGCGATTGGACCGTTCAGTCCTTCAGCCGTCACTTTAACCCAGGCAAGACCTTTTGCACCGTAGATCTTAGCAAAGTCCTGCAATGCATCGATATCTTTACGTGAGTACTTGTCTGCTTCTTCTTTCACGACAAGCGCTTTAACAGCTCCGCCATTCTCTACAGCTTCTTTAAAGACTTTAAAGTCTATATGACCCGCTAAGTCATTCAATGTCTTCAGCTTCATGTCAAAACGTGTATCTGGTTTATCAATACCATAATCACGCATCGCTTCCTCGTATGTCATACGCGGGAAAGGCAGCTGAACGTCGATTCCTTTCACATCTTTCATGATACGAGCCATCATGCCTTCGTTCATCGCAATCACATCTTCCTGATCGACGAAACTCATCTCCACGTCTATCTGTGTGAACTCAGGCTGACGGTCAGCACGTAAATCTTCATCACGGAAACACTTAACGATTTGGTAGTATTTGTCAAATCCACCAATCATCAGGAGCTGCTTAAAAATCTGCGGTGACTGCGGTAATGCATAGAACTCACCATCATGGACACGAGAAGGGACCAGATAGTCACGAGCACCTTCCGGCGTCGATTTAGTCAGGACCGGTGTTTCAACTTCATAGAAACCTGATTCATCCAGATAATTTCTGACCGCACGTGTAATCTGATGACGCATACGGAATGTTTCAGCAAGTGGTGCACGTCGTAAGTCAAGATAACGATACTTCAGACGAACGTCTTCAGCAACATCTACTTCTGATTCAATCTGGAACGGTGGTGTCACCGCTTTATTAATGATATTGATCTCAGCCACCTGTACTTCAATTTTACCGGTCTTGATCTTCGGATTGATAACCGCCGCATCGCGCGCCGTCACTTGTCCACGTACTTCTACAACATATTCTGAACGTAGTGTTTCAGCGACTTCAAGGGCTTCTTTTGAGAAATCCGGATTGAACACAATCTGTACGATACCTTCACGATCCCGTAAATCGATGAAAATAAGTCCACCGAGGTCTCGGCGTTTTTGTACCCATCCTTTTAAAACAATTTCCTGTCCAATATATTCCTCTGTTACAAGTCCACAGTATGTTGTACGTTTCTCCATTATTTTCTCTCCTTCAAGTAAGAGGCCATTTCCTCAATTTTAACATCTGTTACTTCGCCAGATGACATCTCTTTCAGTTTAACAATACCTGATTCCAGCTCGTTGCCACCCAGCACGAATGTATATTTCGCGTTCAGACGGTCAGCCTGCTTCATCTGGGCCTTCATCTTGCGCTCAAGATAATCCATATCTGCACGGATACCACTCATGCGTAAATCAGCAATCAGCTTGACCGCTTCGTTTAATGTCTCCGGCATCGTCACGATAAACAGATCCAGCTGCTCATCGACCTCGAGCTCTATTCCTTCTGCTTCAAGGGCCAGTAGCAGACGCTCAATACTTAAAGCAAAACCGATACCTGTTTCGCTCGGTCCGTCCAGCATCTCGAGCAGTCCGTTGTAGCGGCCGCCGCCAGACAGTGTTGTGATTGCACCAAAGCCTTCAGCTTCACTCATCATTTCAAAAGCGGTATGCGTATAGTAGTCAAGCCCGCGGACTAAATTCGCATCTTCGACATAAGGGATGCCGAGGCGGTCCAGATGGCCTTTTACAGCTTCGTAATACTCTTTTGAATAGTCATTGAGGTAATCCGTGATCTTCGGCGCTGACTTTACAGCAGGCTGCTCGCAGTCTACTTTACAGTCCAGTATGCGCATCGGATTCGTATGTAGACGGTTCTGACAGTCCTGACAGAAGTCACCAATGTGCGGTGTGAAATGTTCAACGAGCGCTTCCTTGTATTCCTGACGGGATTCCATATCACCGATTGAATTGATGACAAGCTTCAGTGACTTCAGTCCGAATGAGGAATAAATATGGTAGAGCATGTGCAGCACTTCTGCATCAACAGCTGGATTCTCTGCACCGATGACTTCGACACCAAACTGGACGAACTGACGGTAGCGTCCTTTCTGTTTGCGTTCATAGCGGAACATCGGCCCGTTATAGAAAAGTTTGAGCGGCTGATTAGCATTGCCGTGCATCTTGTTCTCTATATAGCTTCTGACCACTGCCGCTGTGCCTTCTGGACGAAGTGTCATACTGCGGTCACCTTTATCCATGAACGTATACATTTCTTTCTGAACGATATCTGTCGAATCACCTACTCCACGTGCAAAAAGATCAGTAGATTCAAATATTGGCGTACGAATTTCTTTATAATTATAGCTTTTAGCAATTTCAATTAATTGACGTTCAATATACTGCCACTTCGGTGTTTCTTCAGGCAGAATATCCTGTGTGCCTCTAGGAATGTTTATCATCATAATCCTCCTTAAAATATAAAAAAGCCCCTTATGCATTATGCATAAGGGACGAATCGACCGTGTTGCCACCCTAATTGATACCGAAGTATCCACTCTCAGGACAAGTATCGTTTGTCTGACGGCTCTACTTTCGTAGAACGACCTCATCTATTGTTCATAGTCAGTCGTTTAATCATCTAATTTCAGCAGCATAGATGTCTCTAGAAATAAACGGAAAAACCTTGATAGATTCATACGGTCTTATCTTCAGTTAAATTCATAGTACTTCGTCACCGCACTAAAGTCAAGTTAATAGATAAAGTAATTGCGCAGCCCATCGACAATCGATGTCGTGACAATTTGACGATAGACTTGATCATTCATCATCTTTTCATCTGTCGGATTGCTGATATAGCCCAGTTCGAGGAGTACTGCCGGCATCTTCGTCTGTTCGATGACCTGGAAGTTCTCCTGTCGGACACCGCGGTCTGACAGCAGAGCTTTTTTCTTGATGGAAAAATGCAGCGTATCTGCAAGCACCTTCTGTGATTCATGACTGTAATAGACCGTCAGCCCGTGCGGGGCTTTGTCATCCAGTGCGTCGCTATGCAGGCTGACAAAAATATCGCCTGTCCCTTTGCGGTCATCCAGACTGACGAATTCATCGGTTGACCTCGTCATGATGACTTTGGCACCTTCTTTTTTCAGCTTATCTCTTAGCATCAGTGCCGTTTTAAGTGTTACCTCTTTCTCAAGCGTACCTGTTTTACTGCTCGCACCTTGGTCAGAACCCCCATGCCCAGGATCCAGAATAATCGTTTTATTTTTAAATGGATCGTCTGCCGCCACTTTATCGGGCGAGATATTAAGATCTGTATGCCAGCCGGCAATCCAGCCCTTCTTCTTCTTATCAGACACATAATACCATTTGCCTTCATGCTTGATGATTTTAAGTCTGTCACCTTTTTCTACATCAAACACGACGGGATATGAGGCCTGGGGACCTGTACGCAGCTCGCCGTCCTCAATCATTTTGAGCGATGTGCGATTACTTGAACCGCCTGTTAACATCAAAAAAATCAGAAGGGCGATAAGTATGCCTGCTAATAGCGCAGCCAAAAGAATTAAACGGTTGCGTTTCATTGAATCTTGCCATCCTGGCTCTCGTAGATAATCGTAACAGGACCATCATTAATGAGCTCTATCGCCATATCCGCGCCAAACATGCCAGTTTTAACTGTCAAGTTCTCGTGGCGAAGCAGTTCATTGAACCGGTCATACATCTTGCTAGCTTCGGCCGGCTTTCTTGCCTTGGTAAAACTCGGCCGGTTTCCTTTACGGACATCTGCATATAGCGTGAACTGCGAGATAGACAGGATACTGCCTTCGACGTCCTGTATTGAACGGTTCATCTTACCGTCCTCATCTTCAAAAAGACGGGCTGAACTGATTTTTTTTGCCATTGCTGTCAAATCAGCTTCAACTGTTTCCTCCCCTATTCCAATCAGGAGAAGAAAACCTTGTTCTATTGCCTCAAAATGTTCGTCAGTCTTGACAGACGCACGACTCACTCGTTGTAATACTACTTTCATAAGCCACCTCTAATTCCAGATTCGGCTGACCGTATAAATATCGCTCAACTGTTTAATGCGGTCCACTACTTTCTGAAGTTCCGCTACATTTTTAACCATAATACCAATATTGATTCTTACATTCTTATCGATGTCTGCACGACCATGGACATGGACAAGAGAGACATTTGTCGAATTCACAGCATGCAGCACTTCATTCAGTAAGCCGTTATGGTCGTAGGCCGTCACTTCCAGATCGACCTGATAAGTCTGGTTCTGGTTGAGAGCCGCGACCCAGTTTACGTCAATCAGGCGTTCTGTCTCATCCTTAATATTCGGACACTCTGTGCGGTGCACTTTGACACCATGTCCTTTCGTGATATACCCCACAATTTCATCGCCTGGAATTGGGTTACAGCATTTTGATAGTTTGATGAGCATATTGTCCATGCCTTCCACGTACACACCGGATTCAGTCTGAATAGGCGGTTTTGTCGATAAGGACTTACTGACTTCCTGTACCTGATTAAGTGCGAGTTCTTTTCGTTTAATACGAATCTTTTCAGTTAACTTAGCAACCACATTTGAAGCAGTGAGACCGCCAAAACCAACTGCAGCATACATATCATCTGTGTGGCTGAAATTATATTTGTTTTTCAGCATATTTAAATTCTCTTCAGTCAGGACTTCATCCAGTCGGAAATTCTGTTCCTTGATTTCTGCTTCAATTATGAACTTCCCTTTTTCAATATTGCTTGATCGGTCCTGCTTCTTGAAGAAACTGCGAATCTTACTTTTAGCACTCGATGATTTAACGATCTTCAGCCAGTCCCGGCTCGGGCCATAAGAATGCTTGGATGTCCGTATTTCGATGATATCACCTGTATGGAGCTCATAATCAATCGGTACAATTTTACCGTTCACTTTGGCACCGATCATCTTGTTACCCACTTCACTATGGACAGCATAGGCAAAATCAATGGGAACAGCCCCAATCGGTAATTCAACGACATCGCTTTCCGGGGTGAAGACGTATACTTTATCGCTTTGAAGATCATACTTCAGTGATTCCATAAAGGCTTCGGCATCAAGTGACGTCGAATCCGCTTCTTCAATCTCTTCTATCCAGCCCATCTTGCTGAGTGACTTCGCTTCATCAGGATTGACCAGCTGTTTCCCTTCTTTGTAGGCCCAGTGTGCAGCGACACCGTGCTCTGCAATCTCATGCATCTCTTTCGTGCGGATCTGTATTTCAAGCGGATCCCCGTTGGGCCCGACAACCGTCGTATGCAGCGATTGATACATGTTCGGTTTTGGCATTGCGATGTAGTCCTTAAAGCGACCAGGCATCGGTTTCCAGAGCGTATGAACGAGTCCTAACACGGCATAACAGTCTTTGATGGAGTCCACAATGACACGAATAGCGAGTAAATCAAAAATCTGATCAAACTGCTTCTTCTGCTTGACCATTTTGCGATAGATACTGTAAATATGTTTTGGACGACCCGTGATTTCACCATGGATATCTGTGATCTCCATCTCATGCTGAATATTCTCGATTGCATTATGTATATATTCCTCACGTTCGCTGCGTTTTTTCTTCATCAGATGAACGATGCGGAAATACTGGATACTGTCGATATAGCGAAGTGAGATATCTTCCAGTTCCCATTTAATCGTGCTGATCCCGAGACGGTGTGCAAGCGGGGCATAAATCTCGAGCGTTTCTTTAGCAATTCTGACCTGCTTCTCATGTGGCATTGCCTTCAGTGTCCGCATATTATGCAGTCGGTCTGCAAGCTTGACTAAAATGACGCGGACATCTTTAGCGATGGCAATGAATAATTTCCGGTGATTTTCAGCCTGCTGCTCAGCTTTTGAACGGTATTTAACTTTCTCAAGCTTTGTCACACCATCCACTATTGTTGCGACTTCCATGTTAAACATCGACTGCAGATCTTCATATGTATAAGGCGTATCCTCTACAACATCATGCAGAAAACCTGCCACGATAGTAGGAGCATCAAGCTTCATTTCAGCGAGAATACCTGCGACTTGAATGGGATGCATGATATACGGCAGTCCATTTTTACGGAACTGGCCTTCATGCGCTTTTTCTGCAAGTTGATAGCTTTTGACAACAAACTGATAATCTTCTTCAGACAGATAGCTGCGCGTCATCGCAAGCACATTATCAGCTGTATACGGATATTCGTTATTCATGCTATCACCTCACTTTTTATAATGTTTTTATCATACTATAAAATATATTAGAAATAAATATAAACAAAAAAGAATAAAGCAGCTGACGCCGCATTATTCTTCGTCATAAGAGACTAGAGAAAGGACATCATATCCTTTTAATTTCTCCATCCCGTTCAAATACTTCAGGTCTATGATAAAAGCAATACCCGCCACAATACCGCCGAGCTCTTCAACGAGCTTGATTGTGGCTTCAATCGTGCCGCCTGTCGCCAGCAGATCATCTGTGATTAAGACGCGCTGTCCTGGTTTGATGGCATCACGGTGCATCGTCAGAACATTTGAGCCGTACTCCAGGTCATATTCATAGCGAATCACTTCACGTGGCAGTTTGCCTTCTTTTCTGACCGGTGCAAAACCAATCCCCATTGCGTAGCTGACGGGACAGCCGATGATGAAACCACGCGCTTCAGGTCCTACCACGAGGTCAACCTGCTTGTCTTTTGCATAGGCAACAATCTGATCTGTCGCATAGCGATAAGCTTCTCCGTTGTCCATGATAGTCGTGATATCTTTAAAACTGACGCCTGGAATCGGCCAATCCTGTACTTCTGAAATATACTGTTTTAAATCCATAGTAGCCTCCTGTGACTAGAACATTTTGTCATTGATGAGATTTTTAATACTGTCAAACGAAGAATAGAGCAGCTGTTGTTCACGTTCAAGCTGTGCATGACGTGCAGCATAGACGGGTGAAGCCTGCATATCTACTTTTCCTGCTTCCTTATTAACGACAAGCAGACTACCTTCGTCATGGACCAGGCCTCGTTCCTTCAGGACTTCAATCATAAACTTCAGCGCATCAGGCGATACGCCGAGCGTCTGGCAGATAGAGAGGCCCTGCTGAACAAGATTGACCGGCTCTTTGAACAAGATTTTATAAAGTTGTCTGAACTTATCCAGACTTGGCATGCCGTCGAAATAAACTTGTACTGCTGAATGAAAGATCACATAAATCTGCTTAGCTGTCGACGATTTCATCGATTCACTAAAAGCCGTTAAATCTTCAGGCAGATCTCTCAGAACAATTTTATCATGGCCAGACAGATTATCGCCATAATAAAAATAATGTTCATTCTGTCTAGGACGGTCCGGATTGATGAGATAGATGACATCTTCATCCTTCAGAAAAGCGAAACGGCTGGCATGCTGATTACGATAATCAATATACCGCACACTGTCTGTTCTGACATCTTCAAGAATCATCTGAGGCGTCACATGGCCATTCCACTCGTTCAGCTGAAATTTTCCGCAGACATCTACTACGGTTTCAGCTGGGTAATCGTGAACAAGCTGACCGCCTGACCATTTTAAGGCCGTCAGCGAGTCATTGAGCATCATCTTCATATGAGCACCCTGCTGACCGATCGCTTTGTTCTGTGTGATGGTCAGGTCATTCAGCTTAAAGACAGGCTGCGGATTACCCGTACCAAACGGTCTTAATTTATCGAGCTGTCTGATTGCATCAACTGTCACGTGGCTCATATCTACTTCAGCATCAACTTCAAGTACTGGCTGCAGTTCACCTTCTTCTTCGATCAGGTCATTCAACGCCTGTTCTAATTTCTCAACATTCTCGAGTGGCATCGTCAGACCAGCTGCCATATGATGTCCCCCGAACTTAGATAGTAAGGCTTCATTTGCCGTCAGATAATCAAACATCGACACCTGGACGATACTTCTAGCAGAGCCCTTGGCATAATCAAAGCCGAGGTTCAGTACGATAGTCGGTCTGTAATACTGCTCCACAATACGGGACGCAACGATACCCAGTACACCTTCATTCCAGTTCTCGCCAGTAATAATCAGGAAATTAAGTCCTTGTGCGACTTTATCTGCTGCCTGTGCAAGTGCCGCTTCTGTCATATCCTGGACAACAGCCTTACGCTTAATATTATAGGCATCAACACTTTTTGCGAGCTCCGCTGCGTATTCCGGGTCCTGTTCCATTAAGAGTTCTGCAGCAGGTCGGGCGTCTTCCAGCCGGCCGACTGCATTCAGCCTGGGACCAATGATAAAGCCGATCGTCTCTTCTGTCACTTCCCCCTGGTGAGATGCCTGCGTAAGAAGCGCACGAACACCTGCAGGCAATGACTGATTGAGTGCATCCAGCCCTTTTTTAACAAGCCAGCGATTCTCTCCTGTCAGCGGCACAAGGTCACTCACCGTGCCGATTGCCGCAAAACCGATCAGGCTAGGCTCAACTCTGCCCATCAGAGCAGTGGCAAGTTTCAGACTCACGCCCGCACCGGCTAGATGCGGACAAGGATAATGACCATCTGGATGAGCAGGGTGAATAACTGCATAGGCATCAGGTAGAGTCTCTCCTATTTCATGGTGGTCTGTAATAATAACATCTATACCTAGAGATTTCGCCACTTCCACTTCATGATGGCCTTTCACGCCATTATCAACAGTGATGATGAGACCAACGCCGTCATCTGCAAAAGAGCGAAATGCCTCTTCGTTCGGTCCATATCCTTCTGTAAAGCGGTTCGGAATGTAAAAGGCAGCCATGGCACCGATTTCCTCAAGTGCTGCCATGAGAATCGTTACACTCGTTACACCATCTGCATCATAATCACCGTAGACGATAATCGGTTCCATTTCTTCTACGGCCTGCTGAATTCTTGAAACCGCCTTCTCCATATCATACATCTGAAAAGGGTCTTCCAAGGCTTCCTCATTAAACCATGCAGTCAGTTCATCTCGCGTAGTAATATTACGAGCCTCGAGTATCTCCTTAACAAGAGGAGGTATTTTGAATTCTTTAGCGAGTGCAGAATCCAGTTCTGCGCTTTTTTCTTTTAAGAGCCATTGTTTTGCCATCCACGTCATCCTCCCAACCGTTTTATTATACCTTTTTCATTTTAAAAATGAAATTCAATAGAAAAAGCAGACCTCATGAAGGTCTGCTTCCAAAGATTAAACATAAATCTTTTCATCATTTTTAGGCTTTTCTGTGTAAACAGTCAGACGTCCACCGTTTGCTTTAAGCTGACGTTTCTTCAGGATGCCCCATAACGGAACAGCGATAAAGATAGAACTGAATACCCCTGACACTAAGCCGATCAATAGTGCAACTGAGAAGTTAAAGATGCTCGGCGCGCCGAGGAAAATCAGTGCAACTACAACGATGATAACTGTCAGTACCGTATTGATGGAACGTGTCATCGTCTGTCTGATAGAACTGTTGACGATGTTATCGATCTGTTCTGGTGCAGTGATGACTTTAATCTTATGCAGGTTCTCACGAACACGGTCAAATGTAACGATGGTATCGTTGATTGAATAACCGATTATGGTCAGGACAGCCGCGATGAAGGTCATATCTACTTCCAGTCTGATCAAACTGAATACAGCAATAATCAGAAACGCATCATGCAGCAGTGCGAGGACTGAAGTCAGACCCATACGCCATTCGAAACGTAACGTGACATAAATAATGATACCAATCGATGCAATAAGAGTTGCAAGCATCGCATTTTTAGCAAGTTCCTTGCCGATAACCGGTGAAACTGTGTTGACGTTCGGTTCAAAACCATACTTGTCATCAATCATATTTTTAAGATCATCAATCTGTGTTTTCGTTAAAGGTTCTTTGTACTGTACAACTGCTGATTTTTTATCAGATCCGGACAATGTAATCGTACCCTCTTCTAAATCAACAGTTTTTAAATCTTTTTCAAGTGTATCTACATTGATAGTCTGTGCACTCTTCACATCGACACGAGAGCCTTGAGTGAAGTCGATACCCAGATTAAGCTTGAAGACTGATAACGCGATGACTCCCAGAATAATAGAAGCTAGCGATAACATAATAAGCGGTTTTGCAAGCTTTACGAAATCAATGCGGTCCCACACTGTTCTTAAATCGTGAATATCATAACCTTCAGATAAGTCGTGACGATGTTTAGCATTTACACCGAATAGATTGAAGTTCTTGTTAAAGAAATTAGAATTCACAATGAGAGACATCAGCAGTCGAGTAAAGAATACTGATGTGATGAAACTCATCAAGATAGCGAGCAGAAGCATCGTCGCGAAACCTTTGACACTGCTGACACCAAAGAAGAAGAGCACAAGTGCCGCAAGAACTGTAGTAATATTAGCATCAAAAATAGTCAGGAATGATGACTGTGAACCTTTATGGTACGCCTGTTTCAGACTGCGACCAATCCTCAGCTCATCTTTAATCCGTTCGTACATGATGATGTTGGCATCAACCGCCATCCCGACACCGAGAACGAGTGCCGCAATACCAGGCAGCGTCAGAACACCATTAATCATATTAAACGCCAGCATCGTCAAGTAAATATAAGCTGACAAAGTGATGACAGCGATCAAGCCTGGCAGTCTGTAGTAGAAAAGCATGAACAAGAATATCAGACCGACACCGACAGCTGACGCAAATAACGTCTTCTGCAAAGCATCCTGACCGAACTGCGCACCGACAGAAGTAGAATAGACTTCATCAAGTTTCACAGGAAGTGAACCTGAGTTTAATAAGTCCGCGATCTGTTTGGCACGAAGTAAGCCGTCCTGACCTGCGAAACCACCTGAAATTTCAACATTTTCAGAGTTAATCGGCTGGTCGACTGAGGCAGCGCTGACATATTTCGGCTGCTTGCCTTCCTGCTCTCGTTTCACTTCTTTTTCGTAGCTGTCTTTACCTTCTTCAAAGTCCATCCATATAACCATGACATTCGGCGTCATTTTAGAGACTTTTTCAGTGACTTCCTTAAACTTGCTGGCAGACTTCAGCTTAAGTGAAACAGCAGCTTCATTTGTATCCTGCTTAAAGCCTTGCTTTGCACCGCCCTGCACTAAATCTTTACCCGACAGGAGAAGCTTATCATTCGCATCACGAATCGTTAAGTTCGCACTTGTCGATAAGATTTTTCGGGCTTCATTCTGATTTTTGACACCCGCCAGTTGAACACGGATACGGTTGCCTTCCTCAATCTGAATCTTCGGCTCCGACACTCCGAGCACATTGACACGGGATTCTAAAGTCTTACTGGTTGCTTTAACAGCTTCTTCATCAATCTTGTCACCTTTTTCAAGCGGCTTGACCTGATACAGGACTTCAAATCCACCCTGAAGATCAAGCCCAAGATTGACGTCTTTCATCACTTTCTGTACTGTGCCACCAATTAAACTGAATAAAAGAATAGCAATCAGCAGAAAAGCAACAATTCTACTTCTCTTTTTCACAATTTCACCTCATTAAAATGAATCAATACTGACATCATCATATCATAGTTTAAGAAGGACGTTTATCTTTGATTGCCTGCTTGTCAAAAGTCAGTTCCTGGTTACGACCGACAAGTAATGTCACTGTCTGCGCATCTGTTGACTTGACAGTACCGTGGATGCCGCCGATCGTCACCACCCGGTCTCCTTTTGTGAGTCCGTTGATCAGCATAGTCTGCTTTTGATTACGTTTTTGTTGCGGGCGCACCATCGCAAAATAACCGATGACGATAATCGCAAGCAGCGGCAGAATGTTAACTAAAATCATCTGTAAATTTTCGTTCATCATTACTCTCCTAGAAATTTTTTGGGTTTTCGACGTTCAGACCATAGCTTTCAAAAAACTCTTCTTTGAAATCCAGTAATCTGTCGTTACGAATCGCTTCACGTACCTGCTCCATCATATTTAAGAGGAAGTGCAGGTTATGAATAGAAGTCAGACGGATACCGAACGTTTCATCAGCTTTGATTAAATGTCTGATATACGCTTTCGTATAATTCTTACAAGTGTAGCAGTCGCAGTTCTCGTCAAGCGGTGTGAAATCACGTTCGTATTTCGCATTTTTGACGACGACACGACCTTTTGACGTCATACAAGTTCCGTTACGCGCAATACGGGTCGGCAGTACACAGTCAAACATGTCAATACCGCGTATCGCTCCTTCTATCAACGCGTCAGGTGAACCGACGCCCATCAGATAACGAGGTTTATTAAAAGGCATAAGCGGTGTCGTGTGTTCTAGCATGCGGTACATAATCGGTTTCGGCTCGCCAACTGAGAGTCCGCCAATCGCATAGCCCGGGAAGTCAAGTGATACGAGGTCTTTCGCACTTTGCGTACGTAAGTCTTCGTATTCGCCGCCCTGGATGATGCCGAACAGTGCCTGATCTTCAGGGCGGTTATGAGCCTTAAGACAGCGTTCTGCCCAGCGAGAAGTTCTTTCAATTGAATCTTTGACGTATTTATATTCAGCAGGCATCGGTGGACATTCGTCAAAAGCCATCATGATATCAGAACCGAGATCGTTCTGGATATGCATCGCTTTCTCAGGGCTCAGGAAGAGTTTAGAGCCATTCAAGTGATGCCTGAAATGGACACCCTCTTCTTCAATCTTACGCATATCGCTTAAACTGAAGACCTGGAAGCCACCGGAATCCGTTAATATCGGACCGTCCCAGTTCATAAATTTGTGCAGTCCACCTGCTTCGCGAATCACATCATTACCTGGACGCAGCCAGAGATGGTAAGTGTTACTTAAAATGATTTTCGCGTTCATCGCATGCAGTTCTTCAGGGCTTACTGTTTTGACAGTCGCCTGTGTACCGACCGGCATAAACATTGGTGTCTCAAAAGAACCGTGAGGGGTATGGACGATGCCTAGACGTGCACCTGATTGTTTACAAGTTTTAATGTGTTCATAAGTTACTGCTGGCATAGTATTCTCCTTTAATAAATAAACATCGCATCGCCAAAACTGAAGAAGCGATACTTTTCTTTGACAGCTTGTGCATAGGCGTTCAGCACGTGCTCACGAGTGGTAAGACTGGAAATCAGCATCATGAGAGTCGACTTCGGCAGATGGAAGTTCGTAATCATGGCATCGATTCCTTTGAATTCATAGCCTGGATAAATAAAGATATCAGTCCACCCTGAAGTCTCAGTGAATTCAGGATGCATTGATGCAATCGTTTCAAGCGTACGCGTAGAAGTCGTGCCGACTGTAATAATGCGGCCGCCCTGTTGTCTTGTTCTGTTCAGGATGTCTGCTGTCGCCTGTGACATCTCGTAATACTCACTGTGCATATCATGTTCTTCTATCTCTTCAACACTGACAGGTCTGAATGTACCTAGTCCGACGTGTAAAGTGATATAGGCGATATTGACACCTTTTGCAGCGATTTCTTCGAGCAGGGCTTCTGTAAAATGCAGTCCTGCTGTCGGTGCAGCAGCGGAGCCCACAGCTTTCGCATAGACCGTCTGATAACGGGACTGATCTTCCAGCTGTTCTTTGATGTATGGCGGCAGAGGCATTTCACCCAGTTCTTCTAGCCGTTCCTGCAGAATTCCTGAAAATTGTAAGGTCATGATACGACCCCCTTGTGGCAGCAGTTCTTTACACACTGCCTTCAGTTTTCCTTCACCAAAACTCACAACTGTGCCGACTGTCACTCGTTTAGCTGGTTTAATCAGTACTTCCCAGTCATTGTCTGCCATCTGTTTTAACAGCAGCATTTCAACTTTAGCGCCTGTTTCTTCTTTAATGCCGTAGAGTCTGGCAGGCATGACTTTAGTGTCGTTCAGTACTAACGTGTCACCCGCATTCAGGTGACTGACGATATCAGAAAAATGTTCATGGCTGACTGCTCCCGTGTCCTTATTTAACGTCATCAGTCGACTGGACGTGCGGTCAAGAAGCGGTGTCTGAGCGATTAATTCTTCCGGTAATTCAAAATCAAAATCATTTACATTCACTTTATTTCCTCTTTTCGTTGCGATACGGGTAGTTAAAATGTTCATAGGCGAATGGTGTCGCCGCACGACCACGCGTTGTCCGTTCCAGAAATCCCTTTTGAATAAGGAAAGGTTCATAGACATCTTCTACTGTCACGCGTTCTTCACCGATACTGACAGCGATTGTATCAAGTCCGACCGGCCCGCCGTTATAGCGTTCGATAATAGCCGTCATAATTTTATGGTCGATATGATCAAGACCATGTTTATCAACCTGCAGCATATCAAGTGACTGTTTCGTCGTCTCAATATGAATCATTTCTGAGCCTTTTACCTGTGCAAAGTCCCGCACACGTCTAAGCAGACGATTGGCTATCCGCGGCGTACCACGGCTGCGACTGGCGATTTCTCCAGCTGATTCATCATCTATCTCTGTATCAAAGACAGCGGCCGTACGCGTGATGATCTCCTTCAGGTTTTCTTCATCATAGTAGTCCAGTCTCAGATGAACACCGAAACGGTCTCGAAGCGGCGCAGAGAGACTACCGGCACGAGTCGTGGCTCCCACAAGCGTAAAAGGTGGCAGGTCAATACGGATACTGCGCGCCTCCTCTCCTTTACCAACAACGATATCCAGACAGAAGTCTTCCATCGCCGGATAAAGGATTTCTTCAACGACGCGTGACAATCTATGAATCTCATCAATAAACAGCACGTCACCCGCGTTCAGTGAAGAAAGGATGGCAGCAAGGTCGCCGGGGCGTTCAATAGAAGGACCGGAAGTCGTTCGGATATTGACATCCATCTCATTGGCGATAATATTAGCGAGTGTTGTCTTACCGAGACCAGGTGGTCCATATAATAGGACGTGATCTAACGCTTCCTCGCGTAATTTCGCCGCCTGTATAAAAATCTCCAGATTGTTCTTCAGCTTCGGCTGACCAATATATTGATTTAGATAAAGCGGTCTTAGACTCAGTTCGGTCTCCGCTTCAAAATCATTCATCAAGTGGTCATCCATCATACGTTCATCCATATAGCCACTTCCTTAAGAAACTAAAATCTGTAATCCTCGTTTGATGTTGTCATCTACTTGCTCTATTTTTTCAGCTTTCAGTATTTTCTCGACTTTCGTCAGTTCCCGTTTAGAGTATCCAAGAGCCTCCAGTGCAAGTAAGGCTTCTGCCACTGCACCAGAATCAGTGAATTCCTCAAAGAGTGCAGACTCATCTGTAATGACGAGCTTCCCTTTCAGGTCAAGAATAATCTGACGTGCTGTTTTTTTACCGATGCCTGGAAACTTAATAAGATAGGCCTCGTTTTCTTCTTCAATCGCTCGTCTGATTTCGTCAGGTGTGCTCGTCGCAAGAATGGCGAGTGCTGACTTTGGTCCGATACCCGTCACTTTGTTGAGTGATAGGAAAAGACTTTTCTCTTCAGCACTGATAAAGCCGTATAACGTATGTGCATCTTCACGTACAATCAGCTGTGTAAAAAGCTTTGTTTCTTTATTCAGGAATTTCTGCAGACGATATGGATTTGGGGTGTGACACTCGTAGCCGATCCCCCCGATATCCATAACGACATGCGTAGGTGAAATCTGTGTCAGTTGACCTTGTAAATAAGCGTACATAGTGCCTCCTACATATTCATGCCGAGAAGCTGAACCTGATTTACACCATCAATCTGTTTCAGCTTATCAAGCAGTTCGTTGATCGTCAGTCTCATCTCTCTCGCATTCAGTGAAATCGTGATCGTTGCTTTCTCCATAATCGGCAGACTCTGGTGAATCGTCAGCACAGAACCTTTCTCTGCTGCAATACTTTCCAGTATGCGGTAAAGCAGACCTACATTATCATCTACATGGACAAGGAGCGTAATATTGCGTTCTCTCGTCTGATCTTCTACAGGAAATATCGTATCTTTGAACTTATAGTATGCACTCCGTGAGAGATCATAACGCTTAACGGCCTCGAATATAGAAATCTGCGGTTCACGTTCCAGTAACTTTTTGACTTTAAGCGTTTTTTTGACTGATTCTGGCAGGACATCTTCTCTGATCAAATAATACTTCTGTCCATCGCTCATCTCTTCACCTACTCAACGAATTCGAATTCGCCGCCGAGAATGCGGACGATGTCTCCATTTTTAGCGCCACGTTCACGCAGTGCATCATCAATACCCATCGAACGCATCTGACGTGCAAAACGTCTGACAGCTGCATCACGGTTAAAGTCCGTCATCTTGAAGGTACGCTCGATAGAGTTACCGCTGACTACATACGCACCATCATCATCACGCGTAATCTCAAAGTGGTCCACTGACTTCTCATGTTTGTAAAGAACACGGTGAACACCTGTCTCTTCTTCATCTGCGTCAAAGTCCATATCGGCTGTCTCATCTAATATATCTGCTACTCGGTAGAGCAGTTGATCGATATTCTGATAAGTAGCAGCACTCAGTTCGATGATTTCAAGCTCCTCACCGACTTCTTCTTTGAAGAGTTCAAGATTGTCCTCAGCTCCGAGCATATCCATTTTATTCGCTACAACAATCTGTGGTCGCTTCGCCAGCTTCTCATTATAGTTCTTCAGCTCTTTGTTGATCGTCACATAGTCTTCGTAAGGATCACGGCCGTCTGTTCGACCCATATCAATCATATGAATAATGACGCGTGTCCGTTCAACGTGGCGCAGGAACTGATGACCAAGACCCACGCCTTCAGAAGCGCCTTCAATCAGTCCTGGTAAATCTGCCATGACAAAACTGCGGTTATCTTTCGTCTGAACGACACCGAGGTTCGGTTTAATCGTCGTGAAATGATAAGCACCGATTTTGGGTTTCGCTTTTGAGACGATGGATAGTAAAGTTGATTTACCCACGCTCGGGAAACCGACCAAACCGACATCTGCCATCAATTTCAGTTCGAGAATAACATCAAGCTCTTCGCCCGGCTCTCCATTCTCACTAAACTCAGGCGCCGGGTTTGATGCACTGGCGAAACGCGAGTTACCACGTCCACCACGGCCACCTTTAGCGACTACGGCCTGCTGTTCATGCATGACGAGGTCAGCAATGACTTCTCCGTTTTCGGCATTTTTGATAATTGTGCCTGGTGGAACTTTCAGGATTAAATCCTTCGCACCACGGCCATGCATATTGCTGGATTGACCGTTTTCCCCTTTTTCCGCTTTGAACATACGTTGAAAACGGAAGTCAAGTAACGTTCTTAAGCCCTCATCCACTTCAAATACGACAGATGCCCCTTTACCGCCGTCTCCACCTGACGGTCCTCCGAGGGGTACATATTTCTCGCGACGATAAGCGACGATACCATTACCGCCGTCCCCCGCTTTTAAATTAATTTTGACCTGATCGACAAACATTTAAACACCTCTTTTATTTCCCTATATAATAGTCAGTCGCCGTACCATCCATACTAAATATAAAATGATACCGCTCTGTTTCTTCTTTAATCGTTATGATGATCTGCTGACCCGCAGCTTTTTCTAACCAGTCTATAAAATGACCCGACAGCTCTGCATCATTTACACCACTACCTTTTGTCTCAATCTGAAAATCAAACTTGAAATCAGTGGTCAGTTTATAGTGAATCACCGTTTCGACAAACTGTGGCCAGGCAAGCTGAATGAACTGCTGCTCACGCTGTAACTTATCACTCCAGTTTTCAATGAGTGACTGCACTTTGCTGTAATCTTCGAGTTCACAGTAAATACTGAGAAGCTGCAATTGGTTACTGATATCATGTTTAGCTCTTAAATATAAATCGAGTTCTTTCATCTAACCACCTCATCCCATTATAACACGTCTGTCTATATGGGACGAACAGTATCACAAAAAAGAAAAGCACTAGAACAGTGTCTAGTGCTTGAATCTTGATTATTTTGCTTCAGCGTATACTGAAACTTTCTTTTTGTCACGTCCGAAACGTTCGAACTTAACAACGCCGTCGATTTTAGCGAATAAAGTATCATCGCCACCACGACCTACGTTTTCACCAGGGAAGATTTTAGTACCGCGTTGACGGTATAAAATTGAACCACCTGTTACGTATTGACCATCAGCACGTTTAGCACCTAAACGTTTTGATTCAGAGTCACGACCGTTACGTGTAGAACCTACCCCTTTTTTCGATGCGAAGAACTGTAAGTTTAATTTTAACATGAGTTACACCTCACTTATAATTTAGTTTGATGAACTGACCGTATTCAGCTTCAATTGTTTCAAGTGAGACAATCATCGCCTGCAGGATCAGTTGCGCTTCATTGTTATTCAAATCTACCACACGGGCTTTGAAAAAGCCACCATCGTGTGCGTAATCAATATCGGGTCTTTCATCTGTCAGTCCAAGCACTGCATTCATACTGCCGAAAACGACAGCTGAAGCACCTGCGCAAACTAAATCCTGTCCATGTGGGGCTGAGTCTGCATGACCTGTCATTTCAAAGTCAGTGACTCTACCATCATCATTTACAGCAATCGTGACATTAATCATTAAGCGTTGATCGCTTCGATTGTTAATTTAGTGTAAGGCTGACGATGACCTTGTTTACGTTTGTAGTTCTTTTTAGGTTTGTATTTGAATACAGTTACTTTTTTACCGCGGCCGTGTTTTTCAACTTTAGCAGTAACAGTAGCGCCTTCAACTACAGGTGAACCAACTTTAACAGATTCGCCACCAACCATAAGAACTTTATCAAAAGTAAATGTAGCGCCTTCTTCTGCGTTTAATTTTTCAACCCAGATTTCTTGACCTTGTTCTACTTTTAATTGTTTTCCACCAGTTTCGATAATAGCAAACATACTTGCACCTCCTAATAAATTTTAAGTCACGCCGTATACAGGTGGCCGAAGCACTTCAACCTCTATCCGAGCGGTTGTATGTAGCTATAAACTACTCAACTTGATTATAGTAACACCTTACACATTTGAAGTCAATACTAATAATCACTGCGGTTCAATATTTTCAGCACGGTCGGAAACAGCACAAAAATCAGGACAAAATTAATCAGTGCTGATGGCAGACCATGATGGAAAATAAAATAGATCAAGCCATGTGAAGTAGAATAAAGTATGCGATAGATGGCATAGAACACCACTTCAAAAAACAGCACAAAACCAATCAGCAGGCTGATCATCACGGCAGTATCTTTATAGAAGACATTGAACAGCCTGCTCATCAGCATAATACAGGCAATATAACCGAACGTGTAGATACCATAAATAGTAGATAAATAGACATCGGAGATAATTCCGAAAACAATCCCCATCGTCATAGCAACAGAAGAATGTTTATAGACAGAGAGTATCAGCAAGTAAATAAACAATAAATGACTGGTGAAGAAAAACGAGCCCACGGGCATGAGACTATTGATCAGTGTATCCAGATAAAACAGAACCACTGCAATACCTGAAATAATTAGATACTGCATTACTCGCCACCTGCTGCCTGACTTTTCATCGCTATATAAACATGCGTAAGATCTTTTAGACTGGCTGCTGTCTCTACATATGCAATCTGGCTAAGACCAAATTCATCATTTTCAATTTTTTTGACTTTCCCGATAACGATTCCCTTTGGAAACTGTCCGCCGAGTCCACTTGTCACGACATTAGTACCAACCTTCAGCTTGATATTATTCTCGATATCATCGATGACGAGCAGATTCTTGCTGTCATCATATTGATCGATCATTCCGAAGACTTCACTGCCGCTGTTCTGCAGCGTTACACTAATTTTACTTGCTTTCGCGCTGGAAGAAATCAGCTCTACCTGACTGGAATAAGCATTGGCTTTCTTAATGCGACCGATCAGTCCTTCATTGGTGATGACTGCCATGTTCTCTTTAACGCCGGACGTCTGCCCTTTATTAATCACGAACGTATTCATCCAGTCATCGATATTGCGAGAAATAATAGTGGCAATTTCAGGATCATAGCTCGCAATACTTTCTGTTTTCATCATACTTCTCAGTTCTGCATTCTCTTTTTCAAGACGGTAGTTATCCGCTTCCAGCTGGTTAAATCCTCGTATCTTCGCTCGCAGCTCCTTGTTTTCTTCAGCAGCATCCCACATATGCACTACATTGCTGAGATTCTGTCCGATAAAGAGCATCGGATAGCTGACAATACGCTGTCCAACTGCGGTTGAATCTCCTACAATCTGTTCCGGTACAGCCGTTTCACGCTCTCTGAGAGATAAACCGACCAGCATGATGAAGACAATAATACCGAATAAAATGAATACAAGCTTGTTGCGTTTATAAAAATCGGGCAACCTGAACACCTCACTACTTTAGCTAATAGTTACAGAATATCATATTTTGTTTTTAACCGAAGAATTTTTTGGACATTTTCATCGATCACTGTCTCACTGATTTCACCGTTCCTCACTTTATCTGCAATAGTTTGAACGAGTACATCTACATCGCCGACATCAGAACCGATCAGCACCATTGTATTACCTGCCTGAATGGCCATAGCTGCTGCTTCACCTTTTGTGTAACGGTCAGCTATAGCGCCCATCGCAAGATCATCTGTTATGACCACACCATCAAAACCTAACTCTTTCTGCAGCACATCTTTTGTGACAACAGCTGATAATGAACTTGGCAGTGCATCAAGCTTCGATACCACGATGTGAGAAACCATCATCATATCGATTTCATCCTGCAGGTTGTTAAAGGGTACTAATTCTACCTTTTTCAAACGGTTCATATCTGCCTCGCTCACCGGCAGCGCAAGATGTGAATCAAGGAATGTATCTCCATGTCCCGGAAAATGTTTACCGACCGTCACAATCCCTTCAGAGTGCAGGCCTTTATTGAAAGCACTCGCATTCTTAGTGACTGCCTCTGCAGTTGTGCCGAAGCTGCGGTTACCGATGACCGTGTTAGCCGGGTTTGTCCAAATATCAAGTACTGTAGAAAAATCAAGATTAAATCCAAGCAGTTTCAGCATCTGACCGTTCCACTTACCTGCAGAATGAACAGCTTCAGCACCTGACTGAGCGAGCGTATAAGCATCTGCGGTATTTCCCAGTTCACGAGGTAATCTGTTCACTCTCCCACCTTCCTGGTCCACTCCTATAAAAGGCGGAATTTCTGTCTGAGCGCCCGCAATCGAATGGTTCAAGCCTTGTGTCTGAGTAACAGATTCAATATTACGACTGAATAGAATCACGCCGCCTAGTTTCTTCTGAAGACGGTCATTTAATTCAGGCGTCATTGCTGTCCCGTCGAAACCGAGGATGAGCGACTGATAAATTTTCTCTTCAAGCGACATCTGACTGACTGTTAAACCTGTCAGGTCAAGCGCACCTAATTTCTGATAATCAAACGGCTCATATTTCACTGTATTTTTATATGTCTGCTGACACCCTGCGAGCAGCAGAATAGTCAGTAACAGAAGTTTTTTCATATAGTCTCCTCAAAAAAAAGTAATTGCCGTTCGGCAATTACTTCTAATATAACATGATTTACTGGCTATTGGCAGATTGAAGCTGATACATCTTGGAATATTGACCATCTGACTGAATAAGGGTCCGGTGGTTACCTCGTTCAATAATTCTTCCTTTATCAAGAACAATGATCTGATCAGCATTTTTGATGGTAGACAGTCTATGCGCAATAATAAATGTTGTTCTGCCTTCTTTTAGGACATCCATCGCCTGCTGGATAACCGATTCCGTTTCAGAGTCAATACTTGCAGTCGCTTCGTCCAGAATCAGGATAGCCGGATCAAAAGCGAGAGCACGGGCAAATGAAATCAGCTGACGCTGACCACTGGATAACGTATTTCCTTTTTCAACTACAGGTGAATCGATGCCATTGTCTAGCGTATCGAGAACCCGTGATCCACCGACTGCTTCAAGCGCTGCTACTGCTCGTGCGCGTGAAATGCGTTCATCACCCAGCGTGATGTTGCTGAGGATCGTTCCGCTGTACAAATAAGGATCCTGCAGAACAATACCCATATGCTCGCGAAGTGAGGTTTTCGTCACTGACTTGGAATCAACACCGTCCATCAGAATACGACCCATTGTCGGATCATAGAATCTGAAGAGCAGATTCATAATGGAGCTTTTACCAGATCCCGTATGACCGACCAGTGCAACGGTTTCACCGCGTCTTGCATGAATATTGATGTCTTTTAAGACATACTCTTCTTCCTTGTAGGCAAATGACACATCCTCAAACAGGACGTCACCCTCTAAACGAGCGATTGATTTATTTTCCGTGATTTCTGCAGGTTCATCCAGCATCTCGTAAACACGATCCGCCGAAACACGGGCCTGTTCAAGGACGCTTAGATTATTGACCAGATTATACATCGGATTAAATAGTCTCGTCAGATATTCCACAATGACATACATCATACCCGCAGTCAGAGCAGTCTCACCGCTCAGAAACGTAGAACCGAAAATATAAATCATCACCGCAAAAATCACTGAACGGATGGTTCCCATCAAGTTATGGCTGGTGAGGGAATCCAGCTGAATAATACGCGAGTAATTCCGTAAGTAGTCGTCATTTAATTCATTGAATTCCTGCTGAATCTTCTCTTCCTGGTTAAAGGCCTGAATAATCGTCATGCCGTTGATCGATTCATTGAGCATCGCATTCATATCACTGTTTTTTTCGCGTGTCACCTGATTGTATTCATCAGACAGCTTGCGGTAGACCACCAGCCAGCCTATCAGTAACGGTACGACAAGAAAAGCGGCAAGTCCAACTTTCCAGTTGAAGAAGAAAATCGCAATAATAATGGCTATGATATTAACGAAACCTGACAGATAAGTCGGCAGCAGGACAGTAAACAACTCCAGGATTGTCTGCGTATCATTCGTGATTCTTGCCACTACCTTACCGGCCGGCAAAGTATCAAAGTATTTGATCGGCAGCTTCTGCATATGCTTAAAGAGTTCGTTTCTCAAGTTCATAATGACATTTGAGCCTGCATTCTGGAAATAGAGCGTCTGATAGTAGCTGAAGACCGCATTAAAGACAGCGATGACTGCATAGATACCAAGAAGCTGCATAATGGGCGTAAGATTAATCGTATCCGCTGCTTCCCTTACATGATCATCAATTATCTTCATCGCGATCACAGGACCGATGAGTTCAGCGACAACAGCACCTGCCAGGAAGAGAAAACCGATTAAAAAGAGTTTTTTGAACTTAAGTGCTTCCCGTAACAATCGTTTTGAATTAGACATTATCTCTCCTCCTCTCTTAACTGCTGACGATTAAACTGCTCCAGGTACCAGCCTTGCTGACTAATAAGTGATGCGTGTGTCCCCTGCTGAATAATTTCTCCGTTAGCAAGCACTACGATAAGGTCAGCATGCTGGACAGCAGACAGTCGGTGAGTGGAGATAATAGTAGTCTTACCTTGACGTGACTGCTGGATATGTCCGATGATCGCTGTCTCTGTTTTAGCATCGACTGCTGATAGTGAATCATCAAGAATCAGTATATCCGGATTTTTGATCATGGCACGTGCGATAGAGATACGCTGTTTCTGACCACCGGATATAGCGATACCTTTTTCACCGACCAGTGTATCCAGTCCCTGCGGCAGACGTTTAACGTCTTCAGTGAAACTCGCGAGCTCTATAGCACGTGCAATTTCCACTTCACTGGCATCTGGCTTTCCGAACAAGATATTTTCTCTGACAGAACGTGAAAACAAAATATTTTCCTGGGAGACGTAACCGATTTTTTCACGGACCTGACGTTTAGTCAGTTGTCCGATATTGATGCCACCGAGTGTGATATGCCCTTCACCCACTGGGTATTCTTTCAAGATCTGACGGATGAGTGTCGTCTTACCGCTGCCTGTCGGGCCGACAATCCCCAGCGTTTCACCGACACCGAGTTCGATATTGACCGCCTTTAGATTGGTCTTTTCACTTGATGGATATTTAAAGTTAACAGTATCAAATGATACATGATGATCCGGTGCGACAAGTGAGTCTACTGAGTCCGCCATGATATCGTCTGTATCCAGTACTTCCATCACACGGTCGAGTGAGGCATTGCCACGCTGCATGATATTGAAGAGCAGTCCAATGGCAAACATCGGCCACACCATCATATTGAGGTAGACATTAAAAGCAATTAAGTCTCCGATTGAGATTTCGCCACGATTGACAAGTACACTGCCGTAACCAAGGGCAATGATAAAACTGACCATCGTCACGATGATTGTCAACGGTTTAAACAAGGCATCCAGTTTTTCAACTGCCATAAATTTATCGACGACGTCTGTCGTCATTCTGTTAAACCGTCTATTCAGGTTATCTTCCTGTGCGAAAGCACGCGTCACACGTATCCCTTCAATTGATTCCAGAACATCATCATTCATATCACCGAATGCATCCTGGCTGATGGTATAACGTTTATGAATCATCTTACCCAGTCGCTGTTCAATAATCGCGAGCAGCGGTAAAGGCAGCATTGCAAAAAGAGTCAGCTTCCACGAGATGGCAAAACCCATCATCAAAATAATGGTAACCAGATAAGTCGTACTGTCAATCAGCGTCAGGATACCAAAACCGACAGTTTGACGGATGGCACTCAGATCATTTGTTGCACGGGCCATCAGGTCGCCGGTCCGGTTCTTTTCATAATAACCGGGACTCATGGACAGAAATTTCGCCATCAGTTTTCTTCTCATTAAGCTCTCCAGAATCTGAGAACCGTTGAAAAGCAGGAATCTCCAGGCATAATTAATCAGATAGCCGATGATAATCAGTGCAACAAATGCGGCGATAATCTCGTAAAAACGTCTCGTGGTGAGAGTGCCCAGAGTAATGGCATCAATCGTCTTACCGATCAGCCATGGTGGGAGAATTTCCACGACATTCGCTATCAATAACAAAAGGACAGCGATTAAATACCGCTTCTTTTCCTGCTTAAAAAACCAGCTTAGTTTAAACAAAACATTAAACATGTAAATCCTCCTTATTAACTCCTCATAGAAACACAAAAAGCACATACCTCCCCTAATGGAAAGCATGTGCTTTACGACCGGAAGAGAGACTCCTCCTATGTCTTAATTAGTGTGACAAATATGAGGAGGATAAATTAATTTGTAATGAAAGACGCAGATATTCGTTGCGCATATTAATCTCCTCCTTTTCTTATTTTCAATATTATCATAATTCAAATAATTTGAACTGACAACACTTTTTTTCGATTTCCGAAATACTTTACAAAAAATTTACAAGAGTCCCTTCTCTTTAATACTGACGAAGACGCCGTCCCCGATAATGATATGGTCCAGGAGTTCTATCCCAAATAACGTACCACAGTTGATCAGACGTTTCGTGGCCTCAATATCTTCTACAGAAGGTGTCGGATCTCCAGATGGATGATTGTGACAGACAATAATATTGGCAGCAGATCGTCTCACCGCTTCTCTGAATACTTCGCGCGGATGAACGATGGAAGCATTTAAAGAACCTTTAAAGATGACCTGTTCATGAATCACGACATTCTTCGTATTTAAATAAAGAGCGATGAAGTGTTCCTGTGTAAAATAGCGCATACGCTCCATCAAAAGATCAGCTACGCACTGCGGCGACTTAATCTTCACGCGGTCTTCGAGAGAATGGGTGTGCATCCTGACAGCGAGCTCTATCATAGCGAGCATTGTCACAGCTTTCTTCTCGCCGATACCCTTGATTTCCCGTAACTCCTGCAATGTCAGGTAACGCATGTCACGAATATTACCCATAGACATCAGCAGTTTATTAGCGACCTCTAAAACGGATTCATCCTTACTGCCTGTGTTAATGATGATGGCCAGAAGCTCCTGATTGGTCAGCTGCTCAGGTCCATAAGTCATGAGCCGTTCACGAGGCTGATCTTGTTTTAACATCGCTAGCATCATAAAAATCCTCCAAAATAAATAGTATAAAGTTCATCGTAAAATTTAAACACGAGCAGTGTGCTAGCTGTGATAAAAGGAATAAGCGGTATTTTCTTCAGATTATGTTTGTAAAACAAGAAACAGATGACAGCGATGCCGCCGATAAAATAAGTCAGCATGAAGATGAGCAGAAAATAAGTAAGCGGAAAAAAAAGTGCGAACAAGGACAGCAGCTTGATATCACCGTAGCCGATGCTGCCTGTCAGCAAGTAAAATAAATGCAGCAGTATAATCAGCATAAAAGAATAGATTAGATGCTGAATATCAAACAAGAGAGGAAAACGAATCAATAGAAGAATGCATGCGAAGAGCATCAGCATATGATTAGGCACTTTAAAATGGTAAAGATCATAAATCGCCAATGGGACTAGAAACGAAATACAGGCGGCATAAAGTGTTGTGCTGTTCTCTGAAACAAACAGGAGAAAGAGCACGAAAAAAAGCAACTCCGTTATGAAAACATGGACTGGAATCGGGTCGCCACATTTACGACATCTTCCCTTTTGAACGATAAAGCTGACAATCGGAATCAGTTCATACCATGCTAAATCAGAATGACAGCTGTCACACTGCGAACGCCTGAAAAATGAGCCTTCCTGATAGGTGAGGCAGAGCATAAAAGAGCCGATAAAACTACCTATCACTGCTACAAACATATGTCACCCCTTTTCTTAATTTCACTTTAATGGATAGCCATCCACTTGTAAAAAAGCAGAAAAAGATAAAAAGGGGCTTATACAGACGCAGTTTTTCATCAAAATTTCTAATTTGATGACATTCTGCAGTAAAGTCATTGATTTTAAAGAAAAACAGCAGAAATCAGTCTACATTTTATGACCTTCGTAACAATGAGTAATCATCATAGCTAGCTAATCATGTATAAGACTGTACAGGTGATTATTCATCTAAGATGATATAACTACGTTTTTATTCAATAAAACAGGCAATAGAATACTATCTGACAAAAGGAGGTTATTCTATGCTTGAACATGTACTCAATCAGTCTCATGTCCCCTTCAAAGATCATGTAAACCCAGGTGCCACTGACGAAGAACTGCAGGAATTAGAAGAAGTATTCGGTGAACCGCTTGACCCTGATTTCAAAACGCTCTATCAAGCCCATAATGGTGAATCATTTGATAGTCCGGGTCTTTTCTTCGGACTGGAATGGCTGTCACTTGATGAAGTGATGAACGAAGTTGAATTCAATCAGGACGAAGAAGAAGAGTTTGATGAGTTCCCTTACGAGATTGAACCTGCAGGCGCCATTAAACCGATTTATTACCACGCGAAATGGCTGCCATTTGCGGCAGATGGTTTCGGTAATTTCCTTGCAGTCGATATGGACCCAGGTGAGAACGGCAAAAAAGGACAGATCATCAGCTATGGCAGTGACGAAGACACATTTTATGTCGTAGCAGAGTCGCTGAGTGACTTGTTATCTTTCATCGCCAGGACAATAGAAGAAGGCAACTATGAATCCACAGAAGACAGATTCACTTACGGTCACGAAGGCAAACTGTTCCTTGGTCAGATTGGCGACTTAAATCGGCCAGTTAAATAGCAGACGATGAACATTATATATTTTGATGACCAATGTCTCATCTGCAATCGCTTTGTTAAAATCATATCAACTCTAGACGTTGAAGACAAACTTCACTTTGCTGCTCTTCATTCTAAAATAGCCGACCAGAAACTGGCTCACAGATTTTATGCAGTTGACAGTGTTATTTATTTAAGAGACAGAGAGGTCTACATCTACAGCGATGCCGTCATAGCAATCCTGAAAGACCTTCATATAAATGTCACGCTTCTTGGTCTGTCAACATAATATTGGACAGTTTTTATAGAATATTTCTTTATATTCCCTTGGTGTTAGATAATTTAATGCGCCGTGCGGCCTGACATTGTTATACCAGTTCACATAATCAAAAAGTTCAAT
>NZ_SCWA01000069.1 GCF_004359615.1 Macrococcus brunensis
GTAGCCCTCAGGTGTTCCGAATTCAACCGTGTACTCACCGTTCGGCAGATTTGTGAACTCGTAGTTGCCGTTCGCATCTGTCGTCGTTGTCACTGTCGTACCGTCCGGTTTTGTCAGTGTCACTGGGACATTCGGGATGCCAGGCTCATTTGAGTTCTGGATGCCGTCCTTGTTGGTGTCCTCGAACACTTTGTCACCGATCGTGTATGTTGCTTCCGGTGCCGTCGGCTCTGCAGGTGTCGGTTTGTAGAAGCCTGAGTCGATTGTCAGGTCATCCCCGTTATTCACGACCACTGTCACCTTCTGGCCGTCTGAATCCAGTCGGTCATCGCCTACGTTTGTCGCTGTCGGCG
>NZ_SCWA01000070.1 GCF_004359615.1 Macrococcus brunensis
CAGTGGAATGGCAGACACCACCGGATGTATCCAAGCCGGGCGCGACAACAGGCACAGTAGTGGTGACATATCCAGACGGTACAAAAGATGTGGTAACAGTACCAGTGACAGTAGAAGTACCTGCAGGACCGACGGATGCCGTTGAAAACACGCCAATCGTGACACCGATCACAACACCGGTAGGTGTAGTACCGCCAGCAACAGAGGGCATCGGTAATGAAGGTACATTCCCGCCAGGCACAACAGTGGAATGGCAGACACCACCGGATGTATCCAAGCCGGGCACGACAACAGGCACAGTAGTGGTGACATATCCAGACGGTACAAAAGATGTGGTAACAGTACCAGTG
>NZ_SCWA01000071.1 GCF_004359615.1 Macrococcus brunensis
GCGGTACTACACCTATTGGTGTTGTGATCGGTGTCACGATTGGCGTGTTTTCAACGGCATCCGTCGGCCCTGCAGGTACTTCTACTGTCACTGGTACTGTTACCACATCTTTTGTACCGTCTGGATACGTCACCACTACTGTGCCTGTTGTCGTGCCCGGCTTGGATACATCCGGTGATGTCTGCCATTCCACTGTTGTGTCTGGCGGGAATGTACCTTCATTACCGATGCCCTCTGTCGCTGGCGGTACTACACCTATTGGTGTTGTGATCGGTGTCACGATTGGCGTGTTTTCAACGGCATCCGTCGGCCCTGCAGGTACTTCTAC
>NZ_SCWA01000072.1 GCF_004359615.1 Macrococcus brunensis
CAGTGGAATGGCAGACACCACCGGATGTATCCAAGCCGGGCACGACAACAGGCACAGTAGTGGTGACATATCCAGACGGTACAAAAGATGTGGTAACAGTACCAGTGACAGTAGAAGTATCTGCAGGACCGACGGATGCCGTTGAAAACACGCCAATCGTGACACCGATCACAACACCAATAGGTGTAGTACCGCCAGCAACAGAGGGCATCGGTAATGAAGGTACATTCCCGCCAGGCACAACAGTGGAATGGCAGACACCACCGGATGTATCCAAGCCGGGCACGACAACAGGTACAGTAGTGGT
>NZ_SCWA01000073.1 GCF_004359615.1 Macrococcus brunensis
CTTTTTCCTGAACTTCATTCACTTTTTGAGTGGCCTGCTCTTTTACTTCGCCTACTTTTTGAGCCACTTGCTCTTTTACTTCAGGTGCTTTTTCTGCGACTTTTTCTTGAATTTCATTCGCTTTTTGAGTGGCCTGCTCTTTTACTTCGCCTGCTTTTTGAGCCACTTGCTCTTTTACTTCAGGTGCTTTTTCTGCGACTTTTTCCTGAACTTCATTCACTTTTTGAGTGGCCTGCTCTTTTACTTCGCCTACTTTTTGAGCCACTTGCTCTTTTACTTCAGGTGCTTTTTCTGCGA
>NZ_SCWA01000074.1 GCF_004359615.1 Macrococcus brunensis
ACATCAAAAATTATAATGAAAATAGAATTCAACAAAAATTAGGCTACTTATCTCCGGTTCAATACCGAATACAAGCAGCCTTATAAAAAGTGTTTTTTATTCCGTCCCATTTTCAGGGTTCAGTACCGTTTTGACCCTGCTTTTTTCCCTGACGCGCTTTTCTAACGGCTAACTGTCCTGCCGGACATACAAACATACCTGCATCCTTATTATATTCAAAGGCCTGATTCTCTTTACGGACACCATGAACAATATGGGGATGGAGCTTTGAAACCAGTT
>NZ_SCWA01000075.1 GCF_004359615.1 Macrococcus brunensis
GCGGTACTACACCTATTGGTGTTGTGATCGGTGTCACGATTGGCGTGTTTTCAACGGCATCCGTCGGCCCTGCAGGTACTTCTACTGTCACTGGTACTGTTACCACATCTTTTGTACCGTCTGGATACGTCACCACTACTGTACCTGTTGTCGTGCCCGGCTTGGATACATCCGGTGGTGTCTGCCATTCCACTGTTGTGCCTGGCGGGAATGTACCTTCATTACCGATGCCCTCTGTTGCTGGCGGTACTACAC
>NZ_SCWA01000076.1 GCF_004359615.1 Macrococcus brunensis
TTTATGGGTTTCTGATTTTATTGTCACGCTGTATGTTTTAGATTTAGCGCCATCTCTATAACATCCTATTTTGAGAGGGCAGATCTGGCATTTATCAATGTCAAAATAATAAGTATCCGTCTGGTTTCGGACTGACCCCAATTAATGGGACAGAATAAAAAACACTCTTGTTGAATTCATATAAAATGAATTTGATAGGAGTGTTTTATTATGCAGAGAATTGCTTATTCAAGTGAAGTTAAATGGAAATGTGT
>NZ_SCWA01000077.1 GCF_004359615.1 Macrococcus brunensis
ATCATTCATGATCTAGTTGAATCAATACCAGAAAGTCAGTATTCAAAATACTATAACTCCCGAGGAGCTTCCTCGTACCATCCCAAGATGATGCTTAAGATTATTCTTTATTCATATACACAGTCTGGTCTGTCAACATAATATTGGACAGTTTTTATAGAATATTTCTTTATATTCCCTTGGTGTTAGATAATTTAATGCGCCGTGCGGCCTGACATTGTTATACCAGTTCACATAATCAAAAAGTTCAAT
>NZ_SCWA01000078.1 GCF_004359615.1 Macrococcus brunensis
CCCAGTGACACTGACAAAACCGGACGGTACGACAGTGACAACGACGACAGATGCGAACGGCAACTACGAGTTCACAAATCTGCCGAACGGTGAGTACACGGTTGAATTCGGAACACCTGAGGGCTACGCGCCGACAGCGACAAACGTAGGCGATGACCGACTGGATTCAGACGGCCAGAAGGTGACAGTGGTCGTGAATAACGGGGATGACCTGACAATCGACTCAGGCTTCTACAAACC
>NZ_SCWA01000007.1 GCF_004359615.1 Macrococcus brunensis
CCATGAGGTGGAAAATATTATCCGGTATTAGCTCCGGTTTCCCGAAGTTATCCCAGTCTTACAGGTAGGTTACCCACGTGTTACTCACCCGTCCGCCGCTGACTTCAGAGGTGCAAGCACCTCGTCTGTCCGCTCGACTTGCATGTATTAGGCACGCCGCCAGCGTTCATCCTGAGCCAGGATCAAACTCTCCATAAAAGTGTTTGATAAAGCTCTTTGATTGGTTGAGCCAATCACTCTTGAAAGTACTGTTAGTACTCAAATTATTGGAATTAACGTTGACATATTGTCATTCAGTTTTCAATGTTCATTTTTTGTCTCACAAGATTAAATTATATCAGCTTACCTTTCGCTTGGCAAGACTTTTATTTAAGAAGTTTTACACTTCGTATTAGTCAGTCAAGTTTAAGTGACTGTCTCTTTCAAGCTTGCATTAAAAATTTTACTCGAATCAATCACTCGTTTCAAGTATCACTTTTACACTTTCAAGACTTTTCACTTGCAATCTTGTTTTAAAGCATCTGTCGTTTTCAGCGACTTTAATATCATAACAAGAGGATATAAAACTGTCAACAACTTTAGCTAACTTTTTTCAAAAAATAAAAGAACCCCTTTATAAGGAGTTCTTTCAGGGGGTCTATGAACGCTTCTTCTTTGCTGCAGGTTGTGTAGATGCCATTCGCTTTTCTCTACGCTTTGCTCTTTCTACTTTTGAAGCTTCATTGTACTTCGGCATCATTAAAAGCTGAAAAGCATTGCATAGAAGTAATGGAAATATCGTTGTATATAGCCACGTTGTGTCTTCTACTTTTAAGAAAGGAATGAGTTCAACGGTGGTCATCACGATCATAAAGAACATTGCAGGTATCCAGACATTTGTCGCTGTCAGCTTAGACTTATACCAGCTGACGATAAGCGCACTGATCAGGACAAGTATCGGTATCCATATAAATTTTGCGACATCGCCGTGCTGTTCGCCAAATCTAAGAAAACGGAAATAGACAAGATCAAAGAATGCAAACAATATGATAACGACCTGAATCGGTTTCCAGACAGTTCTGAATATCCCGAGCCCCAGCTGATGAATAAAGAGATAACTGAAGTAAGCAAGCTGACTGATAGTAGCAATGAGCAAGCCATAACCCATAAACCAGACCAGTGCTGCCAGAAACTCACCTACCTGCCCATCCATCAGAAACGCAGTGAGCTTATCATATGCAAAAATCAGACTGACCAGAATAGTCGTTACAAGTCCAATCAGTAAAGTCGTACCATAAAACTTCAGTAAATTTCTAAGTGTCACTCTATTGCCTCTCTATCTATTAGTCTTACTAATAATTTTTTCTGCCATAGCTTGATAGATATAGCCCAGCTGATGGTTTTCATCATATATCGATGGCGCAAAGTCCGCTTCGTCCCATTCAGGCTGTGCAAGCGGTAATTGTCCTAACAGATCTGTATGAAGTTCTTCAGCTAGTTTGGCACCGCCACCTTGACCGAAGACATATTCACGGTTGCCTGTTTCTTTGCTTTCAAAATAAGACATATTTTCAACGACACCTAAGATTTCATGATCTGTCTGCAGTGCCATTGCACCTGCACGTGCCGCAACAAATGCTGCAGTCGGATGCGGTGTTGTGACAATAATCTCTTTGCTCTTCGGTAAAATAGTATGCACATCAAGTGCAACATCTCCTGTACCTGGTGGTAAATCAAGAAGGATATAATCCAGCTCGCCCCACTCTACTTCCTCAAAAAAGTTGTTGATCATCTTACCAAGCATCGGGCCACGCCAGATAACCGGTGCGTTCTCTTCTACAAAAAATGCCATTGAGATGACTTTCACACCGAAACGTTCAACAGGCACAATCATCTGGCCATTGATGCCTGGTCGTTCAGTGATACCCATCATATCAGGCACGCTGAACCCATAGATATCAGCATCTACCAGTCCGACGCGTTTACCTAATCTTGCAAGAGCAACAGCGAGGTTAACAGAGACTGTTGATTTACCTACGCCCCCTTTACCTGAAGCAATTGAGATAAACTCAACATTTTCAAGTTTACGTTCAACAGGTGATGCTGCTTCTCCGCGGTACTGTTCAAGCGTTGCAGCATCCAGTTCCTCAAAACGGATCCCCACTGTATTCGCACCATTCGTTTTAAGTGCTTCAACAACTTGCTGCTGCAGGTCAAGCTGTGGCTGACCCCCTAGTTTAGCAATCGCCAGTTTAACACTGACATGTTCTTTTTCTTCTTTAATAGTCAGTTCTTTGATCCCGCCTGTTTCTTTTAAAGGCTGGTCAATAACAGGGTCTTTCAATTGGCCGATTAATTCAATCATCAGTTCTCTACTTAACAATTTAAACGCTCCTTCTTCTTCTATTAGAACTAGTATAACAAAAAATTAATAAATCACATTATTATTCGTCCGAATTGTCTTACTTTTCAGCTACGGTGGTATACTGTATATATTCACAAACTAAAATGTAGAGGAATGAAACAAGATGATACAGAATCATACAATCATGCAGTACTTCGAATGGCATACGAACGGTGACGGCAATCACTGGAACCGTTTAAAAGAAGATGCACCTAATCTGAAAGAAAGAGGTATTGATGCAGTTTGGATTCCTCCAGTAACAAAAGCAGATAATGTCGCAAACCCAGGTTACAGCGTCTATGATGTCTATGATCTCGGGGAGTTCGACCAAAAAGGCGAAGTCCGAACTAAATATGGCACCAAAAAAGAACTGAAGGCGGCTATTAAGGCCTGTCATGACAATGACATCAAAGTTTATGTCGATATTGTCATGAATCATAAAGCAGGTGCTGATGAAACAGAAGTATTCAAAGTAGTTGAAGTCGATGCTGAAAACCGCATGAATGTCATCTCAGAACCATTTGATATTGAAGCTTATACCAAATTCACTTTCCCAGGTCGTAAAAATAAATACAGTAAATTCAAATGGAACTATAACCACTTCAACGGCACTGATTATGACCATAAGACAGGAAAAACAGGCATCTATAAAATTCTCGGTGAAAATAAAGACTGGAATGAAAATGTAGACGACGAAAAAGGGAACTTCGACTACTTGATGTTCTGTAATATTGATTACAAACACCCTGACGTCAGAAAAGAGATGATTGAATGGGGTAAATGGCTGATTGATGAACTAGATATTGATGGTATGCGATTAGATGCAATCAAGCATATCGAATCATACTTTATCCGTGATTTTGTTCATGCAATGAATGAACATTCTGAGAAGCCCTTCTACTTCGTCGGTGAATTCTGGCTGCCGGACCTTGAGACAAATGAGAATTTCCTGACAGATGCTGATTATGCGCTTGACCTCTTCGACGTTAAGCTTCATTACAATTTCAAAGAAGCGTCTGAAAGAGGACAAGGTTATGACCTCCGTCAACTGTTCGATAAAACGCTGGTCCAGGAAAATCCGCTTAATGCAGTCACTTTCGTGGATAATCATGATTCCCAGCCGGGCGAAGCGCTGGAGTCATTCGTCAAAGATTGGTTCAAACCCCTTGCCTATGCGTCAATTCTACTCAGATATGATGGTTTCCCGGTCATCTTCTATGGTGACTACTACGGCATCGGCGGTGAGATGCCGATAGACGGTAAACAGGCGATGATCGATACCTTGCTTTTCATCCGTAAAAATAAAGCTTATGGCCTGCAGGATGATTATTTCGACCATGAACATGTCATCGGCTGGGTACGCCGCGGTGCGAAAGAAGTTGAAAATTCGGGCTGTGCTGTCATCATGAACAGCAGTACAGAAGAAGCACAGAAACAGATGTTTGTCGGTAAAGAACGCCGCGGTCAAGTCTGGCTCGATTATAATAACATCCGCGAAGATGAAGTGATTATAGATGACGATGGTAACGGCTTGTTCAAAGTCAATCCGGGCAGCGTCTCAGTCTACTGTCAGAAAGACCTGTAAAAGGTATTCACTAGTTACGAGGAAAAAAGCCTGTATGTCTATTGGACATACAGGCTTTTTCTATCTATTGCCTTAATATTATTCATCATCTGACTGATTTAAATCTTCACTATTCGGATAGAAAATCTCAGTCAGCGCGTAAAGAACAGAAATAATGATGAAAATCACTAAAAAGTTGATGCGAATATACTGGTAATTGACATGTACAAAGAAATAGAAGATCAACGTTGCTGAGATAGTGATGACTCCGTGTACAAGAGGTGCCTTAAAATAAATATTATCTGGATAAATGCGTTTCAGATTATCAAAAACAAATTCCACTATGCGCAGTAGAAAAAATCCACCCGCTATATATGAACCGTAGTAAAAAAGGTTGTCCGCAAAACTTTGATTGTAAGTAAATTCGGCCAGGTGCCACGCAATCAGAATGCGGCTGAGACCGAACAGACCGAACGACACAAATATGAGAAATATCAAACCGGATACCAGAAAGATAGTCGTCATAAAAGCAAGTGTCATCATCTTGCTGACATCTATTTTGAATTTCATCCTGTGCCTCCTTTATTGGCGATATACAATATCTCCGTCTACGATGGTCATCTTGTTGCGAATGTCCGCAATATTCCCAGTAGTAAGTGGATCTCTTTCAAGTACTGTAAAGTCTGCTAAATAGCCTGCTTTAATCATTCCATTGTCCGGGCGATGTCCGACTACAGCAGCATTTACAGTAAAGAGCTTTAACGCTTCGTAAACAGATAGACATTCTTCAGTAAAATACTGTGTCTGACTACCGAACGGACGTCTGTTGACAGCTGCATCTATACTCTTCAGCGGATTAAATGATTCTATTGGTGAATCAGAACCACCGCCTATCATAATACCCGCTTCCACCAATGATTTCCAAGCGTATGCATAACGACTTCGCTTTTCACCGACACGGTCTATTGCCCACGGGAAGTCAGATGTCGCAAAAAGAGGCTGCACGTCACAGATCACAGGCATATTCTTCATACGTCCGATTAAATCCGGTGACAGAAAACTGACATGAATCAGTCTGTCATGACCTGATATCGGCGGATATTTCTCAATCGCATCCAGCACCATTTCGCAGGCTTTGTCACCGATGATATGAACTGCGACTGTAGCGTTGTGACGTCGTGCACGCTGTACCTGCTCTTCCAGTTCCTCTTGACTAAAGATTGCAAGACCATTCGTATCCGACTGATCACTGTATGGCTCACGGAACAAAGCAGTCCGGCCACCCAGTGCACCATCTGCATAAAACTTCATCGCGTCTTTTTTCAGCCAGTCAGTGAAAGGATAGTCTGCCAAGTCTTCAAAAACAGAATAATGACGCAGCAGATTGAGTCTCAGCTGTATTTTATTCTTGCCGAATACTTGAGTATAGGCAGTAAAAACATTGTCAGGACTATTATAGTACCCTAAGTCTTCTGTATGAATACCCGTCAGTCCGACTGCGTGCATTTCATAGGCTGCTCGTTCCATGTGACGTTTAAGTGAGTCAACCGTCTCATTCAGGCTGGCGTTCACGAATAGATCCATCGCATGATCATGTACCCAGCCATTTAGTCGACCCTCTATTTTTTCAAAATGTCCTGCGTCCATATCTTCTACATCATCCTGGATATTCATCGCCTTAAGTGCTGCACTATTGACAATAGCAGCGTGGCGACACACTCGTTTAATGATGACACGGCAATCCGCAAGCTCATCGATTTCATTTCTTGTCAGCCTGTAATTCAGCTGGTTATCATTATATCCTTCACAGACTAGCCAGCTTTCACTCGGTAGTTGACGTGCAGCATTCCGCAGTTGTTCTTTCACTTCTTCTATGGAAGTGTCATCTTTGAAATTAACGCTGCCAAGCGCCATTCCTGTTCCCACCAGATGGATATGCGTATCCACAAAGCCTGGAAACATGACTGCACCTTGAAGATCAAAATATTCCGCTTCAATCTCCGGAACTTCATCATATAACGCTTTAATCCGGTTACCCTCTACGAGAACTGCTTTTACCTTATGATCTTCTTGCTGCATCGTGTAAATCGTGCCGCCATAAAATAGTTTCATCTTTTACCCCCAAAAAAAGAAGATATACTTCTTTAAGTATATCTTCTCTTCGCTTCTATAATCAATTATAAGTCAAGGCCCATCGCACTGAATGTATCGCCGCCATTGACGTCACCCGTGTCAAAACCTTTTTTAAACCACTTCATACGTTGTTCACTTGTACCGTGTGTGAAGCTTTCCGGGTTGACTCGTCCAGTCGCATTTCTCTGAAGCGTGTCGTCACCGACTGCATGTGCCGCTTTAATTGCTTCTTCTACATCACCTTCATCAGTGATGCCTGCTTCTTTCTCATAGTGTGCATAGACACCTGCAAAGTAGTCGGCCTGAAGTTCAAGCGCAACTGAATATTTATTGAATTCTGCTTCACTTAACTGTTGTCTTAAACGATTAACTTTATCAGAAATACCGAGTTCATATTGAACATGGTGGCCCACTTCATGCGCAATTACATAAGCCATCGCAAAGTCACCAGGTGCATTTAACTGCTGCTCTAACTGATCCATGAATGTTAAATCGATATAAAGCTTCTGATCACCTGGGCAGTAGAAAGGCCCCATAGAAGAACTTGCGCTACCACAGGCTGTATTCACGCCATTAGAGAATAGAACCATTTTGGGTTCATGATAAGTACGATTATGTTCCTGGAAAATATTATTCCAGACATTTTCTGTATCTTTCAGAACAACAGAGGCAAACTGTTTACGTTCATCTGCTGAACCGTCTGTCTGTGTGGTCTGTTGCTGCTGTGTCTGTTGTTGCTGACCAGAACCCCCCCCTAAAATATCACCAGGGTTACCGCCCATCATCATATAGATAATTGCAATAATAATACCCAGACAGCCGATACCACCGCCGCCTGCTGCCATACCGCCACCAGGGAAGCCACTGCCTCCACCGCCACGTACATCTTCTACGTTTGAACTTCCTTGTCTACCTTGCCACTGCATAAGGTTACCTCCGCCATCTACTTAGTAATTTATTTTAGTTATACCCCTATTTCTAAGAAATTATCATACAAAAAAAATAAGCTGATCTCTCAGCTTACTTTTTATAGGCTTGCAGTTTATCGATAGCCGATAATCCTTTTGAAACGAGGACATACTGTTTTGCTTCTCGCTCTACTGTTACTTTAGTCTCACTCTTATCACTGCCATAAACTTTTTTGACATAATACTCTGGTTTATTGTTCTTCATCACTTTTTTAACATATTGTTCAGGCAACCAGACATGACCTTTCTTCGACGGATGAACCGCTATTGATAATCGGTCGCCTATATACAATCCGTCTGCTTTGTTCAAGCTGCCTTCAATAAGGAACCCCTGTACGCCCTGTGACTTACCGCGCAATTCATCCCGTGGTGTAAGAGCCACTTTAGTCAGTGAACCTTTAACAGGTTGATCACCAGTAGTTTCAAATGGCATGACAGGAGAGAGTAGTTCAACTTCACCACGACGAGCATAACCTTCAAAATATGGTTTCCCTGTACTCATCGTCAAGACAGGTTTATCTTGACGAATAGCTGTAAAAGATTGCAGCTGATCGTCATCGATATCAAGAATAGTGCCTGCCTGACTCGCCTTAATCGTCAGCGCTCCTAATTTATCTTCCTGCTTCTTCTGTTTTTCTTCAAGAATACTGATGTTATTTTCAGCTTTCGTCAACTCAGACTCGAGCCAGTTAATCTGCGCTTCAATGGAGGCGCTCTGTTCAGAAGTCGCTTCAGATAGCCGTTCCTCATAAGCAGATATCTGACCTTCAATCTGTTCCTTTTCCACGCGTTTATTATCTATCTGCAGGCTCAGTTCTGTATTCCCTTCCTGCCCCGCTGCTCTATATGTATAAAGTGGATTGCCTGCTGCCACTGTCTCGCCCTCTTTAACATGAACCTTTACCGGATCATTCTTAGCCGGTTTCAGATAATAAGTAGCCTGATGCTGAGCAACTTTACCCTCTATGATAATCGTCTGATTTTTGATGAAATCATCAACATAGATGGTGTTTTTAGCCTGATTGGACTGGTAAGCCATATAGATGGCACTGCCCACAATCAAAGCAAAGATAAGCAAAGTAAGTAACAGTGGCCATAGCCAATTTCTTTTCATTTTTTCCCTCATTCATTATGTCGTTCAGAACACGATTTGAATTATTTCAGCAGACGGTCATCATCTGATTTGATATGTGCATTGAAGTTCTTCATATTCTGGCGCTTCATCGCCTGATAGTAGCGGATAAGCAGATAAATAAATACAATCGCTACAAATAGAGAGACAAAGCCCATCCAAGTTAACTGGCCTCGTCCATCTGCCAGAATAAAATAATAGGCAAAATAAAGATTGATCAGTGCAATCGCACCAAAACCGATATAAGGTAACATACGTCCTCCTAGATAATATGATTATCGACCAGCGCTTGTCTCGCTGTCTCTATACTATCTTTCCCCTCTTTATTCTTAAGCGGACTGAATTCGGACTCCCGGTCTACTTGCAATGTCTTGAAAGTCTCTGCATAACGGAAAATATCGAAATAGAACTTTTCGAATTTTAATGTTTCTTTCTTCACGACAGCAAAATCTTCGTCCAGCTGTTCAAGGTTTTTCACGGCTAAATGATAAGGAAGAGCCTGAGTAGAAGCTTCTTCAAGAAAATCACGTCTGAAAATATGAATGCCGATATTACCATTTGTAAACTGATTCTCGAGTCCTTCCGGCAGTTCTGTATATTCCATAACCTGTTTCTTATCATCCGCCATAATAACACGTCCAACACTTTCACCATTCAGAGGTCGAATGGTTTTAGTAGTGACATCGGCGCCTGATTCAACAGCAAGTCCGCAGAAAACAGGATCCAGAACTTTTACGAGGACATTATCGATATTATTGAGATAGATATAATCGATACCTCGTTTATTCATCGTCTGATAGAGACCCGTTGCAGCAAGCGCCTCAAAAATACCGCCATTTCCGTTAGGCGATGTCAGGAGTTCGCCTTTCGTATTTAATAACAGCTGACCATCAGGTGATAAAGCCACGATATTAGGCTGTTTGAAGAACGTAATATTTTCCTCGTGGTAATTAAAGAAATGATGTTCCTTGAAGAATTCAAGTGTCTCTTCATGGTTGATATCACTTGTCATAATGAACCATGGAATCGTTGTATTACATTCAGCAGAAATCTTAAGGAGCTGCTTCGCCTGTAGTTCAAAGAGACTGATTTCATCGAAGCTGAATGTGCCTTTCGGTCCCGGGTGAGCAAGACGCGTGCCTTGTCCGCCTGCCATAAGCAGCGCTGCAAATCGTCCTTCTCGAATAGCTTGACGACCTAGCGTTTCAAGTTCACTAAGACGTTCTTCTGTCATTTCAGATTTTACTTCCGTCTCTACGTCCGTCAGCTGACCGGCCGGCGCTTCAACGTGGCGGTTAACATAGACATTTTCATAGAGTGCTGCCACTTCATCCAAATTCAGTGAACTTAAATCCTGCGTCAGTTTATTCTTTTCTTCTTCAGACATCATCGTCAGCATTTCAGACAGTGCATGGTGATTATAATTCGGTAAATCCTGCAAAGTAGCCATAATTTCTCCTTTAATAACCTGAGTTTTAGTATCAATTTAACCAGTTGATTGTACGATGAAACATTTCAACATAAACCAGATAGACGGTCAATAATGTAAATGTAGTTGCCAGAGACAGATCAACAACGCCTCCTGTCTTAAAGTTAATCGGAAGAACAACTTTATAGTCAAGAGGGAAAAAGAGGGCAACGCCTCTCGGTGTTAACATATCTAGTATAATATGGCTCGCGATGCCAAGTAAACTAGAGATGATATAAATGAAATCTATATTGAGAAGCGTCAGGATGACAGCTGTCAGACCCATAAAAAATAAGGAATGCGTCATAGTTCGGTGGCCGAAGAAAAAGCCAATGAGTAGGCTTAGTAATTTTAACTTGCGTCCGATCTTACTGCCTGCATGACAAATATCAGGAACCAGACTGAATGCTGCTGTTGTCGCAATGATTGCGACAGACTGTCCTAAATCAGTAGTCGTTTTAAGCGCATAACCTGTTCCGAGCAGAATACCGAAAGCGAGATGGGTTTTCCCTGTCATACATGCTCCCCCTTCGCTTTCAGCCATTTCAAAGCTTCTCGTTCACTTAGCTTTGATAATTCAGCTGTACTGACATAGCTGACAACAAAGTCAGGCGCTGTCTTTGAATATTCTCTCAGAATCCAGCCAATTGCTTTTCTGATAAAAAATTCTTTTTCATATTTTAGATGTTCAATCATTTTAATCAGTAAGTCCTCATTCATTGTACTCTTAAATTTCAGTTGATGCAGAAGTCCTGCACGTTGCAGCCAGAAATGATCTGACTGTACCCAGGCCATCATGCGGTCTAAGTCTGCCGGATGACCCTGTCTGATGATATGACCGACGATATTCGGACTTAAATCATCTATGGAATCCCACCAGCTATTCTGCAGCAGCAAGGACTCCACAAAAGGTAAATCGGCAGAGGTAAGTCCATTCTTCTTTTTTTCCAGCAGACGCATCGCGAAGTAATGATATTCTCGTTCCGGTTCTATAAAAAGTGCTTGCACTAGTTTTTTCAGTTCTTCCCCTTCAGGCAATGCGTACGATTTAAACAATTCGCGATTAATCGGTGCACTTTCTTTCTTTTTGATTCCTAAAAACGGGAACTGATTCTTCATATACCGGCTCATTGCAATACTGTTCTCTGCATCACTATAAGGTGCATACGTTTTTTTAATGATATCAAGCGTTAATATCATGATGGTTCTTCCGTCGCTTCAGTTGTTAAATTTTTTTCTATCTCTACTGCTTCCACAGTTGCCTCTTCAGTTGTCATCTGTTCAGTCGACGGCTGTTCTGTCATTGGCGCTTCAGTTGTCGGAGTCTCAGATGTCACTTGCTCTGTCGTCACACTTTCTGTCGCAGGCGGGACTATCTTGACCTCGGCCGTTGGATGTTCCGTCTTTCTGCAATGATGATTCTGGCAGAGATAGCCTTCAGTCGCAAGATTATTCCAGGCGCGCGAATATTCAGGCGTATCTGTATATTTAGTACAAGTGCCTGCTAAGAGACAGTTTCTCGCTTCATTGTAGACAGCTGTATCATACTGCTTTTCGGCCGGCATTTCTGTTGACGTATTCTCCGGTGATTTCACTCTAACTTTTACAGAAGGTTTCTTATCTTCATTATTTTCAGTGGATTGTTTTGTGTCTTTTTGTGTGGCTTTATGTGTATCTTTCGTCGCTTTTATGTTTTCTTTCTCTATTCGCGAGTCTTTTTCATCTGATGTCTGCTGACAGCCTGACAACATCACCAATAAGCCAAGAACTAGAACCATTTGCTGTTTCATGTTCTCTCTCCTTACCATTAGTATTTAACTATTATACTGGTTATTCATGAAAAAGGAATCTATTAATACTATGAAACGCTGTCAGTCTCTATCCGCATTATTTGTAAGCGTATGAAAAAAGGGGTATATTATAAGTAACAAAATATAAAAAGGATGTGTTTATCAATGGCAATGACAATCACTAAAAACGATAAAGAAGTTAACATTAAATGGCGTGTAGCGGATATTACAATCCCTAACGAAGATATCGTCAGCGTTAAAGAAGATACTAATATTTATGCTGCAACTGATGAAAACCAGGAGAACGTTGTACGTATTGGCTCTACTTTTGGTAAAACAAACCGTATTCTGTTAGAAACTAAAGATAAATCTTATATCATCTATACACACAATGATAAAAAAATCCTTAACGAATTAAATAAATAATATAAAGGGTCGCACTTCTGTGCGGCTTTTTCTGTCAAATGGAGGACTTTCAATGGAAAACTTAACAAATAAAGTGGCACTTGTGACAGGCGGTTCTCGAGGTATCGGACGCGCAACTGCAATAGCGCTTGCAAAAGAAGGCGTCAAAATAGCAATCACCGGCCGTCATTTTGAAGCACTGCAGGAAACACTTGATATGCTGGAAACAGACGCTACGGCTGTTGTCTGTGATATGCAGAAGGAAGAAGATATTAAAGCGGCAGTGGAACATACACTGGATACTTTCGGGCAGATTGATATTCTCGTCAACAACGCTGGTATTATGAAAACGAATCTTTTCCTTAAGACGTCTGCTGAAGAGATGCGTGAAATGCTTGAAACAAATGTCATGGGTACCTTCACTATGATGCAGCAAGTTCTGCCCCATATGATTGAACAGAAGTCGGGGGACGTTGTGAATATCGCTTCTATGTCAGCGATTAACGCGACAGCTAAATCGGCTGCCTATTCAGCTTCTAAGTTTGCAGTAGCAGGCATGACTGAAGGGGTAATGCGTGAAATGCGCGAACATAACATTCGTACCTTCACTATCAACCCTTCAGCTGTTCTGACAGATTTAATCGGCGAAACGTCGCTCGATCCTGAAACGATGACACACCCTGAAGACATTGCAGACGTCATCGTCAGTCAGCTTAAACTTAATCGTCGTACTTTTATTAAAACGAATCAGATCTGGGCGACTCATCCCGTTCAAAAATAAGGAGGATTTTTTATGTTTATCGTATCAAACCGTATAAAAATGAAATCAGGTTTTGCAGAAAAAATGGCACCACGCTTTACGCAAGGCGGGGGCATTGAAGAATTGAAAGGTTTCGTAAAAACTGAAGTTCTCGCTGTTCAAGGCAACGAAGAACATGATGAACTGCACGTCAACACTTACTGGGAGACATTAGAAGACTTTGAAGCATGGAAAACGTCAGATGCCTTCAAAAAAGCACACCAGCGTCCAGCAGGCGGCAATCAGGATGAATCTCCTATACTCGGCTCTGAACTCGTCATCTATGAGCTTAAATCACAACTTGAACGCTAAAAAAATAACGCCAGTCAGATGACTGGCGTTATTTTTTTAATAAATGAGATGAGCCATTGCAATGATAATCGGTAAGATGATGGCTGTCCGGATCAGGAAAATAGCAAATAATTTAGGCAGACTGACTGGAATCTTCGAGCCCAGTATAACGCCCCCTACTTCTGATAAGTAGATTAACTGCGAGATACTTAAGGCACCAATGACAAAGCGCGTCATTTCACTCGGTACATCTTGAATCAGAATAGCTGGCAGGAACATATCTGCGAAACCGATCAGAATAGTCTGAGACGCTTCAGCAGCATGGGGGACCTGCAGGAAGTCCAGGATAGGAACAAATGGTGCCCCTAAAATCTTAAAGAGCGGCGTGAACTCTGCGAGCATCGTCGCGATTGTACCGATTGCCATAACAACTGGCAGCACTGCAAACCACATATCCATCACTGTACGGAAGCCGAGTCCAAGGAAGTCGCTGAAATTACGTCCTCTATAGCCCCGATGTACCGCATTTTCAAAACCATAGCTGATGGCGTTGTAACCCGCTGGAATATCTTCTTTCAGTTTCTCAGCTGAACCATTTGAGTAAGTATCAGGTACTGATGATAGCGGCCAGATACGCGGTGTAATCATCGCAGCAATCAGACAGGACATAATCACCGTAAAATAAAAGAAGAAGAAATGATTCATGACTTCAACTTGCTTCGCTATAACAATCGCAAACGTAATCGATACGACCGAGAAGCTGGTCGCAATGATGGTCGCTTCTCTTCTTGTATAGAAACCTTCGTCATATTGTTTAGAGGCCATCATGACACCGACTGTACCGTCGCCGACAAATGAAGCGAGGTTCTCTACGGCAGAACGGCCAGGTAATGTGAAGAGCGGACGCATAACACGCGAGAACATCGGACCGATAAACTCGAATAATCCATAGTCCATCAGTAATGGCAGGAAGAGACCTGCGAACAGGAAGACTGTGACAAGTGTCGGCAGCAGATCGTTATAGATCAGACCGCCAGTCGCGTCTGTATTGACAAAAGGCACAGGCAATTTAAAATAAACAACAATTGCGAAGAATGTCCCTAACAGGCGAATAATCAGCCAGATGATATTGACTTCAAACAAATTCTTCATAAATGATGTCTTCGCATTCTTGAAGATTGAACAGTAAAGCGTCATCAGCATTGAGATGATAATGATGACGATGAGTAAAGTAGGCATTCCTTTACCCACAGTTTCTTTAAGCCAGCCTGCGAGAAGTGCAACCGGTAAAGTAGCTTCCCCGTTTACAGTGAGCGGCGTGACAAATAAGAACAATCCCAGGATTGAAGTCAGAATAAACTTCCACATCCCTATTTTATGTTGCTTCGGTGTTAACTTCTCCATCATATCCTCCATCCGAAAAAAGAGCGTAAAAGAATTTTTACGCTCTTTCCTGATTATTTATATGCTATACAGATATATGAAAAAGTATACACAATTCAGAAAACGTTTTCAATATCTAAAGATGTTCTTTTCGTAATGCTTTGATTAAAGAAATCATCATGAAAAAGATAACAACAGAGAATGGCAAAGCTGCAATAATCAGGATGTTCTGTAACCCTTGTGTACCCCCCGCATACATCACAATGCCGGCAATAATGGATAATAATAAACCCCATGTGACTTTAACAAGTGATGTCGGATTGATGTCTCCATCACTGCTGAGCATACCGAGAACATATGTCGCTGAGTCTGCTGAAGTGATAAAGAACAGCGCGATAACGAATAGTGTAATGAAACTCATTATTTTTCCTAGTGGATAATGCTGCAGCATAGCGAATGTCGTTGTTTCAACCGGGAATTGTGATAAATCGATTCCTCCGAGCTGCAGGTGAACAGCAGATGCACCGAAGACCGCAAAGAAAATAAAGCAGACTAGAGCAGGGACTAACAGTACACCCATGATAAATTCTTTGATTGTGCGACCTCTGGAAACACGAGCAATGAAGATACCGACAAACGGCGCCCATGCAATCCACCATGCCCAGTAGAATATCGTCCAGCTATCGATCCACTTACGTCTGCCATCTGCAAGTGGTTCAAGACGCAATGTCATCTCAACGAAATGGGCCACGTAGTTACCTAGTGTATCGGTGAAAGTATTCAGGATATAGACAGTCGGTCCGACGATAAACAGTAAGACCATCAAGGCAAATCCTAGCAGCATGTTGATGTTACTGAGTGTCTTGATACCTTTATCAATACCTGACCAAGCAGACCAGGTGAACAGGATAGTAGACACGACAAGAATAATCACCTGTACAGTGAAGTTACTTGGAATCTTAAACAAATAATTCAGACCTTCATTGATCTGCGCCGCACCAAAACCAAGTGTTGCTGCTACACCCATAACAGTCGCAATAATAGCAAGGACATCTATCGTCTTGCCGATAGGGCCTGCCATTTTTTCTTTGCCGAAAAGTGGCACAAGTGTCGCACTGATCAGGCCAGGATATCCTTTATAGAAACTGAAGTAAGCCAGGACAAGAGCGACTACTCCGTATACCGCCCAGGCATGAATTCCCCAGTGAAAGAAAGCATACTGGAACGCATCGCCAATCGCTTCATTCGAACCGGGCTTCGCTTTAGGTGTCTGTTTGAAAGCATGGCTGATAGGCTCAGCAGTCGTCCAGAAGACGAGACCCATACCCATACCTGCACTGAAGAGCATCGCAAACCAAGAAGGCAGAGAGAATTCCGCTTCTTCGTCAGGTGCCCCCAGTTTAATGCCACCAAACGGTGAAAAGAAGATGTAAAGACAGAAAATAAGAATAATCGCAATGGTAATCAGATAATACCAGCCGAAATTCTTGGTGATAAAAGCAGTCATCTGCTGCGTCAGATTCTGCATACCTGTAGGTGTTATAACACCCCATGCCGCGAATAGAATACAGATAATCGCTGAGATAATAAAGACAGGCGTATATTTTTTCATAATAACCTCCACATTAATTTACGCCTATTTATTCCCTATTAATTCTCCTTTAACCAAAAAAAGAGAAGCTGCTGCTTCTCTCGTTACTCAAATATAATAGATTCCAGCATCTCAATCTCAGCTGCGCCTACTTCATCACCCGCTGCACGGAAATGCTTCTTCGCCTTTGTAAAATAGCCTTTCGCTTCTGCCATCTGGCTCTGCGCAGCATAGAGTTCGCCGAGTGCTCGTTCTGCATGTGCTCGGCTCATATCATCCTGTGCCTGGTCTTGTGCTTTATTCAATATACTTAATGCGCTATCATAATCCCCGCTCAGCATCTTCGTATAACCTTGCGCATAATAATTAGCTGCCAGACTTTCCGCATCATTAGTGTCCAGCAGTTTCTCTTCTTGCTGGAAGTAAACTTCTGCCTGTTCGAATTCACTATCCAGCTGTTCGACAGTACCAAGCTGATGCAGAATCGCTGCTTCATCGTCAGAACCTGCCGCATCCAGCATTTCGAGATAGTGCTCTCTTGCCGCGTCAAATTTCTGCTCAGCAATATAAAGATAACCGAGTGCGTGCTGATAAGTCACATAATCCTCTGTACCTGGCGTCAGTTCGTTCTTCATTTCATCGAACAATCGATATGTTTCTTTGTCATCTCCCAGATCGTATGCATCAAAAGCTGCTTCTATCTTTTCATCTATCATGTGAATTCCTCCTTTTTCTTCATTGTAATGTGAGCAAAGAGCAATGTCTAATGAAGACATGTTATAATCGTCTTACCAATTATTGAGAGGAACTGCTATGTCTTATTTTAAACTTTTTACTTTTATTCTCAGCATCTTTGTGGTCGGTATGGTCGAGCTCGTCGTTGCAGGTGTTCTGACTCTTATCAGCGATGATTTAGATGTCTCCCCGGGTCTTGCGGGTCAGCTTGTAACGATTTACGCTCTGACCTTTGCTATCTCCGGCCCTATTCTTGTTAAGCTGACCGAGCGGTTCAACCCGAGAAATGTCCTGCTCGTCAGCCTGGCGATTTTTATGGCAGGGAATGCACTCAATGCATCCGGTCAGACCTTCACATTGATCGTTATCGGTCGTATCATCGCTTCAGCAGCCGCTTCTATCATCGTCGTTAAAATTCTCGCTCTGACAGTTGTACTGAGTAAACCGGAAACAAGAGGTAAAATGCTCGGACTCGTCTACGTAGGCTTTAGCGGCGCCAATGTATTCGGGGTCCCTATCGGTACGAAACTCGGAGAACTGCTCGGCTGGCGTGCAACATTCTGGATGATCGTTCTCTTCAGCTTTATTGCAGCCATTCTGCTATTCTTCCAGCTGCCTAAACACGTGCAGAGCGAGGACTCTGATTCCAGCCGTAATCAGCTGCTATATCCGAAAGAAGCAGCCAAATATATCAGCACCACCTTCATTCTGCTTGCTGCCAACTCAGCTGTCTTCACTTATATCAGTCCGATTATGATCGAACATGGCTACAACTTAACAGATGTATCTATCGCACTCTTTATTGCAGGGATCGGCAGCATGACAGGAACTAGTTTTGGTGGAACGATGACAGACCGCCTCGGCAGCCGTAAATGGCTACTTGTCAGTCTGACGCTCTTCATGCTGACGCTGCTGATTTTTAACTTTGTCCTGTCTTCATTTATTGTGCTGTTACTCGTCATTCTGATCTGGAACTTCTCTGAATGGAGCACCAATCCTGCTATCCAGATGGGCATTATCAAGCAGGTTGAAGGAGATACGAGTCAGATCATAGCATGGAATATGTCAGCTCTTAATGCAGGAATTGGCGCCGGAGCGCTTCTTGGCGGCATTTTACTCGAGAACTTCTCGCTCACGTACAGCCCTTATATGGCAGCCGGTCTGATTGTTATCTGTATCGGTATCGCTTTCTCAATCAAACGGTAAAAAAGAGGCCAGGTTACCCCTGGCCTCTTATATAATGCCGTAATAGCAGCGTGTCATATTAGGAACGATGACTTTACCTTCTTCTGCAAATGCCTGAAATAGTGATTTAAGCGCAGTTACAAAGGCATCGAAATCTTCGTCTGTCTCCTCCAGCGCATAACTTGCTGACAGACAGCGGTCAATGAATTGCTGCTCTTTATAACTCAGGTCTTGACGCGTTTCAAATAGTTCAAACTCTCCTTCAAAGAACTGGCGAATCGCATCATCATTATTCATGAGACCGTTGCTGCTTCCCTTGTAGGCAGGACAGTAAGCCTTAAAGATATCCGCTGTTCTGCGGTTGATGAGCGCTGCTTCATCTCTGACATTCCAGATCAGACAGACGGTCCCTCTTGGTTTAAGAATCCGGGTGCACTCTTCTTTAAACAGCTGCCAGTTGAACCAGTGAAACGACTGTGCTGCAACTACCAGATCAACCGTCCCTGCGTCTATCTCCGTATGTTCAGCAGGACGTTCGCTGACAATCAGCTGTTCACACATCAGACTATCTCGCAGACGATCTGCCATTGCCTGATTGGGCTCTACAGCGATAACCTTACATCCTAAATCAAGAAGTTTTTCGGTGAATTTACCGGTACCCGCACCGATATCAGCTATCAGCGTATCTTCTTTTATATTAAATTTCTGTTTTAGAAAAGTCAGCATTTCATCCGGATAAGATGGTCTGCTTTTTTCATATAGAAATGCTTTAGTCGTAAAAACATCCGTATGGTCCATACGTGATCCTCCCGTTAAAAGACTACTTAAACCGCTGTATCAGCTGTCCCTTATCTTCAATCATTTCTATCATACCATACGCTCCGTTAATAATCGCCATCTGTGGCGGTTTATGTCCAAAATCCACATCATAAATCACAGGTTTCCCAAGCTCCCGCGCTATATCCTGATACACATTTTTATAAGTATAGTCTTCCTTGACACTAGGTTTACCCACTCTGCCAAAAATAAGACCAGCTGTTGATTCAAACCATCCTGCGTATTTCATCTGAGTCAATGAGCGTTTCAAATCAACTGTATCCAGTTCGCTGACATCTATATACCATAGAACGTCTTCACCCTCTGTATGCTTTTCTCTAAAAGCAGGAATATCTCCATAAGAGGTGCCGATCAAGTGTCGCATCGTATCGATGCATCCACCGAGCACACGTCCTTCAAAACGAGCTTCTGATAAATCCTGTCCTTTTTCATCCACTGCCTTCCATTTCGTTTTCTCTGTCAGATTAAAAACAATATCAGTAGGATGCTCGTGGTCCCACTCGAGCTGATAGCGTTCAGAAGACGTCTGAATGATCTGGGCACCCTGCTGACAGCTCAGTACATCCAGCCAGCGTGCCGTAACTTTATCCATATGTCTGCCACGTAAATCTACTATATTCGCCATATGTGCTGTAGCAATTCCCGTCTTAAGGGTAATAGCGAGCAGGATAGTCGAAATATCAGAATAACCCGTTAGCCACTTCACTTGCAATGTATCAAAATCAAGATGCTCCAGTATTTCAAGAGCCAGATGTCCGCCCCATGGTGGCATGATAACATCTATATTCGGGTCAGCCATCATGTCCGCTAATCCTGCTGCCCGCTTCTCTGCTGAAGCAGCACGAGCTTTTTCCTGTCCCCAGATATCTTCATTTAAAACAATTTTGAAACCTCTTTCTTCCATTCGCTTAAAAGCCTGATTAAACATATCCTCTGCCTCAGAGAAAATGCCGTTAGATACAGGTGTGATTCCAATTGTACTGTCATCTAGTAATACCGGATATTTCATAGTCGTCATCCCATTCTTTTTTGTCGTGTTTCTCCATTATAAAGCAAAAAAGTGTTTTTCCATAAGGAAAAACACTTAATATGCATATAAATGACTTATCTGTAAAAGACAAGACCGATGACAAGACCCATCAAAACGATGATCCACGGGGCAAGTTTGAAATAATGGAGACAGCAGAATAGCAGGATAAATAAAAAATAATCTTTAATATCGAATAACGTATGACTAATGATGGGATGAATCCATGCAGCAGCGAGAATCCCGATGACTCCTGCATTGATACCGATCAAAGCTTTTCGCATCAAACTTTTCTCACGAATTTGCTGCCAGAACGGCAGACAGCCCGCTACGAGTAAAAAAGCCGGCAGGAAAATCGCTATCATGGCAAATAACCCGCCCCATAATCCGCCTATCACTGCACCAATATATGAAGCAAATGTAAACAAAGGACCCGGCACGGCTTGTGCAAGACCATAGCCTGCAAGAAAGTCATCAGGCTGTAAGAACATCGGTACAAATTCACGTTCAAGAAGTGGCAGTACTACATGGCCGCCCCCAAACACTAATAATCCTGAACGATAGAATTTATCAAAAATAGTTAACCAGTCATTGTGGAGAATATTGGTGAATACGGGTAAACCGATGAGTAAAATAAAGAGTAAACCAAGACAAATGGTACCTGTACGTCTGGAAACCGGTAGATTTAATACTTCGCCTGGTTGATGATTAGCCTTAAAAATCAGTATTCCGATGATGCCCGAAATCACAATAATGGCTATCTGTGTGATGGCAGATGGCACATATAGACAAGCGAGCAGCGCCAGCAGTGCAAGTCCGACTGTCTGCCATGAATTCAGACTTCCCTTCGCCATGCCAATCAATGCATGAAGCACAACAGCGACAGCCACAAGTTTCAGTCCTTGTATCCATTCGATGGAATCCGGCATCAGTCTGACCGCCAGAATCAGAATCAGTACAGAAGGCAGCGTAAAGCCGAGAAAAGCAGCGATTCCGCCCAGCATGCCGCCTCTCATCATACCGATAGCCATCCCCACCTGACTGCTGGCCGGGCCCGGCAGGAACTGACAGAGTGCGACTAGATCCTGATAGACTTTATCAGATAACCATTTTCTTTTCTCAACATATTCTTCTCTGAAATAACCGAGGTGGGCAGTCGGACCTCCAAAAGACGTGATACCTAATTTTAATGCAACGATGAAAATCTCCAGTATACGATTCATACGGCTCCCCAAATCATTTTCTTTTATCGTACTATGAAAATAGCTGTGAGAAATATTACAAGATTGTAAATTATAGAGTTTATTAAGATTTTGTGAAAACGTATACATTTATGACCCTACATGTTTATAATAAATAGACATCTTAAAGGGAGGATAGACTATATGACGAATACGATTACCATCCGTTCTTATAAATATCCTAATGTGCCTTACATTGAATATTCAGGAGAACTACTTGAAGAAACAAGCCATTACTGGTTTGTTAAATGTCCAGAAAACAATATACTGAAGCATCATATTAAAAATAAGGAAATCGTCTATCAGGAAGCATCCCTGCACTTTTTCTCTAAATATCATGGGTATACGGTCTCTATAGCTATCAATGAAAAAATGGAACCGATCAGTATGTTCTGTAATATCTCGACACCTTGTACCTATAAGGATGGTTATATCACCTACATCGATATTGATATGGATTACGTCAAGAGTAACCAGGAGTGGTATATCAAAAACAGTGATACTTATGTGACGAACAGTCGTACCTTCAATTATCCGATACAGCTGACTAACTTCGCTGTTGTCTCACTCCAGGAACTGAAAAACAATATCGCAGACAACGTCTTTCCGTTTGGCGTCACCAACTTCAGTTCAATCGAAAAATACTCCGCTAAACAATAAAAACCATTCAATCAGACGATTGAATGGTTTTTATTTATTTGAACCAGCCGCGAATCAGTTTTTCTACTTCTGCCGCTTCATCGATGACTTCTTTAATCATCTGTACGTTCTTCTGATCCGGAATCATTTCAGCAACGAATGGCATATCAATAACCGATTTAATCGCACCGGCGATAGATTCATCCGTCGTTTCGACTTTCGGTGCATCAGCAGGAGCTGAATGATGATGTTCCAGTTTCTGAGTGCCTGTAATCATATCGAGGACTTCAAACACTAGATTTCTTAAATCATCATAGTTTTCATGTCCAACGATGTCATTCATCAATGTATTTACATCATCATATTTAGATAATACTTTGCGTCCCGTTCTATAAGTGAGGTATGCTGCACCTGCACCCAGACCGATTTTTACCCATTTATTCATTTGACTGCCTCCTTTTTTCAATACAACTCTATTCTACCCAGTTTCCTTGTCTGAAAACAGGAATAACTTCTCCGTCACGTGTAATGCCGTCAATATCCAGTTCTTTAGAACCAATCATAAAGTCAACATGGATGACAGAATCATTCAGACCGACTGCATCCTGTTCTTCTTTTGACATCGCAGTCGCACCCGGCACTGGTCCAGGATAAGCTTTACCGATTGCAATATGACAAGAAGCATTTTCATCAAAGAGTGTATTATAATACAGAATCCCAGAATTCGAAATCGGTGAATCTACCGGTACTAGCGCCGCTTCTCCGAGTCTACGTGCTCCTTCATCTGATTCGAGCAACTCTTTTAAGACGTCGTAGCCCTTCGCCGCTTCAAAATCAGTGACAACGCCGTCTTTAAAGGTCAATTTAAAATCGTCGACAATCTGACCATTATAGCTAAGCGGCAGGGTATTAGAAACCACACCATTGACACGGCGGTAATCCGGAGAAGTAAAGACTTCCTCAGTCGGCATATTAACGCGAATATCCACCCCTTTCGCATTTTTATGGCCGCCACCTGTAAAACGTGCCCCATCAATCAGACCAATTTCAAGGTCAGTGCCAGGCGCTGTGTATTTCAAGCGGTCAAAATTATAATCTGATAACCATTTCGCACGGGATTTCAGGAACTTACTGTGTTCGTCCCAGGCTGCAACCGGATCCGGCTGATCTACTCGGACTGTCTTCAGAATATAATCCATCAGTTTCTCTTCCGCTTCTTCTACTGATAATTCCGGAAAGACAAGGGCTGCCCATTCCGGTGACGGATAACCGACGATACACCAGTTCTGGTCATAACGCATACGTGATGCACTTAAGTCAGCTGAAGCTGCACGTGCGGCGCGGTTTGCTGCCATCACTTTTTCAGTTTCAGCATCTTTCAAGGCTTCAGGTGAAGTCGCATGAATATAGAGCATAGATGCTTTCTCTGACAGGTAGTAAGCATTCTTCGCTTCAACCTGTGGCAGAATTTCTTCTAACGTCTGCACTGTCTGGTGTTTTGAATGTGTCAAAGTCAGCTGAATATCCGATAAATCAGTGATAACACGCTTAGCGCCTAACTCATAACATGCTTCAGTAACCGCGCGGACGAGATCAAGTGCCGCAATGTCCGATACAACTACAACAGTTTCTTCAGGCTGAACATTCAGCCCTACTTTCGCAATTGTTTCAGCATATTTTTTAATCTTCTCTTCAAATTTTTTCATTATTCATTCAACTCCTTTATCTCATTATATCGGATTCCGAATCAAAAAAAGTCTGATAAACAAAAAAGATGGACGAATTGTCCATCTTAAGCTTCTGTCGGGATGACTTCGTAACCTTGGTCTTCAATCGCATCGCGGATATTGTCAACCGTTGCCTTGCTGTCATCATAAGCTACTGCTACTTTCCCATTATCCAGATCAACATTAACTTGTTGAACTCCGTCTACTGCACCTACACTTTTTTCAACAGCATCAACGCAGTGCTGACAGGTCATACCTCTTACATCTAACGTCTGATTAGCCAAATCCATCACTCCTTATTCAATATACTTACTCATTATACCCCTTTATTCAACCGGAATCCAAATTTCCGAGAGATAATCGGCTGACTGGGTATCTCCAGAAGGATAGTGCTCCATGATAGGGGCCTCGCGAAGATTATAGGAAGATTTAGGCAGAAAATCATGATGAATTGCATCCATTACTTCTCTTAATTTAAAAGGCAGTGGACCTTCCGCCTCAAATATAAGATAACGGCCGGCCGGCAGTTTACGTGTTTCGAATTCAACAGGATCCTGGTCAGAAGAGACTGCAATCATATAATCTAGTCTGTCATTAGGCTTCGGTATCAATACACCAACAAAGCCATCAATCTGCTGATTCCGGTAGCTTTCAAGTGCTTCTGCTTTCCCTCGAGCTTTAAAATCCTGCCAGTAACTCTGAATACTGCGTCTTGCTTCTGATGCTGTTTCATAATGGACACATTCACCGACCAGTGTAATAGCCTCAACTGAGACTTCATGATAATTCACTATTCTTCCACCCCTTATCTACTTTTAAGTAGTTTATAATAAAGACATTGATTAGATACCCTTTTTTACACATTTCAAGCTATTAGAATAGGAGTCAACCTTCATGACAGAAATTATTATTAATGACGTCTCAAAATCATATCATCGGTCCGTACTGCATAATATTGACGTGGTTGTAGAAGCAGGCATGATTCATGGATTCATCGGTCCTTCCGGTTCAGGAAAAACAACGCTTACGCGTATGATTGCCGGTCTTGAATCACCTTCCAGCGGCTCTATCTATATCAACGATATCCGTGTACCGAATTTAAGCCTGCTTCCTTATATCGGATATATGGCACAGTCAGATGCGCTCTATATGGATTTATCTGGTTACGAAAACCTGAAGTTCTTCACTCAGCTCTTCAATATGAAAAAAGAAGCGGCAGAAAGCAGGATCATCTACGCAGCAGACCTCGTCAATCTGACAGCAGATCTGCAGAAGAAAGTCAGAAACTATTCAGGCGGCATGAAAAGAAGGTTAGCGCTTGCGACAGCTCTGCTGCATGAACCGGATATCTTAATACTGGATGAGCCGACAGTGGGCATTGATCCAGCACTGCGGTCAACTATCTGGTCTGAATTGCAGCAGATGAAAGCAGATGGTCGGACGATTCTGATGACCACTCACGTGATGGACGAAGCGACGCGCTGTGATGCTCTCTCCTTCATTAAAGACGGCACCATCATCGCTTCAGGCACACCCCATGCACTACTTAACAAATATAATGCGCAGACATTTGATGAAGTGTTTATTCGCGCCGGTCAAGGAGAACAATCATGAGAATATTCGGGCTGACAAAACGGCTATTATTAGAACAGCTACGTGATAAACGCACACTCGCGCTACTTATTATTGTGCCAATTTTCATACTGACCCTTTTTTATTTTATCTTTCAGAGCGATGAACCTAACGCGAAATTAGGCGCTGTGAATTTAGAGCCCTCTGTCATCGACACCATTGAAGCACAGAACATTGAAGTAACAGAGCTCAATCAAATGGAGCTGTCACGTCTAACGAGCGAAGAATTGGATGGAATTGCAGAGAAAAAAGAGGATAAAGTGACGTTAACGCTACTTAATAAAGATATCTCAGTTTCAAAAAAACTGGAACTTGTCATCAATCAGACCTATCAGCAGAAGGCACAAGTCACTGTTATAGAAGATATCAAAGCAAAATTCAAAGATCTGACTGAATTATTAAATAAGATTCCATTCAGCCCAACGAAAAATATTAAATTAGATGCACCGCAAAAGACCGCTATTAAGACTACCTATATTTACGGTGATGCTGACACTACGCTTTTCGATACTTTTGCACCGCTTCTGCTTGGTTTTTTTGTCTTTCTATTCGTCTTCTTACTCGCTGGAATGGGTTTCCTGAAAGAAAGAATGACTGGAACGCTCGAGCGTATGCTTACGACACCTATCAGACGCCATGAAATTGTACTTGGCTATGTCTGCGGCTTCGGACTTCTTGCTGTTGTTCAGACAGTTGTTATCGTTTACTATGCCGTCTATGTACTGAAGATCGGCCCTCCTGAATCAATAGGCACAGTGATTCTCATCAATATGACTGTTGCGCTTGTCGCATTATCCTTAGGTCTCCTGCTCTCTGCTTCTGCTAAGTCTGAGTTTCAGATGATGCAGTTCATACCGATTGTCATCGTACCGCAACTATTTTTATCCGGCATTTTTCCATTAGATGCGCTTGCCAGATGGATTCAGGTGCTCGCTTATTTAACGCCTCTCTATTATGCAGGTGATGCGTTAAAAGCAGTGATGTACAAAGAGCAGCCACTTAATCACATTGCATTTGATCTGACTATTTTACTGATTTTTGCTTTAGTATTTATCTCACTGAATATCATCACCTTGAAAAAATATCGCAGATTATAAAAAGAAAATAAGAACTTTCTATGGACAAATCTAAAAATCTGTCATATAATTAAAGAAATTAAATCGAACGTTAAAAAGGTAACACATTCACATGGTACAAGAGTAATCGTGGTTTGTTGATTCTTTTGTAACGTGTGAATTTTTCTTTTTAAAGAGGATTCTGATTTAGTAATAATTTATTGGAGGTCATTACACATGACACAAGGTACAGTTAAATGGTTTAACGCAGAAAAAGGTTTTGGTTTCATTTCAGTTGAAGGCGGAGACGATGTATTCGCTCACTTCAGTGCTATTCAAGGTGAAGGATACAAAACTTTAGAAGAAGGCCAGGCAGTTGAATTCGACATCGAAGAAGGCCAGGCAGTTGAATTCGACATCGAAGAAGGTCAGCGCGGACCACAAGCTGCTAACATCGTTAAATTATAATTACTAATTCAGAGGAGCTCCGCTCCTCTTTTATTATTTATCGAACATTTGTTTGACTTTTCGGATTTCCCGTTGTATACTTAAACAAATAACATCACACATAGTCGTCTTCACATATTACAAAAGTAATTGGGTTGATCAGTTACTTTTTGTAATATGTGAATTTTTCTTTGAACAGAGATTTTGATATTATTTAATAAATTAATGGAGGTCATTATACATGACACAAGGTACAGTTAAATGGTTTAACGCAGAAAAAGGTTTCGGTTTCATCTCAGTTGAAGGCGGAGACGATGTATTCGCTCACTTCAGTGCTATTCAAGGTGAAGGCTACAAATCTTTAGAAGAAGGCCAGGCAGTTGAATTCGATATCGAAGAAGGTCAGCGCGGACCACAAGCTGCTAACATCGTTAAATTATAATCTTAACGTACAAGAGACGACTCAATTGAGTCGTCTTTTTTTGTGTACTTTTTCAGGAGTTTTCGCGACTCTAATTTTGTATTGTGGGGCTCTGTACTGCGTAAAGTCTAGCTAAGCCCATTTGCTAGACTTTTCTACTCATATCCCCTAACTCCACTGCTCTTAAGTAAAAAAATAGCGATAGATTCTGAATTTAGTCAGAATCTATCGCTATTTTTACCTATATTACTCTTTAAATATCCGCCAGTTCTTCTGCAAGTGGTCTAAAAAAGATATTCAGGAAACTAAACGCACCGTATATGTAGAATAAACCTTGATAGCCAAATCGTTCAAGCAGGAAACCTGACAGGAAAGTTCCCAGGAACTGCCCTGCTGCTAAACTGACAAATGTCACAATGATGCCCATCGCTGGATACTCCGTATAACATCTAGCACACCAGAACGCATAAACGCCCATCGCAAAGACATAGACAAGGCCAAATAACGTTGTAGAGAAAATCATCAGGAAGAAATTTTCTGTAACTACAAGTGTGACGTTCGCAATCGCAAGTAATACGCACGTTAATATATGAACTTTGACAGTTCCCATTCTTTCATTCATATGCCCGGCAAAGCCACCAAGTACACCACCAACGCCCAGCATAATCCAGAACAGATTTTTTACATCATCATGCGGTGTCTGGAAGACGTATGACTGAAAATAGGTCCAGTATGCAGATGTTCCGATGCCTAATAAAACAGTCGAGATAATCATCTTACGGCCGACAAAAATATTTCTGAGATCAGTCTTATAGTTCAGGTGACTCATATCGACTTTTGGCAGCTTCTTATAACTGAAATACATGATGATTAAACTGATGACCAGGAAAATAGCGTAACTAATGCGCCATGCATCCCCGACAATCCAGACGATAATACCGACTAAAATCAAGCCGACGCCAATTCCGGTATTGATCCATGAATTACTTCTATCCTGATGACCGTAACTTACTTTCTCTTTGATAATCTGACCAAAAGGTGCTGTAGCAAGTCCTGCTGCATAACCTAATATAATAACACCAGCACCGAACAGCGGATATTCTTCAGCTACCATTAAATTATATAATCCATATAAAGACAACGAGCCGGATATGAGCAGAATAGCTCGCGGCTGATAGTTCTTAAAAATCGTGAACATGGACACAAGACCCAGACAATATGTCAAATATGAGATAGCCGAAATCATCCCGGATACTTGATTGGAAAGCTCAAGGTCATCACCAAAATAAGGTAAGAGCAAACCATAACTGAAACGGGAAATACCATATGCCATCGCAATGAAGACAATACCCGTAAAAACTATTTCATTCTGTTTATTCAACTTAAGTCTACTCCTTCATTTAAAATACTATTTCTTATACCCCAGAACATAAAAATAAACCTGTCATTAAATGACAGGTTCTTCTATTTGCCCGTTTCACTGAACAGTTTAATCCGTGCACCGATTTCGTCGCGCACGCGTTGAAAGACTGACCAGTCCTGACCAGCAGGATCTTCAAATCCCCAATGTTCTGTGCGGACGTGCGGGGGTGTAACAGGACAGACATCTTTAGCATGATCGCACAATGTCACTACTAGATCAGCATGGTTCAAAATAGCAAGATCAATTTTATCGGATGTCTGATTACTGATATCAATGCCGACTTCTTTCATCGCTTCAACCGCTTTTGGATTGACTCCATGCGTTTCAATACCAGCAGAATAGACTGTCCAGTTCGGCAGATACTTTTTACCAAAACCTTCTGCAATCTGACTGCGACATGAATTACCTGTACATAGGAAATAAATTGTTTTCATCTTACGCACTCCTTAATTAAATAATATCATCGAGAAATAGAGACCCACTAAAGTAAAGAAAAGCACCGGGATGGTAATGATGATACCCGTCTTGAAGTAAGTTCCCCAAGAAATCTTAACGCCTTTCTGGCTGAGGACATGTAACCAGAGCAAAGTTGCGAGTGAGCCAATCGGCGTTATCTTTGGACCTAAGTCACTGCCGATCACATTGGCAAAGACAAGCGCATGCTGCAGAACCCCTTGTGCCTGTGACTGGTCAATAGCAATTAAATCAATCAGCACGGTCGGCATGTTATTCATCACAGAAGATAGAAAGGCTGACATAAAGCCCATGCCCATAATAGAACCGAACAAACCTGTCGAACTGAACTGATTAATCGCATCTGCGAGCACATTTGTCAGACCGACATTACGCAGGCCGTAAACGACCACGTACATGCCGATCGAGAAGAAGACAATCGCCCACGGTGCTCCTTTAATGACTTTACCGGTGTGAACAGCAGGGCTCGTCCGTGCAAGTAATATAAAGACAATCGCTATTACCCCGGCAATAAGAGAGACAGGTACATGGATGACGTCACTGATGAGGTAGCCGACGAGCAGCAGGGCAAGCACTACCCATGATATCATGAACAGACGGAAATCTTTGATGGCTGACTTCGGTTCACGTATCATGGATTCATCATACCGTTTTGGGATATGTCTTCTGAAATAAAGCCATAGTACAGTGATGCTGGCGACTAAACTGAATAAGTTCGGCAGCAGCATGATTTTGGCATAATGCGCAAAACCAATGTCGAAGTAGTCGGCTGAAACGATATTCACGAGGTTGCTGACGACGAGCGGCAGACTCGTTGTATCCGCAATAAAACCGGACGCGATAATGAACGGAAATACTACTTTCTCGCTGAATTTTAAGTGACGTACCATAGCGAGTACGATCGGTGTCAGAATCAGTGCCGCCCCGTCATTCGCGAAGAAAGCTGCCACTAACGCACCGAGCACCGAGATGTAGATGAACATGCGCAGTGAACTGCCTTTAGCGAGACGCGTCATATGAAGTGCTGCCCATTCAAAGAAGCCGATTTCGTCCAGTATAAGAGAAATCAGAATCACCGCGATAAACGTAAACGTTGCATTCCAGACTATTCCCGTCACATCGAGGACATCATTGAAGTCAACCACTCCAAATAATAATGCAAGGATAGCCCCACCTACAGCGGAATAACCGATGGACAGACCTTTTGGCTGCCAGATGACCAGTGTAAGGGTCAAGAGAAAAATCAATATAGCAATGATTGTCATGATGCGTCACCACAGCAGTCGGCAGAATGACAGATACAACGTTCCTGCGCTGTGAACAACTGATCATGAACAGCACGCCAGTCCTCTACTTTTTCAGCGTTTAACTGGTACATCGTCTTTTTGCCGTCTTTCCAAGACTGTACGATACCGGCTGACACCAGCTGTTTCATATGATGACTAAGCGTCGGCTGCGATACTTTAAAATGCTCCAAAATATCGCAGGCACATAACGGACCGCAGGACAACAGGTCAATAATCTCAATTCTATTCTTATCAGACAGCACTTTAAAAACCTGTGCCATTTCTTCGTAATTCATCTCTTCACTTCCTTCATATAGATGTTTATCTATACATAATATAGTTTATATATAGATGAATGTCTATATGAAAAATAAAAAAAGAACGCTTACGCGTCCTTAGTAGTTGATAAATCCCATCTCTCTCGCGATTCTCCATGCATTGATTCTGTTCTCAGCACCTAACTTTTCAATGATTAATGACGTATAGTTCCTGACCGTTCCGTCACTTAAATAAAGCTGCTGACTAATTTCTTTACTAGTCAATCCTTTGCCAATTAAAACAAGGATCTCCTGTTCTTTGTCATTCAAAGGATTCTTCGTTAACATCAGTGGCATCAGTTCAGGACTGAATTCTTTCTGTCCTTTCGTCACTTTATCTACCGTTTCAATCAACTCATCGACTGAACGTTCTTTTAAAACATATGCGTCAACATCCAAGTTCAATGATTTCTCAAAATAGCCCGCTCTTTTAAAAGTGGTGACAATAATCACTTTACAGTCGAATTGTTTTTTCCTGATGTATGCGAGCAGCTCTATCCCATTCATAGTCGGCATCTCGATATCGGTAATCACAACATCATATGAATCATCCAGGAGTCGCACCGCTTCTTCCCCATTACCAGCACCTCTTACATCACTGAACCGTCCACTTATCTTCAGCAGCTGAATCATTGCCTCTCGGAGCATACTTTGGTCCTCTACAATTAATAACTTCATATGTCACCCCCACTCTATCTCGATTGACAGTCCAGGTTGCAAATTACTAAAGCTTAAATGACCATTCAACTTGTTCACCCGCGATTCAAGACTCCGTAAGCGAATCGACCGATCTTGAATACCAATGCCATTATCTCTGTAGATCATTTTATTCTGGCCGTTCTCATTACTCATTTTAATTTCTACAGCAGTCGCTCCGCTATGTTTATAAGCATTGTTAACTAACTCTTTTAGCAACATGACTACATCATGTTTTTCAAAGTTATCCGGCAAGTTCTTAACCTCGTACTGCATATCAATGCCGGCATTTTGTAGGAGAATCTGAGATTGTTTTAATTCAGTCGCTAATGATTCAGACTTAACGTCATCAACAATTTCTCTGACTTTAAGAAGCGAGGTTTTAGATAGATCATTTATCTCCCTCAGTTCTTTTTGGGCCGCTTCAGGCGAATGTTCCATCATTTTTAATGCGAGCTCTGATTTTATAGCTAGTATACTGAAGACCTGTCCTAGAGAATCATGCAAATCCTGTGAAATACGATGACGTTCAATATCTGTTGATAATCTGGCCAGCTGCTGATCTTTAAGCTGTCTTTCCTCTTTTAATCGGTTCTGATAAAAGCTTCGGTCATTAGCGAAAATAATAATGAGCAGAAAAATAATATAAGGTAACGCATACAGACTATTTTTTAAATCAATGATGATGACTGCCGCTAATATCAGGCCAAGCGTACCAATCATGATATATCCATGAATGGAGTTTAATCTTCCCTTTATTACAGATGGTAATGTATAGGCAGGAAACATAAAAAACATGATACAGCCGATATTCATCATGAATGTAAAATAGACCAGACAGAGCATTAAAATAATCCAGGGAATTAGATTAACAGGATGCTTATACTCGTAAAAATAGATCACAACCATACAATAAATGACGATTACTGCAATATCGGCTATGCGCAGAGCCATTGATGGCCGCTCTATCGCAAAAGCAATCGGTACGAATAAAAATAAATAAGCTAAACCATAATGCAGGAGTTTATTGATTAAAAACTTGGTCACTTCATCACTTCCGATTTATTTCGCAGCCACAGTGCAGCTAGTGTAAATATCAGACCATACACTATTAAGATCAGAATAGACTGATATGGATAACTGTCACTGAATAAGCCAGCTGCTAAGTTTTTAAAGTTATAAGTTGGTGAGAGATAGGCAATCTGTTTCAGCCAGTCAGGGAATAAGAATACCGGGAACCATAATCCACCTAACATTGCCAATCCTAAGTAGAGAATATTACTGACAGTGGACATGCGCTGCGCATCATTGAACTGGGATAAGAGTAGTCCAAATGTTAAGTAAATCATACCACCGAACAGTAGACTTAGACCACTAATCATCCATTCAAATGCAGTCATATTCACACCTTTAATGAAATGGCCGACTAAGAATACGATGATAATAGAAAGCATAAACATCACCATTATTTTAAGGACTTTGCACACGTAGTACAGTATAGGTGATAGGGGTGCTCTGAACAGCGTTTTACTCCATCCCTCTTTCTTATCGTTGATCATCTCGAGCGGGAAAGTAAACATCGCAAAGCTAGTCAGGCTGAATGTCGTCATAGAAAGCAAATAATCTCTTATTAATTGCTGTGTTTCAGCTGACGCATCTTTTTCGTTCAGCGAAGAGAAAATCAGGAAAAATATGACGGGCATCAATATAGACATAATGAAAATCCCTTTTCTGTTCTTAACATCAATCAGTTCATACTTCATCATCGCCTTAAACTGTTTCATGATTATCAACCTCCACTGCTTTAAATACGCTCTCAAGTAGCGATATATTCGTCATCTCAATTTCCGCAAATGAAACCTGTTCTTTTACTAAATACTGCATCACTTCATCAATTTTTTCAGTCTCATAATAAGAAAACTGTGAGTCTTCTTTAATTTTATGAGCATGGATGAGCTTAATTGATTTAGGCACAACGATTAATTTCTTTTTATCTTCAATTCTGATTAAACGCGGTGTGCTGTCTCTGATAATTTCTCCTTGATTTAGCAGGACAATGCGATCAGCCAGCGTTTCAACTTCTTCAATGTAATGTGATGTGAATAAAATCGTTTTCCCGTCTAATTTTAGTTCTTCAACCAGTTCGTAAAATCGTTTTCTTGTGTTCGTGTCCATACCGGCAGTGGGTTCATCCAGAATAATGAATTCGGGCTGTCCCATCAAGGTAAGAGCCACATCAAGAATTCGTTGCTGCCCTCCTGAAAGTTTTTGTGCGGGTCTGTTTAAAATGTCATCATCAAATAATGTAATCTGCTGGATTTGCTTGATAGATAAAGGCTTTTCATATAGATTCTGAAACAATTCAATGATCTGTCTGACTTTCATATGAGGGGTGTAGTAAGTGTGCTGATAGAGGACACTCGTAAAATGATGATCGAGCAAATACTTGCTCCCTATTATTTCTCCAGATGCTTTCTTATTCCCCAGTAAGACATCTATCAAGGTTGATTTACCTGCTCCATTCGGTCCGACTAAAGCAATAACATCTCCTTGATTAATCTCCAAGTTAATATTCTGCAGAATCGTTTTGTCTTTGATTTTTTTTGAAATATTGTTTAATTGAATCATAGTATCGCCTCCTTGATTCAATTAAACAATATTCCATACCTGTATCATATTCACATCCGTCACACTTTTCATATGACAAATGTCATAAAAAAAGAACGCTTACGCGTTCTTATAATGCACTGACCATCCATGTAATGCCGAATGGGTCTTTGAACATTCCATATAACTTTGTCCATTCTGTCGCCCCAAGAGGCATTGTTTCCTCACAGCCTGCAGCAATCGCCTGCTGGAAGAATGCCTCTGCTTTTTCTACAGCTTCTGCGTCATTACCGTCAAATGTAAAACAGACGTTAACGCCTTCATTATTGACTGGACGCTGCCCCATCGTGTCACTGACCATAAAACGTTCTCCAAGTAACTCAAATTCAGCATTCATCACAAATCGCTTTGCCACTTCATCCGGCATCTTATATTCTGCCGGCATATCTTTGAACATCTCATCGTCACCCATCGTCTGATTGATGATGCGTGCACCTAACTTGTTCTTATAAAAATCAAGTGCTTCAAGGGAATGTGCAAAATTGAAATACGTGACTGCTTTAAACATGGATAGCCTCCTTTTAATTAAGACATTTCCATTATATAAGATTGCACACAATTAATTGACTACATCACAATGATATTAAAAAGATGTCCGTCCGGATCCTGGAACATGATACCATAGTAGCCCATCCGTTCATGAGGTTCATTCAGTAACTTACCACCTAAGTCATTGATCTTACCGGCAATCTCGTCAACTTCTTCGTTCGTCTTCGCATCAAATGAAACGATAGTTTCATTTGCAGTGTGACCGTCTGTCAGTTCACGGCCGATATTACGTGCAATCGCATCTTTCTGAAAGAACATCAGAACCTGGTCGCCTATTTTAAATGCCACACGTCCATCAGCTGCACCGCCTCCACTATAAGTCATACCAATTCCTTCATAAAAACGGATAGTCTGGTCAATATCTGCAACAGGAAAGTTAAGCCAGTATGAGTTCATCGTCATTCTCCTTTTTAAGATAACTTTAAGATAAATTTACACTATTCCTTAACAGATTGGAACTAATAATCCCCACGCACACTCTATTAGTTCTATAATAGAACTATTGTGAGAAGGAGTGTTGTCATTGTTTTATTTATTAATCGCATTAGCTATCGGTTTCGGCATGCCGATTCAGACAGCGATCAATTCAAGGCTGCGGTCTTATGTGCTTTCACCATTTGTCGCTTCTTTCATTTCATTCTTAGTAGGCACGATTTTCCTGTCGGTCGTCACACTGCTGACTAAACACACGCTGCTCGTGCCATCTGAAATATTTACGTCCTCACCATGGTGGCTATGGATTGGCGGATTACTTGGTGTCATTGGTCTGACTGGTAATATTCTGCTCTTCCCAAAACTCGGCGGTGTTCAGACGGTTATCCTGCCTATTCTCGGCCAGATATTTGCCAGCATGATCATTGATCATTTCGGTTTCTTCGGGTCACCTGTTATTCCGTTTTCACTGATCAGAGCGCTTGGTGTCTTATTTCTTATTTTAGGTATTCTCGCCGTCATCGCTTTACCCGGATACTTGCGTAAACGAAAAGGACATGTGCCAGAGGTAACAGAAGGCGGGCGCTTACCGTTCCAGCTGTTCGGTATTTTAGCCGGCGCCATGATGGCGACACAGTCAGCGATTAACGGCCGGTTAGGCGCAGTATTAGAATCACCTGTTCATGCAGCTTTCATTTCATTCCTAGTAGGGCTTATCCTGCTGTTCATCACCATTACATTCTTCCTGCGCAAGCTGCAGAATGTTAAATTCGCAATGGGCAAAAGTAAACCTAAGTGGATCTGGCTCGGTGGTATAATCGGTTCATTCTTCGTTCTGACGATGGCAGCCCTTGTACCGATTCTCGGTACTGGGCTTGTCGTAGTCGCTGGTCTTTTCGGACAGCTCGTCTGTAGTATTCTGATTGACCAGTTCGGCTGGTTCGGTGCCCGTAAGTCACCCACAACAAGTATCCAGATACTCGGACTTGTGTTGATGGTCGCTGGTGTCATTCTTATTAAACTTGTATAAAACAAAAGAGAGGCTTTTGCCTCTCTTTATTTGTTGACGACATCAAATGTATCAGGATAAAAATCATAATGCATACGGTCAAAAGGAAAGACTCTGACGACTGCTTCTCCGACAACCTGGTCTTTCTTAATCAGTCCCAGCTCATAACGACTATCGCTACTATTGTCTCGGTTATCTCCTAGAACCATATAATAACCATCTGGTATCTTTGACTCTCCATTGGCATGCACCAGTTCTTTAACTGATATATTCTCAGTCAGAAACTCATTTTGTTTATGTTTCTTGTTTTCATCCAGATACGGCTCTGCTACTTCTTTACCGTTGATTAACAGCTGATCGTTGCGATATTCCACCGTATCACCCGGTACCCCGATTAAACGCTTAATATAGTCCTTCTCTTCATTCGCATGAAAAATCACGACATCGCCGCGCTGAATTTTATCCATTGATTTCGCGATCTTACTGACAATCAGGCGATCACCATCATGAAAAGTAGGCGACATAGACTCTCCACTAACCACGTACTGCGTGAATAAAAAAGTATTGACTATGAAATAGATGATCACCGCAGTAACAATCGCAATCAGTCATTCTCTGAGTTCTTTCTTCATCTTCATCTCTCCTCGAGATTTTTTCTTTCAATACTACCATGAAGGAAGAGAAAAATCTTGTTTGAACCTTTTTCATTCCAATCAATTAAACCGATTAAATCCGCCTTCACTACTGATGACTTCCCCGGTAATCCAGCTCCCTTTATCACTATGGAGGAATAAGACAAGATTAGCGATGTCATCCGGTGTGCCCCAACGTTTCTGATTGAATCGATCTGCTATATCCTGATAGATATCGCTCTCTTTGTCCATATAGCCTGTATCTGTCGGTCCTGGATTGACGACATTGACTCTTATATTCTTTTCACCTAAGACCAAGGCACTCTGTCTGCCTATTTCACTGATTGCTTCTTTAGACACTGCATAAGGTATTTCACCTGACATTGGTCCTTTGCTCTGTCCGGAAGTAAAAAGAGTAATACACCCGCCCGATGACTGTTTACTATATGCCTGAATGAAGAGCATGGATGCTGTGACGTTTGTAATCAGATGCCGATTAATCTCCTCATAAGTCCAGTCTCCTAATTCTTTCATTGTACTGTAGGCATGATTCAGCACAAGATGATCGATTTTACCTGCTTCTTCAAAAAGTTTTTCTACATTTCCTTCGACACTTAAATCACTATCTTTTAATCTGACGATATCATCAGACAAAGTTGCTTCCTGTCCTGCATCTTTATATCGCAGATCTTGATCGTACTGACTTGAGCCATGAACAGTACCTCGTACCCTTCTTCCGCGAATCTTCCAGCAAGTGTCGCACCGATTCCTGAAGGTCTGCTGACACCCGTTATTAATATTCTCTTCATTCAAAGTCCCCCTTTATGAATTATCGTAACACAAAAAAAGACCTCCCTTTCGGAAGGTCATGTTAACTATTTATTCTGGCTGGCAAATGCTTTACTGATTTGCTCTAATTTCTCTGGTGCATCCATCACATCCATCACAACTTCAACAAAGTGCATTTTGTCTTTATTGTCGTTGATGACGTCCATTGCTTTTTTCAGTTCATTTGCAGTTGTCGTTTTCTGCGCTATAACGTGGTCTTTACCGCCAAAGACTGCTGGCAGTGCTGTATAATCCCACATCTGAATGTCGTTGTAGACTTCTTCTTCACCATGAATTAATCGTTCAACTGTGTAGCCATCGTTATTGATTAAGAAGATAATCGGTTTTAACTGGTGACGTATCATTGTTGACATTTCCTGTACTGTCAGCTGGAATGAACCGTCCCCGATCAATAAGACATTACGACGGTTGACATCAGCCATCTGTGTACCCAGTAAAGATGACAGTGTATAACCGATTGAACCCCATAATGGCTGACCGATGAAGGTATTGCCGGCATGAAGCGGTAGATCGTAGGCACCGAAGAATGATGTCCCTTGTTCCGCGAGCAGGATATCATCTTTTTCAAGGAATGCCGTAATCAGTTTGAAGTAATTTTCCTGTTTAAGTGGCTCATCGTTCAGCTGATAATCTGCAGCCCCTTCACGGCTGAATTTAGGGAAGTCTGATTTGTTTTCATAGTCAATCTCAGCAAGGCCGTTTAATAAGTCACGCAGTGAAACATCCGTATCTAAAGTGTTATTCATTCTGAACTCATTGTCGTTCATGAAGATAACATCTTTTAAGTCGAATGTATAAGTGAAGCCACCTGTCGCTGAATCTGTCAGTTTAGCACCTAAATTAATGATGCAGTCGCTGCCATCAACGTACTCATTCACTTCTTTATTCGCAAATTTACCGTCATAAATACCGATGTAATAAGGATTTTCTTCATTGAACGCACCTTTACCCAGTGATAACTGCGCAACTGGGATATGTGTTTTATTGACGAACGCTTCCAGTTTATCATGCAGATTGAATGAATTGATTTCGTGTCCTACTAACAGAACCGGACGTTCTGACTGGTTAAGACGTGCTGCTACTTTTTCGATGTAACCTGTTACGTCCTGCGTGATCAGAGGTTTTACTTCCGCTTCTTCTACTTCAATTTCAGCCATCGCAACATCTATTGGCATATGAATATGAACCGGACGTTTAAAACGTACAGCTTTCGCGATGATACGTGGAATCTCTACTGCTGCATTTTCTTTTGTTAAGTACACTTGTCCACAAGTGATTGGTTCGAACATTTTACGGTAGTCATTGAATCGGCCTTCACCTAATGAATGGTGGATGTATTTCTCCGCTTTCTCAACAACTGTAGTCGGTGCGCCTGTAATCGCAACAACCGGTACACGTTCTGCATATGAACCTGCGATACCATTAACTGCACTGAGTTCCCCTACCCCGAAAGTCGTCACGAGTGCACCGAGTCCTTTCAGACGGGCGTAACCATCTGCCGCATAGCTGCCGTTAAGTTCATTTGTATTACCCACCCATTCTACTTTTTCGTGGCTCGTAATATCATCTAAGAATGCTAAATTAAAGTCGCCAGGTACACCAAAAATCTTATCTACACCGTATACGCTGATTTGATCGATTAAATATTGTCCTACTCTTCTTTTCATATTATCCATCCTTTTCCTTATTCAATACACCAAATATAAAACTGATATGATAATAAGTCAACTAACTTGACCTATTATCATTCGTCAGCCGACTTAAAATGTTTTATAATAGGATTAAGACTAAAGAGGTGACGCTATGAAAATGACCGATTATGATTTAATGCTTTTTTACTTTGGCTATCAGACGTTCATAAAGACTGCTGATGATATTATCGAGCAGTACGGCATGAACCGTCAGCACCACCGCTTTCTTTTCTTTATCAGTAAACTGCCGGGTATCACTGTGAAAGAACTCCTGCAGCTGATGGAGATCTCCAAGCAAGGCTCTCATGAAACGCTGAAGACTTTAAAGGCTAAAGGGCTGATTGATGAAGAGCCGGCAGAGCACGACCGCAGACTGAAACAACTCTATCCGACGTCAAAGGGAGAGGCATTAATTCAGAAACTGAACAAAGCGCAGATTGACCTCTTCCAGCAGATTTTTCAGAGTGAAGGTGAAGACTGGCATGCTGTGACAGAGGCTTTTGCCGCGAAAAGACCAGGTTATGATATCATCAAGCAGTTTAAAGATAAAACAAACTAAACGACTATCAATTCGATTTGAAAAGATTTTCTAATTGATAAAGACCGTACGCTTTTACGCGTACGGTCTTTAATTTGGAGAGTATATTGAGAGGTTACGAGCGATATTTACTGTTTATCGCTCATAACTCACTCAGACTACTATAATCATTCAATCCGATATTTTAGTTGCCGTTAAACATCCAGTGCACACCATATTTATCAGTCAAAGCGCCCATCATACCACCCCAGAACTGTTTGCCAAGCGGCATATCTACTGTGGTATCAGGATGTTCTGCGATTTTTGAGAAGATTTCATCAAAACGTTTCACTTCTTCAGCATTCTGCTGATCAAAGTTAATTGAAAGAGAAATGCTACGGTTAAAATCGCCCGTATCATTGAAACGATCAGCTGCATACAGTTTGAGTCCACCTACTTCAAACTCAGCGTGCATTGTCATGTTGTCAGCCTGAGCGGCATCAACACCAAAATTAGCTGCTTGCTCCTGGCCAACAGGCAGGCGATGAATATTTTCAGCACCAAACACTTCTTCGTAATATGACAATGCTTCTTTCGTGTTGTTAAATGCAAGATATGGAATTAAACTTGGCATGATGAAACCTCCTAATCTAAGATGTCATTAATATAGCACAACTTAATTTAAGTTTTGTATCATCCGTATAAATCTTCTGTTAAAGCTGTTCCATAACGGCAAAGTAATTATCATCCGGATCTGAAAAATTAAATACTTTCATACCTGGCATCTCTGTCAGCTCTCCAACATTGATTCCTTTTGCTTTGTATTCATTATGTAATGCTTCAGCATCATTGACATTAAACATAAGTGAAGGTGTTTCAAGGCTGACCATCGGGCTGTATTTCTTAATGAATGCTTTGTCAAATAGGACAAGAGAAGTTTCTGCATCCTGGTGAGGTGCTATTTCGACTGACTTAAAATTCTCTGGAAGTGAATTTTCAGCAATGACCTTAAAGCCAACTTTGTCTGTCCAGAACTGGATAACTTCCTCTTGATGATCCACATACAGCATCACCTGATGTAAACTTTGAATCATTATTCCACCTTCTTTTCTTTAGTTAAGTAAAGGATACTATAACTCTATATTAAATGTAAATTCTATTTTTCAGATAATTTAAAAAACGATTTTAAGAAATGATCATGGTCGGTCACTTTTGTAGATAAGTATTTCTTACCGAATTCATCCAAAAGACCGTGAAATTCTTTCGCCTCGTTATTTGTAAAATCATCAATTCTGACTTCCTTCTTAAATGCATTATAGCTATCTGTGTTCGCATAACCTAGTTGCTTGTAAAGTCTTCTCGTGTAACTATCCGGGATAAACTCAACACGGCCAAATAAATAGACGAGCAAAACATCGGCTGTTTCAGGTCCGACGCCATGAAGTTTCAGCAGTTCACTGCGTAAAGAAGCGCCAAAGTGTTCATTTATGCTGTCATAATCATAATTAAACTGTTTCAGCCATTCAAATAATCCTATCAACGCTTTAGACTTATTCTTAAAGTAGCCACTGGGTCTGATGAGTTCCTGCAGTTCTTCAGGCGTAAGTGCTGCAAGCTGTTCTGGATTGAACTGTGTCGCATTTTTTAGTCTTATTAAGGATTTTTCTACATTAGTCCAGCTGGTATTCTGAACTAATATAGCGCCGATCATCATCTCAATCTCGTCATCTGCCGGCCACCAGCCCTGCGGTCCCATCTCCTGAAACATCAGTTCATAGAGTTCACGTGACGTCATCATAGTGTCTTCTCATAAATATAGTCTGTCTGCGCATCATCACCCATCATAAAGACATGCTCACCTGTCTTAACGAAACCTTGTGCTTCATAAAAAGCACGAGCTTTGTGATTATGTTCCCAGACGCCCAGCCAGACTTTAGATTTCTCTTTCTCTACAGCAACGTCGTACGCTTTCTTCATCAATACTTTGCCTATGCCCTGACGATGAAAGGCTGAGCGCACATAAATCCGCTCCACTTCAAGTGCATCTGATCCCATATCTTCAGATTGAGCATCCAGCTTATTCAATTTAAGATAGCCGGCAGTCCCGTCCTTCGTCTCAGCGAAGTAAAAATAAGAATCTCTGTTATTCAGTTCAGCGGTCAGTTTATCCAGATCATAAGCCGTTCTTAAATAATCCACCATATGCTCTTCTGAATTATCCGCTTCGAACGTTTCTTTAAATGTCTCGATGCTGATAGTCTGTAACTCCTGGACATCTTGACTGTTAAGTCTTCTTATTAATATCTCCAAACGTATCATCCTCCAATGTAGAAATCAGCTCTTCATTTCTGACATCAAGTATATAGTCATTAAATACTTTTCGTCGTCCCCCTTGTGCATCATACCAAGCCTCAATTTTCAGGCGGTGTGACTGGTCACTTCTGACTGCTGTTTCTATTTCTTTATATGTTTCGATACTATCATATTCCCAAATTGCAAAGATTTCATGTGTCCCGTCACCCTTATTATTCATCCATCTTCCAATGAGTCTTGCACCGTTCTTGATTTGATTAGGAAGATTGGTCTGATTAAAATGCAGATTAAAAGTTTCTACGAAATGGTCCTTAACAATATAATATTTTCTTCTGTAAAACAATGTCATCCCTCCCTACGGCAATCATAGTTTAATAGCAGACATAAAAAAACGGACAGATTTTTTAATCTGTCCATTTATCGATGATCGCTTTTAAGAGTGCGACTGATGGTTGTTCCGTCTTGTGATTATAATATTCTCCAAAACGTTCATCTGCTAGATACATCTCACCTAAATTGCGATGATATTCTTTACTGTAGAATGGCGCCATGATTTCCAGCCATTCCTGATGCGATTTAAAAACTATTTCTGATTCTGAACTTGATAGATCAGGCCGCGACTGCTTCAACAGAATATTTAAATTTTCAATCAGTCTGTCTTCAGCAGCCTGTGCCTTAAGATAGTCTTGTTCTGATAAGTGCTGCCAGTTCTGATTCGCTTTTTCTACAGTTTCTTCTCCATATTTTTCTCTGATTTCTTTACCATAACGTTGTTCATTTTCTTCCAGCTGTTTCTTTTTGAATCCTTCAAATTTGTCTTGGTCTGTCATGTCTATCTCCCCTTTATGATGCTGTATCGTCTGTTCAATATTATGGATGAGCCGGTTCATCCGGTTCCATTTCTCAAGCAGTTTCTCATACTGTTGTTCCAGTGCCTGAATAACTGCCGTGTCCTCATGTATTAATATATTTTTGATATCATTCAGACTAAAATCCAGTTCGCGGTAAAATAAAATCCGTTGCAGCAAGTCAACTTCATCTGTCCCGTATTCTCTATAGCCTGCTTCTGTCACATGGACGGGTTTCAGCAAATCAATTTCATCATAATACCTAAGTGTTCTTGTACTTATCCCTGATAATGCGGCCAGTTCACTAATGGTATACATTTTGTCACCTCCTTGAAACCATCATATTGCCTGACGTTACGTCAAGGTCAACAGGTAATGACAACTTTACAAAATTTACAATTATTTTTATTACATTTTGATGACATAACATGTCAAATACATTACAATGAAGATAATAAAACCAAATACAGGAAGGTAATGAATATGTCACAAAAAATTTTATTTAAAACAATTTTAGGGACGACTGTGTTATTAACAACGGGGTTCTCACAAAGTTTTGCTGCAACAATTGAAACGCAGACGATTCAATCAGCAGAAACACAAACTGCAACCGAACAACCGACAACAGAAACTATTTCAACTGAAGTGACATCAACCGAGAATCCTACTACCGAAGTTCCAACAACAGAAGCAGCGACATCTGAAGCAGCTACGACTGAAAATCCTACATCTGAAAAAATGACAACTGAAGCCGTAACGACTGAAAAAGCCGTAACAAATAAAGCAACGGTCAAAACTGAAAAGATGCCTTCAACTGAAGAAAATAATCAATCACAAGCTGGCAATGAAGTTCCTGGCATGAATGAACAGTATGTTCCTATCGCTGATATCAGTAAAGAGATGGGTACTTACTTTGATATTCATTGGTTAAATCCTGTTTACCAACAGAAGGCATATTATTTACTTGGTCAGATGCAACAAGGAAAAATCAGTCAGTCTGATTTCCAATCACAAGTGACAAATATGCTGAACGCTCAAATCGAAGAATACGAAAAGAATTTAGCTGCAACAGGCGGTAAAATTGATTTAAATCAATCGCCTTATACTGAGTTCAATGCTGACTGGCTGACACGTGACCGACAAAATGAAATCAGAGAATTATATCGCGATAAAACGGTCGGTAATATCACTCATACTGAATACAATGCTAAAGTATCTGAACTGATGAATGCCGAATATAATGAAATGAAACAGACACTCAGTCAGCTGCAGAATCATCAGTTACCTGACTATGGTTATGTTAATACAAACTGGTTAAATGATACTTATCAATCACAAGCGAATGATGCCCTTCAGCAATATAAGAATGGCCAGCTGACTGAGCAGCAATATTTAACTCAAGTTGCTGATATCATGACTCAGCAATTAGGGGACTTTGATCAGTGGCTGGCTAGTATGGGCGGTAAAGTCGACCTCAACAAATTACCAGCAGGTGATTTTGATGCGAGCTGGTTATCACCTGAAAGAATGCGTCAACTTGAGGATCTAGCTTATCAGAAGGATTTCGGCAACCTGTCTCAAAGTGACTTTAACGATAAAGTATCAGCTTTAATGAATGACCAGTTAGATGAGTTCAGAGCTTATTTAGCTGATACAAAGTCAAAAATCCAGACGTCTCAACAACCTGGTTCACAAGGTCAGCAAGCAGTAACTCAACCAGCAACTGAAGAAAAAGTAAATCATAATCAAATGAATCAAAGTCAGGTGAATCAACCTCAGGCCGACGATAAAGTGAAAAGTGAAAATAAAGATCAGGATTTACCAGATACAGGAGAAAAACAAAGCTATCTGCCATTAGTAGCAGGTGTCATCTTATTAGCAGGCGCATCACTGTTATTCTTTACAAGAAGACGTGCACAAAAATAGAAATATAAATAAACCTCGACAGAACTCGATTCTGTCGAGGTTTATTTATATATGAATCCAGAAACGCCGCACTTTCATCCCATCATCCTGTATAAAAGATTCGTCTTCTATACCGCCATTTTTAATAATGACATTAGCTGATGCAGGATTATTATCATCACAAGTCAGTAGTGCTTTTTCAACACCTAACGTCTCCAGATACTGTAGTGAGTGCTGAAGAATGGCGGACGCATAACCTTTGTTTCTGGCGCTTGGTCTTACACCGTAACCGATGTGCCCGCCTGTTTCAAGTAACGCGTCGTTCAGATGATGCCGGATATTCCCTGCACCTACTATACGCCCATTATCAAAATAAAAATAAGTGGTATTCCTGACCCAGTCATCCCCCGATTCCCTGTGATCCAGGCCTTCCAGCAACTGTTCAAAATGATCATAACGACTGAAGTTCGTTGAAGAAGGTACAATCTCATCGGGCACCGGCCACTCATTATAATAATCAAAAAATGCCGCTTCATCCTCTTTTTCCAGCTTGCGAAACTCAAACACCTGCTTCACCCCTTTGTATGAGATTATTATATGAATTTTCCCGTTCGGCTGATGTTAAAACTTCTAATCTTCATCACACTGATCCATATAGTCTACGTCCATTCAAACTGTCTCTAAGCAATATTTTTATGGTCAAACAGACTGTATAGCATAAAAAATGCGCCTAATGATACAATAATCGCCATCACAGCACTCATCGCCAGAGGGTGTAAATAAGCCCCTAAAATAATACCTGCCTTACTAAGTAAGTCCGCTCCATTAAAGCCAAGATTGCTGAACGCGCCGTAAGCTCCTCTTTTATCAGGCGGAATCAAATCAAGTTCTTCTGCATTTTTGATAGGCGCATAAATCAACTCTCCTATTGTTGCCAGTAGAATGGCAGCTACGATGAGCCACCATACATTTGCAGCTACCAGCACCGTATAACCGATACCGTATATTGTAAGACCGAATATCATTATGTTTTTCAATGAATTTTTAGCTACGATTTTAGACACTAAAAACGTACACGACACAACGGTCAGCGTATTGATAATATTAATCAGCGAAAACATGCGGACACCTGTCACTTGGAAATGGAACAACGTCACTGGCTGGAATGTCTCTGCTAAGCGGACGGCAATATAACTGCTGGTCGAAAACTCTGCACACATAATAAAGATACTACCAAGTACTAATATAACAAACGGCTTATTCTTAGAAACTTCTGTATAGGAGTGCAGTAAATCTCTGAAAATATTTTGATGGACTTTTTCACGGATAAATTCCCGCGTTTCTTTTATAAAGATGTGATAAACGATAGCTACGAGAAATGTAGTTATACCTAAAGCAGTGAAGAGCAGTCCCTTATGATTGTGATAAAGTAAGCCACCTATTGCCGCGCCTAGCGCCATAGATAAATTAATCAGCCAGTAATCCAGCTGGTAGATGAGCTTTCTGTTTTCAGGTGTCGCTGAATCCTGAACAAGTGCTCGCATTGCAGGTCTCTTCAATGTTGTCGCTGTCAGACTACCTAGAAAGCTAGCGATAAACAGCACGATTTCATCTAAAATGACACCTACTGCCATCAAACACAAGAAAACACTATCTAAATATGAAAGTGAAACCAGCAGCTTCTTGCGGGGCAGTCTATCACATATATAGCCTGCAATGATATTCAAGATAAATGATATTAAAACAGTAAATGACAAGAATAAACCAGCAAAGGTTTTGCTGATTGTTTCAGTTAAATATAAAGCTATAAATGGAAACACAGCACTTGCTGCTATACGGCTGATAAAAGAACCCCAGAGTCTGACATGAACATTGACAGGTAACTCGCTGATACGCATTGCCGCCACCTCCTTTGTGTTATAAGCTTATTACAGACACTAACAAATAAAAATAGACATATTATTTAATATGTCTACTTATTGGAGGAAATATGGAAAAACATCTGCTTGCCCTCTATCAGTATAAAAATCAGCGTATCCCCCAGAGTCAACTAGCAGCTCATATCGGCTTGAGCCAAAAACAACTTTCCCGTAACCTGGCACGCTGGCAGTCAGAAGGCATTCTAGATTATGTGAGCGGTAAAGGCAGAAGCCGATATACAGTCATTACCTGGCATGTAGATATTGAAGCCAGCTATTACCGCCAAATTAAGTTATTACTCAATAAAGGATACCTGGAAGATGCACTTCCTTATTTATCATGGTCATGGAGTACACTTACCCATCAGAAGTTACTAACAAAATCAAATAAGTTACTAGGTTTTACTAAAACGCCGCAGAATGAAGACAAACTGACTATCACTAAGAGACACAGCCTGCTTTCCACACGACCTTTTGAAGTGCTTGAAGCAAAGAATGCCAGTGTTCTGATGAGTGTTTTCGATACACTATTTAAAGTGAAAGAAGACCAGACAGTCGAATATCATCTAGCCCATCACTATGAGTGTCATGAACAGGCTATCGATATTTATTTAAGACCCCACGTTAAGTTTCACGACGGCTCTTACCTGTCTTCTGTAGACGTTAAACGCAGTCTGGAGCACGCCCGTTCACATCAGCATACAGCAGATTTACTTGAGCAGATCACTCGTATTGAACTGATAGATGAATTAGCGTTAAGGATTCATCTTAATAAGTGTCCGCAGATTGTCGCCTTACTGAGCCATTTATCTCTCGCCATCTACAAAGAGACAGAGGGCAGACATATCGGGACAGGTCCTTATTTTATTAAACGTGATAATCAGTATACAACTATTCTTAAACGATTTAATGATTACTATGGACACGCTGCATTCATAGATGAAATAGAGCTTGTCTATATACCAGAAGTCAGGAAACCTGTCATTGGTGACTCAGATGAGCCAATGACCACACTGACAAAAAATATCGGCTTTTATTATATGTGTCAGCATCCTGACAGCACACTGACTTCTGATCAAAAACAATACATCAAATCAATCTTAAAAAATGAGTATCATCTAACAGTGGACCGGCAAGCTCCTAAGATATTAGGCAACTCCAACTATTTGAAACAAAAAGAGATACTTAGACCCGCTTTTGATGAACCCATCCGAATTGATTGTATTGAAATTAATGACGCTGGTCGACAGGCTTTCGACACCATTTTCAGTCGCCACCAAATAGCATATGAGCTTATTAATCATACCTTTGATGATTCAATTGGCGGAACTATTCAATTATGTGGTGACTATTATTTCTTCGGTGAGTATTTGGATATACCTGAAACACTTGCCTATCACCATTTTATTTTTGGTTCGTCATCCAGTATTCACCGGCTGATGTCACAATACAGCTGGTTTTATCTTGTAAAATCTTTTTATCAGATGATTCCGTATAATAGCTGGGATCGCCTGAATCGTCTTATAGACCGTAAACTTGATCAGCATGCGATTCTTTATCCCCTCTATATCGTTGAAGATAGCATTACTTTTGCTCGTTCATTACACGGCGTATCACTTAACCAGTATGGTTTTATTAACTTCAATCAAATATGGCGCAAAAAAAGCGATTAATCCGAAGATTAATCGCTTTGCTTAGTTTTTAGATGCGATGTGCGCGGTTCTGATTACGTTTGTAGAAGTAGATTGGTACCCCGATTAATGTAATACCGATACCGATTAATGCAAGTACAGGTTGTGTGAATAAAGTATTTGCAAGAACGAACAGACCTGAGATTAATGCGATAAGTGGAATGATTGGGTAAAGCGGTACTCTGTATGGACGTTCCATGTTTGGTTGTTTCTTTCTAAGTACCATTACTGCTACGAATGTCATGCAGTAGAAGAACCAGATAACAAAGATTAACATGTTAGTAATTGTTTCGAAAGCACCCATTAATACCATTGCCATTGCGATGATGAATAATACGAGACCACTGAACCATGGTGCACCTGATTTAGTTAATTTAAGGAACTGATTGCTGAACGGTAACATACCGTTTTCAGCCATTGCGTAAGGTACACGCATACCAGTCATTGTGTAACCATTCATTGAACCGTAGATTGAAATCATGATACCGATTGTGATTAATTTACCACCTTGGTCACCGAATAATTTCATCGCTGTTTCTGCTGCTGCGTTTTCGTTACCAGCTAATGCTGAGATTGGTAATGAGAACATGAATGCTGCGTTGACTAATAAGTAGATTGCCATTACAAGACCGATACCGATTGAGATAGCAAGTGGCAGGTCTTTCTTAGGATTTTTCATTTCCCCTGCGATGTTACCTACGTGCATCCAGCCGTCATATGCGAACATTGTTGCCAGTAAGCCAGTACCAATGATTGAGAATAAGCTGCCGTTGCCGCCTTCCATTGGTGGGAATAATGAGAAGTCTACTTTATCTGTTTGTAATAAACCGAAGATAATGATCAGTGCAAGTGGAATCAACTTAATGACAAGAGTGACAGACTGTAACATACCGCCTGCTTTTGATCCCATGAAGTTAATAAGTAATACAGATAATGCTGCGATAAATGCGATTGGAATCAATAAACCTTTGTCTAAATGGAATAAGTTGATTAACTGTGTTGAGAAAATGATTGCTTGTGCTGCTACGTTTGCTGGGAAGTAAATAAATGCAAGTGCCCAACCTGATAAGAAGCCCCAGAAGTCGCCGAATGTGTATTCAAGATACTTTGTCATACCACCTGTCTGCGGGATTGCTGCTGCAAGTTCTGCTGCTGTTAAACCACCACAGATTGTCATGATACCACCGAGAATCCAAACTAAGAACGTTAAGCCTACTGAATGTGTTGCATCGGTGATTGCGGCTACTTTAAAGAATACACCTGATCCGATAACAGTACCCATAACGAGCGCGAGCGCCGGGAATAGGCCGATATCTTTTTTTAACTCTGTTTGTGCTGCCATTGTTGTTTCCTCTCCTTTTATATATTTTCTTCCTTGAAAGCAATTACATTATATAATAAATAAACGCGTTAAAGTACTTAAATTTTATTAATATTTAACACATTTATGAACATTGTTATAAAACAGAAAACACACTTGACAAGTCAAGTGTGTTTATCTATTTTCCAAGGTACTTCTCAATATAGAAAGCTGATTCTTCGATTGATTTGTACTCTGTATTAATAACAGTTGCATTGAGTCGCTGGAAGACTTCCTCTGCATAGCTCAGCTCCTGCTTAATTCGTTTTAAATTATTGTAGTTTGATTCCTGACGCAAACCGAGCACTTTGACACGTTCTGTTCGGATGTTAGCGATATAGTCCGGGCTTGCGGTCAGTCCAAAGACACGCAGCCCTTTCTGACGGTATACCTCTTCCGGGATAGGTGATTCCGGTACGAGCGGAATGTTCGCAATCTTGTAGCCTTTATTCGCCAGATACATGCTGAGCGGTGTCTTGGAGGTACGGGACACCCCGACAATGACAGCATCTGCTTCCTGCAGATTGGTGAAGTTCTTGCCATCGTCATACTTCACTGAGTATTCCATCGCTTCTATACGCTTAAAATACTTCTCATCTAATTTACGGAAAGCACCGCGCTCCATTAATGGATCAAGTCCGGTATGTTCCTGAATGACATGAATCAGGCTCGTCATGTAGTCGATATATGAGACGCCTTCACGCCCACAGAATTCACGCGCAAATGCATTGAATTCTTCATCGACAATCGTCGTGACAATGATCGCATGATTCTTTTTAGCGAGATTGAGGATGTTGACGAAGCTGTCTTTATCATGGATAAAAGAAAATTTCTTGATTTCAATCGTCTCGATCGTCGGGAACTGTGTCAGCGTCGCTTGAATCATGCGCTGCGCAGTCTCACCGATCGAATCAGAAATTACATATATTTTTAAATCGTCCAAACGATTCCCTCCTATTTGCTCTGAGCAGCAGCAAGACGAGCACCTGGCACACGGTAAGGTGAACAAGAAACATAGTCAATTGCAAGCGTATTGAAGTAGTTGATTGATTTCGGGTCTCCCCCAAGCTCTCCGCAGACCCCAATCTTGATTTCAGGTTTAACTGATTTAGCCTGTTCCACTGCAATTTTAATCAAACGACCGATGCCGTCAACATCTAAAGTCTGGAATGGGTCAATCGCTAAAATATCATCATTCATATAGGCGTTGATAAATTTACCAGCGTCGTCACGTGAGAAACCATAAGTCAGCTGTGTTAAGTCATTTGTTCCAAAGCTGAAGAAGTCACATTCTTCTGCGAGCTCTCCTGCAATGAGACAGGCACGTGGTGTTTCAATCATGGTACCGATTTTGTAGTCCACAGTAATATTCAGTTCATTGATTTTATTCTTAATGACTTCTTTTAAGTTTGTAAACTCTTTAATGGTTGAAACAAGCGGAATCATAATTTCAGGCTGACAGTTGATGCCTTCTTCTTTTAATTTCTGAACACTTATCATCATCGCTTCTACTTGCATTTCGTAGAGCTCCGGATAAGTAATCGCTAAACGACAGCCACGGTGACCGAGCATCGGGTTGACTTCCTGCAGTTCTAAAATACGACGCTCTAGCTTTTCAACAGATAAATGAAGCTGAGCTGCTACCGTTTCTACTTCTTCACGTTCTCTAGGGACGAACTCGTGTAAAGGTGGATCTAACAGACGAACAATAGCCGGTCTTTCTCCTGACAGACGGAAAATTTTCTCGAAGTCTTCTGCCTGGTATTTCTTCAGTTCATCAAGTGCTGCTACGCGCTCATCGTGATTAGAGGCGATGATAAAACGACGCATCTGAATCAGACGCTCCTCACCGAAGAACATATGCTCTGTACGTACCAAGCCAATACCTACTGCGCCGAAGTCATAGCCTGCTGCGATATCCTGTTCTGTCTCAGCATTCATCCGGACTTTAAGACGAGCGATTTCATCTGTCCATGTCATAAACTGTTCGAACTCAGTGCTATGTTCAGCATGCGTCGTCTGCACTTCACTATGATAGATATGACCCGTCGAACCATCCACAGAAATGATATCACCTTCAGCCAGTTCTCCTGCCGGGAATTTAACTGTTTTATTCTTTGTATCGATATCAAGATCTGAACAACCTGTTACACAGCATTTGCCCATACCACGTGCCACTACAGCTGCGTGTGACGTCATACCGCCGTGCGTTGTCACGATTGCTTCACTGGCAATCATCCCCTCGATATCTTCAGGAGATGTTTCCGGACGAACTAAAATCACTTTCTCGCCTGCTTCGGCCTGTGCTTTAGCGTCAGCTGCTGAGAAGACCACCTTACCTGTTGCAGCACCCGGGCTTGCCGGCAGACCGATATGAGAAATCACTTCTGCTTCTTCCAGTGCCTTAGCATCAAATGCTGGATGCAGCAGCTGATCGATTGATTTAGATTCGACTTTTAAAATTGCTTCCTCTTTAGAAAGAACACCTTCTTCAACCATATCAACCGCAATCTTCATCGCTGCTTTAGCGGTACGTTTACCGTTACGCGTCTGAAGAATAAAGAGTTTCTCGTCTTCAATCGTGAATTCGATATCCTGCATATCATGATAATGCTCTTCCAGCTTATGTGTGACATCAACAAATGCCTGATAAACAGCCGGCATCTGTGTATTTAATGTCTCGATTTCTTTTGGTGTACGAATACCCGCTACGACGTCTTCGCCTTGTGCATTCAGTAAGTACTCACCATATAATTTATTCTCACCAGTAGACGGGTTACGCGTGAAGGCCACACCTGTCCCTGATTTTTCGCCGCTGTTACCGAAGACCATCTCCTGGACGTTAACCGCAGTTCCGATATCGTGTGGAATCTCATTGAGTTCACGGTAGATACGCGCACGGTCATTATTCCATGATTTGAATACCGCCTCAATTGCTTCATTCAACTGATCAAGCGGCTCCTGCGGGAACGGTTTGTAGACTTCTTCTGTATAGATATCTTTGAAACGTTCACAGATTGCCTTCAGATCTTCAGCAGGTATATCAGCATCAGTTGTGTAGCCTTTCTGTTTCTTGAAGTCATTGAAATAAGACTCAAATGCATGCATCGGAATCTCATAAACGACCTGCCCGAACATCTGTAAAAGTCGGCGGTAGCAGTCATAAGCAAAGCGTGCATCATTTGTATTGTTTGCAAGTTTTTCTACATTTTTATCATTCAATCCTAGATTAAGAATGGTGTCCATCATACCTGGCATGGAAATTTTAGCACCACTACGAACAGAGACAAGAAGCAATGAATCATCAGAGAATTTTTTAGCTGTCTTTGCATAAAGCGCTTCTAACTGTTCCTGCAGTTCGGACTTCACCTCATCAGAAAGACCACCCTTTTCAAGGTATTCGATACATGCTTCAGTTGTGATCGTGAAGCCATTAGGAACAGGAAGACCGAGTCTCATCATCTCTGATAAATTCGCACCCTTACCACCTAGTAAATCCTTCATCGATTGCTGACCTTCTTCAAATGCATAAATAAACTTGCTCATCAATTTCACCTCATATTATAATATGTTATACTATTTTATTATTAGTATGTCATATTAAAAAATAAATAACAATGATTAAAACATGAAAATGTAAAATAGCCCATTCCGAAAAATGAGCTACCTTGATATTGTCGCGCATATTGGTGAGATGGTTCTGCGCGTGAGAGACCTGTCGCGCTGAACCGTAAAGTCGTTCGGCGTGAGAGTGGGCTGTCACGCTTAACGAGAAAGTCGTTCGGCGTTTTAAATTAATAAGACTAATCACAATAAAAGATTTCTGTCTTTTCAATCTGAGTCTAACCTTACTATTTTATGATATTTATTGAATTCATCATTTCTTTTACTACGTCTTCCTGGGTCATTTCATCCGTAATAATTCGTTCACCTTCAACTTCTAAAAAATCTTTTTCAAGATACCATTTCTCCATTTCATCTTCTCCAAAATCTACATCTTTATATTGATGACGTTTTAAAGTCTCTTCAAATGAAATATCAAAATAATAGACCAGGACATCCGGACTATAGCGATCCGCTATTTCTTTCAGCATTTTACCATGTTTACGTTTAGTCAAAATGCCTTCAAGAATAACGTACCTGCAATTCTGCATTCCGAAATCCACCAATGTCTCCAGCAAATCGGTAGAAACAGAACCGACCTTATCATTCACTCTCAGCATCTGTCTTCTGACCATATCCTGAGAGATAAGTATTGTGCCTTCACCTAACCGCTTCTGCAGTAACTGAGCCGTAGACGTTTTACCGCTTCCTGAATTTCCTCTTAAGATAAGAAGTTGTGCCATTATCAATCTCCTCGGTGACTGTAGTTAAAACTTAAATAATTCATCAACCAGTTTTTTTGTCTCACATTCAGATGATCTTTTATAGCTTTAAAATCTTCAAGGTCTTTAGGCCGAACACAATTAGAGTCCAATTTATATAACATCTGTATTTCAGGTGATATGATTGGTATCTCTTCAACTGATTTAATAAATAAACTATTCAAATTACATTGGATTTCATTATTTCTTTTATATAACCACTTGTCTTCATTAACTTCTATCAGCATAATCTGAAACCTGAAGGGAGAATTATCCCTTTCACTTACCCATAAACTATAACTATCATCTAATCTCTGACCATCCCAGATTGAAAGCTCACCATCTTTAGCTGTATAAATAGTGAATCTACGTAAATAAGCAAATATTTTTTGAAAATCACAGTTTAAAACCATGATATCTATATCATCATGTTGGCGCGTCTGCCTTCCAATATATAAATCAATCGCCCATCCACCTGCTATCCCCCAAGGAAAATCAGCTTCTTTAAAAATCTTGTGTAATTGTTCGACTGAATAAGGCTGCCAGTTGTTATAATCTGTTCTCATAACACCCCTACTTCCTATTCATTTCATCCCATTCCCAGACATCGCTTCGCTTTCGTATTAGTGTTTCAATCACAAAACTGCTCACAAATAAAATCAAGATAATAAGGATGCCTACCATCAGAAATGATTGACTGAATTCCATCACTCTAGCCACTCCCGTAAGTATGGTCGCGACACTCGCTAGTTTATTATAAGTCAGCAAATATATATCTGTCTCTCTGCTAATCAGAAAGTCTCCTTGAAGAGGAAATAGCTTCAGGCTCCTCTTTCACCTGTTTTATTAATACAACTAAATGATAAATAAAAATAACCATTATTATCATCCATTTTAACCAATCAATATCCAAGCTGACTGCTGTCAGTACTAACATGAATATGACAACCAACTTAATATCCTGCTGACTATCCATAACTCTCCTTCGTCAAACGAATAATGACCAGCTTTCACTCTTCCCATTTCAATATATCGCTTCGACCTTTTGAGTGATACTCAATCGCATAAGCCAGTCCTATTAAAATAATTCCGAAATCGATGACTAGCCACTTCCATGGCATTTCAAGTAAAAGACCACCTATCGGTATAATGTATAAACCTAATAACATGAGTGTATTTCTTAAATGATATAAGTAAATATCTTTTTTACGACTAAATAAGTACTTACCTTGTGTTGAAGATTCCTCCAACTTCTTTTTCATCTCAGACATTATCTTTATTAAATGATAAAGAACGAATACTGAGATTACAGCAAAGAGTGTCCAGTTAACTGTCGATCTATCAAATGTGTCGTATGCAAAAAAGAGAATAATATACATAATAAACATCCAGAAAAAACTCTTATCTTTCATATCAACCACCTCCCATAATTTATTACCATGGTATAGTTCTTCCATTAAAAAGAAAAGCCATCTCATAGAAGATAGCTTATGCCAAGTGATGCCGTTTATTAAATTGATGACGTGCCAGAAAGTATGCGCCTATTAACAAGACGATGCTAGCTGCTAAAGTGAGATATGGCAATTGGTAGAGATAAAAATTCCAGCCCGCCATTCGACTTAAGTTCAGACTCATTTCAAGATCGTTTCTCATAATAAAGGCGTGAAAGCCGAGAGTAATTAAAAGTATCACGGTATAAATAATTGAATATATTGTATTAAAGTGGTTATGCCCTTTATATATCATAAACAGGTATATTGAATGAAGCATTAAACTCACTGCTATTACCATCAATAACATGTTCGTCTTTTCTGGTGTTTGATTCACTAAATTAAATACAATCCAGTAAATATAACTTAACAAGTGAGTTATTATAATGAAAAGCAAGTCCCCCAGAATTAAACTTTTTAGACTAGATGGCTGAATATAATACCATTCACTCACTTTATATCTCGTTATATTATGCTGTTTAGTAAAGAAGAGGGTCAGTAACAGGAAAAATGTAACCAGTGCAGCTGTTTCGGCAAATGACATCGATATAATCGTATCCTGATTTCTTTCTATCGGTACCTGTTGATTCATGAAACTTAAAGCAGCTAATAATAAAGACATTACTATTAGTAAAAGATAAATGTATTTTTCTTTGATTAACACTAAACCCGTCATCAGTTGCTTATACATGCGCTCTCCCTCCTACTCTCTCTTTTTTCTTGTAATACATAAATTCATCTATTGTGACATTTCGCATGCTTACTTTATCCCCGAATAACTCCTTAAAGACTTGCCCGTGCTCTGTCATACCAGTGAATCCGCCCTCATGTATTTCACAGCCTATAAGCAGTTGATCTAGTTCATCGTCCAGCAGAATGTCCCGCCCTCTGATAAGCTGATATTGACTGACCAGTCGTTCTTTTTCATCCATCGCGGTGACGCTGCCGTTCTCCATAAAGACAATATAATCTGCGATGTTCTCAAGGTCGGATGTGATATGTGTACTAAATAAAATTGTTCTATCTTCATTTAGCATCAGCTCCTGAAAAATATGCAGCAACTCAAGTCTGAAGGTCGGATCAAGGTTAGAAGTCGGTTCATCGAGTATGAGTAATCTGGCGTTATAGCTTAAGGCGGTCGCAAGATTAAGTTTCACTTTCATCCCCTGTGAAAAGTGCTTGATTTTCTGCGTGTACGGAACTTCGAATCGCTCCAGATAACTGACAAATGTCTCATGATTCCACTCGCTGTAGTTCATCTTCAATATAGCTTCCAACTTTTTCGGGCTCATCCCTTCCGGGAAATGGTTCTCGCTGAAGACAATGCCAATATCAGATAGAATCTGTTCGCGTTCACTTATATAGTCTTTCCCCAGAATTTGAATATCCCCTTGTCGCGGTGTCCGTAAATTCAGCAGCTGATAAATCAAACTCGTCTTACCGGCACCGTTCTCACCGATTAATCCTGTAATGTAACCCATCGGAACGTCCAGTTCATCAATCACCAGTTCAAAGCGTCCTTGTCTGACTCTTAAATCTCGAATTTCAATGGCGTTCATTATGATTCCTCCCAAAGGATATCGACAATATCATTATATTCCGTACGGTCGATATTCAGTTCTCTTGATAGTTCAATCGTTCGTCTCAGCTGAGTTTCCAGCTGCTTCAACGACTGCTCTCTGATCATCGTCTGGTTTCCTTCTGCTACAAATGTCCCTTTACCTGGCACCGAATTAATATAGCCGAGGTCTTCAAGATCCTTATATGCTCGCTTCGTTGTGATAACACTGATACCTAAATCCTTAGCAAGCGCACGCATGGATAACAGTGCTTCGCCTTCCCGTAATTCCCGGGACATAATCAATCTGATGATTTCTGACTTCAACTGTTCATAAATCGGCTTATCACTTTTCTGATTTAATTGGATATTCATAGGAATCTCCTTTGTTATAATGTATATATACAATATATACATTATTAACAGTTAAGTCAATAAAAAAAGAGACCTGACTTTCGTCTGGTCTACTATGGTTAATAAGTATTGACATCTATCTCGATATCAATCGTATTTTTCAGCGCTTTAAAATAAGGGAAGTAGTTATGAGCATGTTCTCCATATTTCTCCGTTTCTTCCTGCGTCATGTTATACAGTGTCACTTCGAGTACTGCAGCTAATTTAACGTCACCATCTGACTTATCCGGCTACAAGGATACTGTCACCTTTTGGGAAAAGGATGATCAAACACTACACGAAATCGACCAGACACTCAGTCTGGCAAGCAATACTCTGACGCCTCTTCTGAAATATATGGAATAAAGCGATTGGATTGAACGTAAACAAATAGCGGATGACAAACGTCAGCCGCTCGTCTTACTCATCGACAGAGGACCGAAATAATCCGGTCCTCTTTATTTATGCCATTCTTTCAGTTGTCTAACGCTCTCCTGCGCTTTGCTATAGACCTCATCCGGATAGTCGTAGATGCGCATCAGTTCAATCGCATTGGATGTCTTCGTGATGCCTTTTTTGAGCTTATAGTCAAAGGTGACATCATTATTTTCAGTTAAGGTTTCAGAAAAATAATAGAAATCAAACTCGTCTTTAAGCATGGATGTCAGTTCGATATCATGCGTCGCTGTAATCAGTGTGACGTTATCATTATCATTGAGATGGCAGAGAATCGCTTCTGCGGACGCTACCCGTTCTTTCGTATTCGTACCACGTAAAATCTCGTCGATAAAAATATAGACAGGACGGTCAATATGCTGAAGGATTCGTTTCAGCGATTTGATCTCGCTGATAAAGTAACTGTCACCTTCCATAATACTGTCTTCCAGATTCATGGACGTATAGAGTTCTCCAGGTGACATGGAAAACCTTTCAGCCGTTGCTGTATGAAGTCCTTTCGCAAGGACGATATTCAATGCCAACGTCTTCATGAAAGTCGACTTCCCTGATGCGTTTGAACCTGTCAGAATGATATTTTTATCAACTGTCAGGTCATTCGCCACAAATTCCTTGAGCAGCGGATGATAGCCTTCTTCTATCCTCAATGTTTCTCCCGCTTGTGGCTCTGTATAATAGGCAAGGGTCTCACGCCAGAGTGCTGTTGCATAGCTCAGGTCATGTAATCCGATCGTATGGAAGCAAGCTTCGTATGTATCATGATTACGGTGCATCACACTGACTGCATAATGGTAGAGATGATAGTCAAGATTGAACACCGACTTCAGTGCATTTAGAAGCTGCAAGAAAAAATTCTGGTCATTCTGCTTATCATTCAATATAAAATAACTGAGGAATTCCACATTTCTCAATCTTCCCTGCTTGATTCTAAAGAACGGACTGACTTTGGATAGGTGATCTGCACTTCTGATTAATTGAACAGCATAAAATAATTCGCTATACTGTGCTTCGTTCTTTGAGGTAAACGTAAAATTCTGTATCATATTGAATCCAATAGAAATGACCAATGCCGTCATTCCAGCAGTCACAGAAGCTGAGAACAGGAATAGACTGATAAAGGGCATTAAACTCATCAGAATATAAATCTTATTATAATGATTCCTTCTAATGTCTTTAAAAATAAACTGCGACGGGTCACTGTTCGCGTTCTTACCGAGATCAGCGAGCGCCACTGAGATGTCTTCTCTGAACGTACGGTCCGTCCGAATGCGCTCTATCAGTTCTCTGTTCACTTTCGGGAGCATACCGACATTTCTTAAGGCCGCATATAAATACTCCTCTCCAACTGTTGTGAAGTTATAATTAATCTGTCTGAAGACCGTCTCCATATTCAAGTCGTTCCAGGTGATGTCGTCAATTCCCTCATCCTTGTTTCGGATATTATTGTAATAACCATCATACCGGATATATTCACCTTTCTGGACTTTGAACACAGCTTTCTTATCCCATAACCCTTTAATGCGTGTATTCATCTTTCGTTTATCATAGATCATCATGCCGATACCCAGGACCAGAAAGCCTAACGTTATCCAAATATAATTCAGCAGCATCTCATATCCCCTCATCATTTTTCTTCATTTTCTCATAAAAAATTCATTATGTAAAAAATATCCATAAAAAAACCTCCTTTTCAGGAGGGGTCAACTATTATTCAGTTACCCGTACATCCTGGTAACCTTTATTTTCTTCTAATACTTTCTTAGCGTACGAACAGACAGGCACAATCTTCTTATTGTTGTCACGCGCATATTTGACCGCCGCTTCAACCAGCTTCCGGCCGATGCCCTGCCCTTGTAATTCGTCTGATACTTCTGTATGGTCAATGACAATCTTGTCGTCTCCGTTTGGTACATAAGTCATCATGGCATCAGGTTTTGTTTTTAAATCCCCGATGTAAAACATCTTATCACTGTGTTTGACATGATTCATGTTAAGCACTCCTTTTATTCTGATACCTCTCTATACCCTTTTTCACTCCGTTCAATTGATCAGATGCATCCCTTATCTATCCGATATTCCTAAAATAAACAGGCGAACTGCGGTTAAGGCAGCGAAGCAATAAAAGGGGCCCTGTGCACCGAAGTATCTGCATTATCACCGGATTGAACGTCAGTCAACAGATGTTCTATCAAGATTGCGGAGAATGCCTGCATGCAGTTCATCCAGGAAGGAAAATGGCTGGACTGATAAACGTATTTATTATATAAACTTCCCTTAATTTGATACAATCATAGTGGATTAAATCAATAAAGGGGGGGCTTTAAGATGAAATTAGAGAATAAAGTGGCTGTTGTTACAGGGGCTGCTTCCGGTATGGGTAAAGCTATCGCTGAACTTTATGCAAAAGAAGGCGCAAAGGTGCTTGTTGCTGACTTTAATATCGAAGGTGCAGAACAAGTCGTTCAGACCATACAGGAAAGAGGCGGAGAGGCTACTGCTTTTAAAGTCGATGTTTCTTCAAAAGAACAAGTGGAACAAATGATTGACCAGGTCATCAGTGAATTCGGCAAGTTGGATATCCTTGTGAACAATGCGGGTATCATGGATAAATTTGAACCTGTAGCAGACGTCACGGATGAATCGTGGGAAAAAATATTCAGTGTCAATACAAACAGCGTTCTCTATGGTATGCGTAAAGCCATCAACTACTGGCTTGAGAAAGATATGCCGGGTGTTATCGTCAACACCATCTCGACAGGCGGCTTAAACGGGGCACATGCCGGAGCTGCGTACGGTGCTTCAAAGCATGCAGTTGTCGGGCTCACAAAGAACAGTGCCTTTATGTACGCACAGAAGAACATTCGTATTAATGGTATCGCACCTGGTGCGATTCAGACGAACATTTCTAATTCACTGACGAATATCAACGAATTCGGTATCAGTCGTGCTGGAATGGCACACGCGTTGACACCACGTATGGGAGAATCGGATGAAGTGGCGGCGGCTGCTCTATTCCTCGCATCAGATGAAGCAAGTTTTGTAAATGGAATCGTCATGCCGGTAGACGGCGGCTGGACAGCAGCGTTTTAAAATATATGCAAGCCAGGTGAATGAATCATTCACCTGGCTTTTTCTATCTGAAGTAAGTAATGACTTCTTCTTCAGCTTTACGACTCTGCGGACGTTTCGGATCATGATCACGATAACCAAGTGACAGCATAACAGAAATACCTTCATCGTCTCGAATAACGCCTGCTTCATGCAAGATATCATTGACTTGACCGTAATGAAAACCTTCAATCGGACATGAATCGATACCAATCATCGCAGCCGCTGTCATCATATTGCCGAGTGCAATATAAGTCTGTTTGCTTGTCCAGTCAAACAGTCCTTTCTCAGAATCTGCAATCTCAAGATGATCGACCTGAAAATCTCTGTAAAGCTTTAATACTGTCTCTGTCTGTTCAGGCGTCATACCACGCCCTTTAATCAAGTCCTCGAATATCGGCGAATCATAACGTGCATTTCTGCGCGCAGCAATGAGAATAAAATGACTCGACGTTTCAAGCTGCTTCTTCGCACCCCAACTGATATCATACAGCGCTTCCTTGATCTTATCATTTTCCAGCACGATAAAACGCCACGGCTCAAGTCCGACAGAACTTGGACTCAGACGACCCGCTTCCAGAATATAATCAAGATCAGCCTGCTCAATTTTCTTATCAGCATCATAAGACTTGATTGCACGCCGAAACTCAAATGCCGATAACACCTGTTGTTTGACTTCTTCTTTATTCATCATCCTACCTCCTTACCGGCATCATAGCATAATCGGTAGAGACAGCACAAAAAAACACTCCATTTCTGAAGTGTAATCAAACTAATTTATGCACGTACCCAGCCAACTGCAATCGTACCATAACCTGTATGAACACCTGCGACATGAACAAGAGGATACTTATCTATCGTTTTATCAGGATACTGTTCATTCAGCCATGCAACCATCAGATCAGCTTCTTCTTCCTCACCCGCATAAGATACACCGATTCTGGAAGGATTGTCCTGAGCAATTTCTTCAGCGATATGTTCATGGATGAATTTCAGTGCTTTTTTCTTTGAACGGATTTTTTCAATCGGATAAAGTTTGCCGCCTTCAAATTCGATGATTAACTGGATATTGAGAAGACCGGCGATAATACCTTGAGAACGACTGACACGTCCACTATTCTTCAGCTGATTCAGATCTTTCGGATAAAGAATCAGATAAGGATCGTCAGCCAGTTCTCTGATCTTACTGACAATCGCTTCGTAAGACTCACCCGCTTCACTGGCTTTTACGCCTTCTTCTACCATACGGCGCAGTGGATAATCACCGACATTTGAGTTGATAACAGTAGATTCAATATTGAACTCACGACTTGTCATCTCAGAACTCTGATAAGTTCCTGTCAGCTCCTTCGTCGCATGTATAGCAATAATATGAGTGTAGCCTTGATCCACTGCTTTCTGATACGTATCATGGAATGACTGAGGAGATGGCTGAAATGTCTTAGCACCATTACCATAATCCTTCAGTAAATCATAGAATTCTTCTGTCTGGATATCAATATAATCAATATATTGTTTTTCATTAACGATAACACCCATCGGTACTACAAAAACATCTGGATGTTCATCTATGCCAAAGCCGGATGCAGAGTCCGTAATAAATGCAATTTTAGTCACTTTAAAACCTCCTCGTTTTCCATATCATAGCATAACGACAGGTTCTATTACTATCAATAAATAATAATTTCACATGTAAAATATTGTATAAATAATATTAGATGCTGCTCAATATTTATTTATTATTATTATAAAATAGAATAAGCATAATGAAAATATATTGAATATGATATAACCGGTAGAATGGACAATGATGAACAGGAGATTAAGAACAAATATCTTCATCATAAGAACTTTAAACCAGAAATTCCTCAATAATCATCCTGTAAAATTATAAATTGTCATTGAGAAATCTTGCTAGCTCTTTTAATTGAGCTCCTACCCTCAAGAATCCCTCTTTTCTTTCAATCTATCTTCTGTTTTCTTAAATACCAAATAAAGTAAGTACATTAACACAGCTGTTTGCACGGTGATGCTTATAAGAAACTGATTTTCTGAGCGATTGATTAAGAAAATATCTATTCCGATTAATATAATTGATATCAGAAATGATCGATAAAATAAATTTTTCATTATTTTCATCGAGTAAATCTGTGCGATATCCCAGTTCTTCTGTGAAGCCATTGACTGTCTGCTTCTATAACCCATCCAATGATTGATTTCTTTTTCCGGGCTATGTTCCATCATTCTGGCAATAAGAAACAGCATAAGACTTGATAGACATAGAATCATCGTTATCCTCCTTAACTGAATCTGTCGTTCCACTCACTTCGCAGTATCCCCATCTTGATAGCATCACAGTACTGTCCATCTACCTGCCTGGCCTGACGGATTCTCGCTTCTCCCTGCATGCCGATATGTTTTGCGACTTTCATCATGCGGTAGTTTCCTGACCAGGTTGACATCCCTAACCGATGTAGCGCGGTATGGTCAAAGAGATAATCTATCCAGAGTTTATAGGCTTCTGTCCCGTAACCGCCGTTCCAGTAGGTTGGGTCATAGATGACGATACCTGTTTCCAGCCAGTCGGTATTTTTGTCAATCCAGTAGCAGCCGACTGTCCCGATGAATGTTCCGTCAACTGTGATCATCAGCTGCTGGTAGACATCATAAAAGAGAAACTGGTTGTCCTGCTGCTGTTTAAATTCATCCCATGTCAGATGAATTTTAGGGATATAAGGTCCGTTCCATTTATCCGCTTCTTGCTTGTCCTCTTCATATTTCTAGTAATACAGTACTTTTAACAGCTTGTCATTCGCTGCTCTTAGCTCTACTTTATCACCAATAATCACTATAATATTCCCTCTTAACCGTTTTATTGATATTTTACCATTAAAGATGTCATAAAAAAATCCTCCTCTATATGAGGAGAATGATTTTTATTCAATGACTATATTCTGAGGTTCATATATTTCAATCGAATTAATCTGGTGATTTTCTCTGTCCAGCACACGGAACATATAACCTTCATGGAAGATCTCATCTACTTTGTCGGCATGTGTCGCCATCCAGCCGCCCATCGTATCGATGGAGTTACGTTCAATGGTGATATTCAGTAATCTCTCAATATCATTGATTGCCGCACTTGAATGAACTTTATAGTGATTGTCTGCTATTTGAACGATTCGTTCTGGTTCTTCTTCATCATGTTCATCACGGATTTCGCCGACCAGTTCCTCTATGATATCTTCAATCGTCACAATCCCGCTCGTCCCGCCGTACTCATCCATCAGTACAGCCAGATGGATGCTTTTCTGACGCATCTTCTGCAGCAGACTGTTCAGCGAGACGGACTCAATATCACGGATTACTGGATTAATATAATCGCTCAGTCTGCATTTCATGACACTTTCCTTGTCCATCATCGTGAACTTGATGAAGTCCTTCATATGAATAAAGCCGACAATCTGGTCTTTATCCCCTTCATAGACAGGATAACGGGAATAGCGTTCTTCAGCTACTGTTCTGAGCACTTCTGCCATGCTCGTTGCAGCATCAAAAGCGATTATTTCATTACGTGGTGTCATAATTTCCCGGGCAACTTTGTCATCAAATTCAAAGACATTATTGATGACATTCAGTTCTTCGATATCAATTTCACCTGACTGATAGCTGTCAGATAACAAGAGACGCAGTTCTTCTTCACTGTGCGTCATCTCATGCTCGCTGACCGGCTTGATACCGATAAGTCTGATAAGCAAACGCGCTGAACCATTCAATATCCAGATGAACGGGTACAGAATGCGGTAGAAGAACATAATCGGTTTGCTGAACATCAGTGTGACCGCTTCTGCTTTCTGAATCGCTATCGTTTTAGGCGCAAGTTCACCGACTACGACGTGCAGGAATGTCGCAATAACAAATGCGCCGGCAATTGTAAAAGCATGTATCCAGCCGTGAGGAATACCGAGTGCTGTGAAGAAAGGATTCAGTATAAATTCGAAGGTCTTCTCACCCACCATACCGATACCTAATGCCGTGATAGTTATACCTAGCTGACAAGCACTTAAATATTCATCAAGCTGGTTGACCACTTTCTGTGCAGTCTGTGACCCCGGCTTTCCTTCAGCGACAAGCTGACTCAGACGCGAATGTCTGACTTTAACGATAGCGAACTCTGTCGCCACAAAAAAGGCCGTCAGTATGATGAGTATTGTAAATATTATTAAGTTTATAAACGTTTCCAAATAAATCCTCCGTTAATGTAATAATAATAGCAGTGCTTTCACGACTGCCAGGTCTTTCATTGCGAGCTGCTTAATCTGTTCCAGATTATCAGATTCTATGATGTGCTTGATATCCTGTTCAAGTGTTTTGATCTGCGACTGTACATCGCTACCTTCAGGTATAATGATCTGACGGATTTCATTGAGATGCTTACCTCGTGCTTTCAGTTCTTCAATCTGATGAACACGCTCTACCATCGTGACGTCATACATTCTGTAATTCGATGCAGTACGCTCAAATTCGAGTATTTGCATGTTTGTATAATAATCAATCGTCCGATTCGTCACGCCTGTAAGACGTGCAAGTTCACCGATTTTCAGTAAGTCCTTCCCAATCTCATCCCTCCAAACCATTACGTGATGGTTTAACTATACCATGTGATATCAGCATATACAAAAAAACAGTCTGCCTGTCAGGAGACTGTTATAACTGCATATCAATATGCGGGATATTATGATGCTCATAGACTTCTGACTGAGCCACAAATCCAAATGATTCATAGAATTCTTTCAGATAAGCCTGAGCAATAATCTTAATGGTTTTACCAGGATAGCGTTTCTTAATCTCTTCAATCGTCAGAGTCACAATCTTACGTCCCAGCTTCTGCTTACGATACTGTTTGACGACGAGCACACGCCCGAACCTGACACAGTCCTCCTCTTCAATAATACGCGTGTAAGCTTTGATATGATTGTCTTCCTCCAGATAAAGATGCAGACAAGTACGATCGTGCTGATCGACGTCGCCATAATGCCCCCCTTGTTCTACGATGAAAGTATTCACTCGTGCTTCAATGATTGAGAGGACCTCTTGCGGCGAGAGTTCCTGCAGTGTCTTGATCTTCAGTTCCATCATATCCCTCCTCTAATATCTATATTATAAATATTTTTTCAACGATTAACTACTTTTTATATGCATCAAAAAAGCAGCCTTAGTGAGCTGCCTTTGATTACACATTGATTTCTAGTTTTCCATCTTTATCATCAATATTCACTTCGCCGACTTCCGGATTATCCAGATAATAGTCTGTAATCATATCTCTGATGTGCTGTTCAACGACGCGGCGTAGTGGTCTTGCGCCAAGTTTTTCGTCGTATCCTTGTTCAATGAGCCAGTTTTTCGCTTCGTCCGTGATGTTCATCGTAATTTCTTTTTTATCCAGCGTATGCTGCACGTCCGTAAGCATCAATTCGACAATCTTTTTCAAGTCTTCTTTATTCAAGTGCTTGAATTCAACAATCGCATTAAAGCGGTTGAGGAATTCCGGACGGAAGAAGTGCTTCAGGTCGTCGAAGATACTTTCTCTGTCTGCTTCCTGTCCATCACCGAATCCAGCGTTGGAGGTCGCAATGATGATGGTGTTCTTGAAGTTGACGACATTACCTTGACCATCAGTCAGTTTACCGTCATCTAACACTTGCAGCAGCAGTGTCAGAATCTGCGGATTTGCTTTCTCGATTTCATCCAACAGAATGACTGAGTATGGATTTCGTCTGACTTTTTCAGTAAGTGTATTTGAGTTGTCATCATAGCCGACATAACCTGCTGTTGTCCCAATCATCTTAGAGACAGCTGTCTGGTCCATATATTCACTCATATCCAGTCTAATGAGTGAATCTTTGTGACCGAATAGGTCAACTGCAAGCTGTTTCGCCAGTTCTGTCTTACCGACGCCGGTCGGTCCGACGAATAAGAAGCTGTCGATCGGGCGATTACCTTCATCAAAGCCGGCGCGGTTCCGTCTGATAGCGCGAGCTACTGCTTTCACTGCATCATCCTGACCGATGATTTTCTCCTCCAAACGTGACTGAATGTTTTTCAGACGTTCAAGGTCATCACTATCCATCTTAGAGACCGGAATTCCTGTCAGACGTTCAATAGTTGCAGCGACTTCATCAACTGTCACTGAATTCTTGTTATTATCATGCGCAGCATCGATTTTATCGTTCAGATCTTTAATCTGTGATTGAATGCTGCTTGCTTTTTCGTAATCTTCTTTTTGTACTGCTTCTTCTTTTTGTTTCGTTAATTCTTCGATTTCTTTCTCAGCTTCCACTTTATCTACTGCGGTATAAGCTGCAGAGACGTGAGCAGCTGTGATATCCATTAAATCAATCGCTTTATCCGGTAATGTACGCTGCGGGATATATTGCACCGATAAATCAATCGCTGCTTTTAATGCTTCGTCCGGAATGTCAACATTGTGGTGTTTCTCGTAGTTTTCTTTAATTCCTTTTAAGATTTCAAGCGCATCTTCTCTAGAAGGCTCGTTGACCACCACTTCATTGAACCGACGTGATAACGCCGCGTCTTTTAGGATGGTGTTGCGGTATTCATCCTGAGTTGTCGCACCAATGACTGAAATTTCACCGCGGCTGAGTGCCGGTTTGATGATATCTGACAGACCTTTACTGCCTGAGTCACCGCCAGTTGAACCTGCACCGATCATCTGATGAATCTCATCCAGGAATAAGACGATGTTACCATGTGATTTCACTTCATCCAGTAATTTCTGGACGTTTTCCTCGAATGCACCGCGGTACTGTGTTCCTGCTTCAAGTGCTGAGATATCAAGCGAGAAGATTTCCTTATCCTTTATAGAAGCAGGCACATTTCCTTTTACAATCTCCTGTGCCAGCCCTTCGACGATAGCTGTCTTACCGACCCCTGCTTCACCGACCAGAATTGGATTGTTCTTGATACGGCGGCTTAATACTTCGGCTGTATCCTGGATTTCTTTATCACGGCCAATAACTGGATCAAGCTTGCCTTGTCTTGCTTCTGCTGTTAAATTGCGACCGAGTCTGCCTAAAATACCATCTGCTGACAGCTGTTGTGCTGATTGCTGTTTCCCATCTTCTGTGAACGGGTAGCCTTGCTGCTGAAGAGCTGCAAGTTGCTCAGGAGTCACTTCCTGACCATTAATATAATAACGTTTCTTCGTATATGGATTAGATTTTATAGGGTTCATATCGTTGAACATACTGTTAAATAATGCATCAAAATCATTGTTGAAAAATGAGTTATTCATAACTTATTCCTCCTAATATTCAGTTGTAATTGTTTCTTCAAAGGTTCCTATTACCTTTGATATACTTATTATATAAAAAAGGTCAAAAAAGGTCAAAAATTTTATTGACCTTTTTTGACTATTAATTTAAATAAAAAAGTCTCCACAAAGGGAGACAATTAATTGCTTTTCGTTATGCAGTTCCTCAGAAACCTCTCCAGTCGCGCGCAGCCTTCTTCGATTTCTTCCATTGTACTCGCAAATGACAATCGGATGTGGCCTTCACCGTATGGGGTAAAAGCTGCGCCAGGTACAACTGCGACTTGCTCCGCTTCCAGTAAGTCAGTCGCAAACTGGAACGAATCTTTATTATATGCAGAAATATCCGGTAAGATGTAGAACGCACCTGTCGGCAGTTCGACGGGCAGTCCCATTTCTGTCAGACGTTTATAGAGATAATCACGTCTTTCAATATAGGCTCTGTTCATTTTTTCAAGCATGGCTGGTGTTTCCGGATGTGTCAATGCAGCAATGGCGCCGTACTGTGAAGGAGTTGCTGCGCAGATAGTGTTATAGAGATGGACTTTCGTCACCTGCTCAGTCGCAAATGGCGGTGCTAAGATATAGCCGATACGCGCACCTGTGATCGCATGCGATTTAGAGAGGCCATTGATGACAAAGAGCTGATCACGTACTTCAGGAAACTCCATAAAAGAGTGATGCTTCCCTGAATAAACGTTCTCAGAATAGATCTCATCTGTAATGATGAAGATATCCTTGTCTTTCAGCAGGCTGACCAGTTCTGCAATCTGTGCCTGTGTCATGGTTGTGCCTGTCGGATTGCTCGGATAGTTGAAGAGTACTGCTTTCGTGCGATCAGTAATTGCTGCTTCAATTGCTGCTTTCGTCGGTACAAAATGCGTCTTAGTTGTATCGACATAAACAGCTTTCGCCCCGAGCAGATGGATAATCGGTTCGTATCCAGCATATGCCGGCGCCGGAATAATGACTTCATCGCCAGGCGCCACTATCGCTCTGAAGACACTATCGATAGCTTCAGATCCGCCGTTTGTCACAATGATTTCTGTCTCAGGATCATAACTGACGCTGAATCGCTTTTTCGTATAGTCTGCTATCGCTCTACGGAGTTCAATCAGACCTTTATTATGCGTATATCGTAACTTGCCATCATCAATCACCTCTGTCATCGCCTGTCTGATAAAGTCAGGTGCATCGAAACCGGACTGGCCAAGTGTCAGATTGATACCATTATCATATTCGCTTACTTTATTTGAAAACTGGCGTGTACCCGGGATTTTCAGATCCGTCACCCGCTCATTAAATCGGTGTTCCATTTAATCATAACCTTCCTAGATGATATCGTTCTGAACGAGCTGCTCAAGTGTCTGACGACGGATGACCGGTCTGACACCTTCCTCTGACACGAAGACGACAGCAGGTTTCAGCATCTGGTTATAGTTAGAGCTCATACTGTAGTGATAAGCACCCGTAGAAAGTACCGTCAGCAGGTCACCTGTCTGGATACTAGATGGCAGCCTGATATCTCGACGGATAATATCACCTGATTCACAGAGCTTACCGGCGATTGTCATCATCTTATCATGTGCTTCCTCACGGTTGACGAGGCGCAGTTCGTATTTCGCATCATACAACGCTGTACGGATATGATCACTCATGCCGCCGTCAATTGAGACATAATAATTCGTATCAGGAATTTCCTTGATATTGCCGACTTCGTACAACGTGATACCTGCTTCACCGACAATAGAACGCCCAGGCTCCAGTGACAGTTCCGGCACGTGATAATCGAAGGTCTCGCAAGCTGTTTTCAGCGCATCGGTGATTGTCTGGATTCCTTCTTCAATCGGATAGCTGACGTCTTCATCCGTATATTTGATACTGAAGCCGCCACCGATATTCAGCACTTGAATTTCAATGTCATTCTCTTTCAGCCACTCAATAACCAGCTTGACGGTCTCGACTGTCCCTGTAGATTCAAATATCTGTGAACCGATATGGAAATGAACACCCATAAAGTCGATATTCTCGGCCGCTTCAATTTTGCGTACGCCTTCCAGTGCTAGCCCTTTCTTGATACTGAGGCCGAACTTACTGTCTTCCTGACCTGTCTGAATGAACTCATGTGTATGAGCTTCAACACCTGGATTGATGCGCAGGACCGCTTTCACTTGTTTCGTCGCCAGTCTGTCGATGCGCTCAATCTCATCAAGACTATCAATGACAAAGTATTCAACACCTGACTCAATGGCGTAACGGATTTCCTGATCAGTCTTATTATTGCCGTGGAAATGAATACGCGCCGGGTCAACCTGTGACTTAAGAGCTGTATAGAGTTCCCCTTCACTGACAACATCGAGACCCATATTTTCTTCAGCCATCAGATTGAAAAGCTGAATAGCTGAGAATGCTTTTGAGGCGTAAGATATCGTGTAGTTCAGTCTTGACTTCGCTAGAGCAGAGTGGAATCTTCTGCACTGCTCGCAGATCATCGTTTCATCATAGACGAAAAGAGGAGTGCCATATTCTTTTGCGATGTCTGTCAGTTTATGACCATGCATCGTCAGTTCGTTATTAATATATTGTAATGTCATTTAAATAATCTCCTTTTTCAGTGAATGATGATTCAGCGCACTGAGCTGTTCTGAGTTCGCGCCGACACCCTTAAATGTATGTTCATCAATCCGGATATCGTTGCTGTAGAGAATGACCGTGTCTCCTGGCTTCACTGCTTCGTCCACTTCGACAAATAAGTGGCTCATCATCAGTGCACGGATTGGGTAACGTCTGCCATTGATGACACAGTCATGTTTACTGCGCGTTCTTAAGATGCCGTCTCCGTAGCCGATATCAATGACGGCAATACGTGACCTTTTATCTGCTGTATAAGCAAAGCTGTAGCCGGCAGATTCACCCGCTTCGAGCGTACGGATCTGAATGACATTCGCGCTGACAGTCAGTGATTGAACCGTCACATCAGTGCTCAGACTTGAATAAGGTCTGCTGCCATATAGAATGATGCCAGGACGCGCATGTGTATGCTGATCAAAAAGACCATCGCGGACAAAGCTCGCACTGTTCTGCGCATGGATATAGTCAAAATGATAAAGCGTAAGCATATCTTCAAGACCATTCAGCCACGCCTCTTTCTCAATATCATAATCAGGGACTTCAAACTCATCAGCGTAACCGAAGTGGGTCCAGATACCGACTATCTTCATCTGATGTTCTTCTCCCTGCTCTTGATTCAGTTCAATGACCTGCTTCATCTCATCGAATGTCTTAAAACCAGAACGGTGCAGCAGATTCTCAAATTCCAGATGAACGTTGATGCCTGCAAGGTCTTTCTGGTGAGTCATATAGAAGTCAAGTGAAGGCAGTGTCATATGAATACTGTTTGCTTTCAGCACGTCAAATTCTGTTGACGGATTCATCAGAAAGACAGTCGCGTCTGGCGCAAGTTCACGCACGCGGACTGCTTCATGCAGCACCGTCGTACTGAACGTATCAATGCCTGCTGACATGAAAGCTTCTACAGCAAAGTCCAGTCCATAATGATAGGCATTATTCTTAACAACTGCCATCACCGGCTGTCCTTGCATAACGTGCTTAATATTGTCTTTGAATACTTGAGAATCAAGTGTCCAGGTTGCCGTCATTGTACCGCCTCAAATCTTGTTAAAATTGCACTGAAGAGATCAATGCCTCCTAGTAGCACCTGTTCGTCAAAGTTTAATGTTGGAGTATGGAGACCCGTGACAAAATGCTTATCGACATTACGACAGCCTAGAAAGGCAAAAGCTGTTGGTGCTACATCACCATAGAAGGCAAAGTCTTCACCGAAAAGATAAGGTTCGTCCTTTTCAATGAACTGGAGCGACGTGTCTTCACTCGCTGACTTCATAAAGGCATAGGCTTCTTCATGATTATATGTGGATGGATAGCCGTCAGAGAATTTCACTTCTACCTGAGCACCTGTCAGGGTTGTACATGCTTCAGCTATCTTCATCATCTGTTCTTTGACGACTGCCAGGTCATCTGCATGATATGTGCGGATAGTCCCTTCAAGATAACCGTTTGACGGTACTGTGTTAATGGCTTCCCCAGCATGAAACTGACCGATATGAACGATATTATGTCTAAGACCCGGCAGATGGAACTGCTGAATCTGTGCGACCTGCGTCAGTACAAATGTCAGTGCCTCACCCGCTGAATGACCTTGTTCCTTATTCGCAACGTGGGCTGACAAACCTTTAATAAAGAAGCGATATTCTGTTGCACTCGCTGTAATCGGTCCAGGCTTTGATAGTATTTCTCCCTCTGCATTGTCCGGCATCATATGAAAACCAAATATATAGGAAGGTTTCTTCTTGAACGTATAAGCTTTCAGCAGCTGATTGGCACCTGCTTCTGTTTCTTCTGAAGGCTGGAAGATGAAATAGACAGTAGACGCTAACTGACCGGCATCATACAGTTTCTTGACACGTCCTGCAAATGCGAGCAGCATCGTTGTATGACCATCATGACCACAGGCATGCATGACATTGTCCACTTCAGAACGATAGTCGACTTCGTTCTCCTCGTGGATCGGCAGTGCATCGATATCTGCGCGGAAAGCAATTGCTCGCTCTGCCGTTCCTTCGAGATAAGCGACTACACCTGTCGCAAGTGGCGTATCATAGGGGATGCCTAATACGTCCAGTTCACGCTTGATAAATGCGGTCGTCTCAAACTCCTGCATGCTTAGTTCCGGATGCTGATGCAGCCAGCGTCTCGTCTTCTTGACATATTCATGTTCCATTACCTTCACCTCGTTTAGTCGTTCAGTTTTCTTAATGCCTGTACAATCTCAATTTTAGAGCTTTCCACTTCGTGCGCCTGTTTGATGACGCGCGCAGGAGTGCCTGCCACAACAGCACCGGCCGGTACATCTTCAGTGACAATCGCACCTGCTGCGACGACTGCACCTTTGCCGACACGTACACCTTCAAGAATGACAGCATTCGCGCCAATCAGTACGTCATCTTCAATGACGACAGGGTCCGCGCTCGGCGGCTCAATAACACCTGCCAGCACTGCACCTGCACCGACGTGGACATTCTTACCAGTCGTCGCACGGCCGCCAAGTGTCGCATTCATATCGATCATTGTACCTGCGCCGACAACGGCACCGATATTAATCGTCGCACCCATCATCACGACTGCACCATCATGAATCTCCGCATGTTCGCGGATAAAGGCACCTGGTTCAATACGTGCATTGATCTTCGTCTGATCAATCAGCGGAATCGCTGAATTGCGGCGGTCATATTCCACTTCTACTTCTGTAACAAGTTGTTTATTCTCTTCATAGAATGCTTCCCAGTCTTTCAGGTCAGCGAAAATCGTTTTTGAAGACTTACAGCCAAATACTTTTAAAGATTCCGGGAATGTTACCGCTGAAAAATCTCCGTTCACATAAACCTTAACAGGTGTTTTCTTTTCACTGTCGCTGATATATTGAATAATTTCCTGTGCTGATTGTAATGTCATAATCATTCCCCTTTTTATAAGTTATCGAATGTATAGTAACCTGGTTCTTTGTTCACTAACTGCTCTGCAACATCAATGCTGCCTGACGCAAAAATATCTTTACTCTGAGCGCGATGTATAATCTGAATCGTTTCATCATGACCGGCGAACAGCACTTCATGCTCGCCGACGATTGTGCCGCCACGTACCACACTGATACCAACTTCTTCATCAGTTCGCGCTGTGTCCTCTTTTGTACGGTCATAGACTGGCGTGGTTGCCCCACGTTTTTCTTTGATAGCGTCATAGAGTTTCACTAGAGTACCGCTCGGTGCATCTACTTTCTTACGATGATGTTTCTCAGTCAGTTCAATATCGAAATTCTGCAGGAGCGGTACACTGTATTTGATGATTTCAGTAAGAATATGGACGCCGTAGCTCATATTGGCGCTGAAAAAGACGGGTTTTGTCTGACTAGCTGCTTCTAGTGCCGCAATGATTTCTTCTTTACGCCCTGTTGTCGCCATAACTATCGGCATAGAATGCTCTTTTTCAATCACTGGCAGTGACAATGCCGGATTTGAGAAGTCGATGATGACATCTGCTGCCGGCCATTCTGCATCTACCTGGTATGACGGATAAGGATATGATTTATCCGACAACGTGATCACTCCTGCGATTTCATGTCCCCGTTCTTCAGCAATCCGTGCCACCCGTTCGTTCATCGCACCGTAACCGACAAGTAATATCTTCATTACGCTTCACCTTTATAAGCTTTGTACGCTTCATGAATCACTTTACTGTCAGCTGCTTCAAGAGGAACAAGCGGTAATCTGACTTCTCCGTTTGCGTAACCCAGTTCAGTGACGAGCGCTTTAATCGGCATCGGGTTGACATCTATGCCGAGTGCATCAATAAGCGGACTGACTTTATCGAAAAGTCGCTGTGCTTCCGCAGGATCAGATGCATACGTTTCATATATCGCCTGGAATTCAGCAGGCACAGCATTCGCTACTACCGAGATAACACCATCACCGCCACGTTCGTAGAAAGGAATGATGGAGTCGTCATTACCGCTGTAAAGTGCAAAATCTTCCATACCGAGCTCTTTGACCTGCTCCAGATAATTCATATCGCCTGTTGCATCTTTTAATGCAACGATATATTTGTTCTCTCCTAATATCTTCACTGTCTCAGGTTCAATCGTCATATTGGTACGTGCAGGTACATTATAGAGCACGACCGGCAGTTCAACCGCATCTGCAATCGCTGTGAAGTGAGCAATCAGACCGCGCTGATTGGTCTTGTTATAGTAAGGGGTGATCAGCATAATCGCATCGGCACCCGCTTCTTTTACTTTGAGAGAATGTTCAATCGTTGCCGCTGTGTTATTGGACCCTGTACCGACGATAATCGGTACACGTCCATCTGATACTTTGACAGCCAGTTCGACCAGCTTAAGTTTCTCTTCTTCATTCAAGGTTGAACCTTCGCCTGTCGTGCCGTTGACAAAAATGGACTGCATGCCGTTATCGATGAGAAATTCTACATGGCGCTCAAACGTTTCATAGTCCACAGCACCTTCCTTGAAAGGCGTGGTAATCGCAACTGCTGTTCCTCTGAATAATGTCATTACGCTTCACCTCTTTCTGCTAGTAATACTTCTAAGATCTGTACCGCATTCAGTGCTGCCCCTTTTAAGAGGTTATCAGCTGTACACCAGATATGGAAAGTGTTATCCAGTGATTCGTCCTCGCGGATACGGCCAACGAACACTTCGTCACGTCCTGTTGAATCAATAGCGAGTGGATACTGATTGTTCTCTACATCATCAATCAGTACTACACCTTGCTGGTTCTTAAGTACTTCCCTTAGCTCTTCAACTGTTGCGGGTTTTTCAAGCGTGACATTGATCGCCACACTATGGCTGTCTTCAACCGGAACACGTACACATGTCGCTGTCACGCGAAGATCCGGTAAGTTCAGGATTTTTTTCGTCTCTTCAATCATTTTCACTTCTTCTTTTGTATATCCATCTTCCCCGAAGACATCGATATGAGGCAGCACATTATTATGAATCGGATGCGGATAGTTTACTGGTGCCGCGCCTTTCGCACCTTCACGGAGATCATTCAGACCAGCAAGACCTGAACCGGATACTGCCTGGTAAGTCGTGTAAGCGACACGTGTTAAACCGAATTGATCTGCGAGCGGTTTAAGCGGTACAACGGATTGAATCGTTGAACAGTTCGGATTTGCAATGATGGTGCGGTTCAGTACCGGCCGGTTCACTTCAGGAACAATGAGGTCGATATCTTCCTGTATACGGAAAGCACTGGAGTTATCAATGACAACTGCACCCGCTTGCTCAAAAACCGGTGAGAATCTGAGGGAAGTGCTTCCTCCTGCACTCATCAGTACATAATCGAAGTGTTCTGCTGCACGTTCTTCTGTCAGCTCCTGCACTTCATATGTCTGTCCTTTGAAAGTGATGAGCTGGCCAGCTGATTTCCTGGAAGAGAATAATGTCAGTTCATCAAAAGGGATATTTCTGTGTTCCACAACTTCCATCATTTTTGTGCCGACAAGTCCTGTTGCACCTACGATTGCTAATTTCATTATCCATTCCTCCTATATAATAGCCGTTATTTACAGTTCAAAGACTGCACATAATTGTTTGACAGCTTCCTGACCATTCGCCTGATCGACCACATATGAGATGCTGATTTCCGAAGTGGTGACCTGATAGAATGGAATATTGTGATTCAAGAGTGTCATGAAGACCTTACTTGCGACCCCTGACATGTCACGCATGCCTGAACCAATGACTGATACTTTGACATAATCTTCTTGGATAACGAAATTCAGCGACGGATATTCCTCTTTTAATACAGAGAAGATTTTATCGATCTGCTGCGCATCCGTATCTTTCATCGTAAAGGAAATCTGCAGACCATCCATATTGACAATCTGTGAAATCATATCGATATTGACTTCTTCCTTCTCAAGTAACTCGAATAGTTTCTTTAATAGCTCACTATCGTTCATTGGATAGCTGACCGTCACATAATCCATATCTTTATCTAGAGCCACACCTGTGACTGCTTTTTTCTCGAGAATCTCTTCCTGTGCCATAATCCATGTCCCCTTCTCATCTGATAAAGTCTGTCCTAAATAAATCGGAATGTTATAGTTCTTCGCAATCTCGACGCTTCGAGTTTCCAGTACACCCGCTCCGAGTGCGCTCATTTCCATCATCTCTTCATAGCTGACGTAATCTAGGCGCTTTGCCGGGAAGATACGAGGATCCGTTCCGTAAACACCAGCCACATCTGTGTAGATTTCACATGAAACATCGAGTGCAGAGGCAATAGCAACCGCTGTCGTATCACTGCCCCCGCGTCCAAGCGTTGTGATTTCACCCAGTTCATTCATCCCCTGGAAACCTGCGACAACTATGACATCATGGCTGCTGAATGTCTCTTCAAATTTCTGTTCCTTGATATTGAGTATCTTACTTTTCAGATGATGACCCTTTGTTCTGATACCTGCCTGAAAACCAGTCAGTGCCTGTGTCCGGACATCGAGCTCTTTCAGGATGATCGACAGATAGGAAATGGTCTGCTGCTCACCTGTCGTCAAGAGCAGTGCTAAGTCCTGCTCGTTCGGAGCAGATGATAATAAATCTACATTCCGCAGCAGTTCATCAGTCGTCTTACCCATTGCAGAAACAACGACGACCAGCTGCTCATCCTGCTCTGTCCGCTTCTTCAGATATCCTGCAATATTCTTCAGCTTCGTAAAATCCGCCACTGAAGTCCCACCAAACTTAATTACACTACGCTTTGTCACATTAAATCCTCCCACGGCATCTGAAAACAAAAAAACAAGTTCATAATGGCATGAACTTGTTTACTCTATTTACAAGTGATGCACTCCATTATTTTTCAAATAATGACAAACCAAGAGCTCTTAACTCAATGATCCAACATATCAATCCCTGCAAGAACTGATACATTTCGGCATCTCACCCTTTCAGTAAAGTATTTGCAGATTCCAGACTTTACTTACTGATGATCGATGCGCCTCATCTCTATCTATTAAATTGTTATACATAAATTATACATGACCATTCTTAAAATGTACAGAAAATTGCCAACATATTATTTTTTGCAAGCTGACTATAAATTTCCTTATAATGCTCATCTAGAAAATAAGTCCATTTATACCAGTCTCCCTTATAATAAATAGCTAATGTTTCATTCAACAATGACTTAGACAGTTCTACTTTCTCTATTTTATCGATTTCAAATGACTCCGTAATATCATCCAGTTCTTCGGATTCAAAAATTAGGATACCTGTCTGATCATTCAACGTTAAAGTGCCTGGGATTGCCACAAAACGATATTGAAAAGTCTTGTACGAACAGTATGTTTTAATATTAATACGAGAAAATCTACCAGCTTGATTTCTTAACACCGGGAATCTGGCCTTTATGTGCCAGCTCACGGAAGGCGATACGTGACAGCTTGAATTTACGATAGACACCTCTAGGTCGGCCTGTTAATTCACAGCGTCTTGTTAGTCTTGTCGGTGATGAATCTCTCGGTAGTTTTGCGAGCGCTGCGTAGTTTCCTTCATGTTTCAGCTGCTCGCGTTTTTCTCGGTACTGCTCAACTAATGCTTGTCTTTTCTTCTCTTTTGCGATTTTTGATTTTTTAGCCATAATAACTCCTTTGTATTTACAAATCGTAATAATTACGTTTTATAAATATAGCACAGCTCTCTTTTTTACGCAAACGAAGAAGCAATCTTTTAACAATGAAATTCATCGTCTTGCAAAACAAATCTATCTGATAGAATCCAAATGTAAGTTCAAGGCCGGTCTATTCTGTATACTAGATAAAATAGGGCAGACAACGCGGTGCAGATCAAGCCGGAATTAATCCGCACGCTTGTCGGCATCAATAGAGAGAGAACCAGATAAATGATGGCGATGCCTATCATAATGATAGATAACAGCAAGTAAGCTTTCATATATGATTAACCTCTTCCAGCTCTATAGTATATAATTTTTATTATAATGAACTCTTATGATCAACACTAATGCCAGCTACTTTGACTTAAACATTACTTCTATACGAATATTTGACTTATACTAACTATAAAGAAAAGAAAAAGGAGCTTCATTATGATGAAAACAGTAACGATTATTGGTGCAGGCTTAAGCGGGCTGGTTGCTGCAGCTGAACTTCTAAAACGAGGTCATCAAGTCACGATGCTTGATCAGGAACCGGCTCAAGCAATAGGGGGACAGGCATTCTGGTCATTCGGCGGTCTCTTTCTCGTAAATTCGGGGCTGCAGCGCAAGTTCCAGGTCAAAGATTCATATGAACTTGCCCTTAATGACTGGATGGGAACAGCACGCTTTGACAGATTAGATGATGAAGATAAATGGGCTGTGAAATGGGCTGAAGCTTATATCCGCTTTGCAAGCTTTGAGAAAGAAAAGTATCTGAAATCGATGGGCATTAAATTCGCACCTGTTCTCGGCTGGGCTGAACGCGGCGGCTCAAGTGCTGAGGGTCACGGCAATTCAGTACCTCGTTTCCATATCACCTGGGGGACAGGCCCCGGCCTGATTGAACCTTTCGTCAACTACTGCCTTGCACATAAGTCGTTTAAATTTCTGCCGAGACATCAGGTCACAGATCTGGTTATTGCAAATAATAAAGTGCAGGGAATCTCAGGGAATATTTTAGAACCGAGTGATGTAGAACGTGGCGCCCCGTCTTCGCGCATAGTGATTGATACATTCGAGATGCCTGTTGAGCACTTAATTATAACGACGGGCGGAATCGGTGCGAATCATGAACTCATCAAACAGAACTGGCCGAAGAGACTGGGAAAAGCACCGGCACATATGATTCAAGGTGTACCCGATTCAACAGACGGCAAAATGCTGAAAATCAGTGAGGATGCCGGCGTCCGTCTGGTGAATAAAGACCGTATGTGGCATTATACAGAAGGCATTCAGAATCACAGCCCCATCTGGAAGCAGCACGGTATCCGTATTATTCCTGGCCCTTCTTCTATGTGGTTTGACGCGACAGGTAGACGATTCTCAGCTCCTGATTACCCTGGCTTTGATACCCTCCATACACTGGAATCAATCACTAAAACAGGTTATGACTACTCCTGGTTTATCCTGACTGAGGATATCATTAAAAAAGAGTTCGTCTTATCAGGTTCTGAGCAGAACCCTGACTTAACCGGCAAAGACTACAGACAGATTCTGAAAGAACGTCTATCGAGTCATGCAACTGGTCCTGTTGAGAAATTCCGGACAGACGGCGCGGACTTTGTTGAAGCAGATAACTTAAGAGATTTAGTCTCAGAGATGAACAGCCTCGCTGGGAATAATTTACTGGATTATGAGACAATCAAGAAACAGATTGAGCTGCGTGATCTGCAGGTTGATAATCCTTTCAGTAAAGACCCACAGATTACGTTCATTAACGGTGCTAGACATTTTCTGGGAGATAAGCTGATCAGGACAGCAAAGCCGCACAAGTTTCTGGACGGCCGCAAACTGATCGCCGTTAAACTGCATATCATCAGTCGTAAAACCCTCGGCGGTATTCAGACAGACTTGAACAGCCAGGTCTTCAATCAGCACGAAGAACTGATAGAGGGTCTCTATGCTGCCGGAGAAGTCGCAGGCTTCGGCGGCGGAGGTGTACATGGTTACGGTGCACTGGAAGGCACTTTCCTGGGAGGATGTATCTTCAGCGGGTTACGCGCGGCTATCGGTATTGATTCAAAGTAAGATTTCTAGAAAGTATGATTTTTTATCAATAAAGAGCCATTGGATTCTCTCCAACGGCTCTTTATTTTATCTTATCTTCTATATAGTGATAATAACTCGCTGGAATGATATCAAAATCAGGATGCTCTTTATTCTCAAGAAAATTCTCCATCATCTTTCTATCACTAAAATCAGTTAACTCCAGTGCACGCCATTCATGAAAGAAGGCCAGTTCAAATGCATCATCGAGATAAGGCAGACACAGGCTGTACACTTCAGCAGCAACGAGGTGCAAGTTTGCCTCCTCAGCAGTAATCGCATAACGTGACAGCGCATCAGCAATACGACGTTCTTCAATATCATACTCAAAGAAATAACCAATTATTTTTTCAACATCTTGTCTTTCAACTAGCCCCCTTAATTCCTCTGGTAGCTGTTGCAATAAAATTTCTTCACTTCTCATATATAAGCTCCTGACTGTTCAGTTTATCAATAAGCACAAGAACAGCGGGCGCAATCATTTCACTGTGTGCAAGATCAAAATAGCGTAATCCAGTAATTTCGTTATGCTCTACTGCTTGAGCTAGTGAGCCCTTATACGTAAAACATTCGAGTGATACAGTGGCATTCTGAGGATAAGCAGGGCCTTCAACACAGCCGAGATAATGGACTTTATCCTGCTCAAGCTCTACATTCAGCTCTTCTTGAACTTCACGTAATACAGCAGCCAGTGGTTCTTCTCCGTCCTCAATCTTACCGCCGGGTAAATAATATTTCTCGAGTTCTCTTACTTTAACTAACAACAGCTGCTCATCTTTGATATAGACTAAAGCTGCACATTTAATATCCGCCATATGCTTCATCCTTTCTCTTCTATTACAGCGATGCCATAAAAAAACACCAAAGCCTGATCAGACTTCGGTGCACTATGCCTCCACCCAGAATCGAACTGAGGATTCATCATTACCATTGATGTGTTATACCACTTAACTATGGAGGCGCGACTATCTACTAGTCTAATCAAAAACTCATTGATTTTCAATATGATTTTTAAAAAAAGGATGTCTATTGATCAAAACAGCGTACAGGAGAATAACAATGACAAATCCTGCAGTCAGCCAGTTTGAATTAATATGCAGAGACTCAATCATCATCATGTAGACACTTGATAATATAGCAATAACACCTGTTGCCTGTGTGATACGTCTACCGTTATATTTCGCTTTCTGTTCGTCAGACATCGTATTGTAGCCGGCCACAAGAAAACTGCCTTTACCCGCCAGCATAAAGAGACCGACGATGAAAAATAAGAGTGCTATTCCAATCATTTCTTTTCCTCCCTTTTATATAAGTTCAGCAGCTCAGAAGGAATATGACAGTAATCATTCGGATACTTATCCAGATGATCCTGATGTTCTTCTGCACTCGGAATATAATGAGTGAGCGGTCTGACTTCAACAGCTATCCGGTCGCTGTCTCTTCTCTCCTTTATAAATGCAGCCGCTATCTTAAGATGCCTGTTATCTTCACTATAGACACCTGTCCGGTACTTCTCTCCGACATCGATTCCCTGCTGATTGACACTGTAAGGATCAATGATCAGAAATAGGTTTTCAAGCAGTGTCTCTACTGTTACTTCTTCAGGATTAAATATTGTCTTTACACACTCTGCATAGCCATCGTATGGCCCATCCAGCACATCACTCGTTCCGTTCGCACGGCCCGCTTCTGTCGTGATAACACCCAGTATTGTTTTAATAAAAGCCTGTACCCCCCAAAGACAGCCGCCTGCCAGATAAATTATTTCCACGCACACCACTCCCTTATCAAAATTATACAGTAAACATAATAGAAGGGCACCTATAGATGCCCTCTGTCTTATTTCCCCGCTTCTGTAAAGTATTCTTCCGCAATCTCCTTAACCCATCTGAGTTTTGCCCACTGCTCTTCTTCTGACAGCAGATTACCTTCTTCTGTTGAAGCGAAGCCGCACTGCGGGCTGATGCTCAGTCGTTCGACAGGTACATACTTTGCTGCTTCATCAATACGTGCTTTGACCTCTTCCTTGTCTTCAAGAGCCGGAAACTTGGAGGTGATGAGCCCAAGGACTACGTGTTTACCACCAGTGACTTTCTCAAGGGGTTCAAAGCCGCCTGCACGTTCTGTATCATACTCAAGATAGTAAGCATGTACATCCTCCCTGCCGAACAGTTCTTCAGCTACTTTTGTATACGGTCCTTCACTTGCCCAGTCTGACTGATAATTTCCCCGGCAGACGTGTGTGTTGATGATAAGGTCACTCGGTGCCTGATGAATGACGCGGTTATTGATGTCAAGCAGTTCTGCTTTCAGTTCATCGAGCGGAATGGAAGTGCCGTTTCCTTCACCATGAATTTTTTTCGCTGTCTCCTCAGAAAGATGAATGCCCCACGAACAGTCATCCAGCTGCAGAACTTTGAGGCCTGCGTTATACAGATCATCAATCACCTGCTTATAAGTCTTGATAATATCTTCTTTCACTGCTTCTCGTGAATCGTAAATGGCTTCTACTGACTCCTTGACACCTGGGCGTGTCAGTTCAACGAGCAGCTGTGCAGGGGCCGGAATTGTCTGTCTAACGGTTACATGGCTGGATGCATGGTCCCGGACAAACTTGAAGTGTTCGACGAATGGATGATTCTCACCTGAAATCTTGCTGACAAATTTGATGCTGTCTTTTCTCGTCTCAACATTATGGAACTGATAGCCCTGCTCCAGCAGCTGGCGTTCAATCCCATTAAAACCGAAGAAGAAATCCAGGTGCCAGTAGCTTCTTCTGAACTCTCCGTCAGTCACTGTTGTATAGCCTAGCTCTTCAAGCTTGCTGATCAGTGTGATGATTTCCTGATTTTCAACTTCAGTCAGCTGTTGCTGTGTGATTTCACCCTGTTCAAATTGACTGCGTGCTTTTTTCAGATTCTCCGGTCTCAGGAAGCTGCCCACATAATCAAATTTCGGTTGTACTGTCTTATCTGCTGTCATTGTTCATTCCTCCGTTATTTTTAATTGTCTCTGTACTGAGTTCTATATCTAAATTCAACATGTCATATTCCATAGCAAATTAAAAAACCCCACACTCCTTTACTTATTAGTAAAGGGTGAGGGATTGCCCACGGTACCACCTTTATTCGCGCAGCCATCACTGACTGAGCCTCAGTAAGTACACAGAAGTATACTTTGACGTTGATAACGAGCGCCAACTCTCGGACATCACTTACTTGTTCACACTTTCAGCTTGCAGCAAAGAGGCCATTTTTCATCACAAGTCTTTTGCTTCATTTCACCTACAGAAGCTCGCTGTTGAAAAGAACTTGTCATTACTATTTCTCTTTTTCGCTTTCAGAATATTAAATTAACGCTAGTATATAAAGACCATTCAGTCTCGTCAACAAGAAATCAGAAAATTTTATATTGTCAAAAAGTGATTGACATTCAATTGCTGACTGTATAAGATAGTGATTAATTAAATACTGCTTATCCAGAGTGGTGGAGGGACTGGCCCTATGAAACCCGGCAACCTTTTCAGTAAGGTGCTAATTCCAGCAGGTATATCCTGAGAGATGAGTCTGTGCGTATGCACTTATCCCCTCCTGGATAAGTGTATTTTTTATTTCAAGGAGGTTTTCAGTTATGACAAATTATCAGTTCGAAACTTTACAGCTACATGCCGGTCTACCTGAGAAAAATGATGCGAATGCTAGAGCACTGCCTATCTATCAGACGACTTCCTTCACTTTTGATGATACTGAGCATGCGGCTAATCTGTTCGGCTTAAAGGAAGCAGGGAATATCTACTCACGACTGACCAATCCGACGACAGCCGCTTTTGAAAGCCGTGTCGCTGCACTTGAAGGAGGGACTGCGGGACTTGCTGTTGCTTCAGGTATGGCAGCGGTCACCTATGCCCTGCAGGCACTGGCAGAAAGCGGTGATCATATTGTCGCTTCAAGCAGTCTGTACGGTGGTACTCATACATTACTGACGCATACTTTCCGTAAATACGGTATCAACGTCTCGCTTGTGGATACTAAATGTCCTGAACAAGTTGAGGCTTCAATCCTGCCGCAGACAAAAGCAGTTTTCGTTGAGACTATCGGCAATCCTGAGGGGCATATTGAAGATATCGAGACTCTCGCTGCAATCGCCAAAAAACATGATATTCCACTCGTTGTAGATAATACATTCGCTTCCCCCTATCTTTGCAGACCATTTGATCATGGTGCTAATATCGTTGTCCATTCAGCGACCAAGTTTCTCGGCGGCCACGGGACATCTATCGGCGGTGTCATTGTAGAAGGTGGCAATTTCAACTGGGGCAACGGTAAATTCAAGGGACTGAGCGACCCTGATCCTTCCTACCATGGCCTGAAGTTCTACGAAACATTCGGTGACGTCGCCTTCACTGCGAAAATCAGAACGACTCTTCTGCGTGATACAGGCGCTGCGCTTTCACCATTCAATGCTTTCCTGCTGGCACAAGGGCTGGAGACCCTCTCACTCCGTGTGGAACGTCACGTTTCAAACGCAGAGAAAGTGGCAGCATTTCTGCAGCAGCATCCACAAGTTGAATGGGTCGACTATGCAGGTCTGTCAGGCAGTCCTTACTATGCACTGAAAGAGAAATATCTGCCAAAAGGTGCCGGCTCTATTTTCACGTTCGGCTTGAAAGGCGGCTATGAAGCCGGTCGTAAGTTTATCGAAGCGCTCGAGCTGTTTTCGCTGCTGGCCAATGTCGGTGATGCCAAGTCACTGATCATTCATCCAGCTTCAACAACTCATGCACAGCTCACGCCGGAGGAACAACTCGCAAGTGGCGTCAGACCTGAAACCATCCGTATCTCTATCGGCATCGAGCATATTGATGACATCCTCCAAGACCTAGAGAAAGGCTTCAGTGCCGTTTAAATGACGATCACGCATACTAACTGCCATCCAGAAACACTGAGTGACCTGCAGCTGGATGAATCATCAGGGAATAATAGCGATATCCGCCTCTTAGTCATCAATCTGATGCCGAACAAACAACGTGCTGAACAGCAGCTGCTGCAGATATTTCACAGTCTCCCTGTCGATATCAGGGTCACGTTCGCTTATATCGATAACCCAGAGTCTGTTAATCCTGCTTATTATGCCTGCCAGTCTTATTATGTACCGGCAGATAACGTCAATCCTGAGCAGTTTGATGGTCTGATTATCACAGGCGCACCGCTCGAACACCTTGATTACGAAGAAGTCCGTTATATCAGCACACTTCGTCGACTGACTGACCGGCTGCAGGCAATACCTTACCGTCTTTTTATATGCTGGGGGGCTCTCTTCGCGCTTCATCACTATTATGGCATCGAAAAAAAACTGCTGCCGCAGAAATTATCAGGTATCTATCCATATTATATAACCCAGGAGCATCCGCTGACAGAAGGCCTGGTGCCTTTCTATCAAGTGCCTCAGTCCAGACATGCTACTGTTGAACTGGATACTCAGTCAGAAGTCATAGTTCTGTCCTTTAATGATGAGCTGGGCCCTGATATCATCTCAACCTCTGATTCACATGACACTTTTCTGCTCGGGCATCTGGAATACGACACTGACACACTGAAAGAAGAATATAGCCGGGACTCACAGAAAAATAATGCCTATATTCCCGCCCATTATTTCCCGGATAATCTACCCTCGAATCAACCCGTCAATCAGTGGTCACATCACGCCAGACAGTTTTATATGAACTGGCTCACCTTAATAGTGAAACATAAAAATGAGCAAACCGGATAAAAAAGACGCGCAAATTAACTTTGCGCGTCTTGTCATATGACTAGCGTCGTCTAGGTGATAAAGCAGCGGGTCCATGTGTTCTGATCAGATGGAAAATCGGTGACCAGGCATTGGTATGCTTCAGTGGCGGCAGCCCTCGACCGAGACGGCTGATCTGCTGTTCATAATAAGTCAGACCTGAGAAACCGCCAAGTGTCTGATCGAGTAACTTGATACCTGTTGTCAGACGCGGAAGCTCTATATCTCGATAAGTGCCGTTGGCCAGACGATTGGGCAAATCCGGACGCAGCACGAGCGGTCTAGCGATACCGATCATGGCCACATCAGTCTGTGCAAGTGCATCTACCATACTTGTCTTCTTACGGAAGCCCCCGATGACTGCTATCGGGACATCAACTTCTTGACTGATTTTCTGTGCATAATCCAGAAAATAGACTTCACCGTCACTCATCATTTTCGGTTTCTCATAGTCCCCACCTGAGATTTCGACTAAATCAATACCGAGTTCTGCCATCTGTCTGATGACTGCAGTTGATTCTTCTTCAGTGAAACTGCCTTCCCTGAAGTCAGTGGAATTGATTTTCAGACTGATCGGATAATCTTTGCCAAGTGCAGCACGCATTCCTTCGTAGACTTCTACTAGAAACCGCATACGGTTCTCTAAAGTTCCGCCGTACTCATCTGTGCGCTGATTATCACGCGGTGAAAGAAACTGGCTCACTAGATAGCCATGTGCACCATGAATTTGTACACCTGTAAAACCTGCTTTCTTCGCTACTTCAGCAGTTGTGACAAAACGCTGCACAGTATCCTTGATTTCTTCTATCGTCATCGCCCGTGGTGCATTGAAACCACTGCCGGCCGGTCCTGTAATCGGCACTGCACTTGGTGCCACAGGTTTCTTAGTCATCGACTTCGGACTTTGTTTACCCGGATGGTTAATCTGCATCCAGATATGACTGTCATCTTCAGTGCCGGCTTCTGCCCATTTCTTCAACATCTCTAAATGTCTTTCATCTTCAATGACGACATTGCCCGGTTCTCCTAAATAGCGGCTGTCGACCATGACATTGCCGGTGAGCGACATACCGATACCGCCATGCGCCCAGCGACGATAGACATGAATGAGCTCTTCTGTAGGACCATAATCCTTTGTCCCAAGTGCCTCGCTCATCGCTCCTTTATAGAGACGATTCTTAATCGTAATCCCGTTCTTCAATGTCAGGGGCTCAAATAACTGTTTTGTCATATCACTCACTCCTTTTGACTTAATTGTACCCGTTAAAGTCTTATAACCAAACAAAACTGCACGCCTTGACATACAGTTACGATTATTCAGATATATTTTACCACTATGATTTTTAATTTTATGGTAGTAATATTATTATCATGAATATGTTATAGTTAATTTACACTATGATATTAAATCTATATATTCTATCAAGGGAGGCATGTCTCATGAACTATGTAGGTCAATCTGTAAAAGCCAACTATATCAAAGGATTCGAAAGTATCGGCGGCAACTTACATTTCTACGATGACGGCTTTGAATTTAAACCACATGCACTTAATATCCAGAAGCACAATCCATTCATTTATTACAACGACATTTCATCTGTCTCTAAACGTAATACATTAGGTCTTGTTCCTAACGGGATTCTTGTAAGCACTAAAGACGGTACTGAGCATAAACTTGTGGTTTTCAATCGTCAACACATCATGCGTTTTCTTGATGAAGTTAGATCTTAACAGCAAATTGACCCAAACGGTGACTGTTTGGGTCAATTTGCTGTTAAGACTTTTTTTATCTGATTGCGGATTCAAGTACCTTAAATGTCAATGTTTCTGTATCTATCTCCGCCTGCAGACCATAAGGCAGTATGCATTTCGGCTCATTATGACCAAAGCTCGCGTTATAAAGAATAGGCAGATTTTCATGACCGTATTCCTGCATAATCTTCTGCCAGGATAGTTTGTATTCATCGTAGTAAACATTATTCTGCGGTTTACCGACTATCACACCATTCACGGCATCAAATATACCCATTGCAGCAAAAGAACGCAGCTCTTCTTCTAGTTCATGCGGCTTAATATAGACTTCTGAGGTCTCTACAAAAAAGATAGCCCCTTTAAACTGATCAACTGTCGGAAAGATGGATACACCTCTTAGTTTTGCCAGACTTTCCAGACAGCCACCGATTAAATGTCCCTGCACTTTACCGCTCCCGTTCAAAATTTCATAGCCACTATTTAACATTCTATCACGTGCTATAAATTGATTCTCCGGCTCCCATTTAAGTCCATACTGTCTCATCTGTGCTGCCGGCTTTATTTCTCCTATCACTTCACTACTGAACCAAGTCTTTTTAATGTTATCAACTGTATAATCATCCATCTCAACATTCTCCGCAAAATCAGTGAGGAGTGCCGGACCATAACTGCTTGAGATGCCTGCCTGGTAAAACATCAGATGCTGAACCGTTGTATCAGAATAACCTGAGAATACTTTCGGATTTTTTCTAAGAATGTCAAAATCGATATAAGGTAGCAATCTAATCGATTCATATCCACCGATTGCACAGATAATCCCTTTTACTTCTTTGTCCTGCAAAGCTTGGTGCAAGTCCTGTGCACGTTTTTCAGGATGCTGATAGAGATATTCAATTCCTTTCAATGCATGCGGCATTACTTTCACATGTAGTCCAAATACTTTCTCCAGCCGCTCAATCCCTTGTTCTGTCCGCCATCTGAGGTTCTCCTCTCCTGCCAGGCCGCTGGATAATGACACTAAAGCTACTGTATCTCCTTTTTTTAATTTTACCGGCTTGATCATCTTAACATCCCCTTTATTTGTTTCATTACATTATACAAAAAAACGCATGCTGTATCAGCACGCGTTGATATTATCTAATATTAATTGTTTTCAGTCTCAGCGCATTCGTCACAACACTGACTGAGGACAGCGCCATTGCAGCCCCTGCTATCCACGGTGCCAGCAGACCAAGTGCTGCTACCGGGATACCGAGCACATTATAACCGAATGCAAAGCCTAAGTTCTGTTTGATATTGCGAATCGTCGCATGGCTGATTTTAATCGCTTCTGGTATCAGTGTCAGTTCACCGCCCAGTATCGTTACATCTGCTGCTTCAATTGCCACTTCTGTCCCTGTACCGATGGCAATACCAATATCAGCTAATGCAAGGGCTGGTGCATCATTGATACCATCACCGACCATCGCGACTTTTCGTCCTGCTGCCTGCAGCTGTCTGATTTTCTCTGCTTTGTCTTCAGGCAGTACCTGGGCAATGACGTTATCAATACCGACAGACTGAGCAATGGCTTTCGCTGTGCGTTCGTTATCACCTGTCAGCATGATGACATCAATCCCCATGTCCTGCATGTCATGAATCGCAGCTGCAGCTGATGCTTTCACTGTATCCTGCACCGCAACGATGCCTCGGATCTGGCCATCAACCGCAATAAGCATAGCCGTCTTGCCTTGCTGTTCATAACGAGCCATCTCATCAACCACATGCGACACAGCAATATTTTGCTCTGCTATCAGTTTGCAGTTACCAATCAGGATACGATGTCCGTCAATCTGTGTTTCAATACCGTGACCCGGTATCGCTTCAAAATACTCCGGTTCTTTTAAAGCGAGCTGCTGTTCTTTTGCATAATCGACGATGGCTGTTGCCAAAGGGTGTTCAGACGCTTTTTCACTGGCTGCCAGGTACTGCAGGGTTTCAGTGTCACCTGTAAAGTCCGTCACTTCTGGTTTCCCTTTTGTCACCGTCCCTGTCTTGTCTAAGACAATCGTATCAATCGCATGTGTCCGTTCTAAATGTTCGCCGCCTTTAAAGAGGATACCTTGTTCAGCTGCACGGCCAGTACCGACCATAATCGAAGTCGGTGTAGCCAGTCCGAGTGCACAAGGGCAGGCAATCACAAGAACAGCGATGGCCGCAACAAGGGCGGGTTCAAATGAAGCAGGGGTCACAAACAGTATCCAGACCAGGAATGTCAGTACTGCAAGGCCGATGACAAGCGGGACGAAATAACCTGAGATCATATCTGCCATACGTTGAATCGGTGCTTTAGATCCCTGCGCCTGTTCAACGACTTTGACGATAGACTGCAGCGCCGTATCCCGACCTACTTTCGTCGCACGCATGGTTATATGCCCGTTCTTATTAAGGGTGGCACCTATCACTGTATCAGTGACTGTTTTCTCTGCAGGAATCGATTCACCTGTCAGCATCGACTCATCAATCGCTGTGTATCCTTTAACAATCACACCGTCTACAGGTACTTTCTCACCCGGCTTAACAATGAGTGTGTCCCCCACTTTCACTGCTTCGACCGGCATCATCACTTCTTCATTATTACGGATGATTCTCGCTTCTTTGGCCTGCAGACTCAGCAGTGAAGATAATGCACGGGTGGTCTGTGATTTAGCGCGTGCTTCTAAATATTTCCCGAAGAGAATTAGTGTGATCAGTACAGCACTTGTCTCAAAATAGAGATGCGGTTGATACGCTGGCTGCCGAACAGTTTTCACGGCTTCATAGAGACTATAGAAAAAAGCAGCACTTGTGCCGAGTGCGACAAGTACATCCATATTTGCACCACCGCTTCTTAAGTTCTTATAGGCACCGACATAAAACTGCCAGCCGATAATGAACTGCACCGGCACTGCAAGCGCAAACTGAAACCACGGATTCATCATGATGTGTGGCAAATGAATGCCAAAAATGTGCGTCAGCATTGTCAGAAAGAGCGGTAAAGATAAAAGAGCTGAAATAATAAGTTTATATTTTTTCTTTTTCAGCGCCTCTTCTTTTTCATCTGCTTTTTCTGCATTGCCTGATTTTGCTTTCGCATCATAACCGAGCTTCTGTATGCGCTGGATGATAGCTGCGTCATCCATATTACCCGGATAATATTCTACGACTGCACTTTCAGTCGTCAGATTGACCGTCGCTGATTTAATTTCCGGCTGTTTATTCAGGACTCTCTCAATACGGCTAGAACATGCGGCGCACGTCATACCCATGACATCAAATTCACTTTGTGTCGCTTTGACATGATAGCCCAGTTTCTCGACTCTCTCAGTCAAATCGTCCACCGTTACTTTGTCACTATCGTAATCAATGGCTGCCTGTTCAGTTGTCAGATTCACTTTGGCATCGACACCGTCCATTTTGTTCAGCACTTTCTCAATTCGTGTTGAACATGCGGCGCACGTCATGCCTTCAATAGGTAAGTTCACTTGTTTCATTATTGACACCTACTTTCCGAATTGTCGTAATACCTTCATCAGTTCATCTATGGATGCTTCTCCTTCACCTTTACGAATCGCATCTGCCACACAATGGTTCATATGACGTTCAGTCACTGAAAAACCGACTTGTTTGAGAGCCGACTCAATCGCACTAATCTGGATTAGAATATCGACGCAGTAACGATCCTCTTCTATCATCTTCTGGATACCGCGTACTTGTCCTTCAATACGTTTCAGTCGCTTCAGCATCTTGTCTTTTTCTTCTGTATTTCTTGGCGTTACAGCATGTTTATGCTCTGCAGTCATCTCAACACTCCTTTATACGGATGGGGGGTATATTTTTCTTCAAAAAAATATAAGATGGAACTTTTCTACAGTTCCATCTTATACCCCTATGTGGTATATATCAAATCAGATGTCTTGATGCGCTTCTTCATCGTATACCCCGGGTAACGGGGACCTTGGATAGCATCTCCCAGTTCAAACCCTTCCTTGAGATAAAGTTCCTTCGCACCTGGATTCGGTTCATCAACGATTAGCGTGATGTATTCTATCTCCGGATAATGAGTTCTCACAAAATCCGGCAGGGCTTTTAAAGCCGCTGTTGCGTATCCTTGCCTGGCATAATCAGGCGCCACAGCAAATGAACGTATATAAATACTATGACAGACATTAAACTTCTCTTTATATTCGCTGTCCGTGTCGAGGACAAAGAAAACAACTGCATTTTCCCTGTCAAACCCGAACACCGGTTTTCTTGATGGCATTTTCTCTGCTTCTTTAACATTCAGCTGAGGTGACTTGACGAAGCGTAACTGTTCATCTGTCAGCTGAAATGACTGGAGTGTCTGTGACATAGTTTCATCATAAAATTCGAGCTGCATGATTATTTCTCAAGCCAGATAGATTGAATCACTTCTGCAAAACCTGCCGGCTTCTGCACATAGCCTAAATGTCCGCCTGGAATGTCGATAATGTTAATGCCCAGTTCCTTAGAAATATAGGCATTGACGTCCTGCGGAAATGAACCTTTAGAATCTGTGCCGTTCAGTAAAGTAATCTTATCTAAATATGGACGGAATTCATCTAGATTGATATCAGACGTTGTATATTGTCTGATTTCGTATTTAAACCAGTTCTGCATTTCAGTGAAACGCTGCTCGTCTACGCCACCTTCTCCTGGTTCAGCTGCTTTTTTCATACCTTCTGCATCAATAGCTGCGACATTGAGTGTTTCACTGAATAACTTCATCGCTTGCGGCATCCCTTCTGTCAGCGCAAGATCGACGATTTCATTATTCTTTTCCTGCCAGTAATCAGCATCCGGTAAAAATGTGTTGATCGGCGGTTCGTGGAACGCAATTTTCTCCACGACTTCCGGATGCTCTTTCAGGACATGCATCGCTACAATCGCACCGGAACTTGATCCGATGATATAGACCGGCTCATCACTTAAATGTTTTGCGAGTTCCGCAATATCCTTCGCATCACGTTTCACACGGTACAAGCTGTCCGGCGCTGAAGCTTCTTCCGGCAGTGGTTCCGTCAGCGTGCTCGCACCGAAACCTCTACGGTCTACGGCAACAACAGTAAAATGCTCAGCCATTTCTTTAGCAAACGGCATATAAATATCACCTGTGCCATTTGCGCCAGGTATACAGATTAAGACTGGGTGATTCAAGTGTAAAAGATGATGCTTCGAAATGGGATTTCAGTTCCTGGCTGGTCACTGCCCGCTGTTCTTTGTTTAATGACATCTCACCACTCCTTTGGTTATAAGTTACTATTTTCTTTCTATCTTGTCATCTGACAGCCGGTTATTTTCTTTCTTATAGATTGGTCCATTGGTGCATCTTCTACTCTTAATATAAAATGAGTCTCGTTTCAGAAAATCAAAACAGCGATATACCTGATAAAAACCAGAGTATATCGCTGTTTTTCTTTATTTAATTTACTGAATAGAAGAGTAAAGTCCAGCTAATCGCTTTTGCGGGACTTTACTTGGCATCAGGGCACACTGCATCCTTACTCCAACTTTTATAAAGTAACTTCTTTTCGTTTCAACAACAGATTCAGCACGCTGCCGACAATCACACCTGCTGCCAGATTATGCGTCAATAATACAAGTATAATGGTCACTAGTATTACAAGGACATCTGCTTTCGGTGCCCGCTTCATGAAACGGAACGTCTTGAATTCAAATGTACTGAAAGCAACGACCACCATGATACCCGCTAATATCGCCATGGGTATCTGAACAAGAAAATCACCGAGCACCATAATCATAAACATCAGAAATATACCTGCTGTTAATGAAGAAAGTCTTGATGTCCCGCCTGACTTCAAGTTCATCACAGATTGACCAATCATGGCGCAGCCCCCGATACCGCCAAAGAAGCCTGATATAACATTGGCGATACCCTGTCCCCCTGCTTCACGGTTTTTATCACTATCAGAATCTAGTGTTTCATCAACGATACGCGCAGTTAAAAGGCTTTCTATCAGACCAACGACTGCCATCGAAAGAGAATACGGCAGAATAATTCGTAACGTCTCCATATTGAAAGGCACATCTGGCACGAAGAAATGAGGCAGCGTGCGTTTAATGTCCCCTAAGTCGCCGACTGTCCTTACATCAGCCCCTGTCATCATAGAAGCAGTGGTCAGCAGAACGACTGCGATTAGCGGCGCGGGTATTCTTGTAAAAAACTTTGGGACGAAGTAGACAATCAAAATGGTCACTGCAGTGAAAAGATACGTCTCCCACGATAAACCGAATATATGCTGCTGCTGAGAATGAAAGATCAGGATAGCCAGAGAATCCACAAAACCAATCATCACCGTATTCGGAATATACTTCATCAGACGGCCTACTTTCAGCAGGCTTAAGACAATCTGTATGACGCCCATCAGAATCGTCGCCGCAAACAGGTAGTTCACACCGTGATCACGTACGAGAGAAAAGACGAGTAGAGCGATAGCCCCTGCTGCTGCAGATATCATAGCAGGTCTGCCCCCTGTAAATGCAATGGTCAGCGCAATGACAAATGAAGCATATAAACCAACCATGGGATCTACACCCGCAATCACCGAAAAAGCAATCACTTCAGGAATCAGTGCAAGTGAGACCACGATGCCTGCTAATATATTGGCTCCTGGACGTGCGAGCCATTCTTTTTTTATCGAATTATTCATCATAACCTCCGTTAAAATATCAGGTTAGAGTATAGCATAATAAAGGTCTTTAAGTTGTCAGAAAATAAGAAAAACATCGCTAGTTAATCGCACTTTAAAGTGTTATAATGCTAGAGGCTTTAAAATCAGTAAAAAGGAAATGACTATGAAAAAACAATTAAGTATCGGTTTTATGTTATTCGCCATGTTCTTTGGTGCTGGAAATCTCATCTTCCCGCCGAAGTTAGGTTTAGAAAGCGGCCACTTTTTCTGGCCCGTTATGACAGGATTTGTTCTGACAGGAGTGGGTCTCCCTTTACTCGGTGTTATCGTCGGTGCAATCGATAAGCGTGGATACGAAGGTGCACTTAATGAAATCAGTCCGATTTATTCTATCTTATTGCTTTCTACTATATATATTGTCATCGGTCCCTTGTTCTCTATTCCGAGAACCGGAACAACAGCGTATGAACTGACGGTCGGTTCAGCAATCAAGAATCCTGGCGCAGTCAGTCTGGCACTCTTTTCACTCATCTACTTCGCCGTCGTGACTTATATTTCACTTAATCCGAATAAACTCGTCGACCGCATCGGTTCTTTACTGACACCGATTCTTCTCATCATCATTACAGCGATCGTCATCAGAGGATTCTTCATATTAGGTCACGCACCTCAGACAGCGGGGAATAAAGAGATGTTCCCAACACTGCCTGCCAGCTTTTCAAACGGTTTATCTGAAGGCTACCTGACAATGGATGCTCTAGCTGCCATCACTTTTTCTATTTTAATTATCAATGCCATCAAGCTCAGTGGTGTTTTTGATAAAAAGAAACTCTTCAAGTCCGTTGCCATAGCCGCTGTTTCAGCGGGTGCACTTCTGGCACTTGTCTATATCTCTCTTGCGTTCATCGGCAATCACGTGAACTTAAGCACAGCAGAAATGGCAGATATCACGAAGAATGATAAGAATCTAGGCGTCTACCTTTTATCTCATATCTCGCAGCTCGGTTACGGCAGATTCGGAGCGATTTTACTTGGCCTTGCTGTTACCATCGCCTGCTTGACGACAGCGATCGGATTGATTGTCGCAGTCAGCACGTATTTTCATTCTGTTGTGCCGAAAGTACCTTACAAGACATTTGTCTACGGTTTCTCGTTCATCAGTTTCGTCCTGTCGAACTTAGGACTTAACCAGGTCATCAGCATGTCAGTACCAGTTCTCTCTCTGATCTATCCTATAGCAATCACTACGATGCTGCTGATATTACTTGCTTCTATCATCCCGATGAAGCCGATTGTCCAACGAATCACAGTGATCTGTATGGTCATCTTTTCTATTATCGACATGATGCATCGTAATGACTTATTATCTATATCAGGATTTGAAAAACTGCCTTTCTACAGTATTTCACTGGAATGGTTACCCATTGCGCTGTTTGTCATCATTATCAGCTATCTGATTAGTTTAATGACCAGACAGGTGCCGATTAAGTATCAGAATGACTAATAAGCAATGAGCCTCGTGCTCATTGCTTATTTTTGTTGAGGTCAGTTAAAATAAAAGAAAAAGTAAGGAGATGTTTATGTCTACACTTGTCATCCTGGCTCATCCCAATATGAAGGAATCCATCGTTAATCACCTATGGAAAAGAGAACTTGAACAAGAAAATATTTATGTTCATGACCTTTACGAGACTTATCCAGACGAAAAACTAGACGTGATGCATGAACAGAAACTCATCGAACAGCATGATACTATTGTTTTCCAGTTTCCATTCTACTGGTACAGCTCTCCTCCGCTACTTAAAAAATGGCTGGATGAAGTTCTTGAAGAAGGATGGGCGCATGGTTCTCGTTTTAGTTTAGAAGGCAAAAAGATAGCACTCGCTATCTCAATTGGAGACAAACAATATAACTATGAGAAGACTGGCAAAGTCACATTTAGTCTAGATGAACTCATTTCTCCTTATATCGCAACAGCTATCTATATCAAAGCACACTACGCAGGATATCACGCTATGTTTAATGTGGCCAGCGCAACAGAAAATCAAATCACAGCAGATGCTAAAGAGTTAGCTGCCTTTATCAAAAGCCTGTAATTCAAATAGTTGCTTCCCTGATTCCTAAATTATACAATAGCCCTAATTCAGAAAGGATGTTGATATCATGGATATATTTATCGTAGGTGGCAGCGGCCGAGTAGGACTGGAATTAGCAAAATCACTTAGAGATAAAAATCATAACGTTGTAGTGGGTAGCCGTTCACCTGAGAAAATAGATGCAGATGGATTTCAGACAGTTAAGCTTGATTTAACTGAATCAGTAAGCGATATTGCAGAAGCAATCGGTAAAGTAGATATTGTTTACTTCACTGCAGGCTCACGCGGCAAAGATTTATTACAGATAGACGCTTTCGGCGCAGTACGCACGATGCTTGCTGCAGAGAAAAATAATATTAAACGTTACATCATGTTGAGTGCTTATGAATCACTTAACCCGGATGCATGGGACGAGAAGCCTTATAGTGACTTAAGAGAATATTATGAAGCAAAATTTCTGGCGGATAAATATTTAATGGACAGCACACAACTGGCCTATACGATCCTGCAAGCTGTGGCACTTGAAGAAGAAGCCGGTAATGGTAAAGGCGATCATGCGACCGAACAAACTGTGGCAATACCAGACGTCGGACTTGCTCTAGCAGAACTTGCAGAACAAGATAACGCAATCGGTAAAGTGGTGACAATCAGCAACGGCGATAAAGATATCACTACACTCATGAAAGAAGTATAAAAAAAGCACACTGACAAAAAAATCAGTGTGCTTTCTTTGTGTGATTATTGATCCAAGCTTGCTTTTCTGAATAAGAACGAAACGAAAAGGAAAGCGACTAAGACCCAGATAAATAGTACTAAGATCGGCATCCATTCACTGTTCTCTGCTAAGTTCATATATTGTTTAACAGGTAGATAGTCAACTATTTTGATAAAGATGTTTTTCTGATCAAATCCCATCGAACTAACCAACGGACTCATCACGAAAATAACTAAAATAGGAAAGAGATAAAGGCTCGTTTCTGAAACAGATTTGACCATCAATCCTACTCCAATACCGAGTAATAAGAAGAAAAGATAAAGTTCAAAAAATCCTATTACCATGTAGAAATTAGTAAAGATATTGATCTGAAGAATAATCAGCGCAATAAGGATTGAAATAAAAGTCATGATAGTAACGACCAGACTTTTCCCAAGTAATATATCTAACATTGAAGCTGGCGAATTAATGAGTCCTCTTAATGTGTGCTTCTCATTCTCTTCCGCCAGCATCGTCATCATAGATGATGTAATGACCATACCCAGTGCCATCCCCACTACGAGAACAGCAATCATCATCTTGCCACCAGGCATTTCGTCAAACGGTAATCTAGTATAAAAAGCAGCGAGAAGTATTGGTATAAGCGGCATTGTCAGCAGCATGGCATTTCTCATAAATTCTTTGAAGTCTTTTTCTGCTATAGCCATTATTCGGTTCATATTCATCTTAGTTCAGCTCCTTGCCGGTCAATTTGATAAATACATCTGATAAAGTCGGTTCATTGGTATGCAGTCGCTTGATCTGTCCTGCTTTCATCCACTCGCTTACTTGGTCTGCGCCTGATGCATCAAGTCCGATTGTCGTTGAACTGCCGTCTTTCATTTCCACGGTCATCGTGTCGTTTGAATGTTTGTATTTCAGCTCTGCCGGTTCGTCTAATGCAATGAGTTTCCCTTCATTGATAAGGGCTATTCGGTCACACAGTGTTTCCGCTTCCGTCATATCATGTGTCGTCAGGAAGATGGTGACGCCCTGCTGTTTTAAATTAAGCAGCCCTTTATGGATATGCATGGTGGTCACAGGGTCAAGCGCTGATGTGGGTTCATCTAGAAATAACAGTTGCGGCTGATGGATCAGCGCTTTAGCCAGCAGGATTCTCTGGCGCATCCCTTTGGACAGTTTTTTTACGATGGTTTTCTTCTCTTCAACTAGTCCTACAAATTGAAGGACTTCATCTATTCTGCTGCTGGATACTTCATATAACCCCGCAAACATTTTCAAATTATCATAGACTGTTAAGCGTTCATATAAGGCACTGTTATCTGACAGAATACCAATTTGCTTGCGATAGCTGGAGGCTTGTAACTCTTTGTCTCTAACATCCATCGACTGGATATGTCCTTCCGTAATCGCTGTTTCGCCTGTCAGCATCTTAATCGTCGTGGTCTTGCCTGAACCACTTGGACCGAGCAGGCCAAATATCTCTCCTGACTGAACACTAAATGATAAATGATCGACTGCATGTTTAGTGCCGTATACTTTTGACACCTGCTGTACTTGAATGACCGTCATAATAAAACCTCCTTAGCAATATACTTAAATTGTAGAGGAGTCTTATGTTTTATTCGATTGAACGATCGTGAACTGTAGCTATTTTTCAGTGAATGGTACCGTGGTACCATTGAAATAAGTCTGAAATTCCTTCAGTTTCGCTCGCGAAAGTGGTACAAAATTCTCATTGGAAGAGTCCAGTTTAATCGAGTAGGAATTCTTTGACCAGGTGATCATTTCCTTCACCTTCTGAAGGTTGACGATATACGAACGGTGACAACGATAAAACCCATATGGCTGGAGTTTTTCTTCTAGTTCAGTCAGAGAATAGTCAGCGAGAAAACTTTCGTTGTTCAGATGAATATTCACCTTACCGTCAGACCCTTCTATAAAATCAATGGCCTCCGGATTCAGGAATAACGTTTTATCCTCTGATTTGACCGCGAGTTTAAAGACGTTAAAGACCTGCATTTCCTGAGCGGTTTCCTCTTTTTCACGGGTTTCAATGTCGAGTTTCTTGATGACATCATTTTTCACCTGATAGATGGTGTCAGTAAGCAGCATCGCATGGTCGATATGTGCGAGCAGGTGAATGACCTGAAATCCCTTCTCTTCAAAATTCGGCATAATCTGACGTATTTTATTGATTGTCTCTATATGGAGGTTGTGCAGGATTTCATGGAATATGATGCCACTACACGGCTGAATCAATGCGACACATAGCTTGATGAGCACATAGTCATCATGAGAGATGTGCTTAATCCGCGCTTTCTGAACATTTTCAAGATAGAACATCTGCATTAACTGGTCGACTGTATAAGCACTGCCGTACCACTTCACATAAAACTTGATTGCTTCCTTTACCGTCAGTCGCTCATGGAGGGGCTCGGTGAAACTTTCAATCCACCACCCTTTAGTTCGGTAGTCTTCTGATAATGTCTGACGCGCTTCTTTTTGCGCAACAATACTTAGCTGCTGATTATTTTCCAGTTGTCTGACCGATTCCAGTAATGTCACTTCATTCACCTCACCTTATTTTATGATGTCTGTCAGCTCCATGAGATGGCTGATTGAATAGGTAGCGTCTACTTTCTCACTCCCAATATAACAGGTATCTATGCCCGCTGCTTTAGCACCTGCAATATCAGATGTGATGGAATCTCCTACCATCAGTACTTCTTCTGGTTTAGCATTTGCGTTCTTAAGTGCATAGGCAAAAAATTCAGGCTGCGGTTTTGAATAACCTATTTCCTCGGAAATAAAATGATGACTGAAATAAGGATAAATCCCTGCATCTTTCATCCGTTTCATCTGAGTGGTATACACACCGTTCGTTGCTGATGATAATGTGACGGGTTTATTCTTCAGGTAATCCAGTATGTCTATAGCGCCCGGTAATAAGTGATGGCTGTCATTGATCGCTGTTCTGAAAATCTGTTCCTTTAAGGACCCGTCCACTGTGATAGCCTGCAACTGAAAGAAATCGCTGAAACGCTTTGTCAGGACTTCATCTTTCTTTATTTCGCCGCGTTCAAGCGCCTGCCAGAGATTTTTATTGATAGACTGATACTGCTCGAATAGTTCAGTCGTCATCACCAGTCCTTCAGATTCAAACACTTGTGTAATAGCAATATGTTCTCCTGCCGCAAAATCCAGCAGCGTGTGGTCTAAGTCGAAAAAAATATGTTTATACATGAGTCTCTCTCATTTCTGTTTACGTCTATTATAACTAATATCAAGCGCCATGTTGTCTGTAAAAGCAAAAAAGCATCTCTCATCTGAGAGATGCTTATACAGTCTGTCTTTTCTTGAATAAGAGATACATAAAAAACGGCGCACCGATAGCAGCTGTGAAAACGCCTGCCGGTACTTCCAGTGGCAGAAAAAGTGTCCTGCCGAGCAGGTCACTCAAGACTACGATGATACTGCCGATCACGCTGCTCATCAGTACATGCTGATAGAACTTAGAGCCTGCTAAGATTCTAGCGAGCTGCGGGGCAAGCAGACCGACAAACTGAATACCACCGACAAAGCTGACCGTAAAGAGTCTGGGACATAAATAGTTCTGGGTAGTAAAAAAAGACGAAGAAAATGTGATTTCAATATTTTTTTCGTCTTTTTATGATTTTTACAGATAATCTGACCGCCTACGGCAGCCATTTTTCTTATATTTACTGCCATTAAGGCGATACCAATTTCTTTTTTTACTTTGGCAGTTCCTCGAACTGACA
>NZ_SCWA01000079.1 GCF_004359615.1 Macrococcus brunensis
CAGACGGTACAAAAGATGTGGTAACAGTACCAGTGACAGTAGAAGTACCTGCAGGGCCGACGGATGCCGTTGAAAACACGCCAATCGTGACACCGATCACAACACCAATAGGTGTAGTACCGCCAGCAACAGAGGGCATCGGTAATGAAGGTACATTCCCGCCAGGCACAACAGTGGAATGGCAGACACCACCGGATGTATCCAAGCCGGGCACGACAACAGGCACAGTAGTGGT
>NZ_SCWA01000080.1 GCF_004359615.1 Macrococcus brunensis
TTGTCACGCTGTATGTTTTAGATTTAGCGCCATCTCTATAACATCCTATTTTGAGAGGGCAGATCTGGCATTTATCAATGTCAAAATAATAAGTATCCGTCTGGTTTTGACCCTGCTTTTTTCCCTGACGCGCTTTTCTAACGGCTAACTGTCCTGCCGGACATACAAACATCCCTGCATCCTTATTATATTCAAAGGCCTGATTCTCTTTACGGACACCATGAACAATA
>NZ_SCWA01000081.1 GCF_004359615.1 Macrococcus brunensis
TTGTACCTAAAAATAACAAACTGAGAAGAATGAAAGACATTATCGATTTTTCATTCATCTACGATGAAGTAATAGAAAATTATTCGATAACGAAAGGAAGAAGTGCCGTAAGTCCTGTCAGAATGTTTAAATATCTGCTTCTGAAAGTTATTTTTGATTTATCAGACGTTGATGTGGTGGAACGCTCACGTTATGATATGTCTTTTAAGTTTTTTCTGG
>NZ_SCWA01000082.1 GCF_004359615.1 Macrococcus brunensis
TGGTTCTTCAGAAGAGATTAATGTAGTGGTGACCGTAGGTACGACCGATGCAGTAGACAACCAGCCGGACTATGTGGATACAACAGTGGAGCCGGGTACAGCGACAACAATCGCAGCGCCGCTCAATTCAGACGGCACAGCACCACCGGCAGGCACAAGCTATGCGCCGGCGGATGCGACGACCCTGCCGGCATGGGCAGTGGTGAACG
>NZ_SCWA01000083.1 GCF_004359615.1 Macrococcus brunensis
TGAATCGTCTACACTTAGTTGGACAATTTCTATGTGAATAGATATTGTTAATCTAAGAAAGTAGGCGATTTATTTATGTCACGTGAAAGAAGAAGTTTCAGTCCAGAATTCAAATTACAGATGGTCAAACTTTATGAGAATGGTAAACCTAGAAATGAAATTGTACGTGAGTATGACCTGACGCCTTCGGCATTAGGGAAATGGATC
>NZ_SCWA01000008.1 GCF_004359615.1 Macrococcus brunensis
TTCTCACCCTGTCTGGTGATGATGGCAGAGAGGTCACACCTGTTCCCATACCGAACACAGAAGTTAAGCTCTCTAGCGCCGATGGTAGTTGGACTTACGTTCCGCAAGAGTAGGACGTTGCCGGGCAAATAGAAAGAGACCTGTCAGGTCTCTTTTTTTTGTATTAATTTATTCATTAAATTCTCTATATCATTTCTGATTGAACCATCTTTTAGCCCTCCGTATCCTAAAATAAGCTGCTGTTTATATATCTTCTGATTGTGTTCAGCATAGTCACTGATTAAACTTACTTCGACATCCTCCGGTTTTACAAGTGGATAGTTGAAAGTGATGACACAGTGCATACCTGCTTGTTCCCCGCTGATTGCTATTTCCTGCTGAAAAGGTTTAAGTGCTTCTAATACCGCATCCAGTTTTTTCTTATAAGCTTTTCTTGTTCTGTTGATGTTACGTTCAAATTCTCCTGACTGCATGAAACGCGTGATGATATATTGAATGTGTCTAGGCACAGTCATATTGGGTTTATGCTTTAGCTCATGATATTTTTTGAGTAGTGGTTCTGGTAGTACGATATAAGCAACACGAATACTGGGGTATATTGATTTTGAAAATGTACTCATATAGATGACTTTCTGATGCGTATCGAGTCCTTGTAGAGCTTTTAGAGGTTGCCCTCTATATCTAAATTCACTGTCATAATCATCTTCTATAATATATCTATCTTGCTTCATAGCCCATTTTAATAATTCTGTTCTTCGCCTTGCTGACAGAACGGCTCCTGTTGGAAACTGATGACTGGGTGTTATATGAACAATATCAGCTGTTTGATGAAGGGCGTCGACGACTATGCCTTCTGCATCTACTTCAACGGGCAGATATGTTTTATTCTCGTACTTAAGTACTTTTCGGATAAGAGGATAACCAGGATCTTCGACTTGATAGGCTGCCTCGGGTAGTATGCGTGTCACAAGGGTAAACAATTGTTCAGTTGAACTGCCGATAATAATCTGTTCGTTGCGACAATTGACGCCTCTTGAATGATAGAGATAACGGCGGATTTGCTCTCTTAAGGCGTATTCACCTTGAGGATGTCCTCGGTCTAAAAGTTCGTCCATTTCAATTTCAAAAGCTTCTTTAGCATACTTTCTGAAAAGGTGATGAGGAAAACCGGAATGATGGCTGTCTTCGATTTTAAATGAAGGCCTGTCCCTCTTCTTTTCGGGTTGTCTATCTTCTATTCTGTTTTCTGGTGCGCTGTTCAGCGTTGCTATCGTTTCTACAAAATAACCCACTTGCGGTTTTGAATAAATAAATCCTTCATCAAGCAGCTGCTGATAGGCAATCTCTATTGTCGTACCACTTAAGTTCAGATGCTGACTTAACTTACGCTTAGAGGGAAGCTTTTCATTCTGTATCAGCTTGCCTGACAGAATATCCTGTTTAATAAACTGATAAAGCTGCTGATAAAGAAAAGTGTCTTCTGTAAACTTATATGTAAGCATTTCCATATGGTAAACTGACCCCTTAATTTTTATTAAAACTGATACTTTTATAATATCAGTTTATTCGCTACATTAGTAGGTGAAATGAAATTGAAGGAGTGTATCAAATGTCTAAAATTTTAGGTTCAGATAAAGTAAAACGTGGTATGGCAGAAATGCAAAAAGGCGGCGTCATCATGGACGTTGTCAACGCGGAGCAGGCTAAACTGGCTGAAGCTGCTGGTGCGGTAGCAGTTATGGCTTTAGAACGTGTACCAAGTGATATCCGTAAAGCAGGCGGCGTTGCACGTATGGCGGATCCTCGTATCGTTGAAGAAGTAATGAACGCTGTTTCTATTCCTGTTATGGCTAAAGGCCGTATCGGACATATTACAGAAGCTCGTGTATTAGAAGCGATGGGTGTGGATTACATCGATGAATCAGAAGTTCTGACACCTGCTGATGAAGAGTTTCATTTAAAGAAAGATGAGTTTACTGTTCCATTCGTATGCGGCTGCCGTGACTTAGGTGAAGCTGCACGTCGTATCGGTGAAGGCGCTGCTATGCTTCGTACTAAAGGTGAGCCGGGTACAGGTAATATTGTAGAAGCTGTCCGTCACTTACGTAAAGTGAATGCACAAGTCCGTAAATTATCAGTGATGAACGATGATGAGATCATGACGGAAGCTAAATTACTGGGTGCACCTTACGAAGTCTTAAAAGAAATCAAAACGCTCGGCAAGTTACCGGTTGTCAACTTTGCTGCAGGCGGTGTTGCAACACCAGCTGATGCTGCACTGATGATGGAACTGGGTGCTGACGGTGTCTTCGTTGGTTCTGGTATCTTTAAATCTGAATCACCTGAAAAATTTGCTAAAGCGATTGTACAGGCGACTACACACTACCAGGACTATAAACTGATCGGTGAATTGTCTAAGGAGCTTGGCGCAGCGATGAAAGGTTTAGATATCAATTCTCTTTCTCTTGAAGAAAGAATGCAGGAACGTGGCTGGTAAGATGAAGATTGGTGTACTCGCGCTGCAGGGTGCCGTTCGCGAGCACCTGAAGCATATCGAACTGAATGGACATGAAGGTATTCCGGTTAAACACGTCGACCAGCTGGAAGACATTGATGGTCTTGTACTACCAGGCGGAGAATCGACAACGATGCGCCGTTTAATGGATTTATATGGTTTCACTGAAGCGCTGCGCAAAAGTGAACTGCCGATGTATGGCACCTGTGCAGGCCTTATCCTTCTCGCTGACGAAATAGAAGGCTACGATGAAGGCCATCTGAAGAAAATGGATATTAAGGTACGCCGTAATTCATTTGGACGTCAAGTTGACAGTTTTGAAGCAGATCTTGATGTAACAGGCATTGAAGAACAGGTCAATGCGGTTTTCATTCGTGCGCCGCACATCGTCTCAGTAGATGATGATGTAGAAGTTTTAAGTGAAGTAGAAGATAAGATGGTAGCAGTGAGACAGGATAAGTATTTGGGTATTTCATTTCATCCAGAGCTGACTGAAGACATCAAGATTATGAAGTATTTCATCGAAGAAATGGTTGCCAAAAACAAGTAGAAATCATCGGCCTCGGCCGATGATTTTTTTGTAGACAACTAGCGGGATTTCCAGGCCGAAGGATGATATAATGTGTCATTATATTTAAAGGAGTTTTGTATAATGAGCTTATCACTCAAAGAAGCTATTGCAATGAGAAAGTCAGTTAAGGAATTTGATCCAAACGTCAAGATTCCACATGAAGAAATGCTTGAAATGATTAAACTTGCTGCTGAAGCACCGTCGTCAGTCAACTTACAGCCATGGCGTTTCGTCGTTGTCGAATCTGATGAAGCTAAAGCCAGTATCAAAGATTTAGTCCGTTTCAATACTCGTCAGTTAGAAACAAGTGCGGCATTCATCCTGGTGCTATCCGACAATCAGCATATCCATGATATGGAGAAAGTTTATGGTAAAAGCGTAGAACTCGGTTATATGCCGCAGGAAGTGATGACAACGAATGTTGCGGCACTAAAAGACGCATTGTCTCAGGCACCTGAGAGCTATATCAGAATGCAAGGTATGATGGATGCCAATTTAGCAGCTATGCAGCTGATGCTGATTGCAAAAGATCATGGCTATGATACAAATCCGATTGGTGGCTTTGAACGTGATGAAGTGATGGACGCATTAAGAATCAATAAAGAACGTTATATACCTGTCATGTTCATTGCGATTGGAAAAGGCACGAAAGCACCTCATGACAGCAGCCGTCATGAAATAGAAGAGATTGTCGCATTTAACAGTGGAGACGCTGAAGGAAAAATAGGCAAATAAAAAAGATGAAGCAGCCGTTGGCTGTTTCATCTTTTTTATTATAAGAAGAATCCTGCGATTGCAGCAGAGATAAATGAGACAAGCGTTGCACCATAAAGTAACTTAAGACCGAAGCGGGCAACAACATCACCTTGTTTATCATTCAATGACTTAATCGCTCCAGCGATAATACCGATAGATGAGAAGTTTGCAAATGACACTAAGAATACTGAAACGATACCAATCGAACGCTCAGATAATTCTCCTTTGCCATTTTTAACCATGTTCTGTACATCAAGCATCGCTACAAACTCATTAGAAACGAGTTTTGTAGCCATAATTGAGCCTGCACGTACGGCATCGTCCCAAGCGATACCTGTTAAGAAGGCAAGAGGGGCAAAGACATAGCCTAGTAAAGTCTGGAAGTTAAATTTTCCTGGCGTAACGGCGTCTACAATACCATTCAGCATAGCGATCAAGGCGATATAACCGATCAGCATCGCACCGACAATAATCGCTACTTTGAAACCATCAAGAATATATTCACCGAGCATTTCGAAGAATGATTGTTTTTCTCCTTCTTCGTTCATGATGACTTCATTTTCTTCTTCATCTGAGACGCGGTAAGGATTAATGATTGAAGCGATGATGAAACCGCCGAATAAATTTAAGACAATAGCTGTTACTACGTATTCGGGTTTGATCATCTGGAAGTATGCACCGACGATAGAGAGTGACACAGTCGACATCGCTGAAGCTGTCAATGTATACAACCGATGTTTAGGAATATAGGGAAGTTGCTTCTTCAGTGAAATAAAGACTTCAGATTGACCTAAGATGGCTGAAGCGACAGCATTGTAAGATTCGAGTTTTCCCATCCCATTGATTTTAGAAATCGCTAGACCTAAGTATTTAATGATGAAAGGTAAAATTCTTAAATATTGCAGGATACCGATTAATGCTGAGATAAAAGTGATGGGTAGTAAGACTTGAGTAAAGAAGTTATTCATGGCCTCACCCTTTTCATTCAAGTTTACCATATTAGGGAAAACAAAATTAACTCCTTCAGCAGCATATGCTAATAAGAAACCGAAGCCAGTTGCAAGTTTATCCACTAACCACACTCCACCTGGCGTTTTCAGCAGCAGGAAAGCTAGCAAAAACTGGATAACAAGCATAATACCGATGTATGGCCACCTGACATTTTTTTTATCTGAACTGACTGCCCAGGCAAGCAGAAGAAAGACGACGATACCGATAGCACCAATAAGATAGTTCATTTTTTTCCTCTTTTCTAGATAGATTAAAACATCATTAAATATCATACTACACTTTTTATGAAAGCGATATACATTTTCGATAGGGTAAACAAATTGTTTGCACTCGTTCTTCATTGTCCCTATAATAAAGTCAAAGATGGTCAAAAGAGGTGAAATCATGAAAAATATGTCTGATATTATAGAGCAGTATTTAAAGCAGTTACTTGAACAGAGTGGGGATGCAGTTGAAATTAAGCGCTCTAAGATTGCTGAGAAATTTGACTGTGTCCCCTCGCAATTGAACTATGTCATCAAGACCCGCTTTACTAATGAACATGGCTATGAGATAGAGAGTAAACGCGGTGGTGGGGGCTATATCCGCATTACGAAGATTGAATCGAACAATCAAGGCGCCTTTATTGATCACTTGAGTGCAATGACAGGACAGCATGTCAGCCAGCAGAAGGCAGAGCATATCATTGACGCTTTATCACATAATGACTTGATTTCAGACCGTGAGAAGCGGCTGCTTCTTGCCACAATTCATCGTGATACATTATATGTAGATGTACCGTATAGAGATTATATCAGAGCGAATATTCTGCAGAGTGTCCTGACAGTTGTTCGCTACCATTAGTGAGGTGCAGCATGAACTATAATGATGAAGAGTTTACAATTAACCAGCTTCTGAAACATCTGCTTAGAGAAGAGCAATCAGAACCGGTATGTCCGAACTGTGGCCTGGCGCTTAATGAAGCGCTGCATATCGGTAAGTTCGGCTGTCATACCTGCTATTCAACATTCAGTGACTATGTGCCGCAGATTGTCGAACGCGTGCAGGCTGGCAACCAGAAACATACCGGACAAGCACCTCTTAAGTCGGCAGAAAAAATTAAGCTGAAGAAACAGATAGAAGCGCTCGAGGCTAAACTCGAAGGATTGGTCGCTGAACAGGCTTTTGAAGAAGCGGTGACTGTGCGCGATGAAATTAAGGCACTCAGAGAAAGGGAGGATTCCGATGCTGGATAAACATTTAAATATGCAGCTTGGAGACTGGATGCAGCAGGAAGACCAGCCTATTATCCTGAGCTCCAGAATTAGACTCGCCCGTAACCTTGAGAATTTTGTGCATCCGCTCATGTATGATGATCAGACAGGTGAGCAGGTGCTGAACGAAGTATCTGCTGTCCTGGCGCCGCAGTTCGATGAAGTGAGACTTGCTGACCTTGATGTCAATGCCAGACAGATGCTGGTCATCAAGCATCTCGTGAGTAAGGAACTGCTAAATCAGCCTTATGGGGCCGTCTTCCTCAATGAAGATGAATCCGTCAGCATTATGATTAACGAAGAAGATCATATTCGTATTCAAGTACTGGGTTGTGACTTATCTCTTGATCAGCTTTATCTGAAAGCCAAAGAAATTGATCAGCAGATAGATGAGAAGATGACGTTATCTTTTGATGAAACGCTCGGTTATTTAACGACCTGCCCGACCAATATCGGTACGGGTCTTAGAGCGAGTGTCATGCTTCATCTGCCGGGACTTTCTATTATGAAGCGCATGACGCGTATTGCGCAGGCAATCAATCGCTTCGGTTACACAATTCGCGGCATATATGGTGAAGGCAGTCAGGGTCTTGGACATGTCTACCAGGTATCCAATCAGCTGACACTCGGTAAGAGCGAGGAAGCAATTATCAGTGACCTGAAGCAGATTGTGGAACAGATTATCGGTGAGGAAGAAGCGATGCGTCAACGGCTGTTTGATTATGATTATATCGAAACATCTGACCGCATCAACCGCAGTCTTGGTATTTTAAAATATGCACGTCTGATCAGTGCAGAAGAAGCAAGTCTGAGACTAAGTGAAGTGAAAATGGGTATAGATATGGGAATCATTCCCACACAGCCTTTTCGATTTAATGAACTGATGATGGCGATCCAGCCCCCTTTTCTGAATACAATCAATGAAGCACTTGAAATAGATGAAAAAAGAGCCAAGATGCTTAGAGAGCATCTTTAAAAGGAGGAAACATAATGTTTGGTAAATTAACAGAACGCGCACAGCGTGTCCTTGCACATGCGCAGGAAGAAGCGATTCGTCTGCAGCATAATAATATCGGAACTGAGCACTTATTGCTTGGTCTTGTCAAAGAACCTGACGGTATTGCAGCAAAAGTACTGGCAGAGTTTGATATTACAGAAGAAAAAATTATCAATGAAGTAGAACAGCTGATTGGTCACGGTACAGGACTTGGCGGTACGATTCAGTACACACCAAGAGCGAAAAAAGTGATTGAATTATCACTCGATGAAGCTCGTCGCCTGAATCATTCATTTGTCGGTACAGAGCACTTATTGCTTGGTCTGATTCGTGAAAATGAAGGCGTTGCAGCACGTGTTCTTGCTAATCTGGACTTAAATATTACGAAAGCACGCGCTCAAGTCGTGAAGTTGCTTGGCAGCCCGGAAATGAGTGCTAAAAATGCACAGGGTTCAAAATCACAAGGGACACCGACACTTGATGGTCTGGCACGTGACTTAACTGTTATCGCGAAAGAAGGAACGCTTGATCCGGTCATCGGTCGTAGCCAGGAAATTATTCGTGTGATTGAAGTGTTAAGTAGACGTACGAAGAACAATCCTGTTTTAATCGGTGAGCCTGGTGTCGGTAAAACAGCGATTGTTGAAGGGTTAGCGCAGGCAATCGTCAATAACGAAGTACCTGAAACTTTAAAAGGTAAACGTGTCATGAGTTTAGATATGGGTACGGTTGTCGCAGGGACTAAATACCGCGGTGAATTTGAAGAACGTCTGAAAAAAGTGATGGATGAAATCCATCAGGCAGGCAATATCATTCTCTTCATCGACGAATTGCATACACTGATCGGTGCAGGTGGAGCTGAAGGCGCAATTGATGCCTCAAATATTTTAAAACCGGCACTGGCACGTGGTGAACTGCAATGTATCGGTGCGACGACACTTGAAGAATATCGTAAGTATATCGAGAAAGATGCGGCGCTGGAACGTCGCTTCCAGCCAGTCACAGTCAACGAACCGAATATCGAAGATGCGATTGAAATACTGAAAGGGCTGCGCGACCGTTACGAAGCACATCACCGTATTAAAATTACTGATGATGCTTTAGTGGCAGCGGTTAAGATGAGTGACCGTTATATCTCTGACCGTTTCCTGCCGGATAAAGCGATTGATTTAATAGATGAGGCGGGTTCTAAAGTACGACTTCGCAACCATACAACACCGCCAAGCCTGAAAGAGATGGAATCAGAGCTCGAACAGATTAAAAAAGAGAAAGATGCTGCTGTTCATTCTCAGGAATTTGAAGAAGCGGCATCCCTTCGTGACAAACAGACAAAACTTGAAAAACAGCTCGACGAAACAAAAAAAGAATGGAAGAAAAGTCAGGGTCAGTCAGAATCAGCTGTTACTGAAGATGACATTGCACAAGTAGTTGCACAGTGGACAGGTATTCCGATTAATAAGATCGCTGAAACGGAATCTAAAAAGCTGCTCAACTTAGAAGAGATTCTGCATAACCGTGTCATCGGTCAGCAGGATGCAGTACAGTCTATTTCTAAAGCGGTACGTCGTGCAAGAGCTGGCTTGAAAGATCCTAAACGCCCAATCGGCAGCTTTATCTTCCTTGGACCAACAGGTGTCGGTAAGACCGAGCTTGCTAAAGCGCTGGCTGAAGCCATGTTCGGCGAAGAAGATGCCATGATCCGAGTCGATATGAGTGAATTTATGGAGAAACATAGCGTTTCAAGATTAGTGGGTTCTCCTCCAGGTTATGTCGGCCATGAAGAAGGCGGTCAGTTAACGGAGAAAGTTCGCCGTAAACCTTACTCAGTGATTTTATTCGATGAAATCGAAAAAGCGCATCCAGATGTCTTCAACATGCTCCTTCAAGTGCTGGATGATGGTCGTCTGACAGACGCACAAGGTCGTACAGTCGATTTCCGTAACACGGTCATTATCATGACGTCTAACGTCGGTGCACAGGAACTGAAAGACAACAAATTTGTTGGCTTCGGTGCAAGTACAACGGGTCCTGATTATGAGACAATCCGTAAAACGATGATGAACGAACTGAAAAATCAGTTCCGTCCAGAGTTCTTAAACCGTGTAGACGATATCATTGTCTTCCACAAGCTTGAAAAAGAACACTTGAAAGAAATCGTTACATTGATGGTCGGAAGCCTGGCGAAACGTCTGGAAGAACAGGATATTCATATCACTTTAACAGATGCAGCGAAAGAAAAAATTGCAGATGAAGGATATGATCCTGAATACGGTGCTCGTCCGCTCGCACGTGCGATTCAGAAGAATATTGAGGATGAGTTATCCGAAGAACTGCTGAAAGGTCAGACACTGGCAGGACAGGATGTCAAAATTGATTATGTAAACGATAAATTTGATATTCAGACTGTCGCAAGATCAGCTGCAGAATAAGATTAAACCCCTGAAGTATATGCTTCAGGGGTTTAATTGTATTACGCATAAAAAGAGTTTAGAATGGAAAGATAAACATACAGGAGGAACTTCATTGGCAAAAACAAAAGTAACATTTGAATGTATGGCTTGTGGCTATCAGTCACCCAAATGGATGGGTAAGTGTCCGAACTGTGGTGCCTGGAATCAGATGGAAGAAGTCATTGAACATAAAGCCAAAGGGCCGAAGACGGCTATTACAGACACTTCTGCTAATCAGAAAGTAGAAAAGCTGAAAGATGTCACAAAAGAAACAACCCCAAGATCGACGACCTATATTAAAGAATTTGACCGTGTTCTGGGTGGGGGAATCGTTCCTGGTTCACTGATTTTAATCGGTGGGGACCCGGGTATCGGTAAATCAACGCTCCTGCTGCAAGTCTGTGCGCTACTATCACAGCATGACAACGTGCTCTATATTTCTGGGGAGGAATCTGTCCGCCAGACCAAACTGCGTTCTGACCGACTTAGTGAAGACGCAGGAGAACTCAGTGTCTATGCTGAGACGAATCTGCAGATTATTCATGAGACAGTCAAGAAAATTGAGCCGAAATTTCTGGTTATCGACTCTATCCAGACGATATTCCATCCAGAAGTCACTTCAGCACCGGGTTCTGTATCGCAAGTCCGTGAATGTACACAGGAGCTGCTTCGCATGGCTAAGTCCATGAACATCGCGACATTCATTGTCGGTCACGTGACGAAAGAAGGTCAGATTGCCGGACCGCGTCTACTCGAACATATGGTGGATACCGTTCTTTATTTCGAAGGCGATACACATCATAGTTACCGCATACTGCGCGCTGTAAAAAACAGGTTCGGTTCAACGAATGAAATGGGTATATTCGAGATGCGTCAAGCCGGTCTGAAAGAAGTACTTAACCCGTCTGAAATGTTCCTGGAAGAACGGACAAAAAATGTGGCCGGTTCTACTATTGTCGCGACGATGGAAGGCACAAGACCTCTACTTGTAGAAGTACAGGCACTTGTGACACCGACGTCATTCCATAATCCGCGCCGTACATCTACAGGCATCGATCAGAACCGTCTCAGTCTATTAATGGCTGTCCTGGAGAAGAAGCAGGGACTCCTGCTGCAGCAACAGGATGCCTATATTAAAGTGGCAGGCGGGGTCAAACTGGATGAGCCGGCTGTCGATTTAAGCGTGGTCATCAGTATTGCTTCCAGCTTCAGCGACAAAGCAACGCGCGGCGATGACTGCTATATCGGTGAAGTAGGGCTGACAGGAGAAGTGAGACGGGTTGCACGTATAGAGCAACGTGTCCAGGAGGCAGCTAAACTTGGTTTTAAACGTGTGATTATCCCCAAAAATAATATCGGTGGCTGGGATTTTCCGCCAAACATCGAAATTTTGGGTATTACTAATATTGCGGAAGCAATTAGAATTGCTTTTAACTAAAGGGAGGTGAACATATGTTAAAACGTTTAATGACACTTGTTTTTATTGTTATTGGTGCTTCACTCGGTATTTTTATGGTGCCGGAAATTACGCGTATCTTTGATCTTAAACTGCATCCCATACTGATGAACACCTATGTTGATGGCCTTTTAGGTATCATTGTCTTCATGTTATTATTTTACTGGCTTATTGATAAAGTCGTGGCGCTGATTGAGAAAAGTGAAGGTTTACTTCTCAAAAGAAACTTGATGGAGATCATCTTTGCGACACTAGGAATGATGATCGGTCTGGCTATTGCCTCTATGATCAGTCTTATTCTTGTTTCGATCGGTTTTTCGCTTCTGCGTAATACGATCCCCATTATTCTGGCAGTTATTCTCGGTTATCTGGGCTTTCAGGTAGGGCTCAAGAAGCGTGAGGAGATTCAGAACATGCTGCCTGAACGATTACAGGGACAGAAACGAAAAGTAAACGATAGTTCTAAACTGCTGGATACATCGGCGATTATCGACGGGCGTATTTTAGAAATTGTGAAATGCGGTTTCCTGGATGGCACGATTATTGTGCCGCAAGGTGTTCTTGATGAATTGCAACTGATCGCAGACTCTACAGACGGCCTCAAACGTGATAAAGGGCAAAGAGGACTGGATATTCTCGAGGCGCTGCGTCAATCTGACCATCCGGTTAAGATTGTTCCAGGACATAAGGAGATTCGTGAAGTTGATCAGCTGTTAGTGAAGATGGCAGCGGAGTCGAAAGCGAGCGTTATTACAACAGATTACAACTTAAATAAAGTCTGCCGTGTACAAGGGATTAAAGTGCTGAACGTCAATGATCTTTCTGAAGCAATCAAACCAGTCGTCCAGCAAGGCGATCGATTTAAACTGCTGATTACTAAGACTGGGAAAGAAGAAAATCAAGGTGTCGGTTATCTTGAAGATGGCACGATGGTTGTCGTCGATCATGCAAAACAGAATATCGGTGAGGAACATCAGGTAGAAGTGCAATCTATACTTCAGACGGCTTCAGGCAGAATTATTTTCACAAAGAAAGTAGCGGATAAATAATGTATACAGTTATTATTCCTGCAGCAGGACAAGGCAAAAGAATGGGCAGCGATAAAAATAAAGTATTGCTTGAGCTGAAACACCGCCCTGTCATCTTTCATACTGTTTCGCGATTTGAGCAGGATACAAGTTGTAATGCGATTTATCTGGCAGCGCGTCAGGAAGAACTGACAGAACTGACAGATATTCTTCAAGGATTCACAAAAGTGAAAGGGCTGGTGATCGGCGGCAGTGAAAGGCAGTACAGTATTCATAATGTGCTGAAGACGATTCCACCCTGCGCTGTTGTGATGGTGCATGATGCAGCTCGTCCCTTTGTTTCACATGAAACCTTGACGCAGCTTTATGACGGGGCCCTTGCAAGAAAAGCGGTTATTGCTGCTGTACAGGTTAAAGATACAATCAAAGTCGTCAATGAGCTGGTCATCGATCACACGCTTGATAGAACGACACTCTGGCAGGTGCAGACACCTCAGGCCTTCACGTATGATCTGCTTCTGGAAGCCTACAATCAGGCAGAACGTGACGGCTTTCTCGGCACAGATGATGCCTCTCTTGTTGAACGTCTTGGACAGCCAGTTTCTGTTGTCGTCAGCGATTATGACAATATCAAACTCACGACGCCGGAAGATTTATATTTTGCTGAAGCGATCATGAAGAAAAGAGGGATAGAATGTTCAGAATAGGATTTGGTTACGACGTGCATCAACTGGTAGAAGGACGTCGGCTGGTCATCGGAGGGCTCGAAATTCCTCATACGAAAGGGCTACTCGGCCATAGTGACGCAGATGTACTGCTTCATGCGATTACAGACGCGATGCTCGGTGCCGCGGCTCTTGGTGATATCGGCAAACTGTTCCCGGATACAGATATGGCATTTAAAGATGCGGATTCAAAAATCTTACTGACGGAATCATATAGAGCGGTTAAAGAAAAAGGGTACACAATCGGCAATATTGATGCGACGATTGTAGCTGAAAAACCAAAGTTCCGTCCACACATTGATGCAATGCGTCAGGTTATTGCAGAATTACTTGAAACCGATATCGATCAGGTGAATATCAAAGCAACAACGAATGAGAAGATGGGTTACCTGGGCAGAGAAGAAGGAATTGCCGCTCAGGCTGTGGTATTATTGAATCAAACTAATTAAATTGGAGTGACATAAATGGATAAAGTAAGAGTCAGATATGCGCCGTCACCAACCGGCTTTCTGCACATCGGGAATGCTAGAACAGCATTATTCAACTATTTATTTGCGAGACATCACGGCGGTGACTTCATCGTCCGTATAGAAGATACAGATACCGCTCGTAATGTGGAAGGCGGCGAAGAATCACAGCTCCGCTATCTTAAATGGTTAGGGCTTGAATGGGACGAATCAGTTGATAAAGACGGCGGCTACGGTCCTTATCGTCAGTCTGAACGTGCGCATATCTACAATCCTATTGTGGAGCAGTTACTCGCTGAAGATAAAGCATACCGCTGCTATATGACATCTGAAGAATTAGAAGCAGAGCGCGAGGAACAGCAGGCACGCGGCGAGATGCCTCGCTACGGCGGACAGCACGCACATTTAACGAAGGAACAGGAAGAAGCCTTCATTGCTGAAGGACGTGAACCAAGTATCCGTTTCCGTGTGCCACAAGGCAAAACTTATACGTTCAATGACATGGTTAAAGGTGAAGTGTCATTCGAATCTGACGGCATCGGTGACTGGGTCATCGTAAAGAAAGACGGCATTCCGACATATAACTTCGCAGTAGCAATCGATGATCACTTCATGGAGATTTCTCATGTTATTCGCGGTGATGACCACATTTCCAACACGCCTAAACAGATGATGATCTATGAGGCGCTCGGTTATGAAATCCCCACGTTCGGGCACATGACGTTAATCGTCAATGAAGAACGCAAAAAACTATCTAAACGAGACGGCTCTATCATTCAGTTTATCGAGCAGTATCATGATTTAGGTTACCTGCCAGAAGCATTGTTCAATTTCATTGGCTTACTTGGCTGGTCGCCAGTCGGTGAAGAAGAGATCTTCTCTAAAGAACAGTTCATTGAAATGTTTGACGAGAACCGTCTGAGCAAATCACCTGCTTTCTTTGATAAAGTAAAACTCGCCTGGATCAATAACCAGTATATGAAAGAAAAAGATCTGGATACAGTCTTCGAAATGACACTGCCTCACATGGAAAAAGCAGAACTTATTTCAGCGAATCCATCAGAAGAAGAATTGAAGTGGGCTAAAAGTTTAGTGGAACTTTACCAGCAGCAGATGAGCTATGCAGGCGAAATCGTCGAACTGTCTGAACTGTTCTTCAAGGATGAATTACAACTGAGTGACGAAGCGACTGAAGTGGTAAACGGTGAACAAGTACCTGAACTGATGCGTGCCTTAAAAGAGAAGCTGAATGAACTTGAAACGTTTGATGCAGCATCGATTAAAGGGGCGATTAAAGCTGTACAGAAAGAAACAGGCATTAAAGGTAAAAACTTATTTATGCCGATTCGTGTAGTGGTCTCTGGACAGACACACGGTCCGGAACTGCCGAACACAATGGAACTGCTGGGTAAAGAGAAAGTACTTGAACGCATCGCACCTTACACAGTATAATAACGATTAGATAGGAAGACAGAGTAAATGATGAATGTCCAGTAGAGAGCGTCTGGCTGGTGAAAAGACGTGGCAGGATTGATTGAATGCACCTTCCGTAACTAACTTCATACTTAAATGAGTGAATGGCTCTGCCATTTGAAGAAGAGTGGAACCGTGTTGATGACAGACACCTCTGACGTTAAATCGTCTGAGGTGTCTTTTTATTTTAAGGGGATGGTGAATCATGTTCGCAAGAATTAAAGAGGATATTGCGATGGTATTTGAACAGGATCCGGCGGCGAGAAGCAGTGTCGAAGTGTTCCTGACTTATTCAGGTCTGCATGCAATCTGGTGGCACTTGGTCGCCCACAAACTTTATAACAGAAAACGCTTCTTCTCTGCCCGAGTCATCAGTCAGATATCCAGATTTATGACAGGTATCGAGATACATCCTGGTGCTAAAATCGGACGCAGACTGTTTATTGACCATGGTATGGGTATTGTAATCGGGGAGACTTGCACCATTGGCGATAATGTGACGATTTATCAAGGCGTCACGCTCGGTGGAACGGGTAAAGAATCAGGCAAACGACATCCCGATATCGGCAATAACGTCTTGATTGCAGCAGGCGCTAAAGTACTTGGGAATATTCAGGTCGGCAATAACGTCAACGTAGGCGCAAACTCTGTCGTGCTGAGAAATGTCCCTGACTACTGTACGGTTGTCGGGATCCCGGGCCATATCGTCAAGCAGCACGGCAAACGTGTAGGTAAGAGCTTTGACCATACAAAATTACCAGATCCATTGTATGAGAAACTAAAAGAACTTGAACGCCATATCGACGGCGTGAAGAATGGAGAGATTATTGATGATTACATTATATAATACGCTGACCCGTAAGAAGGAACCGTTTGTACCACTTGAAGAAGGCAAAGTGAAAATGTATGTCTGCGGACCGACCGTCTACAACTATATCCATATCGGTAATGCACGTCCTGCTATCAGTTTTGATGTAGTCCGTCGTTACTTTGAATATAAAGGTTATGAGGTCAATTATGTCTCAAACTTTACAGATGTGGACGATAAATTAATCAAGGCAGCGAAAGAACTGGGTTCAACGGTTCCTGAAGTCGCTGACCGCTTTATCGAAGCATACTTTGAGGATACACAGGCACTGAACTGCAAGCCTGCAACGGCGCATCCACGAGTGATGGATCATATGGATGACATCATCGTCTTTATCGACACGCTGATTGATAAGGGCTATGCATACGAAAGTGGCGGTGACGTTTACTTCCGTACGAGAAAGTTCGACGGCTACGGTAAACTCAGTCAGCAGTCTATCGATGAGCTGAAAGTCGGCGCGCGTATTCAGCAAGGTGAACTGAAAGATGATGCCCTTGACTTTGCGCTCTGGAAAGCGGCTAAACCAGGTGAAATTAAATGGACAAGTCCATGGGGTGAAGGGCGACCAGGCTGGCATATAGAATGCTCAGTAATGGCACGTAAGATGCTCGGCGATACGATTGATATCCATGCGGGCGGCAGTGACCTCGCATTCCCGCACCATGAGAATGAAATCGCGCAGTCAGAAGCACATAATGATAAAACATTTGCGCGTTACTGGATGCATAACGGTTTCATCAATATCGATAACGAGAAGATGAGTAAATCGCTCGGTAACTTTATTCTAGTACATGACATCATCAAAGAAGTAGACCCGGATGTGCTTAGATTCTTTATGATCAGTGTCCACTACCGTAACCCGATCAACTACAACATGGAGCTTGTGGCGAGCGCGAAAGCAGGTCTTGAACGTATTCAGCATGCTTATCAGGCGTTAAAAGAACGTCAGGCGATGTCTGTTGATATTGCTGATGATCAGACTGTTATTGAAGACATCAATCAGATTCTTGGCCGTTTTGAAGAAGCGATGGACGACGATTTCAATACCGCAAATGCAGTGACAAGCTGGTATGAGCTCGCTAAGCTTGCAAATGTCTATAATCAACGTACGACAACCGATCAGGCCGTGATCAGCCGCTTTATCGAAGTATTCGAGGCAATCAGCGGCGTCCTCGGGGTAACGCTCGATAAAAAAGAAGAACTGCTTGATGCGGATATCGAAGCACTGATCGAAGAACGTCAGACAGCAAGAAAGAATAAAGACTTTGCCCGTGCTGATGAAATCCGTGACTTGCTGAAAGACAAGAACATCATTCTTGAAGATACAGCGCAAGGCGTGAGATTCCGTCGTGGCTAATCAGGCGCATCTATATAATCCGCTCACTTTAGCCTATTTAGGTGATGCTTTGCTTGATCTGCATATCAGAACGCATGTCATCATGAAACTGCAGGCGAAGCCGAACACGTTACATCGTGCATCGACGTTCTATGTCTCAGCAAAGAGTCAGGCACAGACATTCGATGCCCTTGTCGCTGAAGCGTACTTTACGGAAGCGGAGCACGACGTCCTGATGAGAGGACGGAACGCAAAGAGCCATACGAAAGCTAAAAATACAGATGTTCTGACTTATAAGAAGAGTACAGCACTTGAAGCGGTCATCGGCTACCTGAAACTTTCAGGAGAAGAAGAACGGCTTCAGGCTCTGCTTGATAAAATAGTTGAACTCTGCGAGGAGAGAGAACCGAAATGAATGAAGATATCATTGTAGGTCGCCATGCGGTCAAAAGTGCAGCGCAGTCTGACCGTGAAATCAATAAAGTATATATTCAGGAAGGCATCAATAAACAGCAGATTAAACCGATTCTGGATATTTTAAAAGAACGTAAAATCATGGTGCAGCAGGTCCCTAAAAATAAACTGGACCAGATGAGTGACGTGCCTCACCAAGGCATCGCAGCACAGATTTCACCATACGAATATACAGAACTCGAGGATTTCCTGGAGACTGTTCAAGGGAAACTATCTACGCTGATGATTCTGGATGGACTGGAAGATCCGCATAATCTGGGTTCTATTATACGAACTGCTGACGCAATCGGTGTTGATGGTGTCATCATTCCGAAGCGCCGTTCTGTCACACTCAATTCTACAGTCGTTAAAGCATCGACGGGTGCAATTGAACATGTACCTGTTATGCGCGTGACGAATCTTGCGCAGACAATTGACAGACTGAAAGAAGCAGGATTCTGGGTCTGCGGTACAGATGCCAAGAAGTCTGTTGACTATCGTCAGATGGATGCGGGGATGCCTCTTGCTATCGTCATAGGCTCTGAAGGCGAAGGGATGAGCCGATTAGTGAAAGATAAATGTGATTTTCTTGTCCATCTACCGATGATCGGACATGTGAACAGCTTAAATGCTTCAGTTGCAGCGAGTCTTCTGATGTATGAAGTTTATAGAAAGCGCACACCGCTTGATTGATGAAAACACATTATACGATCATCGACGGTTATAACGTCATCGGTCAAAGCGAGGAACTGAAGGAAGTGGCAAAGGAATCGCTGGAAGAAGCCCGCAAGACGCTCTTGCTCTGGCTCGTGAACTATAATGCTAGACAGCAGACGAAACTGATGTGTGTCTTTGATGCCTACAATACAAATGGCGTGGAATCAAAGGAGTACTTTCACGGTATTCATGTCATCTACTCAAAGAGAGATGAAACAGCAGACGCTGTCATTGAACGACTCGTCTATGATCTGTATGATAAGCACATCACGCGTATCACTGTCGTAACGAGCGACTTATCCGAACAGCATACGATTTTTGGGTCAGGTGCCCTCAGGATTTCTTCAAGAGAATTTCTCCTTGAATTACAGGAAGAGAAAGTACTGCTGGAACGGGAATTACTAGATATCAACGAAGATAAACCACGCATACGCATCTCTATTGATGAAGAAACAAAAGAGCGCCTTGAAGCATTAAGAAGAGGGTATAAGTAAATATTTTATCTTAATGGTAACAATTGTAAAAGTGTATTCAGCATTGTAGAATAAAAAGAAAAAAGAGGTATTCTGTGGATATTCTACTGCTGTATATTTTTGAAAACCCTGCTGATTATCATGCTGAAAGTGATGAAAGTCTTGTCTCAAAAATCAATACGGGCAGTGAAGCAGCCTTTGAAACATTGACGGCCCGTTTAAAGCCTCTTATTCTACATTGCAGCAGCCGTTATCCGCATCTAGATAAACAGGAAGTCTATCAGGATGCGCTCATTCTGCTGTACCATTCAGCGCTAAAATTTAACGAAGAAAAATGCGGTAGTTTCAGACCCTACTACTTAAAGGTCCTGCACTACCGATTGATTGACTGGGCGAGGAAAAACCGCCAGTATCGTTTATCCATCAGTATGCAGCAGCCCATCCATGAACAGGTCTCTGAACAGACTCTGGAAGAAACACTTAGTGACTTAAAGCCTTCACCTGAGAGTGATAGTATTTATAAGGAATTATGGTTGCTCATCAATCCGGTTACGCTCGGCTTAAGTCCATTTGAGTATAAGCTGCTAAAACACCTGCTCGACGGACGGGATCTCGTTGAAGTAATGGAGCAGGAAAAGAAGTCAGAACGCGTTGTCAGAAACGCGCATGCAAGACTCAGAAGAAAGGTTCTCTCCCAGTTGATGCGTTGACAATTAATTCTTTAGGTTTTATATTAAATAAGATTAAGGTGAGTTAAAGTGAAAAAAGTAGCGATGAACTGTTCGAGATGCGGCAGCAGAAATTATACGGCGACAAAACAGGATTCAGCAGTAAGGCTGGAACTGAAAAAATACTGTAAGACTTGCGATGCACATACGATGCACAAAGAGTCAATTTAGGAGGCAATATCATGCAGAAAGAAAATTTCTTCCAGGGTGTCATATCAGAGATGAAAAAAACGACTTGGCCGACCGGCAAAGAAGTCGTTCGTGATACAACAATCGTTGTACTTACGGTTTTATTCTTTATTTTATTCTTTTATGCAGTCGATTTAGGTATCACAGAACTAATCAAGTTAATTAATTAAGGAGGCACATCATGTCAGAAGAAAGTAAAAAGCATTGGTATGCGGTTCATACGTATTCCGGGTACGAAAATAAGGTCAAAGATAACTTGGAAAAACGTCTTGAATCCATGAACATGCAGGATCAAATCTTCCGCGTTGTGATTCCTGAAGAAGAAGAAACAACGATTAAAGATGGTAAACGTAAAACATCACTCAAAAAAACATTCCCAGGGTACGTATTAGTAGAACTTGTGATGACAGATGAATCATGGTACGTCGTGCGTAATACACCAGGTGTAACAGGTTTTGTCGGGTCAGCAGGCGCAGGTTCTAAGCCAAACCCATTATTGCCGGAAGAAGCGAAATTTATCCTGAAATCAATGGGTATGGCAGAGAAGACCATTGATGTTGAACTTGAAGTGGGCGAACAGGTCCGTATTACAACAGGTCCATTTACTAATCAGGTAGGCGAAATCAAAGAGATGGATGCTGAAAAATATAAGTTAACGGTTCTTGTTGAATTATTCGGCCGTGAGACACCGGTTGAAGTAGAATTTGATCAAGTTGAAAAATTATAATAAAAAATTAAAATATACACTTGAAAAATAGTTTGAGAAATGATATTATCTTAGGGTCGTGTCTAAACACGATTGTTGAGTGGGAGGGTAAATCTCATACCCTGTGACCACATCACGATACTATAGGAGGTGCACATCGTGGCTAAAAAAGTTATTAAAGTTGTTAAATTACAAATTCCTGCAGGGAAAGCGAATCCAGCACCACCAGTTGGTCCAGCATTAGGTCAAGCGGGTGTGAACATCATGGGATTCTGTAAAGAATTTAACGCACGTACACAAGAACAAGCAGGTTTAATCATTCCAGTTGAAATTTCTGTATTTGAAGATCGTTCATTTACATTTATTACTAAAACTCCACCTGCAGCAGTCTTACTGAAAAAAGCAGCTAAAGTTGAAAAAGGTTCAGGCGAACCTAATAAAAATAAAGTTGCTACAGTAACAGAAGACCAAGTGCGTCAAATTGCTGAAGAAAAAATGGAAGACTTAAACGCAGCAAGCGTTGAAGCAGCAATGCGTATTATCGCTGGTACTGCTCGTAGCATGGGCTTTGAAATTAAATAATTAATTGTTTTAAGAAAAGCAGACGTCTGACGTCTGCTCTTGCGTTGTTAATGTGGGAGGAAATTCCGCTAAAACCACTAAAGGAGGAGAAATACAATGGCTAAAAAAGGTAAAAAATATCAAGAAGCCGTACAAAAAGTTGATGCTCAAAACTTCTATTCAGTAGAAGAAGCAATCAAACTTGCAAAAGAAACAAGCACAGTAAACTTCGACGCTTCAGTTGAAGTTGCATTCCGTTTAGGAATCGACACTCGTAAAAATGACCAGCAGATCCGTGGTGCAGTTGTTCTGCCAAACGGTACTGGTAAAACTCAACGTGTCTTAGTATTCGCTAAAGGTGAAAAACTTAAAGAAGCTGAAGCAGCAGGTGCTGACTACGCTGGTGATACTGAGTACATCAACAAAATCAACCAAGGTTGGTTCGATTTCGATGTTATCGTTGCAACACCTGACATGATGGGTGAAGTGGGTAAACTTGGACGTGTCTTAGGACCTAAAGGTTTAATGCCTAACCCTAAAACAGGTACAGTAACAATGGACGTAACAAAAGCGGTTCAGGAAATCAAAGCAGGAAAAGTTGAATACCGTGCTGAAAAAGCAGGTATCGTTCATGCGGCGATCGGTAAAGTATCATTTGATGAAGCTAAGTTAGTTGAAAACTTCAACACACTTAAAGATGTTTTAGCAAAAGCTAAACCAGCATCATCAAAAGGTGTTTACTTCAAAACTGTAGCAGTTTCTACTACTATGGGCCCTGGTATCAAAATTGATCCAGCTGAAATCCGTAACTAATTCATATTGACAAATATCAGATTACACGTTATAGTGTAATCTGTATTTATAACCTAAGACAGCAGGGGCCATGTGCTTAATCATCCTGCCGAGGTGAAAATTGACTTGAATCTTCAAGCACTTTTTACCATGGGTGAAAAGTGCTTTTTTAATTTATTAAAAAAGCACGAAAATCTTAATGGAGGTGTCAGAATGTCTAAAACAGTTGAAATCAAACAACAAAAAGCGGATTTGATCACTGAACAATTTAAAAATTCAGTATCTACAATCATCGTTGACTATCGTGGATTAACAGTTGCTCAAGTAACTGAACTGCGTAAACAACTTCGCGAAGCAGGCATCGAATTCAGAGTATACAAAAATACTTTAGTTCGTCGTGCAGCTGTAGCAGCAGGTGTTGAAGGAATTGAAGAATTCTTAACAGGCCCTAACGCAATCGCATTCTCTAATGAAGAAGTTGTAGCGCCAGCAAAAATTATTGCTGAATTCGCTAAAGAAAACGATAAATTAGAAATCAAAGCCGGCATCATCGAAGGTAAAGTGACTTCTGTTGAAGAAGTTAAAGCAATCGCTTCTTTACCATCAAAAGAAGGTCTTATCTCTATGGTACTTTCAGTATTACAAGCACCAATGAGAAACTTCGCTTATGCTGTTAAAGCAGTAGGTGAACAAAAAGAAACTGGTACAGAAGCAGCAGCTCCTGCAGCTGAAGAAGCACCAGCAACTGAAGAAACAGAAACAGAAGCATAAACAAAACTAAAACAAAAAATGGAGGAAATAAATCATGACTAAAGAACAAATCATCGATGCAATCAAAGAAATGTCAGTATTAGAATTAAACGACTTAGTTAAAGCTATTGAAGAAGAATTTGGTGTAACAGCAGCAGCTCCTGTAGCAGCAGCTGGTGCAGCTGGCGGCGCTGCTGAAGCAGAACAAACTGAATTCACAGTTGAATTAGTATCTGCTGGCGCTTCAAAAATTAAAGTTGTTAAAGCTGTTAAAGAAGCAACTGGCCTTGGCTTAAAAGAAGCTAAAGAAGTAGTTGATAACGCTCCTAAAGCAGTTAAAGAAGGCGTTTCTAAAGACGAAGCTGAAGAATTAAAAGCTAAATTAGAAGAAGCTGGCGCAACTGTAGAAGTTAAATAATTACCACTTCCATGAAAAAACCCGTTATGATAATAACGGGTTTTATTTTTATATAAAGGAGTGCAGCATGAGCCATTATTACAGTGAAGAACAGGATGTCGTATCAAACCCTGTCCATTTTACTTATACATATGAAACGCATGAACTGAAACTGAAGACTGACAGCGGGGTATTCTCAAAAGGCAGCATCGATTTCGGATCAAATGTGCTCGTCCGTGCTTTTCTGCAGGAAGACAGACGTTACTCAAAAATTCTGGACGTTGGTTGTGGTTACGGTCCGATTGGTCTCATGATTGCGAGTGTCTACACAGACAGTGCTGTTCATATGGTAGACGTTAACGCACGCGCCCTTAGTCTGGCAGAAGAAAATGCGAGCAAGAATCATATCGATAACGTCAACATCTACAAAAGTGATGCACTCAGTCAGGTTGAAGAAACTTTTGATGCTATCCTGACAAACCCGCCCATTCGTGCCGGCAAGGAAGTCGTCAACCAGATCCTTGATCAGAGTTATGAGCGGCTGGAAGACGCAGGTGCCCTGTATGTCGTTATTCAGAAAAAGCAGGGCATGCCATCAGCGAAAAAACGGATGGAAGGTTTATTCGGCAATGTAGAAGTCCTGACGAAAGATAAAGGTTATTATATATTAAAGAGTGTAAAAGGTTGACTGGAAAGTTGCCGTCTGTTATAGTAATAGAATGTTAAATTTTAAATTCAATAAGTATGTACTTTTCTAGCTCGTATTAGCAAGATGAAGATAGTCATATATTTCGAAAATGGAGTTAATATGGATTCCGTTTTCTTTTTGTCTTATGAGCTGGTGAGTCATTACAATCTTTGAGGGGTGAATCTGTTGACAGGTCAACTTATCCAGTACGGAAGACATCGTCAGCGTAGAAGTTACGCGCGTATCTCCGAAATTTTAGAATTACCGAACTTAATCGAGATTCAAACGAAATCTTATGAGTGGTTCCTTGAAGAAGGACTTCTTGAAATGTTCCGAGACATTTCTCCAATTGAAGACTTCACAGGCAATCTGTCATTAGAGTTTGTAGACTATAGACTTGGCGAACCTAAATATGACTTAGATGAAGCGAAAAACCGTGATGCGACTTATTCTGCGCCGCTCCGCGTTAAAGTTCGTCTGATCATTAAAGAAACAGGAGAAGTAAAAGAGCAGGAAGTATTCATGGGTGATTTCCCGCTGATGACTGATACAGGAACGTTCGTTATCAATGGTGCAGAACGTGTTATCGTATCTCAGCTTGTCCGCTCACCATCTGTTTACTTCAATGATAAAGTAGATAAAAACGGTAAAGTAAGTTTCGGTGCAACTGTCATTCCTAACCGTGGTGCTTGGCTTGAATATGAAACAGATGCGAAAGATATCGTCTTTGTTCGTATTGACCGCACACGTAAGTTACCTATTACTGTCCTTTTACGTGCATTAGGTTTCTCAAGTGATCAGGAGATCATAGACTTATTAGGCGACAATGAATATTTACGCAATGCGCTTGATAAAGACAATACTGATTCAGTTGAGTCTGCCTTACTTGAAATCTACGAACGTCTTCGCCCGGGCGAACCACCTACAGTAGATAATGCGAGAAGCTTACTGTATTCTCGTTTCTTCGACCCAAAACGCTATGATTTAGCGAGCGTTGGTCGCTATAAAATGAACAAAAAATTACACTTAAAACACCGTCTGTTCAACCAGACACTTGCTGAACCGATTGTAGATATCGAAACAGGCGAGATTGTGGCTGAAGAAGGTACACTTCTTGATCGTCGTAACCTCGATCAGATTATTGATGTACTTGAAAACAATGCCAACCTCAAAGTTTATGAACTTGAGAATGGTCTTTTAGATGAGCCGATTGAAATCCAGTCAGTTAAAGTCTATATCCCTGGTGATGAAGAAAAACGTACGACGACCATCATCGGTAATGCGTTCCCAGATGATGAAGTGAAAAGTATCACACCTGCTGATATTATTTCTTCAATCAGCTATTTCTTCAACTTATTACACGGTGTCGGTTTCACTGATGATATCGACCACTTAGGTAACCGTCGTCTTCGTTCAGTTGGCGAATTACTGCAGAACCAGTTCCGTATTGGTCTCTCTCGTATGGAGCGTGTTGTACGTGAACGTATGAGTATTCAGGATACTGAATCTATCACACCACAGCAGCTCATCAACATCCGTCCAGTGATTGCTTCTATCAAAGAATTCTTTGGTAGTTCTCAGTTATCACAGTTCATGGACCAGGCAAACCCGTTAGCAGAGTTAACGCATAAACGTCGTCTTTCTGCATTAGGACCCGGTGGTTTAACACGTGAGCGTGCTGGTATGGAAGTCCGTGACGTTCACTATTCTCACTATGGTCGTATGTGTCCGATTGAAACACCAGAGGGTCCGAATATCGGGCTGATCAACTCTTTATCTTCTTATGCGCGTGTCAATGAGTTCGGTTTCATTGAAACACCGTATCGTAAAGTAGATATCGAAGCGAATCGTGTAACAGATCAGATTGACTACTTAACAGCAGACGAAGAAGATGCTTACGTTGTGGCACAGGCGAACTCACGTCTTGATGACGAAGGTCATTTCCTTGATGATGAAGTTGTCTGCCGTTTCCGCGGAGATAACACAAAAATGGCTCGTACACGCATGGATTACATGGACGTATCACCTAAACAGGTTGTATCAGCAGCGACAGCATGTATTCCGTTCTTAGAAAACGATGACTCTAACCGTGCCTTAATGGGAGCGAACATGCAACGTCAAGCAGTGCCGTTAATGAATCCGGAAGCACCATTTGTCGGAACAGGTATGGAACACGTAGCAGCCCGTGACTCAGGTGCGGCAGTTGTTGCGAAGTATAAAGGACGTGTTGAACACGTTGAAGCCCGTAAAATCAAAATCCGTCGTATCGTAGAAGAAGGCGGTAAAGAAATCGAAACAGATTTAGATACTTACAAATTATCTAAGTTTGCTCGTTCAAACTCAGGGACATGTTACAACCAGCGCCCTATCGTAGCAGTAGGCGACGTCGTAACGAAAGGTGAAATCTTAGCAGATGGTCCTTCTATGGAACTTGGCGAGATGGCACTTGGACGTAACGTCGTAGTCGGTTTCATGACTTGGGACGGTTATAACTACGAGGATGCTGTTATCATGAGCGAGCGTCTTGTAAAAGACGACGTTTATACTTCTATCCATATTGAAGAATATGAATCAGAAGCGCGTGACACTAAACTCGGACCTGAAGAAATCACACGTGATATTCCAAACGTTTCTGATAATGCACTTAAAAACTTAGATGATCGCGGTATCATTTATGTTGGTGCTGAAGTTAAAGATGGTGATATCTTAGTGGGTAAAGTAACGCCTAAAGGTGTGACTGAATTAACAGCTGAGGAACGTTTATTACATGCGATCTTCGGTGAAAAAGCCCGCGAAGTCCGCGATACTTCATTACGTGTGCCTCACGGTGCCGGCGGTATCGTGCTTGACGTTAAAGTCTTCAATCGTGAAGATGGCGATGAATTATCTCCTGGTGTTAACCAGTTAGTTCGTGTTTATATCGTTCAAAAACGTAAAATCCACGTTGGGGATAAAATGTGTGGTCGTCACGGTAATAAAGGGGTTATCTCCCGTATCTTACCTGAAGAGGACATGCCGTTTATGCCAGACGGTACACCGATTGACATCATGCTTAACCCACTTGGGGTACCATCACGTATGAATATCGGACAAGTACTTGAATTACATTTAGGTATGGCTGCGAAAAACTTAGGTCTTCACGTTGCTTCACCAGTATTCGATGGTGCGAACGATGAAGACGTATGGTCAACAATCGAAGAAGCAGGCATGGCACGTGACGGTAAAACCGTTCTTTACGATGGCCGTACAGGTGAACCATTCGATAACCGTGTTTCTGTAGGTGTTATGTACATGCTGAAACTTGCTCACATGGTAGATGACAAACTTCACGCACGTTCTACTGGACCATACTCACTTGTTACGCAGCAACCGCTGGGTGGTAAAGCGCAGTTCGGTGGACAACGTTTCGGTGAGATGGAAGTATGGGCACTGGAAGCATACGGTGCTGCTTACACATTACAGGAAATCCTGACTTACAAATCAGATGATACAGTCGGCCGTGTGAAAACTTACGAAGCTATCGTTAAAGGTGAGAACATTCCGAAACCAGGTGTTCCAGAATCATTCCGCGTATTAATGAAAGAGCTTCAAAGTTTAGGACTCGACGTTAAAGTAATGGATAACAAAGACGAAGAAATCGAAATGCGTGACCTTGAGGATGACGATTATGCTGATACAAAAATCAACTTAAACATGCCTCAGGAAACTGAAGTGACTGAGAAGTAATTCTGACGATGTGCCTTAAAGAAGAGCGTAGCCTCTTCTTTAGACACTTTTAATATAAAAACTTGAGGAGGTAGGGCTTTGATTGATGTAAATAACTTTCATTACATGAAGATAGGTCTCGCTTCACCTGAAAAAATCCGTTCATGGAGTTTTGGTGAAGTTAAAAAGCCAGAAACAATTAACTACCGTACATTAAAACCAGAGAGAGACGGTTTATTCTGCGAAAAGATTTTCGGACCTACTAAAGACTGGGAATGTAGCTGTGGGAAATACAAACGTGTCCGCTACAAAGGAATGGTCTGTGACCGTTGTGGCGTAGAAGTAACGAAATCTAAGGTTCGTCGTGAACGTATGGGTCACATCGAACTTGCAGCGCCAGTATCACATATCTGGTACTTCAAAGGTATTCCGAGCCGTATGGGTCTTTTACTCGATATGTCTCCTCGTTCACTTGAAGAAGTCATTTACTTTGCTTCTTATGCAGTGATTGACCCAGGTCCGACAGGTCTTGAGAAAAAATCTTTACTGTCAGAACGTGAATACCGTGAGTATTATGATAAATTCCCAGGTCAGTTCACTGCTAAGATGGGTGCAGAAGCCATCAAAGATTTACTGACAACAATCAATCTTGATGAGGAACTGAAATCTTTACGTGAAGAACTGGAATCAGCAACAGGTCAGCGTTTAACAAGAGCGATCAAACGTCTTGAAGTAGTGGAATCATTCCGTAACTCAGGTAATGATCCATCTTGGATGATTTTAGACGTACTGCCGATCATTCCACCGGAAATCCGTCCCATGGTTCAGCTTGACGGTGGTCGTTTCGCGACAAGTGACTTGAACGATTTATATCGTCGTGTCATCAACCGTAACAACCGTCTGAAACGTCTTCTTGATTTAGGCGCGCCTGGCATCATCGTTCAGAATGAAAAACGTATGCTGCAAGAAGCAGTAGATGCTCTGATTGATAATGGTCGTCGTGGTCGTCCGGTAACAGGACCAGGTAACCGTCCACTTAAATCTTTATCTCATATGTTAAAAGGTAAACAAGGTCGTTTCCGTCAGAACTTACTTGGTAAACGTGTTGACTATTCAGGTCGTTCAGTTATCGTCGTAGGTCCAAACCTTAAAATGTATCAATGTGGTCTTCCTAAAGAAATGGCTCTTGAATTATTCAAGCCGTTTGTGATGAAAGAACTTGTAGAACGTGAGATCGCTACAAACATCAAGAACGCTAAAGGTAAAATTGAGCGTATGGATGCTGAAGTATGGGACGTATTAGAAGACGTTATCCGTGAGCACCCAGTTCTTTTAAACCGTGCACCGACGCTTCATAGATTAGGTATCCAGGCCTTCGAACCCACTCTTGTAGAAGGACGTGCGATCCGTCTGCATCCGCTTGTAACAACTGCTTACAACGCCGATTTCGATGGTGACCAAATGGCCGTTCACGTACCATTATCTAAAGAAGCGCAGGCTGAAGCGCGTATGCTGATGCTTGCTGCACAGAACATCCTGAACCCGAAAGATGGTAAACCAGTTGTTACACCGTCTCAGGATATGGTCTTAGGTAACTATTACCTGACGCTTGAGCGTCGTGGTTCTATTGGCGAAGGACGTATCTTCAAAGATACAAATGAAGTCATCAAAGCTTATACAAATGGTTTCGTTCACTTACATTCAAGAATCGCAGTGAGCGCATCATCATTCAATAATCCGACATTTACAGATAAGCAGAATACACAACTTCTGATTACAAGCGTCGGTAAAGTTATCTTCAATGAAATCATGCCGGAATCGTTCCCATTCATCAACGAACCGACACTGACAAACCTTGAAGAAAAAACACCTGAACAGTACTTTGTTGATGCAACAGATATTCCAGAAGAAGGATTACTGAAATATCTGGAAAACACACCGCTTGTTAAACCATTCAACAAAAAGTTCTTAGGACAAGTCATTGCTGAAGTCTTCAATCGCTTCCACATCACTGATACATCAATGATGCTTGATAGAATGAAAGACTTAGGTTTCCGTTATTCTTCACGTGCGGGTATCACAGTAGGTGTATCTGATATCGTGGTATTACCGGATAAACAACAAATCATCGGTGAAGCAGAAGAAAAAGTCGATAAAGTAACGAAACAGTTCACACGTGGTTTAATTACTGAAAGCGAACGTTACGCTGCAGTTATCGATATCTGGACAAAAGCAAAAGATGAAATCCAGTCTCGCCTGATGAACTCTCTTGATGATCTTAACCCGATCTTCATGATGAGTGACTCTGGTGCCCGTGGTAACGCATCTAACTTTACGCAGCTTGCGGGTATGCGTGGTCTGATGGCCAACCCGGCTGGTCGTATCATCGAGTTACCAATCAAATCTTCATTCCGTGAAGGTCTGACAGTACTTGAATACTTCATCTCTACTCACGGTGCTCGTAAAGGTCTTGCCGATACAGCCCTGAAAACAGCTGACTCAGGTTACTTAACACGTCGTCTTGTAGACGTGGCACAAGATGTCATCGTCCGCGAAGCAGACTGTGGAACAGACCGTGGTCTTTTAGTCTCAGCTATCCGCGAAGGTTCAGAGTTAATCGAACCATTCATCGAACGTTTAGAAGGACGTTATTCTCGTGAGACATTACGTCATCCAGAAACAAAAGAAATCCTTGTTAAAGCAAACGAACTGATCACACCTGAAATCGCAAAAGCAATTGTGGATGCAGGTATTGAAGAAATGCATATCCGTTCAGCCTTCACATGTAACACACGTCACGGTGTATGTGAAAAATGTTACGGTAAAAACTTGGCAACAGGTGAAAAAGTGGAAGTCGGCGAAGCAGTCGGTACAATTGCTGCACAATCTATCGGTGAACCAGGTACACAGCTTACAATGCGTACCTTCCATACAGGTGGGGTAGCCGGAGCCGATATTACACAAGGTTTACCGCGTATCCAGGAATTATTCGAAGCGCGTAACCCTAAAGGTCAGGCGATCATCTCTGAAATCAACGGTGAAGTCGTTGAAATCAATATCGTTAAAGACCGTATGCAGGAAATCAAAGTTAAAGGTGAAAACGAAGTACGTCCGTACTTAGCACCAGCGACAGCTCGTCTGAAAGTAGAAGTCGGTACAAAAGTCAGCCGCGGTGAAGTGATGACTGAAGGTTCTATCGAGCCTAAAGAATTACTTGCTGTAGCAGGCCTGAATGCGACGCAAAGCTACCTGCTTAAAGAGGTACAGAAAGTTTACCGTATGCAGGGTGTAGAAATTTCAGATAAACACGTTGAAGTAATGGTTCGTCAGATGTTACGTAAAGTCCGCATCATTGAAGCAGGCGATACGAAACTCTTACCAGGCGCACTTGTCGACATCCATGTCTTCACAGATGCCAACCGCGAAGTCTTCAAAAACAGAAAACGCCCAGCGACAGCGAAACCAGTCTTACTGGGTATCACAAAAGCATCACTTGAAACAGAAAGTTTCTTATCTGCTGCATCATTCCAGGAAACAACTCGTGTGTTAACAGATGCTGCAATCAAAGGTAAACGTGATGACTTGCTCGGTCTTAAAGAGAACGTTATTATCGGTAAATTAATTCCTGCAGGTACAGGTATGAGACGTTATTCAGGCGTTGAATACGAAAAAGATGCTCCGGAATTTGAACCAGAAGAAGCGTTTGTGACTGAATAATAAAGAGGAAGCCTATCAATCTTTAGATTGATAGGTTTTTCTTTTTAATAAAGCCTAAAAATGGGTATATAAATTGTATAAGATTAAATGGTGTTAAGATATAGACATAGATTACAGATGACCGTTTTGGTATAATAGGTAACAAAGAATGTGTTGTATATGAGCGTCGACAAATCGTATAAACGGATCCATAGTGGATTCGTTTTTTGTCTGTCAATCCAGCAGCAAGTGAAGAGAGGACGAATAATATGAAAAATAATAAGAATAAGTTTCAACACCTTGCTGCGGGTACAAGTTCTCTGCTGATTGTTTCAGCAATGCTATTAAACCAAGCGGCTGGGGTGAAAGCGGCTCCAAATGAAAATAGAACGACAAGTACGAATTTATCTTTATTTGATCCATTAAGTACGAACGCCGAAATTGCAATGAAAGCCATACAAGGGAACGTCATGCTCGATGATAATAAAGATGGCTTAGGAGACTATAACTTAAGATATTCAGAAGTGCTCTTACTAGATAGAAAAGGAAATGTTATACGTTCTACGTGGACGGATGATACAGGATTTTATCAGTTTATTAACATACCAACAGGAGATTACACTTTACGTTTTCCAATTGCTATTATAAATGATGAACCGGACCGGCCGATACGCTATCAGATTGTAGATGTACCTATCTATATCAAAAGTTATGATATTAATATTTACAATCTTGTATTAACAGAACCAGATTCTCTGCCTCCAGTGGAAGTACCGACAACCGAGGCACCAACGACCGAGGCACTGACAACAGAAGCACCTACGACCGAGGCGCCAACGAGCGAGGTACCAACAACGGAAGCACCGACGACGGAGACGCCGACGAGCGAAGTACCAATGACTGAGGTATTAACAACAGAGACGCCAACAACAGAAGAGCCGACGAGCGAGGTACCGACGAGCGAGGTGCCAACGACGGAGACACCAACGACAGAAGAGCCGACGACGGAGACGCCGATGACGGAAGCACCAACGACGGAGTCACCAACGACAGAAGATCCGATGACTGAGGCACCAACGACCGAAGCACCAACAACGGAGACGCCGACAACTGAGGTACCGACGACCGAGGTATCGACAACAGAGTTACCAATGACGGAAGCGCCAATAACCGAAACACCAACAACGGAAGAGCCGACGACCGAGGAACCAATAACCGAGACACCAACAACAGAAGCACCAACAACAGAAGCACCAACGACCGAGGCACCAACAATGGAGACGCCAACAACGGAAGCGCCGACAACAGAAGCGCCAACGACCGAAGCGCCGACGACAGAAGCACCTACGACTGAGACGCCAACAACAGAAACACCGACGACCGAAGAATCGATAACAGAGTTACCGACGACTGAAACACCAACAACTGAGGAGCATTCAAATCATAACTCTGTTCCAAAATCTGAAGATCCAGATATTGATTCTAATAGAAACAATGTTGTTGAAGACCCCTTAGAAGTATCACCGCCATTTATTGATCGTTCAATATCAGATTCAGCTGAAATATTATTTCCATCTAGTGATATAAACACTTATGACGGTTCTGTTGATATTATTCCAGATATTAATTCATCTTCTAACAGTTATTCTGTTGTTTATAACAATGGTGATCGCAATGATAAAGTGCAGTCAGTTCAGATTAAAGAGGTTGCTAAAGGTAAAGTAAGTAGAGAAGAACCTGCATCATCTGTAGAGCAGAATAAGCGTTTAGAAGAGAAAAAATCTGATGACAAAAAAGAATCTAATCAGCAGACAGGTACGGATTCAAAGAATGATTTAAAAGAGATGCCTGTCATTCCGGTGGCTGTTCTGGCAGATGATGTGGGTGGTAAAGAATTAAGAGGGCTTCCTACTTTTATTTCTGGTTTTGGCGGTTCGTTGTTAATATAGATTATTAATTGACTGGAAGGAGGAGATAGTAATATGGAAGTGAATGAACGTGTTTTCAAGATGTATCTATATTTAAAAGAGAATAGTTTTGAGCGTAATCAAGTTGCTGATCTCCTCGATATTACTTCCAGACAGTTAACGCGTCTACTGAACAAATGGCAGGATGAGGGGATACTTTCCTATACGAGTGGTAGTGGGAGAGGGAACGCTTCTGAGCTGCATTTTAATATCAATGTAGAGCAGGCATTTATTAATCATTTTCTAAAAAACTTTCATAAGTACGATATTCCAGCACTTCAGGAGATACTAAACCTGGATATGAGTGAAAGTGCTCGTAAGGTTCTTCGTGTCTGTATTGATGAGAATCTATATAGTAAAGAAGAAGAGGGATATAAACGTTCATATTATATCGATTATCTGTATCGTATTCCCGAACGGATTCATCCCCTCGAAAAAATGGATGTAGCATTAGCAACTATTTTAGTAAATGTAGGAGAACGTCTTTACGAAGATGAAGGGAATGCAATCAGTAGCCAACTTGTGTTATTCGATGAATGGCAGGGGAACGATTTTATTATCCATCTTCAGCGTAATACGCGTTTTTCTAATGGTGATTTGCTTCAATCTTATGATGTTCAATATTGTCTGGAACAGCTTAGTGTACATAAAAAGTTACCGGCTATTCAGTTGATTGAAACACCTACACCCCTCAAGATAGTCATACATTTTGAAGAGAAGATAGAGCATATTAAATTAATTCTGAGTCAGGATTTTGCGACTCTGTATAAGCTGATAGACGCTCAAATACTTTTTACAGGTCCTTATCGTATCTTTTCGGTTGATGATACAGCAGTCAGACTTACTATGAATGATTATTACAGACAAAGTCGACCAGATATAACGGATCTTATTTTTACAAATGATCGTGACTATTATCAGGATTATACTGTTAAGCACGATTATCATATTCTTGATGACCAATCATATTCAAGTATAGATTTTATTTTATTTAATCCTCAACCGTCACTCAGTTTTGAGGAACGTCAGTACATTGCGCAGCTTATTAATCATCCGGATATTGAAAAAAGAGAAATGTCTCGTCCGATTAAAATGCTGAAAATCAAGGAATCTAATGAGTGGGTAACCCGGTTTATAGAAACGCTTCAGCAGTCTGTAGCCATCGATATTATAGAAGTGCCATTCAGCACCTATATTGAGGAACCCCTTCATACTTTTGGCGTTGATATGACCATAATGAATGAAAGGCTCGTAGAAGCACGGCTTGGTTATTATCTGCTGACAGAAGGTAAATTCAGTGAATGGTATAGCGAGGAGCCGGAGAGTAAACAACTGCTGGATATTTATACAAGTAAGCATGAAGGATACTGGCCTTATTTTGAAAAAAGGTTCCGACAGTCTCTTAGAGAAAACGCCTGGGCAAAGGCAATTAAGGGCTCGACTAAACAAATTTACTTGCCAAGCACTTATAAAGAAATCGAAACGACACTCGGTGGTATTCCTTCTTATGCCTCAATCAAGCGAGTAAGCGAGGTGAATCGTCATGATTGATAGGCGTTTACTCGAAGTTGAGAACTATATTGATCATGTTCAAAGTGATTACCGGTTAAATGATTTAGCAGAAAAGCTGCAGATATCTGAAAGACAACTGGTTAGACAGCTGAATAACTGGCAGGAAGCGGGGTATATAGAGTACATTCCAGGAAAGGGACGCGGGAATAAAGTCGAAATTATCATGAAGCAGAGTGTTGAACAGGAAACGCTGAAAGATATTCTGTCCAGACTGAATGAATTATCTATGGAAGAAATTCAGACTTATATCGATTTCCCATGGAGTTCTAAGTCTGTACATGAAATCAAGAAACTGCTTCGCTCTTATCTTGTAGATGAAGAAGCGGTTTATACAGAATATCTGCCTTCTTTGCCTGAATCGATTCACCCTGCTTTTATTGCGACCAGTATAGAGGCACAGATTGCCTATCAGCTTTTTGAGAGTTTGTATCGAGTGTCTAAAACAGGGGAAATCAAACGGAATTTACTGCGCTATGATGAATGGCAAGACAATCAACTGCATTTATATTTGAAAAAAGATATTTATTTTTCTAACGGTACACTTTTAACAAGTGTTGAAGTAAGGAATACTTTAAAAAAATTAATGACTGACAGCTTATATACTTCTTTATTTACGATTATTGAAGGGATCACTATCGTCAGTGATGACTACTTAATTTTAAGTTTTAAAGCTAGACCTAAGTTTTTCGAGTATACTTTAGCGAGCCGATATAGCGCCATTTATAAGGAACTTGGGGAAAATCAGATTGTTGGGACGGGACCTTATTATATAGAAGAAAAGTCAGAGAATTCTCTAACGCTGCTTTCTAACGGTTACTATAGAGCGGGGCATCCTGATCTTGAGAAGATGAAGTTAGTCACAGGTAAACCGATATATTCTAAGGCTAAGCAGGCTTATCCTGTCTCTGCAGGATACGACTTTCTTCTTTTTAATCCCCATAAGAAATTGTCTATTTCTCAGCGCCGTTGGATTACTGATATATTTACCTATCTACTGGCTCAGAATATAGACTTTAATAATGTGAGCTTAAGAAGGCTGTTTACAGTACCGGCAACGTTACCAGAAAAATCTTCAAGTCCGCATTTTATAGAGCCATTGAAAGTGATTGTCTCAGAAATGAACAAACTCTTTTTTATGAAGATGAAAAAACTATTGTCTACATATCAGGTTGAGCTTTTATTGATAGAGTGGAGCGATCTGGATTATCTGAATAATCATCTACTAAATACAGATGCCGATTTTATCTGGATGTACGAGCACTATCAAACAATACAGCCTTTTAAAACGATCGATCTCTTAACGCAATGTAAACTACAGGAGTGGTATGCCGTATTACCGGAGGCTCGTCAATTTTTAAAGGATACGAAATACAAACCGAATGACTCACAGAAATATATTGCCCAGCAGTTTGTGAGAAATCTGGAAAAGAAAAAACTGATGGTCCCTTTATTTGAAAATAATAGAGTGATTGAAATGCCGATGAATATGAAGAATATTCATCAACTTGCTTATGGCACACTGGATTATCATTCAATGGTAATAGATAGCTGATTGTCACCAGCAAATCAATGATGTTTACTTTAGAGCTATTGCAGTTAGTGATAGTTCTAAAGTGATATAATTGATGAAAATAATTCATTGTGAATTGTTGACACAGCTACAAAAGGGTGTTAATATAATTAAGGTTGATGCAGAAGCACTTTGGAGGATTTTCATGTCTAATGAAAAAGTTCATTCTAATCAATATGTAGTGGGTCTGAAGCAGACGCTGAAGGCATTAAAGGAACACCGTGCAGAATCCATTGTGATTGCGCAGGATGTTCAAATCCACTTATTAACCGATGTGCTGTTACAAGCACACATGCAACAAGTTCCAATAGAATTCAGCGAATCTCGTCGAGAACTCGGGAATCGATTTGGAATTCAAGTGAAAGCGATGATCGCTGCTTACTTGAAACATGGTTTGTAAGCCATTATTCTTACAAAATTTTTATTTACTCTAAAAATGAACCACCTGGATGTGTGGAATTAAAGAACAGAGAGGAGGACATACAAAATGCCTACTATTAACCAATTAGTTAAGAAGCCTCGCACTTCTAAAATTAAAAAATCAACTGCACCTGCACTGAACAAAGGTTATAACAGTCATAAGAAAAAATCTACTGATGTTGCATCTCCACAAAAACGTGGTGTTTGTACTCGTGTAGGTACTATGACACCTAAAAAACCTAACTCAGCGTTACGTAAATATGCACGTGTGCGTTTATCAAATAATATCGAAGTCAATGCTTACATTCCTGGTATCGGCCACAACTTACAAGAACACAGTGTTGTACTTATTCGTGGTGGACGTGTAAAAGACTTACCGGGGGTACGTTACCATATTGTACGTGGTGCGTTAGATACTTCAGGTGTTGACGGTCGTATGCAAAGCCGTTCATTATACGGTGCTAAAAAACCTAAAGCTAAAAAATAATCGATTTTACTAACTGAATTATTTCATTTATGTAAATATCAATGTCATTGCTAGACATTAAAACAGTGAATAAATATACTTGGAAAGGAGGACATACACATGCCTCGTAAAGGTCCTGTTGCAAAAAGAGACGTATTACCGGATCCAATTCACAACTCTAAATTGGTTACTAAATTAATCAACAAAATCATGCTTGATGGTAAGCGTGGTACTGCTCAAAAAATTCTTTACTCAGCATTCGACTTAGTTCAAGAACGTTCTGGTCGTGATGCAATGGAAGTTTTTGAAGAAGCGATCAACAACATCATGCCTGTTTTAGAAGTTAAAGCTCGTCGTGTTGGTGGTTCTAACTACCAAGTACCTGTAGAAGTACGCGCTGAGCGTCGTACAACTTTAGGTTTACGTTGGTTAGTAAACTACTCTCGCCTTCGTGGAGAGAAAACAATGGAAGAGCGTTTAGCTAATGAAATCTTAGATGCTGCTAACAACACTGGTGGTGCTGTTAAGAAGCGTGAAGATACTCATAAAATGGCAGAAGCAAACAAAGCGTTTGCTCACTACCGCTGGTAAGATGAAAGTAACCAATCGCAGCAAAGACTTCAGTCTTTGCATGCTTTTGGTGTCTTTCTAAATATAAACCCAATTCCTGGAAGGAGAAAGAATACCCATGGCAAGAGAATTCTCTTTGAAGAACACTCGTAATATCGGTATCATGGCTCACATCGATGCTGGTAAAACGACGACTACTGAACGTATTCTTTATTATACTGGCCGAATCCACAAAATTGGTGAAACACATGAAGGTGCTTCACAAATGGACTGGATGGAGCAAGAACAAGAACGTGGGATCACAATCACTTCGGCTGCAACAACAGCTCAGTGGAATGGTCACCGTATCAACATCATCGATACACCAGGTCACGTAGACTTCACTGTTGAAGTTGAACGTTCACTTCGTGTACTTGACGGTGCTGTTACTGTACTTGATGCACAATCAGGTGTAGAACCTCAGACTGAAACTGTATGGCGTCAGGCGACTACATATGGTGTACCTCGTATCGTATTCATCAACAAAATGGATAAAACAGGTGCAAACTTTGACTATTCTGTAGGTACTTTACATGAACGTTTAATGGCTAACGCTCATCCTATTCAAATGCCTATCGGTGCGGAAGATGAATTCAACGCAATCATTGATTTAGTTGACATGAAACTTCACACTTATACAAATGACTTAGGTACAGATATCGAAGTAACAGAAATTCCTGAAGAATTCTTAGAAGAAGCTCAAGCAAAACGCGAAGCTTTAATCGAAGCGGTTGCTGACTTCAATGAAGAATTAATGGAAAAATATCTTGGCGGAGAAGAAATCGGTACAGATGAACTGAAAGCCGCTATCCGTCAAGCAACTTGTGATGTTGAATTCTTTCCAGTATTAGCTGGTACAGCATTCAAAAACAAAGGTGTTCAATTAATGCTTGATGCAGCAATTGACTACTTACCATCACCATTAGATGTTAAACCTATCGTTGGTCACGCTGTTGACGACGAAGATGAGCAAATCGTAGCTAAACCTGATGATGCTGAACCATTCGCAGCATTAGCGTTCAAAGTTATGACTGACCCATTCGTAGGTAAATTAACATTCTTCCGTGTGTATTCTGGTACATTAAACTCAGGTTCATATATCCAGAACGCAACGAAAGGTAAACGTGAACGTGTAGGTCGTATCCTGCAGATGCACGCGAACTCTCGTGAAGAAATCTCTACTGTATATGCGGGTGACATCGCTGCTGCTGTTGGTCTTAAAGATACAACAACAGGTGATACTCTCTGTGACGAAAAAGTTCAAGTTATCCTTGAATCTATGGAATTCCCAGAGCCAGTTATCCATTTATCAGTAGAACCAAAATCTAAAGCTGACCAAGATAAAATGACTAACGCTTTAGTTAAGTTACAAGAGGAAGACCCTACATTCCACGCGCATACTGATCCTGAAACAGGACAAGTTATCATCGGTGGTATGGGTGAGCTTCACCTTGACATCTTAGTAGACCGTATGAAACGTGAATTTAAAGTTGAATGTACAGTTGGTGCGCCAATGGTATCTTACCGTGAAACGTTCAAAACAGCTGCTGCAGTTCAAGGTAAATTCTCTCGTCAATCAGGTGGTCGTGGTCAGTACGGTGACGTACACATCGAATTTACACCTAACGAAGTTGGTAAAGGTTTCGAATTCGAAAACGCTGTAGTCGGTGGGGTTGTTCCTCGTGAATACATTCCATCAGTTGAAGCGGGTCTTAAAGACGCAATGGAAAACGGTGTACTTGCTGGATATCCATTAATCGACGTTAAAGCGAAATTATTCGATGGTTCTTACCATGATGTCGATTCATCTGAGATGGCCTTCAAAGTAGCTGCATCACTTGCACTTAAAGAAGCTGCGAAAAAATGTGATCCAGTTATCCTTGAACCAATGATGAAAGTTGAAATCGTAATGCCTGAAGAATACATGGGAGATATCATGGGTGACGTTACAAGTCGTCGTGGACGTGTAGAAGGTATGGAAGCACGCGGTAACGCTCAAGTTGTTCGTGCATTCGTTCCTCTTGCTGAAATGTTCGGTTATGCAACTAACTTACGTTCTAACACTCAAGGACGTGGTACTTACTCAATGGTATTCGACCACTATGAAGAAGTTCCAAAGTCAGTTTCTGAAGAAATCATCAAGAAAAACAAAGGCCAATAAGCTTTAAGTTATCTAGTTTGATTTTTACAGTAAAATGCTTTATAAATGAGTTATAGCTTTACCTCATGAGGGTGAGAATCCCTCATGAGATATATATAAACTTATATCTAAGGAGAGATTTCAAAATGGCTAAAGAAAAATTCGACCGTTCGAAAACCCATGCCAATATTGGTACAATTGGTCACGTCGACCACGGTAAAACTACCTTAACAGCTGCTATCGCAACTGTATTAGCAAAAAAATTAGGTGGGGAAGCTCGTTCTTACGACCAAATCGATAACGCACCTGAAGAAAAAGAACGTGGTATCACAATCAATACTTCTCACATCGAGTATGAAACTGAAAAACGTCACTATGCACACGTTGACTGCCCAGGTCACGCTGACTATGTTAAAAACATGATCACTGGTGCTGCACAAATGGACGGCGGTATCTTAGTAGTATCTGCTGCTGATGGTCCAATGCCACAAACTCGTGAACACATCCTTTTATCTCGTAACGTAGGTGTACCTGCACTTGTTGTATTCTTAAACAAAGTTGATATGGTAGACGACGAAGAGTTATTAGAATTAGTAGAAATGGAAGTTCGTGACTTATTATCTGAATATGACTTCCCAGGCGACGATGTACCTGTAATCGCTGGTTCAGCATTACGTGCATTAGAAGGCGACGAAGCTTACGAAGAAAAAATCATCGAACTTATGGATGCTGTGGATGAGTACATCCCAACTCCAGAACGTGACTCTGAAAAACCATTCATGATGCCAGTTGAGGACGTATTCTCAATCACTGGTCGTGGTACAGTTGCTACAGGTCGTGTTGAGCGTGGACAAGTTAAAGTTGGTGAAGAAATCGAAATCATCGGTTTAACTGAAGAGCCATCAAAAACAACTGTAACAGGTGTTGAAATGTTCCGTAAATTATTAGATTACGCTGAAGCTGGTGACAACATCGGTGCGTTACTTCGTGGGGTTTCTCGTGAAGACGTACAACGTGGTCAAGTATTAGCTAAACCAGGTACAATCACACCACATACAAAATTCAAAGCTGAAGTTTACGTATTATCAAAAGAAGAGGGTGGACGTCATACTCCATTCTTCACTAACTACCGCCCACAGTTCTACTTCCGTACAACTGACGTAACTGGCGTAGTTAACTTACCAGAAGGTACTGAAATGGTAATGCCTGGCGATAACGTTGAAATGAACGTTGAACTTATCTCTCCTATCGCGATTGAAGACGGTACTCGTTTCTCAATCCGTGAAGGTGGACGTACAGTTGGATCAGGTGTTGTATCAGTAATCGAAAAATAATTCATTCTAAATGAATTGCAAAAAGCCGAAGAGGACGCTCTTCGGCTTTTTTTATTTAAGTTCATTTATATTTTCAACGATGGTTAAGAATGTCTGAATGCCATATAGCAGTCCTTTTTCATCGATATCAAATTTGGGATGATGGTGCGGGTAGTGGGCGTTCATTTCTTCATTCATGACACCGGTATAAAAGTAAGTACCTGGTCTTTCTTTTAAGAAATAACTGAAGTCTTCACCACCAAGCGAAGCAGGCTGAAGTTTAACTTCTTCAGCAAAACCAGCGGCTGCTACACGTTCCATTAACCATTCTGTTTCTTTAACGGGATTAACTAGGGCAGGATAACCATCTTCGTACTGAAGGTCAATGGTGACTTGATAGCCCACTTCAACTGCTTGAATCAATTGTGTCATGCGCTCTTTTACTTTTTCTTTAATTGTATCCTGGTAAGTTCGGACAGTGCCGGACAAGTAAGCATGATCTGCGATGACATTAAAAGCATCTCCTGCTTTGAATTCTCCAACAGTCACAACAGCGGTTTCAATCGGATCAACTGAACGTGAGACAATCGTCTGGAACTGACTGATTAAGCTGCTGGCAGCGATGATAGCATCATGTGTTTCATGTGGGGCTGCACCATGTCCACCTTTCCCCTGGACCTTGATGGTAAAACGGTCTGCATTCGCATAAGCAGGTCCCGGGCAGAAGGCAATAGTACCAGTCGGTAAGTAGCTTGCTGTATGTGTACCGAAGACATAATCGACGCCTTCCAGTGCGCCTGTCTGAATCATGGACAGCGCGCCACCGGGAATCAGCTCCTCGGCATGCTGATGAATAAGGACGATATTACCGGCTATTTTGTCACGGTTATCTGTAAGTATTTTAGCGGTAATCAGAAGCATAGCAGTATGAGCATCGTGACCGCAGGCATGCATGACACCTGGCACTGTCGACTTATATGGCACTTCTTTTAGATCCTGTATCGGCAGCGCATCAAAATCAGCACGAAAAGCGATGGTCGGGCCCGGCGCGGTTCCTTTTATTCTGCCTAATACACCATTTCCGCCGACGTCACGTGTGACCTCTATATCAAGTGCTTCTAAATATTCTGCGATATAGCGTTTCGTATTATCTTCATGGAATGACAATTCCGGATGCATATGCAGGTGTCGTCTGATAGCAATCAGTTCTTCTTCATAGTCTAGGATGTTCCAGTTCATTCGCTCGCCTCCTTCTTGAAATAGTCTTCTACAGACTGCAGAAAGACTTTGACTGCATTCATCATACCTTGTTCGTCTATATCGAACTTAGGGTGATGATGCGGAAAATCTGCTTTAAAGTTCTCGTTACGAGTACCTGTATAGAAAAACGCTCCGGGTACTCGTTGCAAGTAATAGGAGAAGTCTTCGCCGCCAAGAGAAGGTTCAAGTTCAACAAGTTCGGTCACGCTATCGATTTTTCTGGCAGCGTTGACGATTGTCATCATCTCTTTTTCAGTGTTGACGACAGGAGGATAGCCTTTTAAGTATTTAAGCTCATAAGTAATACCTGTAGTCGTCACAAGACCTTCTAAACAGCGTTTAAGTTCTGAATACATCAGATTCTGTGTTTCTGCATCGAATGTACGAATCGTGCCACCGATTTTGGCGCTATCTGGAATGACATTATTCTGTTCGCCCGCATTAAACATTGTGATAGAGAGGACAGCAGGAGCAGTGGGTTTTGTCTTACGGGACACGATATACTGCAGGTCATTGCAGAGACGAATAGCAGCTGCGATCGGGTCGATTGTCGTATCAGGATGAGCAGCATGCCCCCCGCGACCTTGCAGTGTAATCCAGAAGTCGTCAGGAATACCTGTCACTGTGCCTACTTTATAGCCAATCTGGCCGACTGGCAGGCTGCTTGATACATGCTGGCCGATAATCGCATCTACGCCGCGCAGACAATCATCCGCTATCATCTGAATAGCACCGCCGGGGTCTACTTCTTCAGCATGTTGATGGATGAAAACAATATTACCGGGTATTTCGTCGCGATGCTGACTGAGAATCTTTGCAGTGATGAGTAATACCGCTGTATGAGCATCATGACCACAGGCATGCATGACACCAGGGACTGTAGACTTATAAGGAACTTCTTTTTCATCCTGGATGGGCAGTGCATCAAAGTCAGCACGGATGGCGAGTGTCGGTAACGACGGATCTTTGATCATCCGTCCGACAACTCCTCTGCCCCCGACACCTGTTTCGACTTCGATACCGAGAGCCGTGAGATAATCAGAGATGTAAAGGAGTGTTTTCTCCTCCTGAAAAGAGAGTTCAGGATGCATATGTAAATGACGACGGATTTTGATCAGTTCGTCATTATATTGTTCAGCGTTGTTGATCAACATTGAGCAGACCTTCTTCCATTAAGATTGATAGAAACATTTTAAGACCACTGGCAAGAGATGCTTCGTCGATATCGAACAGCGCATGGTGATGGGGCGGATAGTCCGGTGAACCTGCGCCTGTCAGAAAGAAAGCACCCGGCTTATATTGCAGGTAATAAGCATAGTCTTCACCGACCATCATCGGTTCTGTTTCTATAAAAGGCAGATTCAGCCGTTCAGCTGCCTGGCGGATGATTTCGTATTCCCTGTCATGGTTAGTGACAGAGGGATAGCCGTCCATATAGTTGAAATGGTACGTGATACCCATCGATATCTTAAGACCCTCCAGAATATCTGTCATCGCTTTTTTGATCTGCTGCTTCACTTCATCACGGAATGTGCGGACTGTCCCTGTACAGTAAGCTTCCTGACTAATGATATTAAAGGCCTGACCGGCTTTTACTTTACCGACTGTTACAACAGCAGGATCTACAGGATCAATCTGCCTGGAAACAATGGTCTGCAGCTGGCGGATGAGTTCAGCCATTGCGACGATTGCATCGATAGTGGTGTAGGGTTTAGCGCCATGGCCACCTTTACCAGTCAACGTAATCTCGAATAAATCCGGACTCGCCATCAGTGCACCAGGACGGCAGTGAACTTCATGTGTTTTGAACTGACTCCAGAGATGCTGGCCATAAATCGCATCGACACCTGCGAGTGCACCGTCCTTCACCATAGGCTCAGCCCCGCCCGGAGCCAGTTCTTCAGCAAACTGAAAAATCAACACAACATTGCCGTTAAGTTTGGCAATATGTTCATTCAGGATAGACGCCAGAGAAAGTAAAATTGAAGTGTGGCCATCATGACCACAGGCATGCATAACGCCTGGCACGGTCGATTTATACGGGACCTCCTTTAGATCCTGTATCGGCAGTGCATCAAAATCAGCACGAAAAGCAATTGTTCTATCGCCATTGCCCTTTATTTCAGCGACTATTCCGTTTCCTCCGACATTCTCTCTAATATGAAAATGAGAAAGTTTCTGCAGATGTTTCAATATGTATTGATATGTTTCAGTCTCCTGGAAAGAGAGTTCAGGATGTTGATGTAAATATCTTCTCTGTTCAATTAGAGCGGACAATTGATTTTCAACAACTTGATTTATTTTCATATTTCAGCTCCCGTTTTCTTTAAATTCTAGCAAACCTCCAGGCAGAATAAAACAACTGTATTTTAAATAATCTGAATCGTCTAAGAAAAGTGTACATAAGAGATACAAGCAGCATGGTTAGAAATTTCTGAAAATAGTGTTGACATTAAATCTGCTGTCCTTTAATATTCATATTAACCAAAAACTAAATAGTTCTTATCAAGAGTGACTGAGGGATTAGGCCCGATGACGTCCAGCAACCTGTCCGATGGAAAAGGTGCCAATTCCTACAGTACACATGTACTGAAAGATAAGTAGAGATACTGATGGCGACGTTTTTCCTGTGAACAGGAGAAACGTCTTTTTTTGCTTCTTGATGATGAACAAGGGGGAAATTATGAATTTTGATGAGTATTTCTTAATGGATGAACAAGCAGTCAGCGATTATATCAAATATAAGACAACTCTGTTTGAGACTGATGAACTGTTTGTAACGGAGATTGGTGACGGCAATTTAAACTATGTTTTTAGAGTTTCAGATGGAGATCGTTCTGTCATCGTTAAGCATTCTGGGCACACTGCGCGGATCTCAGATGAGTTTGTTCTGTCAACAGACCGCACGATCAGAGAAGGACACTTGATTCAGGCGCATAGCCATTACGTTCCTGATCTTGTACCTCAAATCATCCTGATTGATCCGATTATGAAATGTGTCATCATGGAGGATTTAAAAGACTATACGATATTACGGACAGCGCTTCAGGACGGACAGACATTTCCGTTTCTAGGGCAGGAGCTCGGGCGCTATTTAGCAGAGACTTTAATCCGGACTTCAGATTTTGTGATGCCCGCTAAAGAGAAAAAAGCACTGCAGAAAGAAATGATCAATCCGGAACTCTGTGAGATTACTGAAGATCTCGTCTATACAGAACCTTTTTATAATAACTTCAATCGTAATGAGCTGTCTGAAGACTTAGCGAGAGTAGTAGACCGCATCGTCTATCAGGACCCTGCTCTTAAATCAGCAGTTGCGCAGGCGAAGCTGAAGTTTCTGAATAAAGCAGAGAGCCTGATTCATGGTGACCTGCATTCCGGCTCAATCTTTATCAACTCGTCAGGACTTAAAGTCATCGATCCTGAATTCGGTTTCTTTGGCCCGGCTGGTTATGACCTCGGCAATATTATTGCCCATCTGTTCTTTGCCCATACGTATGCCTCATCATCAGGACGAGTCGACCAGGCCCTCTGGATAGAGCAGACGCTTGAAGAAGTGCTTCAGACATTCCGGTCTCAGGCGCTCACTATTTTACAGCAGGAGACAATAGATGTGGCTTTGCGTGATTCATCTATTTTTGCAGGATTTATCAATGAAATCGAAAAAGATGCTTACATTGTCGCAGGACTGGAGATCATCCGCCGCATTGTAGGTATTGCCAAAGTTACAGATATTACGAGCTTACAGGATGACCGCATTACAGCCGAAACGCAGCTTCTGCTGTTCGCAACTTTCTTAATCAAACATCCTGAGCAAGTCAGAGCTTTTTCCTCGCTGTTCACGCTGTTTGACAGTAGCAAGGAGTCAGTCGCATGAAAACTATCTCGTACAAAGACGGCAAACTGACGCTGCTGGATCAGACACAGCTGCCTCATCAGACGACATACATCACTTATACAGAACATGAGAAAATTGCTCGCGCCATTGAAGATATGGTGGTCAGAGGAGCACCTGCTATCGGTATAACAGCTGCTTATGGCGTCGCAGTAGGCGCACGTGAATATCAACGTGGTTCTTTCAAAGAACATATGACACGTGTTATCGAAAGACTGCAGCATACACGGCCGACTGCTGTTAACCTGCACTGGGCACTGAAACGGGTTCATGCAGTAGTCACTGATCATCCTGCTGAAACGATTCAGGCGCTTGAACAGGAAGCAGAAAGAATCTTTGAGGAAGACCAGGCAATCAACCTGGCGATTGGACAGCATCTTAAAAGATTAGTAACAGAATCATCAGCTTTTCTGATTCACTGCAATCCTGGACGCCTTGCCACCAGTGATTACGGTACAGCGACAGCACCTTTCTATCTGGCCCACGTGGAAGGTGTGAAGTTTAAAGTCTATAGCGACGAGACCAGACCAAGACTACAGGGTGCTTTGACAGCCTACGAACTATCAGAAGCAGGTATTGATGTAACGGTCATCACAGATTCAACAGCCGCGACATTGATGCAGCAGGGGAAGATAACAGCAGTATTTGTAGGATGCGACAGAGTGGCAGCGAATGGCGATGTCGTCAATAAAATCGGGACATTGCCGCTTGCGATAGCCGCTCACTATTTTAAAGTGCCTTTTTATGTGGCGGCACCCACACCAACGTTTGACCTGACGATAGAAGACGGCAGTCATATTCCGATAGAAGAACGTCATGCGACTGAAGTGACACATATTCGTGAGCAGCCGGTCACAATCGAAGGGACTGTCTACAATCCGGCGTTTGACGTCACACCAGCCGCGCTTATTACCGGCATTGTCACAGAACACGGGGAAATCGAACCTACTTATGAAGCAATTAAGAACTTATTCAGCAAAGGGGAAAAAGAATGAAACGAACACTTGGGATATTAATGACTGCAGGTATACTGCTTGCAGGATGTGGTCAAGAAGAGAAAACAGCAACTAGCGCAAACAAAGAAGTAGCGGGTAAGAAAATTGCAGTCATCAGAAACCTGGCGAGTGATGACCATACGAAACAATTTATTGATGGCGCTAAAGCTGAAGGAAAAGCATTGGGCCTGACAGTGGACACTTTTCTGTCGAACGGCAATGATGCTAAGTTTCAGCAGCTGGTCGATCAGGCAGTTCTGAAGAAGTATGATGGTATCATACTTTCACACGGAAAAGAAGATTACAGCTACAACCTAGTTAAAAAAGTAGCTGATGCAGGTATTAAAGTCGTTACTTTTGATACAAAGTCAGATCAGAACGGCAAAGTACTGGATCACGTAGTCGCAACAAGTCAGGATGACCATGCACTGGCGGAACTGTCACTCGATGCGCTGATCGAAGACAAAAAACAACCGGTCAAAGTACTGAAGTTATGGGTAGGACCCGGGTTCCTGCCACTGGATAGAAGAGAAGAAGTATTTAAGGATTATGTAAAAGAAGGCAAAATTAAAGTCGTTGAAACAGTAGGACCGACAAACTTTGAAGATGTGTCAGGTGATGTTAAGAAAAAGACAGCTGCAGTTTTAGCAAAATATAACAATAAGGATATCGATGCTGTCTGGGGCGCTTGGGATGAAATGACAAAAGGTGCTTACTTAGCCATCAAAGAAAAACAGGCTGTGTTACCGATTTATTCAATCGATATCTCAAACCAGGATATTAACTTCCTGAAAGAACTGAATAGCAACTGGAAGACGACGGCTGGTGTCAATCCAAGAGTGATAGGTATTACAGATGTCAGACTGCTGGCGAAGCAGCTGAATAATGAGAAAGTACCTCAGACCTATGAATTCAAACCTGTTCAAGTGAAGCAAAGTGATCTGAAGAAGGATTCGACAATGGAGAACCTGTCGCAGACGATTCCTTCGTTTGGCGACACAGGACTATTCCAGTCTGAGTGGATGAAGGAGAAGAAGTAAGTGGAGTACCGAACTGAAGACCTCTGTTTGACACTGTCCGGACAGAAGATACTGAATGATATTTCACTCGACTTTAAAACAGGACAGATTCATGCAGTCATCGGGAGTAATGGGGCAGGAAAATCATCGCTTATGAAAGTGCTGAGCGGTCATTACCCTTATCAGACAGGGAAACTATTCAAAGACAACAAACACGTTAAAGACTTCAGTCACGATATTGCTTATGTGGCGCAGGAGGTTGATGAAGTCCTGTTCAATGACCTCACTGTTTATGATAATTTGATCGTTCATGACTTAAAGTCAGGGTTTGTCTACAGGCGGAGGCGTTATGATGAACTGAAAAAATGGATCGAACAGTGGCAGCTGGACCTGTCACTCGACCAGTTAGTCAGGTCGCTGACTTTATCCCAAAAACAGATTATCGTGATTTTAAGAGCTATTCTCCAGAACAAGAAACTCATCGTGCTGGATGAACCAACTGCAAGTCTCAGCCAGAAAGAAGTCAGCGAGTTATTTAGAGAACTGGAACGCCTGAAAGAAGAAACAGCGATTATCTTTATTTCGCATCATATCCATGAACTGCTCGCAGTGGCTGATGAAGTCATCGTTCTGAGAAACGGTGAAGTTTATGACAGAAGACCTGTAGACGACTGGACAGAAAAAACACTTGCTGCAAGTATTACAGATCAGGCGGCTCTGTCTAAAAGGTTACCGGTACAAAAGGGAGAAGAAATCCTCAGCATTAAAGGTATCAGTGAAGAAATGCTGACTGATATTTCGCTCGATATCTATAGCGGAGAAGTTGTGGGAATAGCAGGACTGGTCGGTGCCGGAAAAAGTGAGCTGGCTGATTATCTTTTTCGTCAGACAAAGGGACTTGCTGCCTATGTGCCGGAAGAACGGCAGAAACATGGGCTCGTCATGGATCACAGTATCAATGATAATGTACATTTTGCTTCTGCACCGTTCATCTATAAAAACGAGAAAGACGTTACGCACACACTCGCAGAAGCGGTTACTTTAAAATTTGGGCGTGTAACGGATACTGTTCAGACGTTATCAGGGGGGAATCAGCAGAAAGTCGTGCTCATGCGAGGTCTGAAGAAACAAGCGCAGCTCTTTATCTGTGATGAGCCCATGACAGGTATAGATGTCGGTGCAAAACAGGATATCTTTCGCAATCTGGAAGCCTTGAAGCACGAAGGCAAAGGAGTCATCTATCTGTCATCTGACTTTAGAGAACTCTTAACGATAGCAGATCGGATCTATGTGATGAATAAAGGTCGTATTGTCGCTGAAAGACCTTCTGCTGAATGGACCGAACAGGAACTTTTATATATTGCATCTGGAGGACAATAACATGAGAATCAAACAACTGGGACTCCCAGCTGTCATCGTGCTGTTGCTGATTATTTTTACAGTGACTGCACCTCACTTTTTATCGATGAATAATATCACGAGTATTGTAAGTGGGATGGTCATCGTGACGATAGTGGCAATGGGCCTGACTTATAGTCTGAGTGTAGATGGTTTCGATTTATCGGTAGGTTCTACCGTCACACTCAGTAATACACTTATTATTTCACTTTTCGTCTGGCATCAGCTGTCACTTGGTTTATCCATCCTTGTCACACTGGTTTGTATCATCGGCGTGGCACTGCTGAACTTACTGCTGATTCTTTATTTCAAAGTACCGGACCTTTATGCGACACTTGCGACCATGTTTATTGTCGAAGGAATTGCGCTGACTTACTCTGAGGGCGGATCTATCAGTGTGGGTATGTCAAGACAGGACGGCAGTGCAACGTCAGGACAGATTCCGGCTGATTTTTCAGCGTTAGCTTCTCCTCTATCACTGATTATGATACTTCTGATTATTGGTGTTATTGCCTATCTCTTATTACATCGGACAAATCCTGGACGCATTATGTATATGATTGGCTCTAATAAACAGGCGGCAAAATTCAGTGGCATCAAAGTACATCGTCACATCGCGGTAGCTTACATCATCTCTGCCTTACTGGCAGGTATCAGCGGCATTCTGCTTGCAGCACAAGTATCTTCTGCACAGATTAATTCAGGAGCAGGCTATCTGATGACTGCAGTAGCGGCTGCATTTATAGGGGCGACAGCATCAGCCAGTCATAAACCGAATGTGATAGGTACCATTCTCGGTGCACTTTTGATTGCAGTACTTGAAAATGGACTCGTTATGTTATCAGTCCCGTACTATGCACTGAATATTGTAAAAGGGTGTGTACTTGCCATTGCACTTATTTTAAATTATCAGCAGTTCACTAAAGGAGGTCGTCATCGTGTCTGAAATCACAGCCACTTATTTTTTCAAGGGGAAAGTTGCAGATCCTAAGCCATTTGCAGAGAAGCTCGCTGTCGGTCTGACGGTCGGCAGCTGGACAGAGCTGACAGAACTTGATCAGCAGCATCTTGCTGCCTATAAAGGTCGGGTTGTTCAGGCAGAACAGCAGCCGGACGGACTTTACATTAAAATTGCCTATCCGGATAAAAACGTTACGCCTGACTTTTCTTCTATTTTGACGACCATATTTGGCAAGTTATCGCTGGATGGTGCGGTTAAACTTATCGATATTGATTTAGGGGATTATACTAGACATTTCCCGGGTCCTGCTTTCGGTATTGAAGGTATACGTCGTCAGCTGGATGTTGAAGCACGACCACTTGTGATGAGTATTTTCAAAGGTATCATCGGACGTAATTTAGAATTTTTCAAAGAGCAGCTTCGTGCTCAGGCACTCGGAGGTGTGGACGTTATTAAAGATGATGAAATTCTCTATGATGTCCCTGAGCTGCCATTTGAAGAGCGTATCAGTGCTGCAGCGGCTGTACTGAAGGAAGTTGAAGACGCGACGGGACATAAAGTTCTGTATGCAGTCAATCTCTCGGGACCTGTCTTCCAGCTCAAGGACAAAGCCATGCGTGCTAAAGAATTGGGCGCTACAGCTATTCTTTTCAATGTTCATGCTTATGGACTGGATGTTCTGAAAGGAATCAGAGAATTGAACATCGGTCTGCCGATTCTTGCACATCCTGCTTTTGCCGGTGCACTTGCGGGTAGTGACAGCTATGGTATCAGCTATCCGCTCCTTATCAGTAAGCTTGCACGGTTAGCAGGAGCCGATCTGATATTATTTCCGGCGCCCTATGGTTCTGTTCCACTTGATGAGCAGGAAGCAGAAAAAATTGTGCAGGCAGCCCGCTCAGAAGCTGCTGTGCCGCGCGCGTTTCCAGTCCCTTCTGCGGGCATTCATCCGGGGCTGGTCAGTCGTCTGATTGATGACTTCGGTCATGATATTGTTATCAATGCAGGAGGCGGGGTCCATGGTCATCCGGATGGTGCTGCTGCCGGAGGACGAGCATTTTTTGAGGCGATCGACTTATATGAAGGTAAAGCGGCAGGTACAGCATATGAAAAGGCGGTGAAACAATGGGGTACATCATAGCCTGTGATTTTGATGGCACGGTAACGGCTAGTGATACCATTATCGCTATTATGCAGCGTTTTGCGCCGACAGACAGTCAGGCGACTTTAAGTCGTATTCTGGACAGAACACTATCTATTCAGGAAGGTGTCACCACTCTTTTCAATCTGCTGGATACTAGTAAACGGCAAGCGATTGTTGAGTTCGTCCGCCAGGAAGTCAGTATCAGACCGGGTTTTCAGACCCTTCTGGATAAAGCACAGGAGCTGGATATTCCGTTCTATATCATCAGCGGTGGGATGCATTTTTTTATTGATCCTATTTTGAGTGATTTCACCGGCATAGAAGCGGTCTACGCCAACAACGTGGATTTCAGCGGTGAGAAAATGCTTGTGGAATGGCGCTATCCATGTGATGACGTGTGCGCATCGGGTGAGTGTGGGACCTGCAAACCATCCATCGTCAGAACGCTCGGCAGCCATCAGGTCATTGCTATTGGTGATAGTGTAACCGATATTCGGCTGGCTGAAGTCGCTGATATTTTGTTTACGACTGATAAGCTGACTACTTATGCAGAAGCAGAAGCTATTCCGCATATACCGTTTCAGACGTTTTATGACATAGTCGAACAATTAGAGGAGGTGGTCAGATGACGTGTGATACGCTGCATAACCTGACAATCGTTAAAGAACGACTGGCGGCCCGCGGATTATTTCCCGGGACAAGTGGTAACCTCGGGATCAGAAATGACGACGGTACATTGTATGTCACGACAAGTGGTGTTGATAAATATATTACGAATGACCGAAGTTTTGTTCACGTTTCAAAAGAAGGTAAGCCTCTTACTGAACTCAAGCCTTCTCTTGAAACAGTACTTCACGTCGAGATATTCAAAAGAACAAAGGCACGTACTTCTATTCACATCCATACAGTCAGCAATAACGTCATATCTGAAATATACGGGAACCAGGGTAAGATTGTCTTCCGTAATCAGGAACTGATCAAAGCATTTGGTTTATGGCATGAGGAAGACGTACTCACTATTCCGATCATCGATAATCCAAGTGATGTGAGCCATCTTGCAGAACTTCTGGTTCCACACCTGACAGCGGATCATGGTGCAGTGCTGATTCGTAATCACGGTATTAATGTCTGGGGCAGGACCAGTACAGAAGCAATGAAGTTATTTGAAGCTGCTGAATTTTTGTTTGATTACCAGCTGCAGCTGAATGCAGCACAATATTATATTAAAGGGGAGAAGTAACATGGCATATTTAGTATTGCAGAAGACACAGGAAAAAATTGAGAATCAGGACAAAGTAAGCGCATACCTTGAGAAAAATGAAGTCATCTATGAGCAGTGGGACACATCAAAATTACCCGACAATCTAAAAGAGAACTATGCACTGACTGATGAAGAAAAAGAAGAGATTCTGACAACTTTTAAATCTGAAATTGATGATATCAGTAAGAGACGTGGTTACAAGGCAAGTGATGTTATCAGTTTATCTTCTGCTACGCCTAATCTGGATGAACTGCTGACTAACTTTCAGCGTGAACATCATCATACAGATGACGAAGTACGTTTTATTGTAAGTGGAAACGGCGTCTTTGTCATTGAAGGATCAGAGCAGTTTTTTGAAGTTCATCTGAATCCGGGTGATCTTATTTCGGTACCACCGAACGTCAGACATTACTTTACACTTGATACGAGCCGTCAAGTTGTAGCTGTCAGAATATTTGTGGATGAGGCAGGATGGGTTCCTGTTTACGAAAAGTAAGAGGCAGAGCATTCAAGTGAATGCTCTTTTTTTATTCCCGTCACTATTTCAGTTATAATGAACCATATCAAGGATATTGGAGGATTAGTTATGAGCGATATTAAAGTGATTGAACGAGAAGAACTGAAAGAAAAGCCGCAGGGACCGATCGGTTTCGGTCAGCTGTTCACTGATTATATGTTCACGATGGATTACAACAAAGAAGAAGGCTGGCACAACGCGGTGATCATGCCTTACCAGAACATTGAAATCTCGCCAGCAGCACAAGTTCTGCACTACGGACAGGCAGTTTTTGAAGGAATGAAAGCATACCGTCAAGGTGACGATATCATTCTCTTCAGACCAGATGAGAACTTCAAGCGAATGAACAAATCCAATGCCCGTCTCAATATTCCTGAAGTGGATGGAGAGTTTCTGTTAGATGCCCTGCAGCAGCTTGTCCGTCTTGAACAGGACTGGATTCCATCTGGTCAGGGTGAATCGCTATATATCCGTCCATTTGTCATCGCTACAGAGCCTTATCTCGGTGTCCATGCAGCGACAGAATATAAATTCATGATTATTCTGTCACCAGTCGGCGCTTATTACGGAGACGACCAACTGATGGCGACACGGATTTATGTAGAGGATGAATATGTACGGGCAGTACGTGGTGGAGTCGGTTTCGCTAAAGTGGCTGGTAACTATGCAGCGAGTCTTGCAGCACAGACGCGTGCTTCAGAACTCGGTTATCATCAGGTCCTCTGGCTGGATGGTGTAGAGCAGCGCTATATTGAAGAAGTCGGCAGTATGAATATCTTCTTTGTTATAAACGGTAAAGTCGTGACGCCTGAACTGAACGGCAGCATCCTGCCAGGTATCACTCGTAAATCGATTCTACAGCTGGCTGAGTATCTTGGTTATGAAGTGGAAGAAAGACGTATTGCGATTGAAGAAATTCTGAGTTCTGAATATGTCTCTGAAATATTTGGCACCGGGACAGCAGCAGTGATTTCACCAGTCGGTTCTATTCGCTATAAAGATCAGGAAGTTGTGATCAATGACGGCGTAACAGGACCTGTGACGCAGCGACTTTACGATGAATATACAGCGATTCAGGAAGGTAAAAAAGAAGACCCATTTAACTGGTGTCTGAAAATTAAATAGAGGTGACATATGACTGAACTCATTATATTTGATAAAGATGGCACGCTGATGGAGCTTGGGAGTGTCATCGTTAAACTCGCAGATGATCTGATTAATGAGTTTTCATCGCGTTCCAATATCCACATACCAAAGTCAGAAATCAAGGATGCTTTTGGCCTCATTGATGATCAGCTGGATAAAGTGCTGCGTGCTGATAGTGTGAAATCGATTGTTGAACGTCTGCGTGTATTGCCGGAAGGAGAAAGAATGGCTGACTGGACGCTCAGCCAGATGGAACATCTTTCGACTGACAATGAAGTCGATGATATAGAAATTATCGAAGGCGGGAAAGATACACTGAAGCGCTTAAAAGAAGCGGGCTATCAACTGGCGATTGTGTCTGCAGATGATCAGTATTCCATGGATTTATTCATCAATAAGTTTGAACTGTCACCTTACTTTGATCTCATCGTCACAAGTGACAATACAGAGCATCAGAAACCGCAGAAAGCACTCATCGATGAGATTATGGATAAACTGAATGTCACTGCGTCCGAGACCGTGATGGTGGGTGACACGGAAATGGACGTTATGCTCGGCAGAAATGGTCAGGTCAAGAAAGTGATTGGCGTACTGAGCGGCTCCGGCGACAGACAGGACCTGCGCGATGCTGATCTGATTTTGAACAGTGTCAGTGAGATTCATATAGACCAAATAAAATAGACCGCATATGCGGTCTATCTTTGTTGTGAAGCACGATGTGCATGAATCACTTTGCCGATTTTTTCGATTACAGGGTCGAGTGAGTCAATATCACCGAAGACATCGTATTCATCGATATGAATGCGGACGACTGGGCAGGCATTGAAGCCGTCAATCCATTTCTCATAACGGGCAAATAAAGCACGCCAGTATGCTTCATCTGTCTCAATCTCCATTTGACGGCCACGTTCAGAGATACGACGTATGACTGCTTCATAATCGCATTCAAGATAAATCAGACAGTCAGGACGAGGGAAATAAGGTGTCATGACCATTGCCTCGTAAAGCTGGCGATAAGTTTCGAAGTCTTCAGCAGTCATTGTGCCACCTTCTTCGTGCATCTTCGCAAAGATGTCGACATCTTCATAAATAGAACGGTCCTGGATAAAGCCGCCACCATATTCAAACATGCGTTTTTGTTCCTTGAAGCGTTCAGCAAGGAAGTAAATTTGCAGATGGAAGCTCCAGCGGTCAAAGTCCTGATAAAATTTCTCGAGATAAGGGTTGTTATCTACTTTCTCAAATGAAGTTCTGAAATTCAGCTTTTCAGCCAGTGCTTTTGTCAGCGACGATTTGCCGACGCCGACTGTACCGGCGATTGTAATGATGGCATCATTGGGTATGTTATACATGGTTTTCTCCTAACAAAGTCGTGATTTGTGATAATATTCTGTCATAATCTTCAGGGCGATGAACAAAATCAAGGTCTGTTGTATCGATAAAGAGAGCATGAGTCGTCGACTGATAGACATCATGATAATCTTTGATCAAGGTCAGTAAATAATCATCAGTAATGGACATCTCGAAGTCACGGTCACGTTTTTTGATGCGTTCCTTAAGGACAGGTAGTTCAGCTGTCAGGAAGATAGTGACATCAGGTCGTCGTAAATCTTCGGTCATGACATCATAAATTTTCTCGAACATCGCGTATTCAGTGGTGTTTAATGTGTTTCTGGCAAAGACTTTATTCTTTAGGATGTGATAGTCGCTGATGACAGAGCGGTCAGCGAGGTCGTTAATTTGTTTATAGCGGTTACAGAGGAAGAACATCTCCGTCTGAAAACTCCATTTATTGATGTCTTCATAGAAATCACTGAGAAAAGGATTTTCTTCTACTATTTCATATAACGTCTCCATCTGAAGAGTTTCTGACAGCATACGTGTGAGCGAGCTTTTGCCAACACCAATAGGGCCTTCAATAGCTATATATAATGACATAATTTTCTCCTACCGATAAAATGTATATGTATTGTAACACAAATCGAATTAAGGTGGTCTACGATGAATCATGAAACTTTTATGAAACAGGCGCTGGATGAGGCGCTTAAAGCTGAGGCGATAGGTGAGGTCCCGATTGGGGCAGTCGTCGTGCACCACGGTGAAATCATCGGCCGTGGACATAATCTCAGGGAGACTGAGCAGAATCCGACCTATCACGCTGAAATGATAGCTATCAATGAAGCAGCTGAACATTTAGGCTCCTGGCGACTGGAAGACTGCACTATCTATGTGACGCTTGAACCGTGTGTGATGTGCGCAGGTGCGATCGTCATGAGCCGGATTCCTGTTGTCGTCTACGGCGCGACTGATCCAAAAGGCGGATGCAGTGGCAGTCTGATGAACCTGCTGACTGAACAGAGGTTCAATCACCGGGCGACCGTTATCAAAGGCATCTGTCAGGAAGAATGCAGTGTGATCTTAACGGAATTCTTCAGAAATATACGCAAAAATAAGGTAGCCAGACATAAAGGTGTAGTAAACTTGGAAGTGGCAGCACAAGAAGAGGAGATGAAAGAATGATCAGACTTATCGCAACAGATATGGACGGAACATTACTCAATTCAGGGCACGAAATCTCACAGGAGAACATCGAGGCCATCCGCTATGCACAGAGTCAAGGGGTGACAGTTGTCATCGCCACGGGACGCGCTTTTTACGAGGCGAATATGCCTGTCAAACCAACCGGACTGACGGTTCCCTACATCTGTCTGAACGGTGCAGAAATAAGAGACGAACAGTTTAATATCACGCATACCTCTCATTTAAATCCAGAACAGATCGAAGAAGTGACCGGTGTTCTGCGTAAATATGATATCTTTTATCAAGTCTATACGAACTTCGGTATCTACACAGAAGACAAAGAAAAAGACTTGCAGATTTATCTCGACATTGCCATGCAGGCCGGTAACGAGCCTGATGAAGAAAAGATACGCGAAGGAATCGAAAAGCGTCTTGAACAAGGGACTTTAAAAGAAGTAGATGACTACAGCATGATATATGACCGCGAAGGTGAGCTCGTCATGAAACTGCTTGCTTATACAAGTGATCATGGTAAATTAATGCAGGCTAAAAGTGAACTGAAAGCGTTCAGCAGTCTTGCGGTTTCAGCATCTGCCCGAAACAACTTAGAAATCACACATGCAGATGCCCAAAAAGGAGTCGCACTGAAACGAATCGCTGAACAGCTGGAAATTCCACTGTCAGAAACGATGGCACTTGGAGACAATCTGAATGATGTATCGATGCTTGAAGTAGCAGGGTTTTCTGTCGCAATGGAGAACGCAGCACGTGAGACAAAAGCTATCGCCAAATATTTAACAGATTCAAATGAAGAAAGCGGCGTCGGAAGAGCCATTATGAAGTACGTCAAACAGGAAAATGAATAAAAAAATGGACTGAGCAATCAGTCCATTTTTTTTATTCAATGATTTGGATGACTCGAGCAGGTACGCCTGCAACTACGACATTATCGGTCACATCTTTAGTGACAACACTGCCACTCGCTATGACTACATTGTCTCCGATTGTCACACCTGGATTAATGACTGAATGGCCACCAATCCAGCAGTTGTGACCAATCTTAACAGGTTTGGCATACTCGACGCCGCTGTTACGTTCAACTGGATTCACCGGATGTGTCGCGGTATAAATATGCACGCCGGGCGCAATCATACAGTTATCACCGATATCAATACGCGCGACATCAAGCAATGTTAAATCAAAGTTTGAATAAAAATTTTCACCCACGTAAATATTATAACCATAGTCGACTCGTAGATTACTTTCGACATGAATCTGTTCACCTGTTGAGCCGAAGATAGCCTTCACTTTTTTCGCACGTTCTTCTGCTAAGTTTTCAGGTATCGCATTGAAACTACGTGTTGCAAGTTTCGCCTGAACACGGTCACTGACAAGTGTAGGATCTTGCGGATTATAAAGCTCGCCGCGCAGCATCTTTTCTTTTTCAGTCATAAGGGCTCCTTATTTACTGTATTTAAGACGGGCAAACGCATCATGCTGGTGAATAGATTCCTCGTTACGACATTCAATCTCAAATCCTTTGATGAATGGTAATTCTACTAAATCAGCAGCAATCAAACGCAGTAAATCTTCAACAAAACGAGGGTTTTCATAAGCACGTTCTGTAACAGATTTTTCATCTGTGCGTTTTAAGATAGGGTACAGCATACTTGATGCGTTGATCTCCATCGCTTCAAGCATCTGTTCTTTGTAATCAGCGGGCAGTTCTTCAGCAAGGTCCGCTTTGACCGTCACGACGCCGCGCTGGTTATGTGCAGAATATTCACTGATTTCTTTTGAACATGGGCAAAGCGTCGTCACTTGTGCTTTAATCGTCAATGACTGGCTGATGACTTCTTCATCAGCGACTGTCATCTCAAATGTGGTATCCGCATGGCCGACTGCTTTTAAGTTAGTGATCGGGCTGTAACGGTCGAAGAACCAGACACCTTCTACTTCAACAGAGGCGTTTTTTTGTTTCATCGCTGTCTGAAGTGTAATGAGAACTTTCTTCAGAGTATCGAAGTCGAGTGTCAGACCATTTTCATAATGCGACTCAACAGATTCCAGAATACGACTCATGTTAATGCCTTTCTCATCTTTTGCCAGATGAGTAGACAGACTGAAATTGCCGACTGTCTGGAAATCACCGATACGGACAGGATAAGTCAGATTCTTGATACCGACATGGTCGATTTCAAATAAAAAGTCTTTTTTAGAGCTCTGTAAATCCATCATCAATTCTTTTTCGGTCGGTTTAGTACCTTTGATCGGGTCAACGGAACCAAAATGTCTCCAGCGACCTTCACGTGTCTTTAAATTATATTCTTTCATTTTACTAATCTCCTAAGTTTCGTTATACAGTATAGCTGTAAAAGCGTTCTGTTTTCATCCACATATCACGCGCTTCTTCTGCCTGCTGAGAGTCTGCGGCGAGATTTTTAAGCATTGGACCTGTCTGTGAGGCATGTGCTTCCAGCACGCGCATTTTCTGTTCTTCATATCCTGTTATATCAACGACAACGTCTGGTGCACCTAGAACATCAAACGTATCATGACTGAAAGCGACAAGATTGAGTTTAGGTCGTTCATTTTCAGGCAGGCGTCTGACTGCTTCAATCACTGCATCTGCTGTAGCCTCGTGGTCCGGGTGCACAGCGTGGCCTGGATAGAATGAAATGATGAGAGAAGGTTTCAGTTCATCTATTAAAGCACCGACCATGTTAGCCAGGTCTTCGGTTTTTTCAAATTCCAGTGTTTTATCGCGGTAGCCCATTTTTCTTAAATCTTTAATACCGATAGCTTCCGCTGCACGTTCCAGTTCCTGTTCGCGGATAAAAGGAAGTGACTCGCGCGTTGCAAACGGGGGATTACCTAAATTACGGCCCATCTGTCCAAGCGTTAGACATGCGTAAGTAACAGGAACGCCTGCATCTACGAACTGTGCAAGGGTACCTGAAACACCGAATGCTTCGTCATCAGGATGTGGGAATACAACTAATACTTGTGATTCTGTCATTTTGTGCACCTCTTATAAATGAAATGGTGTTCGACTGATTTCAAGAGCGGCAGCCAGTTGTCCATCATAGTTATGGCCGGCCATCAGAAAAGCACCATCTTCTGCGATTTCGTAATGCGTAAGTCCTTGTACATAAACCCAGCCGCCTTCGAGCTTTAAGCCGACGCGGTACGGATCTTTTTTACCACCCGTGATCTTGCCTTGAATGTAAGTTACTTTAATATTGCGAAGAAAAGTACCCGCATTGAAGACGCGTTCATCGAAATGTGATGCATATGCGCCATTTGTTGTCTCAACATGAAGATAGACAGGTGTATTGGCGAATTCGTCCAGATGCTGCTGTACAGTTTGTTCATTAATTAATTCCATCATTATAACTCCTCATGAAATACTGCTACTATTTTACTAAAGTCAGCAGCTGATTTATAGCTTTTATTGATAAAGAAGAGTGCACCATAAGGTCCACTCTCCGCTGTCGTCAGTCTATACTTCTTTTGTTGCTACTTCGATTTTCTCTACTTTATTAGAAGCACCGTGCTGAACAGGTCCTACGAAGTCATTCATTTTCCAGCCGTGTTTAATAGCAGAAGCGACGAATACTTTAGCATTGATGACTGCTTCACGTGGAGACTGACCGTTCGCTAAGTTTGCTGTTGTCGCAGCAGCGAATGTACAGCCAGCACCGTGATTATAAGAAGACTGGAATTTTTCTGTTGTCAGCAATGTATAAGTTTCACCGTCAAAGTAAAGGTCAACTGCTTCTTGTCCTTCAAGTGCTTTGCCACCTTTAATGATGACGTGTTTCGCACCGCGTTCATGAATAATACGCGCCGCTTCTTTCATCTGGTCGATAGAAGTCAGTTTACCGAGACCCGATAATTGGCCAGCTTCAAAAAGGTTAGGTGTAACGACTGTAGCAAGTGGTAACAGTTCTTTGATCATCGCTTCAGTATTACCAGGATTTAAGACTTCATCTTCTCCTTTGCAGACCATAACTGGGTCCACAACGAAAAAGTCAGCATCTGAATCTTTGTAGGCTTGTGCTGCACGGCCGATAATCTCTTCTGAACCGAGCATACCTGTTTTGATTGCATCTGGACCGATAGATAATGCAGTCTTAATCTGTTTATCTAATAAATCGATTGGTAGTGGTGTAACATCATGACCCCATGTTTCAGGATCCATTGTAACAACTGCAGTCAGTGCGACCATACCGTATGTGTTTAACTCCTGGAACGTTTTTAAATCGGCCTGCATGCCTGCTCCGGCACTTGTGTCAGACCCTGCAATAGTTAAAGTTTTCTTAAGTGACATGTGACATACCCCATTCTTTTTCTGATTATTATTATCATAGCATGAATACGGGTATGACAAAATAAAATGCTTACAAATTATGATACAATCCATATGAAGAGGTGATGAGATGAATTGGGATACAATATTCAAGGAAATCAAGGGAAAACACGATTTTACGGAGATGGATTCATTTCTGGAAGAAGCTTATGAAACAAAAGAGATTTATCCGGCGCGTGAGAACATCTATAACGCGTTTAAATACACGCCGTTTGATAAAGTAAAGGTTGTGATACTCGGGCAGGATCCTTATCATGGTCCGGACCAGGCACATGGTTTAGCGTTCTCAGTCAAGAACGGTACCAAGTTGCCCCCTTCACTGCGCAATATGTATAAGGAACTTGAAGAAGATACAGGCTGTGTCAGACAGACAGGTGAACTGACAGGCTGGGCAGAAGAAGGTGTCCTGTTACTCAACACGGTCATGACTGTGGAGAAAGGACAGGCGAACTCACACCGTGGCATCGGCTGGGAAACCTTTACGAACGAAGTGATTAAAGCAGTCAGTGATGAGAAAGAGCATGTTGTGTTCATACTCTGGGGAAAACCGGCTCAGAGTAAACTGCCTCTTATTGATACGACGAAACATCATATCATTACAAGCGTCCATCCGAGCCCTTTAAGTGCTTTTCGCGGCTTCTTTGGTTCAAAGCCTTATAGTCAGACAAATGACTATTTGAAAGCACAAGGTCTTGAACCGATTAACTGGTGCAAGGAGGTTGTGATGCATGAAAAATAAGGTCATTCAGCAGATAGAGGCTGAACTGAGTAAGGCAAAGATGTCAGACGGTGAAATGTTTGCAAGACATATGTACGCAGTTGAAACACTTGCAAGACTTGCTGCAACTACCGCGGATGCAGATGAGAAAGTGCAGTACGTGAGTCATTCAAATCCAACCACCTCTCAACCTGTCATATCTGCTGCAGAGCTGAAGATGATGGGTGCGAAAGTCCCAACGAAAGAAAATAAAGCAGTAACAGATGATGGTTTTGGCAATGGCGATTCATTATTTGATTTTTAGGAGGATAACATGAAGACATTTATTATAATAGGTGCACTTAATGCACTTATCGCAGTGGCGCTCGGTGCTTTTGGTGCACATGGACTTGAAGGAAAGCTGAGCGAGAAATATCTCGACATCTGGAACAAGGCGACGACTTATCAGATGTATCATGCACTAGGATTAGTGTTGATCGGTATCCTGATGGGGACGACTAAACTGAACCTAAATACAGCAGGATGGCTGATGACAGCGGGTATTATTTTCTTCAGCGGTTCACTCTATGTGCTTGCCGTAACACAGATTAAAGTACTAGGCGCGATTACACCAATCGGTGGCGTTCTCTTTATCGCCAGCTGGGCGTTGATGATTCTTGCAGCATGGAAAGCATAAAAAAATGACCCTCAGACGAGGGTCATTTTTTTAGCGGTTATAGTTGTTTGTGTTGTTACGTTTGTTTAACTGACGTTGTAAAATCGGTAAAATGATGGGTGCTAATTTAATTAATAATGAGATTAATCTTTTCATATTGAACTCCTCTTTTCACGGTTTTCTTATTTATAGCCGTTAAATAAATAGCTTAAACATGCTTTTTAAGGAACAGATAAAAAGGAATACCGACGGCAACGATTATCAGTGAATAAAGCGCCCCAAGGAAGTCACTCTGCAGGGTACTGATAATGATGAACAGACCTCCTAGAATAGCGACAATCGGTACGACTGGATAAAGTGGTACCGAGTAAGCTCTTTGACCTTTAAAACGTTTTCTGAGCAGGAATAAACCGACAAAAGCCATGATATAGAAAACATAGATGACAAAAATACAGATTTCGGATAAGTAGTCCGCATTGACGACTTTAGGAAACGCCATCGTCAGAAGGACGAGCAGAAGGCCAAGCAGATAAACGATACTGAGTGCGCCGACTGGTGTATTTGTTTTCGGGCTGACGTAACCGATGACTTTAGAGAATGGCAATAAGTGATCGTCTGCCATCGCAAATGGTACACGAGGGAATGTCATGATCTTACCGTTCAGACAGCCGAAGATGGAGATGATGACACCGATATTGACGAATTTTGCCCCGATAGAACCGAAGAGAACAGTCGCTGCCTGTGCTGAGCTGGTATTACCCATACCGATCAGTTCTGATGCAGGAATGACATGGAAGACGGCAATATTGATGAAAACATAAGCGAGCGTCACGACTGACAGGCCGATAAGCATCGCGAGCGGCAGATTGCGTTTCGCATTTTTCATCTCGCCTGTTAAGTTCGTCAGCATAATCCAGCCGTCGTAAGCGAATAGCGTCGCGAGTACAGCACGACCGAAGTTGATCTCATCCCCATCTTTAATAAGACTCGTTACATCTTGATTAAAGATATCTGCTTTCCCCCATAATAATCCAAAGATGATAATCGCAAATACTGGAATCAGTTTAGCGACTGTTGTGAAGTTCTGCATCGCTCCGCCAAGACCAGTACCCAGAATATTAAGAATGACTAGGAATGTGAGTGCTGCAATCCCAATCCAGATACCCAGGCTCTCACTGAAACCAAAAAAGTTAGCTACTAAAATACCGAAGAATAAAGTGAGAGAAGCGATAATGGCTGGACCATAAATAACAGTCTGGACCCATCCCGTTAAGAAGCCCCAGAAACGACCGTATATATCACGAATATAAGCATAAAGCCCACCTGTCTTCGGAATCTGAGCACCGACTTCAGCGATGGTCAACCCCGCAGCAAGCGTCAGCACACCCCCGACAACCCAGGCTGCAATCGCCATATTGCTGGATCCTGCATGGCCGAGAACGACTGATGGCTTAACAAATACACCGGATCCAATAATCGTACCGATAACAATTGTGATGGCTGTCATCAAGCCGATGGATTTCTTCAGAGAATCCTCCTGATGCATAAAAATACCCCCTTAAATTAAATAATACTCTCTCAATATAGCATGAAAGAGAAGACATAAATACCCCGTAATGAATGCGTATACAAAATAATAAATATTTTTTTCTATTAAATAGGAAAGATTAACATGTTATTAAATTAAATACAGAAAAAAGGTTGAAATGCGTATTAACTTTGTTATCATTATAAATGATAATGATTATCAATTGCAGAGGAGCTTTTTCATATGAAGTTGCGGTACCTGGTTATCCTACTCATTGTACTGTCTATGCTGTCTATTTTTATCGGTGTAGTGGATCTTGCGCCCAGACACCTTTTGCAGCTGACAACCAATGAAAAAAATATATTGATCAACAGTCGACTGCCGAGGACTATCTCGATCATTCTGGCAGGTGCTGCTCTCAGTATTTCAGGGCTGCTGATGCAGCAGCTGACACGTAATAAATTTGTTTCACCGACAACAGCAGGAACGATGGATTTCGCGAAACTCGGTATTCTGATTGCCATAATTTTCTTCACGGAAGCCCATATTCTCATCAAACTCATCTTTGCGATAATGGCTGCGATTATTGGAACGCTCTCATTTATGTTCATCGTCAACCGTATCAAATACAAAGATGCCATTTTTATTCCGCTCGTCGGACTGATGCTCGGTAATATCGTTTCCAGTTTTGCGACGTTCATGGCGCTTCGATTCAATGCGATGCAGAGTATCGGCAATTTCTTTGTTGGTGATTTTTCGATGGTGACGTCGGGACGTTATGAGATTCTCTATATTATTATTCCGATGGTCATACTGATTTATTTCTTCGCACATCATTTCACCATTGTCGGCATGGGAGAATCGTTTAGTCGCAATCTAGGCATTCCATACGAACGCATCATGAATATCGGTGTTATCATCAGCGCCGTGGTATCGGCGACAGTCGTTGTAACAATCGGAGTTCTGCCGTTCCTAGGTCTTGTCGTGCCGAATATCGTTTATATGCTTGTAGGCGACCACCTGCAGAAGACGCTGCCGTTTACAGCGCTGATTGGTTCGATCCTTGTAATGGTTGCGGACATTTTCAGCCGCCTGATTATTTTTCCTTACGAAATCCCGATTGGTCTGACGCTCGGCATTATCGGCAGCGTGCTTTTCATGCTGCTTCTCTTGAAAAGGAGGAACGAGTATGTCGCCAAAATCTAAGAAAGTTCTGCTATTACTAGTGACGGCGGTCGTATTAATTGGTCTTTATATTCTGATACAGCTGAATATGAATGCACTCGGCTACGTTTTACCTGCACGCGTGCGTAAAGTTGCAGTTATTATTCTGGTAGGCGCAGCCATCGGTGTCTCATCACTGATTTTTCAGACGCTGACAGAAAATCATCTGCTGACGCCGTCAGTCATCGGCCTTGATGCTGTCTATTTATTCCTGCAGACGGTCATCATCTTTATATTCGGGGCTGTCAGTTCGCTGCTGATGAATACGTATATTAATTTCTTTCTTTCTGTTGCTCTAATGGTTCTGTTTACACTCGGACTTTTCAAACTCGTTTTCAGAAAAAATACATCAGTTTACTTTATCCTGCTCTTCGGTCTGGTGATGGGAACTTGCTTTCAAAGTCTTTCAAGCTTCATGCACATGGTCATGAATCCCGATGATTTCCTGATGCTGCAGGACAGATTATTTGCAAGCTTCAATACAGTAAACGAAAAGCTGCTGATTCTCTGTGCAGTTTTAATCGGTTTACTGCTCATTCTCGTCTACCGCAGGAGTCATGAACTGGACGTTTTAAGTCTTGGGAAGATTCATGCGGTCAACCTTGGACTTGATGTCGACAAGTTAACGCGTTCAATGCTGCTGATTGTTGCAATTCTTGTCAGCATTTCAACAGCCCTTGTCGGACCTATCACATTTCTGGGTATCATCGTCTGTAACATTACCTATCAGTTTATCCGGACTTATGAACATAAGCTGCTCATTGTCTGCACGATACTGATTTCAGTGATTACGCTGCTGATCGGTCAGATGATGACCCAGTATATTTTTGATGGGACGACTGAAATTACGATTATGATCAATTTTGTCGGAGGACTCTACTTCATCTATTTACTCTTTAAGGAGGGCGCACATGATTAAAGTCAGTCAATTATCGCTTGATATCGGAAAGAAAAAAATCCTTAAAAATGTATCGACAGAAATCAGACAAGGCGCTATAACGGCGATTATCGGTCCTAACGGCGCGGGTAAAAGTACATTGCTCAATGCTGCGACACGTCTGATTGATGTGACAACGGGTTCTGTTGAACTGAACGGGACTGAAATCACTCGTCTGAAAAGTGATCAGGTTGCAAAGGAACTGGCTGTTCTGAAGCAGAGCAATCATACCAATTTAAAACTTACAGTCCGTGAACTGGTGAACTTTGGCCGTTTCCCGTATTCGAAAGGACGACTATCGAAGACAGATAAACAAGTGGTCGATGAATCGCTTGAATATATGGGACTGACGAACATGCAGGAGGCTTATTTAGATGAGCTGTCAGGCGGGCAGAGACAGCGTGCTTTTATCGCGATGACGCTTGCGCAAGATACAGACTATATCTTTTTAGATGAGCCGCTGAACAATCTGGATATGAAACACTCTGTTCAGATGATGCAGCTACTCAGACGTCTCGTAAGAGAAAAACAGAAGACAATCGTCATTGTCATACATGACATCAACTTCGCTTCATGCTACGCAGATTATATCGTCGCGATGAAAGAAGGCGAAATTCTGCTCGACGGACCAAAGGATGATGTCATCACGCCGGAAGCTTTAAAGTCTATCTATGATATGGACATCAACATTGAATGTATTTTTGGGCAGCAGATCTGCGTCTATTTCGATGATGAAAAAACAGTGGATGACTACGTCAGAGAAGTACAGATGGTATAGTCACGCATAATGAAAGGAGTGATGCTGGGGATTAAGTGTTACGTTGGGCGCAAAAATTCGGGGAAAAATTTAAAATACAAGGAGATTACCATGAAGAAATATTCACTTTTAGTACTTAGTTTTGCATTAATTTTAATCTTAGCAGCATGTGGCAGCAAAAAAGAAACGACAACAGAAGAAAAAACAGCAGGAGACTCATCAGAAAATACTGTAGAAATCACAAATGAATACAAAATGATGGGTGAAAAAGAAGATGGCAGCGATGCAAAAGATGTATCAGAAAAAGTAGAAGTCCCTAAAAACTCTAAAAAAGTAGCAGTATTTGATTACGGTACATTGACAACAATGCAGGAACTAGGTCTGAATGATCACGTCATCGGTTTACCTAAAGGTGAAGGTAATCGCTCTGTCCCTGAATTTTTGAAAGAATTCAAAGACGATAAATACACAAACCTCGGCTCACTTAAAGAACCTAACTTTGAAAAACTCGCTGAACTGAGTCCGGAAGTCATCCTTATTTCAGGACGTCAGGCATCAGCTAAAGTCATGGATGAAATGAAAAAAGCAGCACCAGACGCTAAAATTGTCTATGTCGGTACTAAAGATACAGCTTATGTCGACAGTGTAAAAGCCAATACAGACAACATCGGTAAAATGTTCGATAAAGAAGACGAAACAACAAAATTAAACAAAGAATTAGACGACAAGATTGCAGAAGTGAAGAAAATGACAGAAGCATCTGACAAAAAAGGTCTTTTCGTATTAGCGAATGAAGGCGAACTTTCAGTGTTTGGTAAAGGTGGACGTTTCGGCTTCATCCATGATGTATTAGGAGTAAAAGAAGGGGACAAAAATATTAAAGCAGAAGGTCACGGCCAGGTCGTGAACTATGAATATTTCAACAAAGTGAATCCTGACATCATCTTTGCGATGGACAGAGGCGTAGCAGTCGGTGGTAAATCATCAAGCAAGCAAGTGTTATCGAATAAAGTGATTAAAGACGTCAACGCTATTAAAGAAAACAAAGTTATCGAATTAAACCCATACTTATGGTACTTCTCAGGTGGCGGCGTTAAAACAACAATGCAGCAGATCGATGAAATCGAAAAAGCTTATCAATAAACTTAAAATCCGGCAGCAGCCGGATTTTTTTGGTATAAATTGACATGTCAGTAGGGCAGTATTACACTGAAGAAAACTTTGAGGTGACATGATGAATAGAGGATGGTTATGGTGGGCAGTATTGATCATTGCAGGACTAGGTCTTACGATGATGACAGTCATACAGCAAAGAGAAGTACAAAATAGCGGGGTTGAGCCTGTCCGTGATGAAGCTATTGCTCAAGTAGAAGCCGAGACTTATGCATCTGTAGATGAAGCTAGTAAAGCTGTGAAAGAAATACTTTACAAGGATATGGAATTGAATGGGAATAGTTATGGTGGCGATGGGAATCACTATATCGGTACAGCGAGCTATTATAAAAATAAACAATTATACTTAACGCTTTACTATTTTGTAAAAGAAGGAAGTCACTTTAAGCTTTTCATTGGCCGTCATGATATTAAAGCAACACATGATATAGAGAAGTGGCAGGACCATGCGGGTTCTTATACTTTCGATTGTATGTTAGGACCGTACGACAAAGTTAGGAAGTATGAAAAGAAGTATAATTCTTTGAATAGATTTGAAGACAATACCACTCTTTTGGTTAAGGGAGATAAGTCATCTTAAAAACAGCAGTAGGGATGAGGGAGTGTCCGTTATCCTGAGTTTGTCGGACACAACTCACTCGCCTCACAACCATTCGATAGAGAAGTGTCCGCCATACTACATTTGTCGGACACAACTCGTCCGCCACGCGACTATTCATCAGGGAAGTGTCCGCTATCCCGCATTTACCGGACATAACTCGTCCGCCACGCGACCATTCATCAGGGAAGTGTCCGCTATCCCGCTTTTACCGGACACAACGCGCGGTCACATAACTATCCATCAAAAAAGAGTCCGCTATTCATAAAATAGCGGACTCTTTTACATACACATATTACACCTTAGACTTCAAATAATGACGACAGGTCATCCTGCGCTAAGATATTACCAACGAAGAACTCACCAAACTCGCCGTAGCGGGCAGAGACTTCGTCAAAACGCATTTCATATACTAACTTTTTGAACTGCAGTACATCATCAGCGAAAAGTGTTACGCCCCATTCATGGTCGTCAAAACCGACAGAACCTGTGATGAACTGTTTCACTTTACCGGCGTAGCCGCGTCCAATCATGCCGTGTGAACGCATGAGGCCTTTGCGGTGATCCATGTCAAGCATATACCAGTTATCATTGCCCTCGCGGCGTTTATCCATTGGATAGAAACAAACGTACTCTGTGCGAGGAATTTCTGGGTATAAACGTGAACGGACGTGAGGGTTCTGATATGGATCTTCGTCAGAGTCACCAGCTAAGTAGTTGCTGAGTTCAATGACTGATACGTATGAATAGGTCGGGATTAAATAGTCGCTGATAGCCAGTTTATTGAATTCTGTTTCAAGTGCTGTCAGCTGTTTCATTTCAGGGCGCAGCATCCAGAGCATTAAGTCTGCTTTCTGGCCAGTGATATTATAGAACGCATAAGAACCTTCTTTTGCTTCATGGTTCGCTTCAAGTTTAGTTAAATATTCTTTCAGCTCAGTGACCATCTGTTCGCGGTCTTCTGCTTCCACTAGTTTCAGGCTTGTGAAATCGATGGCATAAAATAAATGGAGGCTGTACCAGCCATCTAATGTTTTTGCTGCTTCAATCATTCATATCTCTCCTCTTGTCTTAGTCCTCTCCAATATACCATAATTAGCGGAAAATTCTGCATTCAGACTTTTACAAATTGATGACGTGAATTCTATTCGCAAATGCTCTATAATAAGGATGTAAATTGTATGAAACACTACTAGGAGGCTATTATGGCTAATTTAATGGATGTATTAAAAGGCAAATTAGAAGGTAAGAATGTCCGCATCGTCTTCCCTGAAGGTAACGATGAGCGTGTTCTCGCAGCAGCAGTGGAACTCGGTAAATCTGATTACGTATCACCTATCGTGTTAGGTAAAGAAGAAGAACTGAAATCACTTAGCGAAAAACTCGGTGTATCTTTAGACGGTTTAGAGACAATCGATCCTGCGACTAGCGAATTACGTTCAGAATTAATCGCTTCTTTCGTTGAGCGTCGTAAAGGTAAAGCAACTGAAGAGCAGGCTGAACAAATGATGAACGACGGCAACTACTTCGGGACAATGCTTGTTCATACAGGTAAAGCAGCAGGGCTTGTATCAGGTGCTGCTCACTCTACAGCTGATACAGTGCGTCCAGCGCTTCAGATCATCAAAACAAAACCTGGTGTTGCGAAAACATCTGGCGTCTTCTTCATGTTACGTGAAGATGAACAGTATGTATTTGGTGACTGTGCCATCAACCCGACTTTAGAAGCATCTGACTTAGCTGAAATCGCTATCGAGAGTGCGAAGACTGCACAAAGCTTCGGCATGGATCCTAAAGTAGCAATGCTCAGCTTCTCAACTAAAGGTTCAGCAAAAACCCCTGAAACAGAAAAAGTCGTAGAAGCGACTCGTTTAGCACAGGGAAAACAAGCAGAAGCGGGACTTGAAAATGTCGTAATCGACGGTGAATTCCAGTTCGATGCTGCATTCGTTCCTTCTGTAGCTGCTAAAAAAGCACCTGAATCTCCAATCCAAGGTGATGCGAATGTCTTCGTATTCCCAAGTCTTGAAGCGGGTAACATCGGTTACAAAATTGCTCAACGTTTAGGTGGATTTGATGCGATCGGACCTATCCTTCAAGGTTTAAATGCACCTGTTAACGACTTATCACGTGGCTGCTCAACTGACGATGTCTATGACTTAGCAATCATCACAGCAGCACAAACACTTTAATGTCCAAGTTTCAGGACAGATGGCAATATACTGATCATACGACAGGACTGCAGCCTATGCAGTCCTTCAGTTTTGATGACACCTTTTGTCATTTGGTCGGCAAGGAGAACTGGGACAGTGTCGTACGCACGTGGGTTCACCAGCATGTCGTTATATTAGGAATCCATGACAGCAGACTGCCGCACTTAAAAGAGGGAATTGATTATCTTATTGAGCAGGGGTATGGTGCCATCGTTCGGAATTCAGGTGGACTAGGTGTTGTACTTGATAGTGGTGTCTTAAATATCTCATTAATATTTAACGGCGGTGAATCGTTCTCGATAGATGGTGGCTACGAGCTGATGTATGACCTTATTAAAGAGATGTTCAAAGAGTATGGTGTCATAATTGAATCGAAGGAAATCGTGCACTCGTATTGTCCTGGCAGCTATGATTTAAGCATCAATGATCGTAAGTTTGCCGGCATCTCACAGCGCAGGGTGCGTGGCGGGGTCGCCGTGCAGATTTATCTCTGTGTAGAGGGTAGTGGCAGCGAGCGCGCCTGTCTGATGCAGGAATTCTACAAGCGTGCACTTCAGGATGAAGAGACAAAATTCAGTTATCCAGAGATTCACCCTGAAGATATGGCGAGTTTAAGTGAACTCCTGGGATTTGAACTGACCGTACAGGACATTCTGTTCAAGCTGCTCGGTGCAATGAAATCTCTCGGTTCACAATTATCGATGGTAGAGATGACAGATGAGGCCTGGTCATTGTATAATGATTACTTCGATAGAATGATTGAGCGTAATGATAAAATGAGAAAAAATATGGAGGATGTGAACAGCAATGCGCAATAAGTTTCAAGTCTGCGATGACTGTCAGGCGGTTAACCTGCGAACTTTATTACCTAAACTCGAAAAAATAGATCCAGATGCGGAAATAGAAGTCGCATGTCAATCTTACTGTGGTCCCGGACGAAAGAAAACATTCGCATTTGTTAACAATCGTCCATGTGCGGCTCATACAGAAGAAGAACTGATGGAGAAAGTCGAGAAACGACTAGCTCAAAAGCGTGATCCGGAAGAAGAGGCGAGACTTCAGAAACGAAATGAAGAACGTAAACGCCGGATGGAAGAGCAGGAAGCTAAAATTAAAGCAAAACGTATGAAGTAAAGTTCTACCGTTATAAACGGTGGAACTTTTTTTCTTTACAATGTAACAACATTATCTTTATCTCAAATTTACAGGACCTTTACAACTGGCTGATATAGTAGAGGAGAAGAATAATGACGAGATGAAGGGTGGACTCATACAGATGAAACGTATTCTGATAACAGGTGCACGTGCACCGATCTCTTATGCAGTGGTTCAACAGCAGGTCGCACTCGGCAATCAGGTTTATCTGACAGATTCAACAAACAAAGTCAGCATCAAAAATACAAAATTCATCGAGAAATTCATCATGACGACTTCTCCCCGCTTTTCTACACAGGAATATATAGAAGATATCAATTCCATTGTGCGTGAATATGATATCGATTATATTCTGCCGCTCAACGAAGAATCGTTCTATCTTTCATACTCTAAACATTTGCTGGCGGCACCGGTCTGGGTAGAAGACATCGATAAAATGCTGTCTGTCCATAATAAATTCAATTTTACAAAGCTGATGCAGGAGATGGGATTTAAAGTCCCTGATACCTCTTATGTCTATAATAAAAAGGAACTGACATCTTTTATTACAAACCATCCGGATGAACACTATATCGTTAAACAGCCTTTCGGACGTTTCGGTCAGTCTGTGCGTAAACTATCAAGATATTCACTGGAGTTCGGCAATGAAGTCCGGTTTCCCTTTATGATTCAGACGCTTATCTACGGGACAGAATGGTGTTCTTATTCGATGGCTTATGAAGGACAGGCTCTGTCAACGTCACTCTACTTGTCTAACACACATGAAAGTTATAACTGTTCCACTCATTTTCATTCACAGAAGAATCCTGAGCTGCAGGCAGTGATTGAAGAAGTGATCAGCAAACTGAACTGGTCTTATCAGATCGCGTTTGACGTTATTCAGTGCAGTAAGACAGGAGAATTCTATTTCATCGAGTGTAATCCTAGAGCGACAAATGGAGCTTTATTCATGAAGCCTGAAGTCTGGAATCTGGAAGTCACTGCACCGACCTATGAGGTCAGACAGCTGATTTTCGTCTCGCTTTTCAACTGGATGAAGAAACCGAAGAAAGATACATTTGAGAAACTCAAGTACGGTAAAGATGTCTTCTGGCACCCTAATGAAAAAGTGATTTTCTTTGAACAGCTGATCAGCGGTGCCCAGTGGTGGGTATCAGCGAAAAGAAAGAAAGTCGCAGTCAATGCGATAACGACGTATGATATTGAATGGAACGATGAACTGATCAGCTTATAAAGCGAGGGATTCTATGATTTACACGAGATTTGAGACCATTCCGTTCGAACAGGTCACTGATCTGCACATCAATAAAGACTATCTTAAATATATGATGAATGGCATGGAGCGCGGCATCACAAATGTACACGCTAAAGTAGAAGTGCTATTGATAGATGGACACTTAATTCCATACAGCGTTAAATCAGGTGCTTATAATGACAGCTGGATTCATTCATTTACCGGGCAATATATCGAGGAAATGGTCAGTGAAGTTGAACGCATGACCCTACCTTCTATTGCTCGAAAGGGTGCTGCTCTCCTGCTCAGTGCAGGGCGATTAATCTTAAAAGGAACAAGGGAAAAGACAGTCACGGTCTTCCCGTCATTTATGTCAACGACGCTCTATAGCGATAATCAGCTGAAGTATATCAGTCAGCTGACAGAAGAACTAAGCCGCCGCTACCCTCGTCATGCGCTTGTCTTCAGGACAGTCAGCGAAGAAGCAGTTAAAGAGCAGCTGGAAGCAGCGGGCTACGCACCGTTGATTTCACGCGCCATCTATGTTTATGATGCTGCTGAGTCTCATACTAAGAATGAACGAAAAGACCTGAAAAAAGATATTAAAAAACTGGAGAAAAGCGGACTGTCCGTATCTGATGAACTATCAGCAACTGACTTTGATGCACTCATTCCTTTATATACTCAAGTTTATCTTGATAAATATTCTATACATAACCCGCACTACACCGCTGACTTTTTCCGTTTTATATATGACTATGTGCCCCTTAAATGGTTTGTTCTAAGAGACGGTGACCATATCGTTTCGTTTATGGTGGTGCAGCAAAAAGGGGATATGCTCTTTCCGGCATATTTTGGCATGGATCAGTCTTATAAAGGATTATATTTTATGACAAGCGGACTGCTCTATCAGTATGCTAATGATAAAGGGCTCAAAATCAATAACAGTGCGGGCGCAAAAGACTACAAATTAGCGCGAGGCTCGAGACCTTTTCTTGAATATCACCTCGTCTATACGAAACATCTGAAAATCGAGCAGCGTATCTTCTATGATTTATTTGTTAAATGCGCCACACCCCTCGGTGCATTTTTACTCAAAAAACTCCAGTTTAAATAAATAGTTTATCTACTATTCTGACAATTTTAGGCGTATAATAAATCTATCATTTTAAAAAGAACAGTCGGACGCAGGTCCGTCTTTTCTTTTTTTATAACGAGGTGTGGAATATGGTTAATATCAGAAAAGCGAATGTAGAAGATATACCGGCTATTCGCCGTGTTGCGACGATGGCCTGGCATGACACTTATCAGAATATCGTAGCAGCAAGCACAATCGCACAATTTCTTTCTGCAGCTTACAGTGATGAACGTCTGACTAAAAGACTGGATAGTTCTGTATTTCTAGTGGCAGAGGAAAATAACGAAGTCGTTGGTTTTACAAACTTTATCAACGGCACAGAACTCTTCTTATCAGCCATTTACGTTATACCCGGTTACCAGCGTCAGAATATTGGCGGCAGACTCATTGCGGCTGGTCTTGAAATCTGTAACGACTATCATGAACTTTTCGTTGAAGTGGCAAGCGATAATGAAACAGCCGGTAACTTCTACCGTAAAAATGGATTTGTACTTGTTCGTGAATACGAAGAAAACTTGTTCGGAGAGAAAGTCACAACAGGTTTACTGAAGAAAAAACTATAATTAGACGAGGAAACGCGATACGAGAGCGTTTCCTTTTTTTATGGTAAAATTGATATATTCTATGTTGGAGGACACGAATGAGCTATCAATTTCAGAAAATGCCTGAAGAAAAAGTATTTAAGGATCCAGTCCATCGTTATATCCACGTCAGAGACCAGCTGATCTGGGACCTGATTAAAACGAAGGAATTTCAACGACTGAGACGTATCAAGCAGCTCGGCACACTCTATCTGACGTTCCCGTCTGCAGAGCATTCAAGGTTCACACATTCGCTCGGTGTATATGAGATTGTAAGACGGATGATTGATGAAATCTTCAGAAACAGACCGGCCTGGCATAACGAGGATCGACCGCTTGCGCTTTGTGCAGCGCTTCTGCATGATTTAGGGCACGGACCATTCTCACATTGTTTTGAGAAGATATTCAATACCGATCACGAAGCCTATACCCAGGCTATTATTACAGGTGATACAGAAGTCAATGCTATCTTGTCCCGTGTACATCCAGGTTTCGCTCAGGAAGTAGCTGATGTCATCAACAAGACGCACAAAAATAAACTGGTCATCTCGATGATCTCTTCACAGATAGACGCTGACCGTATGGATTATCTGCAGCGAGATGCTTACCATACAGGTGTAAGCTACGGCAGTTTTGATATGGAGCGTATCTTAAGGCTTATGCGTCCGACAGAAGATGAAGTCGTCATTAAAGAAAGTGGCATGCATGCGGTTGAAGATTACTTGATGAGCCGTTATCAGATGTACTGGCAGATTTATTTTCATCCGGTCAGTAGAGGCGGCGAAGTACTGCTGAACCGTTGTTTTAAACGGGTAAAAGTATTATACGAAGCAGGCTATCAGTTTAAGTCACAACCCATGCATCTGCTGCCGTTTTTTGAAGATGCGGTCTCTGTTCAGGATTACTTAAGGTTGGATGAGACGGTTCTATTTTTCTATCTCCAGGAGTGGATGAACGAGGGAGATGCTATTTTAAGTGATTTGTCGCGTCGATTTGTGAACCGGGATCTATTTAAATATTTACCGTTTGATGGTTCTGTCATTACAATCGGTGAACTGACAGAGCTCTTCACGCAGGCAGGTATTGATCCGGAATATTATTTTGTATCAGATGCATATAGTGATCTGCCTTATGACTATGACCGACCAGGCTCGAAAAATAACCGTAAGCCCATTCATCTGCTGACAAGGCAGGACCAGATAAAAGAGATTAGTACTCAGTCCGTCATCATCAATAGTATTACCGGCGTCAATCGGATGGATTATAAACTCTACTATCCAAAAGAGATGATTGTGAACATAAAAGATCCAGCAATTAAAGGCGCCATCATTAATCTGCTGAATGAATTAAACTAGAGGTGAAGTCAAATGGCACAATTTCAGTTCAATATTATTAAGAACGACCCTTTAGACGGGCACAAAGGAACAAATGCAGGTTCTATCAGTCTTGAAAATGTCGCACCGGTCTTTATTGACGTACTGGAGAAGCGTGCTTTTATAGATATCGGTGCGATGCACGCCAGAAGTGAAGTGGAAAAACGCGTGAAATGGATAGATGACGAGCAAGAAGTAAAAGGCGCGGATGCTAAACCTTACTGGCTGGTCTGGGTGACAACAGAACGGGGTGCAAACGGCCCTTACTATGCTGGGGTGACAGCCTGCTACATGCTCGTCAATAAAACGAAAAAAAGAGCATTCAAGCGCATGCATGAACATGTCAACATGATGGATAAATCGATGAAACATCACTTTATTCTCGACCAGATTGGTGATGACAATAAGCAAGTTCTCGCTGAATTTCTAGAGCAGCATAACAAAGGGATGTGGCAGAATGCGCCGCAGGAACTAAAAGCGCAGTTAAATGTGTCAGAATAGTGAAACCCTTGAATTTTTAGAGTGAGAGTCGTAAGATGGTACTAGCTATCAAAATAGCTAGGACACTAAAGAAAGCAGGTCACTGTACCTGCTTTCTTTATTTTTTGCTATAATGTTGGCAGGTGAATAAAAATGAAAATTTGGGTAACGACAGAGCAGAAAATTAAACAGCATAATGAACTGCAGAAATTCAGAGGGGAGAGCGCTGGCGAGCTGACCGAAAAACGAGTGGCTTATCTCACTTATACAGAAGAAGTGGGCGACGAGGCAATCGCTGTCAGAGTGAAGCTTGACCCGGCAGGTATCCGTATATCCCGTAAAGGCACGATCAATATGGATTTTCTGTTTATAGAAGGAAAAACAACGCAGAATATTTATGAAACCCCAGCAGGACGTACTGTCATGGATGTCCATACTACAAAACTCGACTATAAAAAACTATCGGCCGGTGGCCGTCTTGTCATTGAATATGAACTCAGTGAGCAGAACATCAGTCACGGGCATTTTAGATATCAACTAGACTATAAGGAGAGATTACAATGAATATTGTTAACGCGCTCAAAAGTACTTTGATCGAAGAAATCAAAGCTGCTATTTTAAAGGCAGAACTCGTGACTGAAGTACCTGAAATTAAGATTGAAACACCGAAAGATACAGCAAATGGAGATTATGCTTCTAATATTGCGATGGTATTGACAAAGCTTGCTAAACGTAATCCGCGTGAAATTGCCCAGCTGATCGTAGATAACCTCAATGCATCTAAAGCACATGTTGAAAAAGTGGAAATTGCCGGCCCTGGTTTCATCAACTTCTACATGGATAACAGTTATCTGACAGATATTATCTCTCAAGCCTTATCTCAGCAGGACAAATTCGGCCATCAGTCTGAACAGAAAGAAGAGAAAATTCTTCTTGAATATGTATCTGCGAACCCGACAGGCGATTTGCATATCGGACATGCACGTAATGCGGCAGTCGGTGACACACTGGCCAATGTTCTCGCGGCAGCAGGTTATCCGGTAGAAAGAGAATATTACATCAATGATGCCGGTAAACAGATTGAGAACTTAGCGTATTCAATTGAAGCACGTTACCTGCAGGCACTCGGTCAGGACGCAGAACTCCCGGCAGATGGTTACCACGGTAAAGATATCATCGGTATCGCAGAAGACCTTGCTAAGAAGGATGCGAGCTACAAGGATATGCCGTCTGAGGAACGTCTGAAAGCGTTCCGTCAGCTAGGTCTGGAATATGAGATGAAGAAACTGAAACAGGATCTCTCTGATTTCAATGTTCATTTTGACAACTGGTTCAGTGAGACAACGTTATACGAGACAGGTAAAATTGATACGGCGCTGTCTAAGATGCGAGACAATGGTTATATTTTTGAAGAAGACGATGCGACATGGTTACGGACTACTGATTTCAAAGACGATAAAGACCGTGTCCTGATTAAGAAGGACGGCAGCTATACTTACTTCCTGCCTGACATCGCCTATCATTATGACAAAATTGAACGCGGTAACGATACGCTGATCAATTTATTCGGTGCTGACCATCATGGTTATATCCCACGTCTGAAAGCGTCTCTTGAAACACTGGGTATCGATTCAGAACGTCTGGAAGTTCAAGTGATGCAGATGGTTCGTTTGATGAAAGACGGCCAGGAGATGAAGATGAGTAAGCGTACGGGGAATGCCATTACATTACGTGACATCATGGACGAAGTAGGTATTGATGCTGCACGTTATTTCCTGACGATGCGAAGCCCTGACACGCATTTTGACTTCGATATGGAACTTGCGACAAGTGAATCAAGTGATAATCCTGTTTATTATGCTCAGTACGCACATGCGCGTATCTGTTCAATCATTAGAGCGGCAAAAGAACAGGGAATCGAGATTGATTCAAATGCAGATTTCAGTCTTATCACAAATGATAAAGCGTTTGAACTGTTGAAACGTGTTGCTGACTTTGAAAGTACAATAGAATCGGCAGCAGAACACCGTGCCCCGCACCGTATTACAAACTATATTCAGGATTTAGCAAGTCATTTCCATAAATTCTATAATGCAGAGAAAGTTCTGACAGAAGATGCTGCGAAGTCAAGCGCACATGTTGCGATGATTGAAGCGGTCAGAATCACATTGAAAAATGCACTGGCATTAATCGGTGTTTCTGCACCGGAAAAGATGTAAATCCTAAGCGGAACTGAAGAATCAGTTCCGCTATTTTTCTATATTAAGGGAGATGTCGATGAAAAAGTCAGTATTAATATTCTCGTTATTTATGCTCAGTGGTTGTCAGGCGGATCAATCGGGAGATCGAATCGTCAGTCTGATGCCAAGCAATACAGAGATTCTTTATGAAATGGGGCTCGGCGATGAAGTCGTCGGTGTTTCAACAAATGATGACTACCCAAAAGATGTAAAGACTAAAGAACAGTTTGACAGTTTTAATCTCAATAAAGAACAGTTACTGCGAGCGAAGCCTTCAGTGATTGTCACCCATGAATCTGCACGTGCGAGTCAGCAGAAAGTACTGGATTCTCTAAAAGATAAGGGTATCAAGATTGTCTATGTCAAAGAGGCGAAGAAGCTGGATGAGATAGATGACACAGTGATGCAGATTGCTGAATCGGTGGATCATGAAAAAGAAGGTAAAGAGCTGGCAGAGCGCATTGATCAGGATAAGAAAAGGGTCCTGAAAAAGTACAGCCATTTACCTGAAAAGAAAGTATTTATTGAAGTTTCATCAGAGCCGGACATCTATACAGCAGGCCAGCATACGATTATGGACGATATGCTGTCGAAACTTAAAATGTCTAACACATTCCATGATATAGAAGGATGGCAGCCAGTTGCTCTTGAAACAGTCGTGCGACGAAAACCGGATGTCATGCTATCTGTGACGGGTGCTAAGGCTGAGGATTACAGGGCACTTGTCAAGAAGCGTCCAGGACTGAAAAATGTAAAGACCCATACATTGAACGATGACTGGATAACGCGCCCGGGTCCAAGAATCTCGAAAGGACTGGAAGAGCTTGCAAAAGCGCTGGAAGATTAAGCTCGCCTGCGTCCTGATAGGTGTTATGTTCTGTCATATTTTCTTTGTCAAAGGACATCTTCTGCCAGTCGATGCCTTTGACTGGCTGATTATCCGTGATATCAGGTTGCCACGCACGATACTCGGATTCCTGACAGGTTTCATCCTTGCGATCACAGGAGCAGTTTTTCAGACCATCTTCAATAATAAACTAGCTGATTCTTTCACACTTGGTATCGCAGGCGGTGCAAGTCTCGGTAGTGCGCTTGCGGTCGTGATAGGTATATCAGCGGCAGTCATGAGTGTCGCAGGAAGTCTGCTGACGCTTCTCGCAGTCGTCTTGCTCACGCAGCTTTATTTTCGTCATGAGCAGCGTACAGGTATGATACTTTTCGGTATGTTTATTAATTTCTTCTGTTCAAGTGCACTGTATGGCCTGGTCATCCTATGGCCAGGCCAATCGAGACAGCTCTTAAATTACCTTTTCGGCAGTATCGGCACAGCCGAATGGCAGAATATCTATGTGCTTATTCCCGTTACTTTAATCGGCCTGGCTGTTCTCCTTAAACTGGCCCGTCCTATCATGATAGTTGCGAGCGGTGAGACCATTGCACGCGGTGTAGGCGTTGAACAGCAGAAAGTGGAATATACAGCGCTCATTATCTCTTCAATCATGACTGCTGTTCTGGTCAGTATAACCGGCATTATCGGGTTTGTCGGATTGATTGTGCCGCAATTTTTTAAACAGACAACAACGCTGCTGATAACAGGTATAGTAGGCGGAATTGCAGTTATAGCAGCAGATTTTCTGGGTAATAATATGTTGACGCCATTACAGATACCCGTCAGCGTGCTTCTTTCACAAGTAGGACTTCCTTTACTGATGATGATCATGCTCAAAAAAGAATGGAAAAGGAGATAGCGATGACTACTTACTATCATTATCATGATGGCAGCTGGACCAAACAGACACTTCATTTAGATACTATCAGGCCAGAAGAGATGACCTGGACAGAACGGATTGATGAAATGTCGGGCCTGACTGGAAATATACTGAAGATTGAAACTAGAGAAGACCATGAGTCATTATGGGGCTCACATATTTACAGACAGAGTCTGGAGGACGAATCTGATCACGCAGACTTTCAGTTTTATCTCGACAGGGATGACTTAGTCTTGATCAATATCGATGTACCGAAGATGTTCTCCTATACAGAAGCAGAACTCTTGAATGACAAGAGTAAGCGTTCAGCCGTCGAGACATTCTATATCATCATCAAAAATACGACACATGAATATATGTCGCAGATCGATATATTTGAGCAGAAATTGCATTCAATTTTATGGGAAGTTAAAGAGCGTAACAACATCAAGATTCTTAATCAGGTAGCTGAAGCGGACCATCAGCTGCTGCTCTGTAAAACACAGATTGTGACGGTGACTGAACTCTTTATGATGACTGAAGAAGTTTTTGGCAAGGAAATTACTGAAAGCAGATATCATCATCAGATGAAGATGCGTGTTGAACGTGCACGTTTCTTGATCAATGCTTATGAAGAAGAGATTGATGCATTACTTGACTTCGAGAACCTTGTCTCATCATACCGAGGCAACGAGATCACGAAAACATTAACGATTTTCACTGCTTTGTTTGCGCCAGCGACACTGCTCGGGGCTATATGGGGAATGAACTTTAAACATATGCCTGAACTGGACTGGAAACTTGGCTACTTAATTGCACTTCTATTGATGGTAATGGTGACTTATACCATCTATATCTATTTGAAAGGTAAAGGCTGGATGGGCGATCTGCTTGATAACAAGTCGCATCATAAAAATAAGTTTTTCTGATAGAGATGGAACTGATAAAGTGAAGCAATATGGAGTGCGTTCTGAAACTGACCATTGATAATAGCTGTTTCAGCTTCAGAGAGAGGCATGAGTTCAGTAGAGATAACTTCGAATGAATCCATTTGAGTCTGGCCTGTATCAATCGTTTCTTGGATCAGCACCGTATGACAGCGATTCGTCTGTACAGCAGGATTAGGCAGCATCTCGCTTAGCAGTTGACCGTGTCCTTTATAACCGGTCTCCTCCAGTAGTTCACGCTCTGCTGCGGCAATGATTTCTTCTCCATGTTCGATGATTCCGGCAGGTAGCTCCAGTATCTCTTTATCGCAGCCAATTCTATACTGTTTTTCGACAATAAGCTGTCCTTTATGGAAAGCGATAATATTGACCCAGTCAGGCTGTACAATCTGATAAAAGATTCCTTTTTCACCATTAACCATCATTTCCAGTGTCTTAATTTTAAAGATATGATAGTCATGCTGTGCAATTAGTTTTTTCACGAATGATTCCTCCTGTCTATTCGTTACTATCTTAACAAAAAGGGTATAACATAAAAAAACATTTGGTAGAGGAGCTGTGAATGACAGTGGAGAGACAAGATGGAGGTATTTTTGAAACGATTCACTTGGACCAATCTGTAACTTATGCCTCAAGTGTTGAAGCGAATGAGATAGACGTGCAAAGTGGCTCTGTTGTTATTGAAGGACGACTGAATGCGCCTTATTTAAGCAATGCAGGCGGGCTGGAAGTCACATCAACTCTTGAAACAAATGAGCTGGCGAATAAAAAAGAGGCGCATCTGAAAGTCGCAGATAATGTTGTGGCGCAAACCGTTAATAATGCAGGTACTCTGGAACTCGGCCATCACTTTAAGGCAGAAACAATTGAATCGACTGGGAAACTAGTCGCTGCTGGAACGATTGAAGCCACATCGGTACGTTTATCGGGATTCATTCAATTGCATGATATTCGTGCGGAACGCTTGGATATCACCGTCACTCACAATAGTTCAGCTGATTATCTGGCAGCATCAGATATTAGAATCAAGGCTCAGCGAGAAGCTCTTATTTTTAAGGACGATGATCATTCATTAAAAGTAAACGAAATAGACGGCGGAGAGGTCTATTTAGAGAATGTCATCGCTGAACTTGTCAGAGGCGACCGGGTCACTATCGGTCCGAACTGTACCATTAAAGTTGTAGAATATACAGAGGATTACAAACTGGATGAACAGTCTGATGTCCTTGAACTAGGGAAAATAACAAGAGACTAGGAGAACAACATGAATATTATTGTAACGGAAAATGATGTAGCGATTCATTATGAAGTGAGCGGAAGAGGATATCCGCTTATTTTACTGCATGGACAATTTATGAACGTGACTATGTTCAATGACTTTGAGACAGCCTTAAAAGAGCACTATCAGCTGATCAAAATCGATTTAAGAGGGCATGGTTATTCAGATAAACCTTTCAAGATTCGTATAGAAGATTATATGGAAGATGTGCTGACGGTGATGGACGAACTTCTCATCAAGCAGGCTCATTTCCTGGGTTATGGTCTAGGCGGGATGGTCGCAGAAGCTCTCGCAAGCAGTTATCCGGGGATTGTCCAGCGCCTGATTCTGGTGACAGTCGGCAATGAACCGTTTAACGTCTCAGAAGATAAATTTCAAGCGCAGTACTCTAATATCCTGCGGACGATGAAGCCTGAAAAACGTGAAAAGTTTCTTGAAGAGTATATGTATCATGATGCTAAAAAAGTGAACAGATGGAAGAAGTCACTGCGCGATACAGATACTAACTTAACTAAACGAGAACGGCTGGCCGTCATTCGTTCAACAGAGAATATTGATTTACTCCGGAGCGCACATCTTATCACAGCGCCAACACTTATCATCAGCGGTAAACATGATGAACTGATTAAACCGGATAATGGTTATACATTAAACAGAGAAATACCGAATAGTTTTCATTATCTTTATGAAAACAGCGGACATGCACCTATGATTGAGGAAAAAGAAAGATTTCTTGAAGATGTTCAGACATTTCTCTCTATAGAAACACAAGTTTAAAGAAACACAGTCATGTGTTTCTTTTTTATTTATCTATAATTATTTACAACAGTGAAAATTGGGTAATAGACTAGAAAGGAGGAGCTTGATTATGAGTGAATTTAAATCGATGGACGGCACAATGATTAATTATGAATCAACAGGCTCCGGTGAACCGCTTATTATGATACATGGAATAAATGGTAACCTGAAGATGTTTGAAGGAATAAAAGAAATTCTCGCAGAAAACTACCGCGTTATTACATATGATGTCAGAGGTCATGGCCGTTCAGACCGGCCTGTCAATTATACTTTGGATGATCATATAGATGATTGTTTAGAACTTTTCACACATTTAGATATCAAGAAAGCGCATATTTTAGGGTATTCAATGGGATCTTATATTGCATTAGGCTTAGTCACACGTTATTCGCGCAAAGTAGATAAACTAATCTTAGTAGGTGCAAAATCTAATGCAGCAGTCAGTTCATTTGCCCGTATCATGATGGAACATCGAAGTGAGATTAAAAATAAATCTAAAAAAGAAGTCCTTGAAGTTCTGGATAACTACATTTTCTATAATAAAGATAAAGTGAAAGCATGGCAGAGCGACATGAATCATTACAGTAGTACGTTAGATGCAAATGAAGAAGCAGTCGCTTCTAGAAGTATCAGTGGTTTTGATTATCGCAATGATTTGTCTAAAGTGCCTAATCCGACTCTTCTGATCACAGGTGAACATGACCAGCTGAACCCGCCTGAAGAAAGTGAACTGATTGCTCGGAAAATACCGAACAGTCAGCTTGTGAGATTTAAGTATTCCGGACATGCACCTCTTGCGGAGGAACCTGAACGTTTTGTAGCAGAAGTACAATCATTTTTAAGACAGTGAGAATAGAGAGAAGAAGATAACTTCGACAACAGTCGAAGTTATTTTGTAGAGATAAGCTATACAGATGTAAGAGGCGTCCGCTATAATATATAAGTGAAAAAGATTATTGAGGTGTAAGATGTCGAACAAGTTTAGTTTAGAACAGATGACAGAAGAGGAAATCAAGCACTTCGAGCAGCCGCTTGCTTTTTATCTTCAGCATGAGAAGATGGAAACATTAAAAAATATCTGTAAATATTATCAGATGAAAGGCTATTCAAATAAAAAGAAGAGTGAGCAAATTGACTTAATTGTTTCTCATGTCTTTAAGGACTTTACAGCGGCTGACCGCATGTTCGAGAACATGTCTGTAGAGAACTATAACGTGTTAAACCATTTACTGATTGCAGACGTATTCTCTTCAGAAGAAAACAGAGAAGTACCTGCTCAGCATTTCTTATTTGTTAAGGACGGCTATGTATTTATCCCGGTGGATATAAAAGAATATTTAAGACGCTATGTGGTTGAAAAAAGTCAGTCACAGGAACTGAGCGATGGCGTTAAGCTGCTTGTCAGTGCTGTTAACCTGTATGGTTACTTCTCACTCGCTCATTATAGAGTACTTGCTGAACGCTTTATGTCCAGTCAGCAGACAGAAGAGCAGCTGGCTGAAGAACTGCATGGAGTTGCTACTATAAAAGATGGTTTTGTATTAAATCCGCTTATTGAAGCTGCTCATTTTAGCGGTGTCGGCATAGAATCTAAACGTCAGTATTACATTCCGGATAGTTGGGAAGATTTCCAGAATTACTTTGCGTTTGAGTATCATGAAGAGAGTTCTGGAATCGAAGTATTACTGCAATTCCTTAAGCCTTATATTATTGATGTCAATCAGCAGAAGGATGTTCGTGATACAATTATTGTGATGATGAAAATGATTGATAATCCTGCGAATTTAACATCTATTCTGCAGGATATGATCGACCAGAGCGTGCTCAGAGCATTCGATGTGAATCAAGCTTCTGTACTGATGCTGAATGCTTACCAGACCATTCGCAACTGGCATCTTGGCGGGTATAAAATGACCGAGATGAAACAGCCTGAAAAACGTGTAATTAATAAACGTGTAGAAAAGAAGAGTAAAAAACGAAAAAAGAAAAATATCAGCCGCCTGAAAAAATAAGCTGCCATTGGCAGCTTATTTACGTCTCGTTCACTACAAGGAATGTAACACTTTCCTGAGTGTGATTGTACCAGTAGTGTGGCTCAGTCGCTTGATACATATATGATTGATGAGGTGTCAGATTATAGTTTTCATCTCCGACCACAAGGGTAAGAGTACCTTCCAGACAGTAAACAAACTCTGTTCCCTTATGAGAAATACGGCTTGAAATCTGCGAATTAGGCTGAATAGTAATTTTGAGGGGTTTGAAAATGCTGTTTACATGATTACTGAGATCCCGGTAGTCAAAATCATTCTTATTCACAACAGTAGGTTCTGTCAGTTCATTGTAATCAAAGAAAGCACTTGGGTGGACACCTAACACATCAGCTATATTGCGTAACGATCCCATAGTCGCATTGCACTTATCTCTCTCTAGTTGTGATAAGAATGGAATAGAGAGCTCTGTTTTCTGTGCAATTTGTTTTAAAGTCATTTTCTTTAATAGGCGTATTTCACGTATCTTTTGTCCGATAGTCAATCCTGACACCTCTCACAATTCTGATTATTGAAATTATAGCATTTATCAGACAAATTAAATATACGTTTTGAATATATTTTTGATGTTTTTGGTCATATTAAAAATTGACTTTAATCTTAAGCAATATAATGGGAAGTGCTTCTTATTATTGCTATAATAGCTGTAATAATCCAAAGGAGCGATCATCATGACAGTTTATGATTACAAGGTGAAACTGAGTAACGGTGAAACATATCAACTGGAACGTTATAAAGGTCAAGTCATTCTTATCGTTAATACAGCAAGTAAATGTGGCTTCACGAAACAATTTGATGGTTTAGAAAAGCTATATCAATTATATAAAGAACAAGGTTTTGTCGTTTTAGGTTTTCCGTGCAATCAGTTCGGGAAGCAAGAACCAGGTTCTGCTGAAGAAGCGGCGAGTGCATGTCGTTTAAATTATGGTGTTACATTCCCGATGCATGAGAAGGTTGATGTCAATGGGGAAAATGCAGACCCGTTGTTCACTTATCTCAAAAAAGAGACAGGGGGTCTGTTAGGCAGTGCGGTCAAATGGAACTTCACTAAGTTTCTTATCGACCGTGAAGGAAATGTAGTTGAACGCTTCGGCCCACAAAAAGAACCTGAAAAAATGACAAAAGATATTGAGAAATATCTCTAGAAATGACATCATTCCAATCAGGGATGAAGGAGTAATAAATGGAAAGTAAGAAAATGGATATTAAATGGGGTACATTGTACCGCCTATTGAACTTTTTAGTGATTATTTTGGTTATTCTGCAGTTTGCGATAGCAAGAGATGTTTCGCTCTTTATTATATTAACGCTTGCTGCTCTTCTCATCACAGGACTACTTGATAGTCTTGATCATCAACGTTTCCGAGAGAATAAGGGACGCCATATATTTGATGCGGTTATCTTAGCGCTCTATACATTGCTGACTTATATCTAAAAAGAACTTTACCTGACCGGTAAAGTTCTTTTTATTGTTCATCTAATTGACGATCGATATTCATGACATAGTCAGACTTCATATGATAAGAATCCATCTGCTCAGTTTCGTTAAAAACAGTAATAAAATGCAGTACTTTAAGTAGCGTGTGTTCATTATTCATACTATCTAATATTTTATTAAAACCAGCTGAGCGGCAACGGATTCTCATAAATGAAGGTGCATCTCGATACTCTTTATTTTTGAATATAGTACATGTCCATCTCTGGCCGAAGCGATCAAAAATTTCATATTTACGCTCAATGGAATCCATGGGTCAGCCCCCTTTGTACACTGTAATAATAAAAAACTTTCGAGTGAAATATTTTTCAGTCAGGTCGTAAAATAATAAGTCATAGGTGAAGTGTGTAATGATTGACTAAAGGGTAAGATATAGTTAATAAAGAGTGGGGTGATAGAATGGAAATTAAAAAGGAAGTATTTGGTTGTTTAAATAGTCAGATAGTCCATCGTTACATCGTTATGACAGATGATATGCGTTTTTCTTTTATTGACTACGGCGCAGCACTGCAGAAGATTGAAATGCCTGACCGTCAGGGTCAGCATGATAATATCATTATCGGCTTCGATACCCTGAAAGATTATATTAACAATAGCACGTATGCAGGCCTATGTATAGGACGAGTTGGTGGAAGAATAGCAAATGCGTCATTTAAGCTAGGCGATCAATCTTATGATCTTGAAAAAAATATGGGCAATCATCATATGCATGGCGGTAAGAATGGTTTAAGCCATCGTATATTTGAGACAGAGATAATCGAAAATGCTAATCAGCAAGAGATTGCGCTGAAGATGATTGCAGAACTGAGAGCAGAAGAAGATGGTTATCCCGGTAATATGAAAGTCCAGATTACCCATACCATTAAAAGTGACAACACATGGACTATTCATTACTTTGCAGTGACGGATCAGGAAACACTCTTCAATCCAACTAATCATACTTATTTTAATCTTAATGGCGGACAGACAGATGTAACTGACCATTTGCTATGCATAGAAAGCGCCAGTTTTCTACAGACAGATGATGAACTGATTCCAACTGGAAAATTAGCAACGGTTGAAGGAGCCATGGACTATAGACAGTCAAGACCAGTCCAGTTAGGGCTGGATACTGCTTACAGGTTAACAGGGGACCCCTGTAAAAAACGTATCGAACTTTTGCATGAAGCATCCGGACGACAGGTTAAGGTTCAAACAGATGCACCCTATGTAGTGGTCTATTCAGCAGAAGGCATGGATTTTACAGATAGTTCTGGACGTCACTTTGACAGCGGGGCAGGTATTGCGCTTGAAACACAATCCATGCCAGATGCTATTCATCATCCTGAACTAGATGACATTCGCCTGAAAGAAACAGAAACCTTTCAGACAGCGACTTCCTACCACTTCAGTGTACTTTCTTAATATTCACCTTTGTGTTCTTCGAGTACTCATTCTATAATTAAAGAAAAAGATTTAGGATGATGAATGTGGATTATAGAGAAGCACTGCATAATTTGAATGATATAGATTTGAAATATATTTATGAGCAGCTCTTTCAGGAAAAGGCAGCAGAACTCCATCAGATTGAGCTTATAGAGTCTATCCGAAAAGAGGTCTTCAGTCCAACCTACCTGAACCGAATCCTGCAATTAATGCCATCAGATGAATACTCACTTTTAATGCACTCTATAGAAGAAGAACACGAATTTGTACCTGTTCCAAGTGAACGAGTGTTCTTTGCACTGCAATCACTTCTGATGTTTGAGACGAAACAAGGAATGATTCTACCATTTGATCTTCGGCGTATGATTAAACAGCTGGATAAGCAGGATATTGAGGTGAAACGTCAGCAACTCGAACAAGATCTGGAGTTTATAACAGGTGTGCTATTTTTGTATGGTTACGTGCACAGACAACATGTTGAGCAACTATATAAGCGATATTTCAATCAGGAACTGTCAGAAGAACGCCTAAATTATCTACTGCAGCTGTTAGGCATTCAGCCGGTAGAAGATATGATTATCTTACCGGTAATCAGAGACGGATTTGTGGCTCAAGAACTGCCTGCATATGATGCAGAACACTACTATGTGCCGGAAAATTTTGCAGAGCTTAAACTGTATGCGGGAAGTCATCATCATCAACATGAAGAAGCACTTAATCATCTTATCGACTTCATTCAGATACATGCATCTGAAGAAGAGGAAGAAATAAGAGAACTGATTGATACTGCTCGTTTTCTGATTATCGCGAGTAATAATGCGAACCTGACTATGGAAGAGCTGATTAATCTGTTTGCCAAGGATTTACCTGAACCTCAGTTTGAAAAGTTTGAACAATTATTTATCACTGCTTTAAATGAGACGAGACTCTGGATTTATGGCGGCAAAAAATTATCAGAAGTCAGTCAGGAAAATGAAGCACAGAAACAAGCTGAAGAAGAAGAGAAGGAAAAAAAGGTAATTAATCTGGATGTCTTTCGAAAAGACATATAAAAAGGTGAGCTGAGATGAAAAAATGGTTAAGTGTAAGTTTAATAGCATTACTTCTCGCAGGATGTGCAGCGAATGATGAGTCGAAGAGAGCGACAGAAAAAACACCTGACACTGTAACATCAGAACAAGCCAGTACTGAAAAAGAAACAACAGAACAACCTGAAACAAAGTCGTCTACAGAGAAGCCGCAAACAGATGCACCAAGTACAGAAACAGCAAATAAAGAAAATGATTCAGTTGAAGGAAACGTATCTGCCACACAGGAACTTGCACAAAGAGTTAATTATTCAGCGCTTGCTAAACAGCAAGTCACAGGTTATATGAAGCAGATGCCGGTCGCATTTAACAGTCGTGATCTAGCACTGTTGAATATTTACGTTAAAGAGGATTCTGAAGCAGCACGTTATTTAAGAAATAAAATTCCGGCAGGTCACTTTGACAATTATAAAATCAATCGTTTTACAATAGATCAAGTGAAGAATGACCGGTTAAAACAGCATGTCATCACGACACGTGTTATGGCTTCAAACGCAACAGGGGGAGAATGGAAAAAAGTCGTGACGGTTTATGATTTAGTCTATAATCCGATCACAAGAACAATGCAGATTTATGATTTCAATGATCAAGGTATCTATGCAGTGGATAATTTGCAGAATAAAGCATTGAATGCTGTCAGCAGTCAGTACAGAACCGCTGCAGAAAAAGAAGCAGGAAGTGCGGTGCGTTTTGAAAAAGCATATCCTGCAGTTGAGCAGGATGCCAGTGGTGCTTATTACCGCTTCAAAGCTGTCGACGCTCAGAACCGGCTCGTTCATTCATATAAATACTATCAAAATACAGGGCAGATTGTTGTAGAATAAAAGAGTGCGCTCAAATTCGAGCGCACTCTTTTATTCTCCCCGACCATCTGATGCTTGAGCGGGATTATTAAGCTGTTCTTTTTGATTATCTGTTAAAGTATCGTCTTTCTTATCTATTCCGTCGATACTGGAGTCGTAATTTTTAGCTGCAGGATCTGTTTGCTGCGTTACTTCTTTATCCACACCATCTAAACTATTATCGTACTGTTTATTGTTAGCCATTATAAAGTCCTCCTTTGAACTTGTGCTTTCACTGTTAAACCTATCAGTTCCTGTTGCTGCTGTATAATAAGCTTCTGCTGCCTGGTCAATCTAGCTAGAAAACCTACAATCACAAACAGAAGAAAAGCGATGACAATAAATGGCGACATCAGCAGAAAAAGACTTAAACCGCTAAGATGTAACCATTCAAACATTACTTATCATCTTCTTCTATCATCTTTTTGTCGGTCGGTGGGTTTGGATCGAGTTCCTGGACGCCTGCATCTGGTGCCACATTCAATGAATCATTGACTAAAGCAGCACTTTCCTCTGCACCTTGCTGGTTTAAATATTCTTTTTCAGTATCAAGAACATCATATTTTTCTTCTGCCATTTTTTCACTCCCTTTTAAAATTAAAAGTTATTAGCTTTTACCCTTCTTGATTTTCAGAAAACCTTCTTTTATTAAGTTTATTTGACAATATCTCAATAAAGTTAGTAAACATGAAAGAAAACTGTAACATCCAAAGTAATATGTCTATGTCATAATTAATCTATTAAAAGAAACCGGAGGAATTAATCGATGAGAAAGAAGGTCTATGCATTAACAGCTACTGCAGGAGCTTGTGCGCTCTATTCACATACAGCAGATGCAAGTGAATATACAGTAAAAGCAAATGATTCATTATGGGCAATCGCAACGCAGTATAATACTTCTGTATCAGAGTTAAAAAGTTTGAATAACTTAACGTCTAACTTGATATTCGTCAATCAGAAACTGCAGATACCAGGCGGCGCTACTTATTCTCGTCCTGTACCAAATACGCAGTCTGGCCAGGCTACTACTGCTGCAATCCATACTGTACAGGCAGGAGAAAGTTTATCGGTCATTGCAGCTAAATATGGGACTTCATATTCTCAGATCATGCGTCTGAATAACCTTAACTCATATTTAATTTTTCCGGGTCAGCGACTGAAAGTAAAAGCAGGTGTGACAGATCAAAGTACTACAGCGCCTGCCACATCAACACCTTCTGCACCTCCCGGAAAATACACAGTTAAATCAGGTGACAGCTTGTGGCTGATTGCAAACAAATTTAATATAACTATTTCAGATATTCAGCGCTGGAACAATTTGAACTCATATCTCATCTTTCCAAATCAGCAGCTTGTAGTTTCAGGAGATACGCGTTCTACTACGACAAAAACTGAACCGCAGTCACCAAGTACAGTCCAGCATGCACCGAGCACAGGGCCTGTTTTCAATCACAGTAATCTGTATGATTATGGTCAATGTACTTGGCATGTTTTCAATCGTCGTGCTGCTATCGGTAAAGGCATTTCTACCTACTGGTGGAATGCAAATAACTGGGCAAATGGTGCACGTAAAGATGGTTATGTGGTTAATAATACTCCAACTGTGGGTTCTATCGCACAATCTACAGAAGGTCCACTAGGACATGTGGCATTTGTTGAACGTGTTAATCCTGATGGTAGTATACTCGTGTCAGAAATGAATTATTATACACCGCCTACAGTAGTGGGTTACCGCACAATCAGCATGGCAGAACGTAGCCGCTACGTCTTTATTCAATAGTAAAAAGCATTGTTTCTCAATGAAACAATGCTTTTTTATAGACCGATTTTTTTGAGAAGCGTATCCAGCAGCTCATCTATAAGCTCATAGAGAAACTGGCGTAATTCCTCTATTATGTCAGTTTCCTGCTGACGTTCTTCTTCTGTGGCATTAAAGCCTTCACCATCTTCATTGACGAATCCATCCATGGACCATATTTTAAGCTTTTTACTTTTAGCCTGCCGTTCAGCTTCCTGCAGTTCAGTTAAATGATCTTTCTGCTGATAAATATAACCGACACGTGCATAGCCTTCACGGACAAGTGATTCGTTGACCATCTTATCCCCGCAGTAAAGGTAGACAAGTTCACGTTTGTAACGGTCATATCTGCCCTTCGAATCATGTTCAATACTAAGGTCGCAGTGTGAGACGAGTGATTTTGTATAATCAGCCGCCTCTAGACTATATGGCTGGACAGGCGTATTTGGTTTCTTGGATTCAGGTGTGTCAATGAGGAGAAGACGCACGGTTTTCTTATGGCCGCGCTGTTTAATAGACAGCGTGTCGCCATCGATTACGCGGTCAAGTGTAACAGGAATATGTTCAGCTGCCTGTACTTGTACTGGTTGTACGCTAAATAGAGTAAGCAGACAAATGATAATAAAAGTTTTCACGTCTTCCTCCTTAATTAGATATTTTAATATTATAGCATTATGTTAAAATAACAGCGAGGTGACGTTATGAAATGGCGTGGAATTTTGCTCTGCCTATGCATCGCAGTGATTGCAACTCTGGCAGGGCAGTGGATGCCGCTGATTGGTGCAGCGGTTTTTAGTATTATCTTAGGGATGTGTGTCAGACCTTTTGTGCAAATGGACAAAGTCAGTACAGGGGTGAAGTTCTGCTCGAAGAACGTGCTTCAGGCCTCAATCATTTTGATGGGACTGACGCTTAATTTTAAAGTAGTGGCATCACTGGGGTGGTCTTCACTTCCGCTCAGTCTGTCTACTATAGCATCGGCACTTATCGCAGGATTAGTTTTAGGTAGAATGCTTCAGGTAAAAAGTAAGCTGAGAACGCTAATAGCAGTAGGTACAGCAATCTGTGGGGGTTCTGCAATTGCGGCAGTGAGCCCGGTCATCGAAGCGGAAGATGAAGAAATAGCCTATGCTATTTCAATCATTTTTCTTTTCAATGTAGTCGCTGTCTTTCTTTTTCCTGCCATTGGCCATATGTTGAATATGTCGCAAGAAACATTTGGCTACTTTGCCGGCTCTGCTATCAATGATACAAGCAGTGTAGTAGCCGCTGCCTATACTTACGGTGTAGAAGCAGGTATGACTGCGACGATAGTCAAATTACTGCGCGCATTGATGATTGTACCCCTTTGTCTTGGTATCGTCTGGATGAACCGCAGAAGCGTTTCTGTAGGGCGCATCTTCCCGTGGTTTATTCTTTATTTCATGATCGCGAGTATTATTGCCACAGTTGTACCGATACCTGCTGGATTAGCTGCAATCATAAAGCAGTCGTCAATGTTTTTAGTTGCTGTTGCGATGAGTGGCATTGGACTGTCAGTAGATTTGAAACAGTTTAGACAGTTGGGTTACCGGCCGGTTTTGTTAGGGGTGTTACTCTGGTTTATTGTCACAGCTGTCAGTCTTGTGATACTTTCTAAGTAGGTGAAAACGATGAGAAAAATAATATTATCAATATTGCTTGCATTTATAGCAATGTTCTTTCAGAAAAATAAGGCAGAATAACTAAGGGGGGATATGGAATGAATTATTTCTGGTTGAATTGCGGATATAACCGCTTTAACCATTTTGAGAATCTCATAGGACAAGTTTCAATCTTTGATTCATCTGTTCACTTCAACCCTTCAGAAGGCTATGCAGCATTCAAGCGTGCCCAGGTCGGTGATAAAGTCATCTTTTATCAGGTGCAGAATAAAATCGGTCTGCTGGGCGCAGGGACAGTCGTTAAGTTCGAGGAACCAAGAAGAGGTCAGATCAAGATTCATTTTAAATACGAGGAGAATTTGCTGCCGCTCACTAAAGATTACCTTGAACGTAATGAGCAGTTGAAAATTTCATTATTCAGAATGAAAGAACAACTTCTCAATCAGATCAACAAAGAAGACTATGAACTGATTATGGGACTAGGACGCGGAGAAGAAAAGATTGACCGCTACTTCCTGATGAGAGAGATGGAAAACTTCCAGACTGATGAGAAATATACCATCTTCACTAAGACGGTAAACGGAATTGAACGTAATGGCTACAAACACTATAAAGAAATGCAACGTGGCGATAAAGTCATCATCTATCGTACAGCGCCGGAGCGCGGAATTTATGGTACAGCAGTTGTCGAAGAAGCGATGCATAAGAAGCCTGTTATGATGGGGCGGACCGATACTACTGCTATCACCATTAAATACACAGGAGACATTGATTACCGGACGATTTATGATCTTGACCGTGAACCGATGCTGAGAGCACAATATTTTGTCGGTGAGAACTGGAATGAATCGGTGACAGAACTGACAAAGATTCAGTATGAGGCCATGCTTAATCCGACTGAACAGGAAGAAGCACCTGCCATCACTTCTTACGCAGAACAGCTGGCTAAAGCAGCGCCGAAGAAACAAGTTAGTATTAAAACATATGAAGCAGGCAATTCAAAGAAGCGTATGACAAATGAATCACATAAGCTAATCCATCTCTTTTTAAATACACATTACAGCCCGAAAGTTCTGGATGTTCTGAAGTTAAGTGAAGAGACACTGTATATGGTTGCCGATGAATGCTGGACTCAAGGGATGTTATATGGCCAGTATGTAAAAGAGGGTGAAGAAATGATAATGAAAGAGGGAATCATCACGCGTGCCCTTAGTAAACAGCAATCCGTAATTATTGAAGATATCGAGTGTATGGATGTGCGTCATTTTAAACCGCTGATCCATGCAGCAGCCGGCAGAACAGTTCAACTAGGTTTAAATGAATCGTCAATCGGTAAAGAAAATGCTACTTATTTAGTGACAGATGACTTTAAATTAATTGGTTTGACTTCATTAACTATTGATGAAGTGAAGGAATACTTTCCAAAGGAAATGCACCCCTACATAAAAGTTTACCAATCAACAAATAAATAGAGGATAAAACCAGAGAACTTGTTTAAGTTTTCTGGTTTTATTTTGAATAAGTTAATCAAGCTTAAAAATGTGTTATTTCATGCAACAAATCGTGTATCAAATTATATTTGTTAATATTTAGTTTAAAAAAATGATTTTAATAAAAATTTACAAAAATATAATATTTAAGTTATTTTATACTAGAAAATGATTTTTGATGCTTTGATGCCTTAAAACCAACTGAAATAAACAGTATTAACTATAAAGAAGTTATAATTTAAAAATGATATTTAAAGATGTGTATAAAAAAGATTAACTACCATAATGATTATAAATCATATTGTCTGATATTTAATTGAAATAAGATATAATAGGGTAGAGTTAATATATTAAAAAGATTTTCAAATTATATAAGCGCATTAATTATAATGCCAATGGAGGAAATATGAATAAGAAGCCTAACAACCGGAGATTTGATTTTATTCCTAACCGTCTGAACAAGTATTCTATCCGAAAATTCACTGTAGGAACAGCGTCGATTCTTATCGGATCATTGTTGTTCCTTGGTCAAGGACATGAAGCGGATGCTGCAGAAGATAACACAACTGCAGGGGCTGCTTCGACAAAAACTCCGACTACTGAAGCGCCAACGACAGAGCAAGCAACAACTGAAGCACCGGCTGCGCCAGTAGCACCTACAAATATATCTTTCAATGCTGATAATACTGTTTTAACAGGTGAAGCGACAGAAGGAACAGTGGCTAAATTAACCTTAGCAAATGGGGAAGTATTGTCTACAGATATCAATGCAGGAAGTTTTATATTTAGCGGCTTATCTGTAGCAGATGGCGAAGTTGTCTCAGTTACTGTACTAGATGCAACTGGACAAGCCAGTGAGACAGTTAAAGTTCAAGCTAATGTAATAGCAACTGAGCCGCCGACGACAGAGAAAGCAACGACGGAAGCGCCGACGACAGAGAAAGCAACGACGGAAGCACCGACGACAGAGAAAGCAACGACGGAAGCACCGACGACAGAGAAAGCAACGACGGAAGCGCCGACGACAGAGAAAGCAACGACTGAAGCACCGACAACAGAGAAAGCAACGACGGAAGCGCCGACAACAGAGAAAGCGACAACGGAAGCGCCGACGACAGAGAAAGCAACGACAGAAGCGCCGACGACAGAGCAAGCAACGATCGAAGCACCGACGACAGAGAAAGCAACGACGGAAGCGCCGACAACAGAGCAAGCGCCGACAACAGAGCAAGCGCCGACAACAGAGCAAGCACCGACGACAGAGAAAGCGACGACAACAGCAGTTTCAGAAACAGCGGTTGCATTAGCTTCTGCTGATACAGTGACAGATAAAGAGCAGGTACTGGCTGATACAGTAGTTTCTAACACCGGTATTTCTTTAGAAAATGCACAAGCATACGTATCGAACTTAAACCTTGATTATGCAAATTTAACAAATGAACAATTATTAACAATTCTTTTACAAGCTATTGTTGATAGTCAAGCTGCTAATCAATTACCGGCAGTAGCGCCAACACAAGATAGTGCACTTGAAAATGCTGAAAGTATTAACTTATCTATTAATGAAATTCAGACGACAGGTATCGATCAGACTATCAGTCTTTCTGGCTTAAGCACATTCAATACATTAACTGCAACTGAAACTACACAAGTCGCAGGGGATTCCACTTTAGTTATTGATGGTGTGAATGTTATTGAATCTGGATCTTCTACTGCTATTCAACATACAGTCAATGGTAAAATTGTTCAGCAATGGACAGGTAATCCACTTGAAACAAATAATACGACAGTAGCTACACCTTTAGAAGGTGTTCGAGTCTATGCACAATGGTATGAGAAAGATGGATTTGCATCACCAATTTTTACAACTACAACAGCCGCAGATGGAACTTATCATATTGTAATGAAAAGTTTGACATTAAATGATGGCACAGTGGTCAACTTTGATGCAGATCCTAACTTACCAGAAGGTGAAAAGTGGCGTGTGTGGGCTGAAACACCTGAAGGATTAAATCTTTACTACTCTTGGGAGAACAGTCAAGTTGGGCCACAATCAGTTGCAATGGATACAAGTTACAATGCCGGCAATGGTATTGGAATGGATCAACTAACTGATATTAATTTTATTTATGTTGCTGAAACAGATAATGCAGTTATGCATGACCTAGCTAATGCTGAAACTAATGTAAGAGTGCCTGGTGAAGAAGGGTATATTACTGGACAAGTATTCTGGAATAACAATGTGAACGTAGGTGCTCAGACAATGGGTGCTACGGCTACATATAGTCCGGGTACAACTGATACCGCCGCACCAAATGTTACTGTAGTAGGTTCATATTTATCTGACTATGCTTTAAATAAAATTTACACTGCTGGACAAACTTATATTGGAAAGGCTATCAGAGGTACTTCATGGACTGATGCTGATGAAGCGAAACTTCAAGCATGGATTAAATCTCAAATTGCTGCTGAAGGCACAGCATTATGGATTGGCGAAACTGTCACTACTACAACTGATAGTAATGGAAATTACGCACTTCAATTTAATGGAACTTATGGAAAAGAATATAATCTTAGAGGATATGATGGACCTCTGAATGACTCAGCACTAAATACAAATGTGGTTCTTCCGGAGTCATTGGCTATTTCTGAAGGTCTTCCAATAGGTTCCACATACGCAGATCTATTTAATCGTGTCGCATCTTCCCCGACAATTGGATCGTGGTATGGTGATGTGAGTACAAGCAGTACTAAGCCAAATATAGAAGCAGCACCAAAGCATATTAACTTAAATTGGACATATGTATCTTTACAAGGTATGGATAGTTTTGGAATTGCCAGTCCTTATTACGGTAATAAATTTGCTTTTGATGATGCGAGTACATCTTGGACAAATACTTATAAAATTGATGCTGTAGCTGATCAGCATATTACGGGTGCTGATTTTGCATTATTTTTAGATGAATTGAAATTTGGTATAATTGATTATAATAATACGACTACTCCAGCATATATTGGCAATACAGTTACCACAGTTACGGCTGGTCTTCCAGCTGGCAGTATGGGTGATAATAAATATGAAATAGTATGGTACGACTCAAATGGAATTGAAGTAGCAAGTACTGGCGTTCAGAGTCCGACTGAACAAGGGACTATTTCTTCGGCAGATTTTATCGTTCCTACGACAGCCAAGCCCGGGGATATTTATACTGCCAAATTATATGCAATTGAACCAGGTGATAATGTGACGCGTTCTCCTTATCCGTTATCTTCAGATTCATTTATAGTCGCAGCTACTCCGTTTGCCATTATTAATGAACCGGACTATATTGACGCAACTGTAGAACCTGGCGAAACTTTGACAGTTTCAGCACCACTCAATTCGGACGGTACAACACCACCGGCAGGCACGAGCTATGCACCGGCAGATGCGACGACCCTGCCGACGTGGGCAGTGGTGAATTCAGATGGTACTATTGCAGTGAATCCAGATATTACTGTGCCAGCCGGACAAACAACGATTCCGGTAACAGTTTCTTATCCAGATGGTTCTTCAGAAGAGATTAATGTAGTGGTGACCGTAGGTACGACCGATGCAGTAGACAACCAGCCGGACTATGTGGATACAACAGTGGAGCCGGGTACAGCGGCAACAATCGCAGCGCCGCTCAATTCAGACGGCACAGCACCACCGGCAGGCACAAGCTATGCGCCGGCGGATGCGACGACCCTGCCGGCATGGGCAGTGGTGAACGCGGACGGCACCATCACGGTGAATCCGGACGCGACGGTGCCGGCCGGACAAACAACGATTCCGGTAACAGTTTCTTATCCAGATGGTTCTTCAGAAGAGATTAATGTAGTGGTGACCGTAGGTACGACCGATGCAGTAGACAACCAGCCGGACTACGTGGATACAACAGTAGAGCCGGGTACAACGGCAACAATCGCAGCGCCGCTCAATTCAGACGGCACAGCACCACCGGCAGGCACAAGCTATGCGCCGGCGGATGCGACAACCCTGCCGGCATGGGCAGTGGTGAACGCGGACGGCACCATCACGGTGAATCCGGACGCGACAGTGCC
>NZ_SCWA01000009.1 GCF_004359615.1 Macrococcus brunensis
AACTGGTTTCAAAGCTCCATCCCCATATTGTTCATGGTGTCCGTAAAGAGAATCAGGCCTTTGAATATAATAAGGATGCAGGTATGTTTGTATGTCCGGCAGGACAGTTAGCCGTTAGAAAAGCGCGACAGGGAAAAAAGCAGGGTCAAAACCAGACGGATACTTATTATTTTGACATTGATAAATGCCAGATCTGCCCTCTCAAAATAGGATGTTATAGAGATGGCGCTAAATCTAAAACATACAGCGTGACAATAAAATCAGAAACCCATAAACATCAGATGAAGTTCATGGATTCTGAAAGATTCAAGTTAATCTCAAGAAAACGATATATGATTGAGGCAAAGAACTCTGAATTAAAAAATAGACACGGTATGAAAAGATCAAAATACGCGGGTCTATTAAATATGGAAATGCAGACTGCTGCGACAATATTCGTAGTGAATATCAAAAGAATCATAAAACTTACGGATGAAAAATAGGATAAAAGAACCCGTCATTTCCTAATGTTGAGGAAATTGACGGGTTCTTTTACACTATTGAGTTGTTGGAATTAGTGAGCTTATAGAAAATCGTGAGATTTTCAGTGGCCTCTCATTTGATAGACTCTTTTTTAGCTTTTCTGTTATCTCTGATTTTTTTAATGGCTGCCAGTTTTTTGATCTCCGGGCGCATTGTCTTCATCTGCTGGTAACGCATAAAGTGAAAACTATTGGCAGAAATAAAGTCGATACGTTCAGCTGCATTCAGCGGTTTATATTCCAGTTGTTCAATCTGAGTAACATCAACAGACTTTTCATTGACTTCAAATAAGTATGCAATGAGCGCATCTTTATATTGTTCTAATAGGACTAACCCTTCTTCACTCTGCATCGCTTTGTCATCTGCTAATGCCTCAAGCTTCACTTCAAGTTCCTCAAAAATGGCCTCATTCTTCACCGACTAACACCTTCTTTCTTTTCTTTCCTTCTCGGCAGTCACTCAGCAGCGGACACTCATTACATTTAGGATTTTTAGCCGTACAGTGATAACGGCCAAAGAAGATAAGCTGGTGATGCGTTTTGGTCCAGCGTTCTTCAGGTACCTGCCGACATAGGGTCGCTTCAACTTCTGTGACATTATCTTTCCAGCGACAAATACCAAGACGCTTCGAGACCCTCTCAACATGTGTATCAACAGCCAGCGCAGGGACACCGAAAGCAACGGAGACAACGACATTAGCAGTCTTACGCCCGACGCCCGGTAGCTTGACCAGTTCTGCATGTTCTTTTGGCACCTGTCCTTCATATTCATCCAGCAGGATACGGCACAGCGACTGTATATTCTTCGCTTTATTTCTGTAGAGTCCTATAGAGCGTATATCCTCCATCAGTTCTTCTAGTGGCACACTGAGATAGTCGTGAGGTGTATGATACTTCTCAAAAAGTGATGCTGTCACTCTATTGACTGTTGCATCTGTACATTGTGCTGACAGTAAAACAGCAATCGTTAAGTCGAATGGATTGCGGTAGTTCAGCTCACACTCTGCATCAGGGAACATCTCCGCTATGACATTCAGCATCTCCATGGTCTTCTTTTTACTTAGCATAAGGATTCTCTCCGTTCACCCAGTCAAACACCGGAAAGTTTTGAATCGTTTTAGTCATTTTGCGGCCTGTCTTAAAATCGTTGCTGACTGTTTTAGAGTCATCTATCGTTTTGACATTCCGTTTCTGCCAGTTCAGCAAAATACGGTCTATATACTTAAAGCTGAGCTTATCATGTGATACGGCTTCGTCAAGAGCTGCCTCAATGATTTCCAGCGAGTGATGGTCACTATCCAGCCAGTGACTGAGTGTCTGCATCTCTATAGGGGTCAGCGGTCTGCTGAAGGCGGTTTCAAAGCGTTCGAACAGTGTATTGAAACTGACTTCATGACTGACTGTCTTTTCCTGAAAGCGTGCCTGCAGTTGTCGATCTAACGGCTCTAGTGAAATGATTTCACTGTATTGCTGATGACTGCGGTCCACATGTATCGTGATCAGGTCTTTTTGTATCAGTCCCTGAATCTGTGCAGCCACTTGTTCTGTCGATAACGACATCTCATCGGACAGCTCCTTAAACTCAGGCATCTCTTTGCCATCATATGGCATCAGTTTAAGCAGGACGACCAGCTCTGTTTCATTAATTTTTAAATGCCGGTAATCTTTTAAGAGAATGTGTGGCACTGATAAATGTTGATTAATAAGCATACTTTCACCTACAAGAAAACGCTAACGACTGTTAGCGTTTTGATTTTTATGGATAAAGTCTGTTCAGTAGACGTGGGAACGGACTTGTTTCTCTGACGTGTTCTACACCTGAAATCCAGGCCACTGTTCTTTCTAACCCAAGACCGAAGCCTGAATGCGGCACACTGCCGTATTTACGGAGGTCAGTATAGTAAGAATAAGCTGCCGGGTCAAGATCATGTTCTTTCAGGCGAGTTTCAAGAAGCTCAAGGTCGTTGATACGCTCTGAACCACCGATAATTTCACCGTAGCCTTCTGGTGCAATCAGGTCAGCACATTTCACTGTGCCTTCTTCCTCTGGATTTGGTTCCATATAGAATGGTTTGATTTTTGTCGGATAGTTGACGATGAATACAGGCAAATCAAAATGATTGGCAATCGCTGTTTCGTGCGGCGCACCGAAATCGTCGCCCCATTCAATATCATCGAAGGCCATTTCTTTCAGCATCTTGATCGCATCTGTATAAGTGATACGCGGGAATGGTGCTTTCACTTTTTCCAGCTTTTCAGTGTCACGTCCCAGCAACTTAAGATCAAGCTGACAGTTCTTAAGTACGGACTGTACGATATAGCTCACGTAGTCTTCCTGCACTTTCAGGCTGTCTTCATGCTGATAGAAGGCCATTTCCGGCTCAATCATCCAGAACTCAATTAAGTGACGGCGTGTTTTTGATTTCTCTGCACGGAAAGTCGGACCGAATGAGAAGACTTTACCATGTGCCATCGCTGCCGCTTCCATATATAACTGACCACTCTGTGAAAGAAATGCATCTTCGTCAAAGTATTTTGTATGGAAAAGTTCGCTTGTCCCTTCCGGTGCACTACCTGTTAAAATCGGCGGATCAATCTTAGTGAATCCTTCATTGTTGAAGAACTCATAAGTCGCACGGATGATTTCATTTCTAATTTTCATCACGGCGTGCTGACGTTTCGAACGTAGCCATAAGTGGCGGTGGTCCATAAGGAAGTCAGTACCGTGAGCTTTCGGTGTAATCGGATAATCCACTGCTTCGTGGATGATTTCAAGATCCGTCACTTCCATCTCGTAGCCGAAGTCAGAACGTTCGTCTTCTTTTATGACACCTGTAATATAAAGTGAAGTCTCCTGAGTGATGCCTTTAGCAACTTTAAAAAGGTCTTCACCGATATCTTCTTTGACAACGACTGCCTGCATAAATCCTGTACCATCACGTAACTGCAGGAATGCAATTTTGCCGCTAGAGCGTTTATTTAGGATCCATGCTCCAATAGTGACTGTCTGACCGACAAAATCGGCCGACTGATTGATAGTAATTTTATCTGCCATGTCTATTTCTCCATTCTTTCTTCTACAAATTGTTTGATACGTCTAATCGCTTCTGTCATCGAATCTAAATCTGTTGCGTATGACAGACGAATATTATCAGGTGAACCGAAGCTTGAGCCAGGAACAACAGCAACAAGTGACGTTTCAAGTAACTGCTCTACAAATTCGTCAGCACTATCTAGCCCACAAAGTCGAACTGTTTCTTTCACATTCGGATATAAATAGAACGCGCCTTTTGGCTTAATACATTCAATACCCGGTATTTCCATCAGCTGTGGATAAATCGTATCAAGACGAGACTTGAATGTCTTGTTCATTTCACGTAGGAAGGTCTGGTCACCGTCATACGCTTCGATAGCTGCCCACTGAGAAGGTGTTGTCGGATTACTTGTTGAATGACTCGCAAGATCCGTCATCGCTTTGATCAGCTGTCTATCACCGGCCGCATAACCGATACGCCAGCCTGTCATGGAGTGACTTTTCGATACACCGTTGATGATGACAGTCAGCTTTTTAATGTCCTCTCCTAAAGCAGCGATACTGATATGTTCGCCGTCATAGACAAGCGTCTCATATATTTCATCTGAAACGACAATGATTTGATTTTTTACTGCCCAATCAGCTACGGCCTGCAATTCTTCTTTAGAATAGATGGCACCTGTCGGGTTACTAGGTGTGTTCAAGATGATGGCTTTCGTCTTTTCTGATAACACGCCGTCCAGTTTATCTGTTGTCACTTTAAAAGCTGTTGATTCATCTGTCGTCACATAAACAGGTTCTCCGCCTGCCAGTTTGACCTGCTCTGGATAGCTGACCCAGAAAGGAATCGGAATAATGACTTCATCGCCTTCATCAAGTATCGACTGAAATAAATTGTAAAGTGCATGCTTAGCGCCTGATGCCACCATAATTTCGTTCAGTTCATAGCGCAGACCCTCATCGCGTTCCAGCTTCTCCTGAATCGCCTCTTTCAGCTTAGGAAGTCCGCCAGCTGGTGTATATTTCGTTTTGCCCGCTTCAACCGCCTTAAATGCAGCCTGAATGATATTTTCAGGTGTATTAAAATCCGGCTCACCTGCAGCAAGTCCGATGACATTTTGTCCTGCTGCTTTCAATTCATTCGCCTTAGCAGTGATCGCTAAAGTAGAAGAAGGGGTCAATTTTTGTACTCGTTGAGATAATTCCATTTCAACAGCTCCTTAATGATGATACTTTCAGTTTACCAAAGAAGCCCACTCAGGTTAAATCATTTCTTGTCTTCCGCTTCTTTTTTAGTGACTAAAGAAAGAAAATCTGTCACATCTCCTCTTTTAACGTCATATTTCGACAGAACACCGTCAAAAATATGATGGTAACTCGCTTCAACAATTCGCTTGTCCATACAGAGAATGATGCCCTGATCTTCTTCACGCCTGATCAGACGACCTGCAGCCTGTCTGATTTTAGTTGCTGCATACGGAAGCTGATAGTCATTGAAGCTATCCGCCAGTTCATCTTTCATGAGTAAGATTCGTCTGTCGCTTGGATGAATAAAGGGAATCGTGACAATCATGACACACTTAAATGCATCTGACTGATAATCCACCCCTTCATAAAACGACTGCGTCCCAAGCAGTACGGCACTGTCCAGCTGATTAAACTGATGCAGCAGTTTATGGGCATTGGACTGCGGCGTCTGTACGAGCGGTGTTGTGTCCAGTACATCTTTCAGATAGCTCTCCACTTCACCAATCATCTGATAATTATTGAATAAGACCAGCATTTTTTTATGGTCGGTTGCGAAATACGACGAAATGTAGAAGGCCAGCTGTTCGATATAAGTGTCGTAGTTCTGATACTGAAATTCAGGCATATCATCCGGTATAAAGAATGTCACTTTGTCCTGGCGCGTGACCGGATCAAAAACAGTGACATTTTTCTGGTGTGTGTCAAGCAGAGGACTCAGATGACTGAGTGACTCATTCAGCATCAGTGAACCTGATAGCAAAGTCAGTGAATCGAAATGACTGAAGAGTTGCGTGCTGAAAATATCACCCAGCTTTTTATCTTTAATGAATAAAGTAGTAGCTGTATAGTTGCGTCCAGGCTGAACAAAGACAAGTTTGTCAGCTGTAAGTGCAGTCGATATCTGCTGAAAAATCTGATAAACAAAGTTGACTTCTCTATTCACCATTCGATTTAGATCCAGCTGGTCTGTCATCGTTTTGAAGACGGTCATCTTGTCGAGCAGCTGAGACAGCACCTGAGAAGTTCTTATTCTGATGAAAATACTGCTATGGTCAAGTGCGATTTCCTGAAAGAACTGATCGTTCAGCTGTTCGACTTCCTGTATGACCGTCTTAAGTTCAAAGTGTGATACTGCCAGTTCATCGAGACTTCTTTTCGACTGATTCAGTAGCTGATATGCACTGAAGACCAGTCCATCTTCCTTCGCCAGCTGAGACAGATGATATTTCACGGTCTGGTAGTTCCAGGACGTATAAGTATGCTCAAGTGCAACTTCCTGCAGCTGATGACCTTCATCGATAATCAGATGACTGAACTGACCCGGAAATCCTTCTTTACCTGAATGCAGCAGATGTGCGTGATTCGTCACGCCAAGAACAGGCGCCTTGATTTTACGGACATCCTGATAGAGGTAGGTATCCTGCCTCCCCTTATAGAGTGTACGCATCAAATCCAGATAAATCTTGCGCCCACCGTTGATGTTCAGCTGACTGATATCTCCAGACTGTCCCGCGAGTAAAAAGACAAGTAACTGCATCTTAAGCAGCAGAATATCATGGTTTTCTTTCGTATCATCGAGCAAAAACTTAACAAACTCGACTGAAATATAATTGCGCTTACTTTTCAGCAGAATAAGCGGCACCTGCTGTCCAAGCGCTTTTTCAATCAATCCAGCGTCTGACTGAATCAACTGCTGTTGCAGTGCTTTTGTCGCAGTGGTCAGTAAGATGTTCTCTTCATGCTGTGCGAGATAGTAAGTAGCCGCTGTCAGATAAGCAAGTGATTTACCGCTCCCGACTTCCGCTTCTATCAGCTGCATATTATCCGTCACCATTGTCTCATAGATCAGTTCTGTTAAATAAAGCTGTTCCTGTCGGAAATGCAGCTGATTCACTTCTACAATTCTTCTATAAAATTCTGCCAGCGATTCATCAATCCTGACCTTCTGTGCGTCTATTTTTGTCATTCGATAAGCCAGACTTTTCAGTACTGGATACTGACTGACCGCCTGATGACGCTCTATCAATGGAAAGAGCAGTTTATCTATATCGTTACGCATCTTCTTTGAGAGATGATAAATCTGAATGAGCGTCTCTTTCGGCAGTGCAGCAAGCTTAGCGACAGCGAGCTGCATGATTTCAGCTGTTGCCTGAGCATCCGCAATCGCACTATGTGCATCATCCAGTCGTATACCCAGTGTCTCTGCTAAAGCACTTAACTGGTAACTTTCAGCATCGGGATAGACAATCTTAAAAAGATCGACTGTATCAATGCAGTGTCGTGGCTGAAAGGTAACACCCGCCTTATCAAAAAGCCCTGTCAGAAAATTAAGGTCGAAATTAATATTATGCGCGACAAATACTTTATCCTGTAAAAGAGCGAGTACATCCGGCATGATTTCTCTGAATGTCGGTGCCTGTCTGACCATGTCATCCGTGATACCGGTCAGTGATTCAATAAATGGAGGAATCGGCTGGTCGGTATAGACATAGCTGTCATAACAATCGATGATGGTCATATCATTCATAATGACAATACCAATCTGTATGATATCATCGACCGCAATATTATTCCCGGTTGTCTCTATATCGACTACTGCGTACTGCATGTCTTCCCTCCTAAAGTTCTATATCTGCGCTTATAAAGTGATGCAGTGTTCCTTCATCATCCTGAACAATTAAACGGCCATCATCCATCATCTCAACAGCTGTTCCCTCCACTACTTTCTTACCTTCTGTATAACGAAGTTTCCGCTGCCAGATGTTAGAATACTGCATATATTCCTCTTTGATATCACTGAATTCAAGAGTGATAAACTGCTGAAAAGCTTCTTCTATTTCAGTGAGCAGTTCCTCAAAAAACTGATAGCGGTTGATTTTCTGACCCGTTGCGGCCATAAGACTCGTTGCTTTCACTGCAAGTTCATCCTGAAAATCTGACAGTTCATGATTTAAATTGATACCAATTCCGCAGATAATATTTTGAATAGCTGAAGCATCGCCACTGATCTCAGTGAGAAATCCGCAGCATTTCCGGTCATCTATATAAATGTCGTTCGGCCATTTGATTTTTGCCTCAGCACCGCTCACACGACGAATCGTCTTAGCGATAGCAAGAGACATAAACAGGTTGAAAGTCATAATTTTATGGAGCGGTACCTCTTTTCTAAAGACCGCTGTCATCCACAGACCTTTAGACCCCTGGGAATCCCAGTTGCGGTTAAATCGGCCTCTTCCTGCTGTCTGCACTTCACTGACGACGATAAAAGGCTCATCTGTTTCCAGCATTTTTTCTTTTGCAACCAGCTGAGTGGATGTCACTTCTTTATAGACAAAGCGTTTCTTAAAATAAGAAGACTGCTTGATGATAAGTGCCATCATATCCTGATCCCATTCTTCCGGGAAACGAGTTAACTGATAGCCCTTATTCTGAACTGAACTCAGGCTAAATCCCTGCTGCTTGAGCAGCTCAATAGTCTTCCAGACAGCAGTCCGGCTGATGGACAGTTGTTCAGCAATCATCTGGCCGGATAAATAGGTCGACCGGTTATGATAGAGCAGCTCAAGAATGTCACTTTTATATTTTGCCATGTTGTTCCACCCATTTCAGTATCGAGTCACGCTGATTTTTCAACTGACCCGTAATAATCGCATCTTCAATCTCGGCAAGCATGTCCTTCAGCCAGCTGCCACCGCTTCGATCAAGATGTTTCATTAAATCATTGCCATTTACCTTTATATCCTGTCTTCTATGTATAATGCGATGCTGTGCATAGTCACTCGCATCTGCCTGATGACCCACCAGCGACTGGCATGATTGAATCATTGACAGTGGATAATGATAGACCAGACGCTCCATCATGTATTCTTCCTGCTGCTCAAGCTGCTGTAATACCATTACCGCTTGTTTAACTGCGCGGTAACTGTCATTAGATAGCTTCAGACTTTTAATCCCCTCTATGTCTGCATAACCTTTATAGATATGAAAGGCAATGTAGATTTCAAGTGATAAAGGAATTTCAAGTTTAAGCATTTCCTGCCACTCTCTGAAGTATGGCAGATGCTTGACAAGACCGCTTGCTGTCAATGTAGCGATTCCGGCAGATGGTATAGGACCATTCAGTAGTTTCTGTATTTCAACTATGATTCTTTCAATCGCCACATGGGCAATAAGGTGCGCACATATTTCAATAGCTTGCTGCGTCTTTTCTTCAATGCTGAAATCCAGAACACTCTGGAAGCGCGCCGCCCTGATCATACGAAGGGCATCTTCTGTAAAACGTGTTTCTGCATCGCCTACAGCACGAATCAAACGTTTCTTTAAATCATCCTGTCCTCCTGTATAATCGATGACTGACATGTTTTCATCAAGGGCCATCGCATTCACCGTAAAATCGCGCCTTAAGATATCCTCTTTAAGGTCTCTGACGAAGATCACAGTATCGGGCCGTCTATGGTCCTCATATTCTCCGTCTACTCTAAATGTCGTCACTTCAAATGTGCCGTTCAGGATGACCATCACCGTTCCATGCTCTTTACCAATCGGCACTGTCCGTTCAAATAACCCTTCAACTTCGTCAGGCAGAGCACTTGTCGTGATATCCACATCACTAATAGGCAGCTGCAGTAAATAGTTTCGGACGGCTCCTCCTACAATATAAGCCTCATACCCTGCACTTTTAAGTTGATTCAGTACAGGGATAGCAGACTTAAGCTTTTCCATCGATAAGCTCCTTGTAGAGCGCTTCGTATTGTGAAGTAATGGCTGTTGAAGAAAAACGTACTTTGATGTCTTCCAGCATATTGTGCTGCAGCTCTTTGTAATATTTCTCATCAGTCAACAGTTTAATGGCGTAGGCCGCTGCCTGTTCTGAATCTCCTACATCTACTAACAGCCCTGTTTCCTCGTGTCTGATCACTTCACCGATTCCGCCTGCTCTTGTACCAATACAGACGACTCCGCAGTTCATGGCTTCAAGGAGGACTAAACCAAAGCTTTCTTTCTCAGACATCAGTAAGAACAGATCTGACATCTGATAGAAGCTCGCCACTTGTTCCTGTTTACCGACAAACATGACATCTTCATCAACGCCAAGTTTAGAAGCTAGTCTTCTCATTTTAGATAGTTCAGGGCCATCACCGATCAGCAGCAGCTTGACTTTAATAGACTCGCGAACTTTTTTGAACGTATAGAGAATATCCTGTATCCTTTTCACTTTTCTGAAATTTGAGACATGTGAAATGACTTTATAGTCTGCCGGTATCCCGTACATTTTTTTCAGTTCAGTGTTATCGACCATCGTAAAATCATTTTCATTGATGAAGTTATACACCGTTCTGATCTGCTTATTCGGTGCAATGAGGGACATCGTGTCCGCAGTCAATGCATCGCTGACACTCGTGACAATATCGCTTTCTTCAATTCCAAAACGAATAGCACTTCTCAGTGTTGAATCATAGCCTAAAACAGTGATATCAGTTCCGTGCAATGTCGTGACGATTTTGACATCTTTACGGGCAATCTGGCGTCCTAAAATACCACAGATGGCATGAGGAACCGCGTAATGCATATGAAGCACATCTAAGTCATACGCATTGATGACTTCCGCTATTTTTGTGGCAAGCGTGATATCATACGGTGGATATTGAAAGACAGCATATTGATTGACATCGACCTGATGGATGGTAATATTCGGTCGCTGAAACTGTATTCTAAAAGGCGTATTGGAAGTGATGAAATGCACATCATGTCCTCGCTCGGCCATCTGTATACCGAGTTCTGTCGCAATAATGCCTGAACCCCCCATTGTCGGGTAGCAGGTTATCCCTATTTTCATGAAAGTCCTCCGTTCTCGTAATAAGTAATGACAGCAAGTGCTGTTCCTTCATTGGTTGCAAGCGGCACATCGTAGACGTCTGATAGCCTTAGCAGTGCTGAGACATCCGGTTCGTGCGGCTGAGCAGTCAGCGGGTCTCTGAAGAAGAAGATGGCATCTACTTCTTTGTTGGCGACAAGTGCCCCTATTTCCTGGTCTCCACCTAGCGGACCAGACTTAAAGCGATGGACGGTAAGTCCTGTCTCAGTAGATACCCGCAGTCCTGTAGTGCCGGTTGCATATAGTGTATGTTTACTGAATTCGTCCAGATGGTCCTGAATGAATCTGACCAGTGCTTCTTTCTTCTGATCATGTGCTATAATAGCAAATTTCATAGACTTATTTCCTTTCGAAGCGGTTAAAATCTCGCTCTTCGTATTTCTCCATCGTTGCATCAAAACTTTCAGTGAGATCAATACCCATAGAGTTGGCTAAGCAGATCAGCACAAATAAATTATCAGCTAGTTCGAGGCCGATTTCTTTTTGCTGTTCACTTAGCTTCTTCTGTTTAGGTCCGTAGACATGATTGACTTCCCTGGCCAGTTCGCCTACTTCTTCAGTCAGGCGAACCATGTTTTCCATCGGTGTAAAATAACCGACTTTAAAGCCGCTCATATAATCATCTACTTGCTGCTGCATGTCTTTTAATGTTTTCATAAGTCCTCCTATTGCGCCCTGACTTTCTTTCATTATATGATGGATAAAAGGGGTGTAACAATTTGAATATAAAATTAAAAGCAAGTAATATCATCTTGATATTAATCGGTAGTATTATCTTTAGTTTCGGTATCATCAACTTTAATATGGCTTACCATCTGACAGAAGGCGGCTTTACCGGTATCGCCCTCATATTATATCATTTATTTGGTATCAGCCCTGCTCTAATGAATCTGATTTTCAATATTCCGCTCTTTATCATCGGTTATAAGTTTCTCGGTAGAACGTCTTTTCTATATACATTAATCGGTTCGCTTAGTTCCAGTTTCTTTCTCTATATTTTCGAGAAATTTCCTTTTAACTTTTCTCTCGCAGAACAGGACCTGTTTCTTGTCGCTCTGCTAGGCGGTGTTATGATTGGCATCGGTCTCGGTATCATCCTACGAGCTGGCGGGACGACAGGCGGTGTTGATATTATCGCCCGTGTGACGAAAAAGGAATTCAACTGGCCGATGGGACAAGTCATCTTTATTTTTGACTGCATCGTACTCGTCATCACTTATTTCGCCCTAGGTGATATTAGAATCACGCTCTACACTTTAATCTGCGTCTTTGTGGGTGGTAAGATTATTGACATCGTTCAGGATGCAGGATATACAGCGCGAGGCGCACTTATTATCTCTGATGAATACAATCAAATCGGGGATGCTATCAATACCGTACTGGAAAGAGGCGTCACGCAGATTTCTGCGCATGGCCAGTATTCGAAGACAGAACGTCCCATGCTCTACTGCGTAGTCCCTAAAAACGAAATCTCAAGACTCCGTCAGTTGATCCATGCGATTGACCCTCATGCCTTTGTCTCTATGCTGGAAGTTCATGAGGTCCACGGTGAAGGATTTACGCTCGATGAAAATAAACAGCTGATACAGCAACATTAAAAAAAGTTCTATCCCGGAAGGATAGAACTTTTTAATTTAATCACTGCTTCTTGCCAGCATAAACATTCTCAGGAATTCTGCGACTGCGATAGCTGTAGCAGCAACATAGGTCATCGCAGCAGCTGAGAGCACTGACTTCGCATGACGGTATTCCTGTGTATCAACCATCTGTAACTTTTCAATTTGATTCATTGCGCGACGAGAAGCGTCAAATTCAACTGGCAATGTGACGATAGAAAACAGAACAGCGAAAAACATAAAGAATACGCCTGCCCAGATTGCTAAAGTCCCTAAACTGCTGCCAGATGATGAAATACCTGTTAAGACAGCACCGATCATAATAAGCAGATAGCTAAATGAAGTCCCTAAGTTCGCAAGGGGTAATAAACTAGAACGTACTTTCAAGAAGTTATAGCCTGTTGCATGCTGAATGGCATGTCCCACTTCGTGCGCGGCAATTGCAGTTGCTGCAACACTTGGCTGACGGAAGTTAGAAGGACTTAAAACCACTCGTTTTGTACGTGGATCATAATGGTCTGATAAGAAACCTTGACCTTCCAGTACTTGAACATCGTGAATGCCATTTGCAGCCAGAATTTCTTCTGCTACCTGTTTTCCGGACTTGCCTGAAGTCGATCTGACTTTAGAATATTTGTTGTATGTCGATTTAACCTTATGCTGGAAATACATAGGAATCAACATGATAATAACGAAATAAATAATATAGCTCATCGATTTCCTCCTAGATAATTTGCTTACCTCTATTTTATTGAGAAGGTCAGATTAAGTCAAATAATTCATGCCGACAAATTTACGCCACAGAATGACGATAGGTATGACCGTCAGCCAGAACGCAAAATAACCGATATGTCTGATGTAGGTCTCGAGCATACTATAGACCGGATACTGCATATAGACGTAATCAATCACATCATTATGAAAGACCCAGATAAGCGTCGCTAAAATATGCCATTTCTTTATCTTAAAAAACGGTAAAAATAAGAAAGCTTCTATCGCCATAATACCATGCGAGACACATAACATGAGTCCCGTAGCCGTCACTTCACCCATTTCAATGAAGGTGAAAATATTCATGACGACTGCCCACACACCATATTTAATCAGTGTGACAAAAGCGAGTGCCTCAAAAAGTCCAGAATGTTTTTTCAGGACAATGAAAAAGAGCGCGATACATAAAAAAAGACTCGCTGTCGGACTGTCAGGAACAAACGGCATGAAGTACCAGCGAGTATGTTCTAACTGCCCTAGATACCAGTAATAACCATAAAGTGTTCCTAAAAGATTGCAGATGATTAGAAAGATAAGAAAATAGCGGTTCGTCAACCAGAAATAAAGCTGCTGCATACAAATCCTCCTATAAAAAAAGAGTCATCTAAAAGATGACTCTCAATTGTTATTTCTTTAAAGGTTTACCGTTTTCATCAGTCAGTTCAAGTTTAGCTACATATTCAGCAACTTGCTTGATCTGATCTTTAGATAACGTATCTTTAAATGATGGCATTTTACCAGCACCATTTGTTACGAATGCTTCAACAGCTGCAGGCTGTAAGTTAGCTTCTACTAAGTTAGGACCTGCTCCACCTGTCAGCTCACCACCGTGACAACTTGTACAGTTAGACTTGATGATGTCTGTATAGACTGGATCTTTTTTATCTAAGTTAGAGAAAGTGATTTTACCTTGTGCTTCTTGTTTTTCCCAGTCATGATAGTGACTAGATTCCCAAGTTGTATAGAATAAAATAGCTACAGTCAGTAACATCATACCTGAAGCCACTGGACGTTTATACCATAAACGGTGACGGCTCGTATCTAACCAAGGCGCAAGCAGTAATGCTGCGAATGCGATACCTGGTAAGACGATAGCACCGAACGTGTTGAACGGACCAGAAGCGTAAGTGTATTTTAAGATCTGGTATAAGAATAAGAAATACCAGTCAGGAAGTGGTGTATACCCTGTATCAGAAGGATCAGCTACACGCTCAAGCGGCGCTGGATGCGCAACAGTTAAGCATAAGAATGCGATTAAGAAAACCGCACCTGTCATCCATTCTTTCAGTAAGAAGTCGGGCCAGAAACTTTCTGTTTTACCCGGAAATTCTGAATAATCTCTGTTTAATTTGGCTTTCTCGTATTTTTTAATACGTGAATCACCAACAAATGTCATCCCTTTACCGCGATGCATCTCTCATTACCTCCTTTTATATTCGGTTTATAATGGACCAGAAATACCTTGTTTACGAATCATAATAAAGTGAGCCGCTAATAACGCGAATAAACATGCAGGTAAGAAGAACACGTGAATCGCGAAGAAACGTGTTAACGTCTGAGCACCGACAATCTGTGCGTCACCGGCAAGCAACGTCTTCACCCATCCTCCGATGAATGGTACAGATTCTGCAATCTGAAGACCTACTTTAGTACCGAATAAAGCTTTCATATCCCATGGTAATAAGTAACCAGTGAAACTTAAACCAACCATAATAATAAAGATTAATACGCCGACAACCCAGTTTAATTCTCGAGGCTGTTTGTATGAACCTGTAAAGAATACACGAAGTGTATGCAGGAACATCATAACCACAACGATACTCGCACCCCAGTGGTGCATACCACGAACGATAACACCCGCTGCTACGTCATGCTGTAAATAGTAAACTGATTTCCATGCATTGACGATATCGGGTACGTAATACATAGTTAAGAACATACCTGATAATACTTGGATTACTGTGATGAAGAATGTTAAACCACCGAAGCAGTAGACGAATGCAGAAAAGTGATAAGCAGGGTTGACATGCTCAGGCACCTCATGATCCGCAATATCTCGCCAGATGGGTGTTACATCAAGTCGATCATCGACCCAGTCATAGATTTTCTCGATCATTTAATTACCCTCCTATTTCGCTAACTCATTCGGATGCTTTTTACCGATCGTCAGCATTCCGCCTTTTTCGCCTGTTTCATACTGATCAAGTGGTGCAAGTGGTGGTGTACCTGGAATATTCTTACCGTTCTTCTCGTAACGACCGTTATGACAAGGACAGAAGAATTGATTCGGATTGCTCGCATCACCATTCCAGTTAACCGTACAACCTAAGTGTTTACAAGTCGGTGAAAGTGCAACAATGTTTTCGCCGTCTTTATAAACCCAAGCGAATTCAGTAACTTCACTTGTATACCAAGCGTCTTTCTGTTCAAATTTAAAATCAACCTTAGTTGGTTCTTCTTTGATTTCAGAGACTTTGACACTTGTTGTAATCATATTTCCAGCCGCTCCACTCTTGAAGACTGGATCCAGCGCAAAACGACCTAATGGTAAAGCGATACCAGCAGCCATAAATGATCCAACTCCCATCAGGGAATAGTTTAAAAATTGGCGTCTTGTGACACGTTGGCTCATTTAGTTTTCCCCCCTCTAATGCTTTGTTAATTCAAAAATATACTAGGACATATCAATTTTAGCCTAATAAATTAGGATGGTCAATAAAATGTCGGAAATATGTCATGAAAATTTAATTACTTATTCCACATTGAAATAATCGTTCTCATCAAGTTTTTGACTTGTGGTTCAATCATTTCTTCACGCATGTCAGCATCCATTGAAGCAAGTGGAAATACATTCACTTTGAACTGTGTCTCAGCAGTTTCAAATCGAGAATGTGAAGGTGTCACAAAAAGGATATTTCTCATACCATAGCTTTTTAATTGTTCACCAATCACAGTCGCAAGTGTATAATCCTCCTGCACTTGTACAGGCGGAACAAGCAGGACTCTGCCTTTAAACTGATTTTCAACTGATAAGGTCATCATCTGAATCACTTCGTAGCTATCAACGATATTCAGAAGCTGGTTTCTATAATCCACATCGATAACAGGAATAATAGCTGTATCAATATATTCGAGCTGGTGCTTAATATCCTTTAAGTCCTGATGATTGAATAACATGTTAACGCTCCTTCAGTTTCTTAAGTAGCTTGCTGTAATAATCAAAATTTGATCTCTCATTCATGATCAGCGCTAAATCAATTCTTGTTTCGACCATCGCTGTCATCTGTCTTTTCATCCTGGCGGTTAAGATCACTTCGTCTGGCAGCTGCTGTTTCTCCATCTGTTCAAGCAGCCACTCGTATTCATACATCTGATTAATCTTATCATCTCTGAATGTGATATACAGATAAAATGGCTGTTCGATTTGGTTCAGAAGGTTAAAGATGACATCCGGTTCCGTCAATATCATATTGTCGTAGTTGAAGAGCAGCTGAAAGCTTGATGTTAGTGTCAGACCATTCTGTCCTTCCTCTGGTGCACTGAACCGGCAGTACTCCATGACAGGATGATCTTTCAGATAGTTAAGCACCCAGACTGTCTCTTTATTTCTAATATGATATTGAAAGAGAATATATTTGAGCAGACCGCGACGTTCTTCTACTAAATCAGTGACCATAAGGCTCAAAGTTCGGATCTAGTTTAATCAGCTGCTGTTCTACTTTGTCAGCCTGCTGGCCGATTTCAAGAAGATAGCTGTAATACTCGTTTAAATAATCTATATTTTCCTGCAGATCCGGATACACGTCCTCGAAGAAATGCTGAGCTTCTTTGTATCGTTCCAGCTGCTGATAACTGTATGCAAGCGTCCATTTAACGACTGGATCCATTTCTTCTTCATCAATCATTGAAAAGAGCTGAATCATCTCTTCAAACTTTTCTTCTTCTTTATAATAATCTGCAAGCAGCAATGACGCTTCTGTATAAGAAGGATCAATGGTCAGTGCCTGAATCAGCAGCTGCTCACCCTCTGTATCTTTCTGTCTTAACATAATGCGTGCAGTATCCACCATCAGTTCTTTGAAGAACTCATTGATCAGAAGCCCTTTTTTACCGACTAGTATCGCTTCATCGTACCTGCGCTCCGCTTCAAGCAAGTTGACAAGAACTAGATAAGCCTGCATATAGTCAGGATCTTTGTCTATTAAAGTGGTCAGCTCCTGCACGGCATCCTGCAGGTGATCATTTTTCTCAAGTGCCAGTGCTTTTTTAAAGAAATCGTCACTTGTCATATCTTCTTCATTCAGCGACTGATAATAGCTTTCAGCATCCTCGTAGTTACCTGCCTGAAGCATGCAGTCAGCTAACCGGCTTGTCAGATTGACACGGTTAATATGTGTCTCACCTGCTGATAACAGCTGTTCATAACGGCGCGCGGCCTGTAAATACTCACCATCATAGTAAAGCAGCTCCCCGAGCGCAAATGACACGATTAAATCGTCCGGTGCAAGTTCTTCTGCTTGTCGCAGCTTCTGCAGTGCCACTTCAAGCATATCCTGCTGCTGATAGAGGTCCGCTTCAAGCAGCAGACGTTCTGTTGTCAGTGGCGACTGGTGCAGAACTGTAAGAGCTTTATCAAGATCGTTTTCATCCACTAATCCTTCTATATAGTAGACGAGCAGTTCCTGTTCATCCGGATAAAGCAGATAAAGCTGTTCAAATACTTTAAGACCCTGTGGTACAAGACCATATTGATAAAGCGTTTCTCCTAATATAAATAAGGCATCATGGTCATCAGAACCAAGTGCACGATTTACATTGTCGTCCAGGTTCTCAATATGTTGCAGATGAATCTGATCAATCAGTTCATATATATTCATTCTTTCACTCCTAATTGCTCGAATTGTTTCATAAAGCCAGGGAAAGAGACATTGATACTATCAAAATCAGCTATCTCTACTTCACCTGTTATGAGGGTGGCAACGGCCAGCATCATGCCGATGCGATGATCACCATGACTATCGACACGCGTCGTCACCTGTTCTCTGCCTGGTGCTATTTCCATCCCGTCAGGTGTTGCCGACAGATTAAACCCTAGTCTGTTCAGTTCGCTCACCACTGTATCAATCCGGTTCGTCTCTTTTACCTTCAGTTCTTCGGCGTCACGAATGACACTTGTACCGTTCGCCTGTGTCATGAGTAAGGCGATAATCGGAACTTCATCTATTAAACGTGGAATCAGATCGCCTTCAAGTGTGACAGGTTTAAGGTCAGGCGTATAGCGTACTTCAATCATCGCGACCGGTTCGCCTTCATCAGTCTGATCGATAACACTGATATCGCCTCCCATCAGCTTGATGACTTCAATAATACCGTCTCTTGTCGGATTGACGCCTACGCGGTGCAATGTGACTGCACTACCTGGAGTAATAAGGGCTGCTACCATCAAAAAGGCAGCTGAGGAGATATCACCCGGTACTTTAAAATCAAAAGGCTTTAAATGTTCAATACCTCGTGCTGGTAGTTTAATTGTTTCTCCCGTTTCAAGCTCTACCCCGTATAAGGGCAGCATGGTTTCTGTATGATTTCTGGAAGCAGTCTTTTCAATGATGGTCACGTCACCTGCCGCATGCAGCCCCGCCAAGAGTATAGCTGACTTTACTTGAGCACTTGCAACCGGCATCGCATAATGAATACCTGTAATATCTGCAGGTTCAATGATGAGAGGCGTTCTGGTGTCATGATAGCTGCCTGAAATTTGCGCGTTCATCTCTTTAAGAGGTGCAATGACACGTTTCATCGGTCGACGTCCAATAGAAGCATCGCCTGACAGTACTGTCCGAAACGGCAGACCGGTCAGAAGACCTGCCAGTAGTCTTGTCGTTGTGCCTGAATTACCGGTGTCCAGCACTTGTGAAGGTTCAGTAAATTGCTTAAATCCTGGCGAATCAACCGTCACTGTGTTTCCCGAAATTTCAATCGTAACGCCTAACTGCCTGAAAATATTGATTGTACTCATACAATCTTCTCCCAGCAGTGCGCCTTCAATGATAGAGCGACCCGCCGCAATAGAGCTGAAAATAACAGCGCGATGGGTCATCGATTTATCGCCGGGCACATGTGTCTGACCTTTAAGAGGTCCAGTCAAATTAATATGCATCGTATGCTCCTAACTGATTAAATGCATGAAGTAATCGTTCTTTTGAAATGGCTTGTATACGCTGATCCATCAAAACAAACTGGATAGTACCGTCCTGATTTTTTTTATCCTTCAGCATCAGCTGATAATAGTTTTCAAATGGCAGGTAACGAACAGGCGTCAATCCTAGACGTCTGAACCAGTCTTTTAACGGTCTGATATCCATATCTGACAGAAGAGCTGTCAGCAGAAGACCATGCATCACTGCCTGGCCATGCGGAATGTGATGCGTGAATTCCACTGCATGACCAAACGTATGGCCAAGGTTCAGTACTTTTCTGAGCCCCGCTTCATGTTCATCTGCCTCTACTACTTTCAGTTTCTGCGCCATACCTTTTATCAGCCAGTAATCGATGGAATCTAAGTCAGCGAGCTTACTTTTATCAGCAAAGTCCTGCTGCAGCAATTGTACCGTCTCCGGTGAATCAAGTAAGGCATGTTTGATGATTTCTCCAAACCCGCTCAGCTTTTCCGCGTCAGGTAAGGTTGTTAAAAAATCAAGATCGTATACGACGGCTTTCGGTCGCTTAAATGCACCGATCAGATTTTTGCCGCTCTCGGCATTGATACCGACTTTGCCGCCAATAGCGGAATCATGAGCCAGAATAGTGGTCGGTACTTGAATAAAATCAATGCCTCTCAGAATAGTAGCTGCAATAAAGCCGGCGAAATCTCCGACACTGCCCCCACCGATAGCCACAATGACGGATTTCCTCGTCACGCCATTTTCAATAATCTCATTAATCGTCTTACTGTATTCAGTCAGCGTTTTTAACTTTTCCCCTGCTGTTACTTGATAGACGGTTGATAGAGAAGTGATGCATTCAAGACGTTCCCGGTGCAATGCCAGAACTTGATCATCGATAATAGCGATGACTTTATCGTAAGAGGACGTATCTAGTTTCTTAAGCGCGCCATGTTCGACATTAACTTTGTAATTGTCAGACGCATAATGTGTAGAGAGTTCCATTAAAATTGTCTCACTCTTTCTCTATGTGCTGTTATCTGCTCGGTTAACTGTTCCATATAGTTCGACTGGAATTCTTCTAAAACAGCTCGAGCAATTTCATACGCGACAGCATGTTCACAGACAATCGATGCAGCCGGCACCGCACAGCTGTCAGAACGCTCTATACTTGCCTGATAGCTTTCTTTCGTTTCAATATCAACTGACTGGAGCGGCTTATAAAGCGTGGGAATCGGCTTCATTACCGCATTGACTACAATAGGCATCCCGTTCGTCATGCCGCCTTCTAGTCCACCCAGATGATTGGATAATCTTGAGTATCCATGTTCATCAAACATAATAGCATCCTGAACTTCGCTGCCTGGCATATCTGCCATCTTAAATCCTTCTCCAAATGACACGCCTTTAAACGCATTGATGCTGATGACGCTTTGTGCGATGCGACCGTCCAGTTTACGGTCAAAGTGAACATAGCTGCCAAGTCCAGGGGGTGCATTCACGACTGTAACCTCTACTTCACCGCCGAGAGAGTCACCCGCTTTTTTAGCCGCATCTATACGGTCACGCATGCCCTGAGCGAGAGCATCATTGATTACTCTGACATCGTTGGAATCATTTTTACTTTTAATTTGCTCGATAGAATAAGTGCCCTCATCTCTGACTCCGCCAATTGATTTCACGCGACTGAAAATTTCGATATCCAGCTGCTGAAGTAAGATCTTACAGACCGCTCCCACTGCTACACGAGCAGCAGTCTCTCTGGCACTTGAACGCTCCAGTACATTTCGCAGATCACGGTGGTTATATTTCATACCGCCGACAAGATCAGCATGTCCTGGTCTCGGCTTAGTGATGACACGTTTCATTTCTTCTTGCGCGCTCTGTTCAATCGGTTCAACGCCCATAATATTCAGCCAGTGCTTGTGGTCGTCATTTTTAACAATCAGTGTGACCGGACTGCCCAGTGTTAAACCATGTCTGACACCCGACATAATTTCAACGGTATCCTTCTCAATCTGCATACGTCGACCACGGCCGTAACCACCTTGACGTTTAAACAGCTCCTGAGTGATGGCGTCTCCTGTCAGTTCAAGACCAGCCGGTAATCCTTCTATAATAACGGTGAGCTGCGGTCCATGAGACTCACCTGCTGTCAAAAATCGCAACATAATCTTCCTCCTGTAAATAACTATATTTTAGCACAAAAAAAGCCGTGTCATCACTGACACGACTTTTAAATTAGTAAACCCAGGCTGCATTTACTAATGAATAATCAATAATTTCGTCTTCTTTAAACCAGAGTGCGATTTCTTTCTCTGCAGAAGCCACTGAGTCTGAACCATGGATAATATTTTTACCCACTGTCATACCGTAATCTCCACGGATTGTGCCAGGAGCTGATTCTGCCGGATTCGTTTTACCGACTAAAGTACGGCCGATTTCAACAACGTTTTCCCCTTCAAGCACCATCGCGAAAACCGGTCCAGAAGTGATGAACTCAACCAGTTCACCAAAGAAAGGACGCTCGCTATGTTCGCCGTAGTGCGTTTTAGCTAAGTCTTCTGACACAGTCATTAATTTAGCACCTACAATTTTAAGTCCTTTGTTTTCGATACGGCTGACAATTGGTCCGATTAAGTTACGACCGACGCCGTCTGGTTTAATCATTAAAAAAGTTCTTTCCATGAAAAATACCCACCCTTTGTTTTTTTATAAAACCATAGATAGTGTACCATTGAAAACGATTTCTTTCAATTATCAAAATATTCTTTTTGTCATTTTAGCGAGCAGTTCTTCCATCTGCTGACGGTCATCACTCTCAGGTAACTGAAGTAAATGAAACTTTGCTTTTTCAGCATATTTTCTACTGACAGTAGAAGCAGGCTCTATTCCCTTCTTCTTAACATAGTCAATCAGCTGATTGAAATATTCATCAGTCTGACCTGCTGACAAACGGTTCAGTTCTTTTTTGACTGCAGCGTCTTCAGCTGCGAACATCAACGGCAATGTCACATGACCATTCCTGATGTCGCTGCCCACAGGTTTACCGAGCACCTCTTCAGAGCTGGTGTAATCAAGTATGTCATCAATAATCTGATAGCTCATGCCCATAAAGTGACCAAATTTAGCTAGATGGAAGACGGTCTGTGCATCGGTGTCTGTACTCATCGCACCTAATTTACAGCTTGCCTCTATCAGAACAGCTGTCTTACGATTAATCCGTCTCAAATATTCTGTCAGACTGACGGCTGAATCATAGCGGTCATATAACTGATCAAACTCTCCGTAACACACTTCGAGTATGATATCTGAGAAGTACTGATGAAAATCAGTGTTGTCTATATCAGAGATAAGCTGCAGTGCAGAAGCAAGCAGGTAATGACCTGTCTGGACAGAAGTCTGGCCATCCCACACTTCATGAATCGCATCTTTTCCCCGTCTTTTAGAGCTATTATCAATATAGTCATCATGAACAAGACTTGCCATATGCACGATTTCAAGTGCAGCAGCTGTCTTAATCAGTTCAACATGTCGATTTTGACCGAAACTACCTGACAGCAGGACAAAATAAGGACGTATTCTCTTGCCGCCTGATGACAGGATATGCGCGCTTGCCGCATTGATTCTCGATTCATCCCGGCTGACGATGTCATTAATAATCGCTTCAACCTCTTTAATTTGCCCCTTTAACATATAAGCTCATCCTTATTGTGGTTTATAGGCGAGATGCATAGCGCTCACGCCTCCTGTGAAACCTTTAAATTCAACTTTCTCAAATCCTGCCGCTGCAAATAATTTTGCCAGAGCGTAGCGATCCGGGAAATTAAAAGCTGATTGCTGTAACCAGCTGTATTCTTTCATCGACTTAGCAAAAACTTTACCAAACTGCGGCATCACATATTTGAAATACGCTTCATAACCTTGTTTAAATCCTGGCAGTGTCGGCTGACTCGTTTCCAGACATACGACCATACCACCGGGTTTTAGGACACGGTACATCTCTTCAATCGCCTTTGAATAGTCAGGCACATTCCGCAGACCGAAACCGATTGTCACGTAATCAAACGTATTATCTTCAAATGGCAGTTCCATCGCATTACCGAGCACAAGATTCACATTATCGTAAGCAGCTGTCTTCTGTTTGCCAACTTCAAGCATATTGGCACTGAAGTCAAGTCCAGTCACGTGTCCTGATTTGCCGACTGCCTGAGCAAGCTGAATCGTCCAGTCTGCAGTTCCGCAGCAGACATCAAGTGCCTGTGCACCGCGACTAACCTGCATACGTTTCATTACTTTTTTTCTCCAGCGCTTATGCTGGTTAAAACTGATGATATCGTTAAGACGGTCATAACGAGTTGATATATTTTCAAAGACACCATGAACGAGTTCTGTTTTCTCTTCTGGTGTGCGAGGCATTTCATTGTTAGTCATAGGGCACCTACTTTATTTAGTATAGAGTTCAGAGTGATTGATCAGCTGCTGGACAGTTGGATCATCTATTGAAACAAAAGGCAGAACAAATACAGCTTCTATTTCAGGTATTAACGCATCATCCTGTGACGTGTCATAAGCCGACATCAGAAGATTATAGCGTTTCACACATTCCGTCAGTTTTCTGAAAGTGGTCTGATCAAAATGTTCAGCGTTATAATGATAAAACTGTGCACTCAGCAGATCAGTTGCGAGTATGGTATGTGCTTTATTATGATTGTCTACTTTTCTACCGAGTCGCATTGCAGAATCAATAGCCAGTATACTTTTCTTGATATTGTCTGCGATGGAAAGTCGAGTCAGAATACTGACGAGATCAGCATTCGCTGCCGGACAGCGATAGAGAGGATAGCGTCTTTCCAGTTTTAAGTTGTCCTCTTTGTACTGTGTGTAAAAATCCATCCTGCAGCCTCCCAAACGTTATACTCCATTATAACTTAAAACAGGCGCTAATAAAGAAAAAAACTCAAGAAAAAAAGCCCTGATACAGGGCTTTCTTTTAAATCTCATTATTTCACTGCGTCTTTTAATGCTTTACCTGCTTTGAATGCAGGAACTTTGCTTGCAGGAATATCGATTTCTTTACCAGTTTGTGGGTTACGACCCTTACGAGCAGCACGTTCACGAACTTCAAAGTTACCGAAACCAATCAGTTGAACCTTATCTCCGTTTGATAAAGATTTTTGAATTGATTCAAAAACAGCATCAACAGCAAGACCTGCTTCTTTTTTAGTTAAGTTAGCACTCTCAGAAACTGCATTGATTAAGTCTGTTTTATTCATGTCAATTCACCTCCCCTAAGGTTATGTAATGATAAATGAATATCATTCTGTTATGACTTTAACACACAAAACGTTGATACTGCAACGTTTTATGTCCTGTTTCATCATTTTTTATCAGGATTAGCGTTCGATTTAAAGATAGGTTCGTTTTTCTCGTTCACCGTATAAGGCACACTGTATGCCGGCAGTATAGGTGAGTCTTTGTATAAAATGTAACGAATGTCTTCTCCCTGCTTTAACTTCAGCTTTTTCTCGCTGATGACTTTACCTAAATCCTGCGTGTAATCAATGATAAAGTCATTGCCGCCGTTGATATAAACAGGAAGCGCCTCACCACTATAAGGACTGTTGACAGTCGGATACTCATCCAGGCCATACTTTTTGTAAGCAATCTTATAGACATTCGGTCCTACTTTTTTATCAAGTGCGAGTGTTCTATCCTGAATATTCAACCTGATTCTTAAGTCTTTTAGCACTTCAGCATTGCGAAGATCGACAAGTTTCACTGTCGGATTTTTGTCCACGTCCATCATGACATATTGATAATAACCACCTTTTTCAAAGGATGAGCCAGGCAGTTCTGATATATAACGAGGCTGGAGTTTACCGAAGTCAACAGGATGCTTAACATACTGGTCATAAGACTGGTCACGGTCCTTTAAAGGCAATAGACCACTGTTATCCTGTCGGTACTGATCAACTGCCGTCTGTACCATATTGAGCTGGTCCAAAGGCGCGACCTGATTCTCCGCTTTCTCGACATTTGGATAGAAACATCCTGATAGAAAGAAGACTGGAACCACTAACATCAGCACTCGTTTAAGCATGACTGGAGCCACCTAAGACAATAATCATCAGCAGCCCACTGAGAAGCAGTGAACCATATGCCAGAATAGAAAGCGTAATTGATAACGCTCTATTCTTCACTTTAAAACGTGCTAAATATATCAGCACCATAGCCAGCATCATGAGTCCTAATGAATAAAAAGAGACCCACATTAAATCCATTCTTGTAATATTAAACATTTATTTCACCTATTCATTTGTTTTTTGACGGCTCATCAGTGCTCTGACGTTTTCTTCCACTGGACCTTTGTTAAACAGTACATCATAAAGCGCACCGGTAATCGGCATGTCTACTTCATAGGCAGCAGCCATCTCGTATGCCGCCTGAGTGGTTCTGACACCTTCTACAACCATGCCCATCTGATCAAGTGCTTCTTCGAGCGACTTACCTTTACCCAGCATTTCACCACAGCGCCAGTTACGCGAATGGACAGATGTACAAGTCACAATTAAGTCACCGAGACCTGCCATACCGAGATAAGTCATCGGATCAGCACCCATCTTGACGCCAAGACGGGTAATTTCAGCGAGTCCCCTGGTCATAAGAGCTGCTTTAGCATTATCTCCGTAACCTATACCGTCACTCAGACCCGCAGCAAGCGCGATGATATTTTTAAGTGCACCGCCTATTTCAACTCCGACCAGATCATCATTCGTATACACTCTAAAATAATCACACATGAATAAATCCTGACCGAGCTTTCTAATACTATCATCTGATGAAGCTATCGCGACAGTAGTCGGCTGGCGTGTCGCCACTTCTTCGGCATGACTCGGACCACTAAGTACTCCCACACCCTGCAGTTTATCTGCATCGATCTCTTCTTCAATAATTTCAGAAATCCGCTTGAAAGTCTTTGGTTCCAGACCTTTTGAGACGTGTATGACCGTTTTCTTGTCACGCACAATTGCATTGACCTGCTGACAGACATCACGCATCGCTTTTGTCGGTACAGCTGCTATTAAAATAGTGGCATGTGCAAGCGCAGCACTTAAGTCAGTCGTAGCTTTCATGCCATCATTTAAACGTATACCCGGTAAATAGCCTGGATTCATCTTTTCTTCTGTCAGTGCTTTAATGGTTTTGTCATCTCTGCCCCACATCAGGACATCATGATGATTGTCCAGAAGCACATTTGCAAGCGCTGTGCCCCAGCTTCCAGTCCCTAGTACCGTAATTGCTGTCATGAAATAACCTCCTAGTTACGTTTTCGAGTAATCAGATGAATAGGCGTCCCTTCAAATCCAAACGCATCACGAATTCTGTTTTCCAGGAAACGCTGATATGAGAAATGCATCATTTCTACATCATTGACAAAGACCACAAATGTCGGCGGCTCAATCGCAACTTGCGTCGTATAGAAAATATTCAGACGGCTGCCGTTATCAGTCGGTGTCGGATTCATTGCCACCGCATCTGTGATGACTTCATTAAGCGTACTGCTCTGAACACGTTTCTTATGGTTCTCACTCGCCATATTGATCAGCGGGAACAGTGTTTTCAGACGTTGATCTTTCAGTGCTGAAACAAATGCGATCGGCGCATAATCAAGGAACTGGAAGTGCGCACGGATATTGTCTTCAAATTTCTTCATCGTCTTAGAGTCTTTCTCAACAGTATCCCATTTATTGACAACGATGATGACTGCTTTACCTGCTTCATGAGCATAACCAGCGATCTTCTTATCCTGCTCAATAATACCTTCTTCTGCATCAATGACTACGAGCACTACATTTGAACGTTCAATAGCACGTAAGGCGCGCAGTACTGAATAGCGCTCTGTTGATTCATAGACCTTGCCCTTTTTACGCATACCTGCAGTATCAATCATGACATAGTCCTGGTCATCATAGCTGTATACCGTATCAATGGCATCACGCGTCGTACCCGCAATATTCGACACGATAACACGTTCTTCACCTAAAATACTGTTGATCAAGCTTGATTTGCCGACGTTTGGACGGCCGATCAGACTGAACTTGATGACATTGTCATCATATTCATCTTCTGCTTCTTCAGGGAAATGCTTACTTGCTTCGTCCAGAAGGTCACCGATACCGAGACCATGTGAGCCTGAAATCGGGAATGGATCGCCGAATCCGAGTGAATAGAATTCATAAATATCAGCACGCATCTCTGGATTATCAATTTTGTTGACCGCAAGCACAACAGGCTTGCTGGATTTAAACAGCAGCTTCGCGACGAAATCATCTTCATTCGTAATACCATCGCGCCCATTCACCATAAAAATAATGACATCTGCTTCGTCAATGGCGATTTCCGCCTGTGCACGAATCTGTTCCTGAAATGGCTCATCACCCAGCTCAATCCCACCTGTATCGATGATGTTAAATTCATGTGTCAGCCATTCGCCGCTTGAATAAATACGGTCACGCGTCACACCCGGTGTATCTTCAACGATTGATACCCGTTCTCCAATAATTCTATTAAATATCGTCGATTTACCGACATTTGCGCGGCCGACGATTGCTATAGTTGGTTTAGTCACTTTTTTCTTCCTCTCAATATATGATCTTTCCTATTTTAACACACCTTGATTTTTTCTCATAATCAAAAAAAGTAACGCCGAAGCGTTACTTTAAGAGTCAATCTTATAATTTTAAGTCTTTGAATTTATCAGCGAAAACGTCACCAAGTGTTGGTGCATCGTCGTTTGAGCTTGTATCTAAATATGAAGCGTCAAAGTCTTGACCTTGCTCTTCAGTTGCTTTAATAGATAAAGCGATACGCTCATCTTGTTTGTTGATGTCTAAGATTTTAACTTTAACTTCCTGACCGATTTCAAGCGCGTCTTCTACTTTCTCAAGACGGTCATGAGTGATTTGTGAGATGTGGACTAATCCGTCTACACCACCGATGTTAACGAAAGCACCGAAGCTTGTGATACGTGCGACTTTACCGTCAACAATTGAACCTACTTCAAGGTTTTGAAGTGTTTCAGCACGTTTCGCTTTGTTTTCTTCTTCTTCGATTGCACGGTGATTTAAAATCACACGATTTTTCTCCTGATCAAGCTCTTCAATTTTAAGTGTTAACTGGCGACCTTGATAATCAGAGAAGTCTTCGATGTATTCTGTTGAAATAAGAGAAGCAGGGATGAAACCACGAAGGCCGACATCTACTACTAAACCGCCCTTAACGACTTCTTTAACTTCAGCTTCGATTGTTTCGTTATTTTCGAATTTTTCTTTCAGGCTCTCGAAAGATTGTGATTCATCTAATTGACGTTTAGACAGGATGTAATGACCATCCTCTTCTTTATCTTCAATCTTCGTTACGAATGCTTCAATTTCATCTCCAACAGAAACAGCTTCTTCTGCTTTATCGATATGAAGACTTGTTAACTGGCTGATCGGAATAATTCCGTCAAATTTAGCACCTTCAATGAATACGATCACGTGTTTATCTTCGATCTTTTGAACCGTACCTTTAACTTTATCGCCTTCTTGAATTTCTGTAATCATGTTTTCGTTGAATTCTTCTGTCATAGTCTTATCCTCCTAAAATATAAAAGCTCTTTATCTAACGTTCTTATATTACCCTAAAAAAGTCAAGAAAATCGTCTTTATTCCAATTTATCTGACGCAAGTTTTAAAATAATTGCCGTTACGTCTTCAATAGAACGTCCTGTCGTGTCTATTTCAATTGCATCTCCTGCCTGAGTAAGCGGTGAGATCTCTCTTGTCATATCCAGATGATCGCGATGAGCAATATCTTCTTTGAGTTGTTCTACTGTACTTTCAATGCCACGAGCTTCGTTATCAAGCTGTCTTCTGTTCGCTCGTTCTTCAACAGACGCGACCATATAGATCTTCAGCTCTGCATCCGGAATAACAGTCGTCCCGATATCACGGCCATCCATGACGACCCCTTTATCGCGTGTCATCTGCTGCTGCAGTTCCACTAAAAAGCTGCGTACAGCACCCTGACTAGCGACATAAGAGACATTCTCTGTAATATCATTTTCACGAATACGTTCTGTGATATCTTCACCGGAGAGCAGTACACGCTGCCCGTTATCTGCTACAAGGCGTATGTCAATATCCTGCAACAAACGCTCAAAATCTTTGTCATCTGATTTTAAGTAAGCTAATGTAATGGCGCGGTACATGGCACCTGTATCTACATAAACCATATCGAGTGCAGCTGCTACTTTTTTAGCAATCGTACTTTTACCTGCTGCTGCTGGTCCATCTATCGCAATATTAATTTTTTTCATCATTCTTACCTGCCTTGTTGTTTTATCATTAATATTTTATCATAGAAGGATAAAGGAGGCACATATGAAAAAACTTCTCGTTATACATACCGGTGGCACTATCAGCATGTCTGAGAATTCAGATGGACAGGTCATCACCAATGAAATCAATCCTGTTTCAGGTCTCGCATCTGTTGAATCTCTTGCAGATATCACTGAACTGAATCCATTCCAGGTCCCTTCTCCGCATATGACTCTCCATCATATGAATACGCTCAGAAAACTGATCATCGAGCAGATCAATACAGATAATTATGAAGGCATCGTTATCACGCACGGTACTGATACACTTGAGGAAACAGCCTTTTTCCTGGACTTAACGCTGAATGTCAGTATTCCAGTCATTCTGACGGGCGCTATGCGTTCATCCAATGAAATCGGTACAGATGGACTCTACAACTATATCGCCGCAATCAGAACGGCCTGTGATGAACAGTCCAAAGGCAAAGGAGTGCTTGTCGTCTTCAACGATGAAATCCATAGTGCCATGAACGTCACTAAAACACATACATCTAATACAAGTACATTCCAGAGTCCGAACTATGGACCACTTGGCATCATCACCAAGAATACGATTTATTATCATCACCTGCCTGTTGTCAATCGTCCACTCGTCAAAGTAGATGAAACAGTCAAAGTCGGCCTGATTACAGCTCATAGTGATTTAGACGCTGAACTGCTGGAGTTCTTTATGACCCATGATTATGACGGGGTGGTCATCGAAGCTTTAGGACAGGGCAATCTGCCTCCGTCGTCGCTTGCCGGCCTGGATCAGCTTTTAGCAGCAGACATCCCTGTCGTGCTTGTCTCCCGTTGTTTCAACGGTATCGTCAGCAATAACTATGACTACGAGGGTGGCGGCTATGAACTGGAGAAGAAGGGCGTTATCTTCTCGAATGGTTTAAATGGCCAGAAGGCAAGACTGAAACTGATAGTCGGATTAAGCAACCATCTTAAAAAAGAAGATTTAAATACTTATTTCCGCAAATAAAAAAGAGGCTTATGCCTCTTTTTTATTTTTGATATCCTCTGCGATCAAGCCGCCATGAAACTTTCCATTTTCAATGAAAATGGAATTGGCATCATTGCCTGCTGCGATAACCCCTGCGATATAAAGATTGCTGATATTCGTCTCCATCGTCTCAGCATGGTATTTTGGTGCTGTACCGTATTCATTGGTCACAAGTTCCATCCCCATCGCCTGAAGGAAATCATAATCAGGATGATAGCCGATCATTGCGAATACATCATCATTCTGAATCGTCTGAGCCACACCGTCCACACTAAATGTAACGGTATCTTCAGTGATTTCGTTTAAGTTTGCATTGAAATACATCTTGATCTTCTCACTTCTGACCAGCCCGTCAAAGATAGGCAGAATCCAAGGTTTAACACTTTTGGAGTATTCGCTGCCACGATAAATAACGGTAACGTCAGCTCCCGCTTTCTCCAGTTCTATGGCAGCATCCACTGCTGAATTTTTCCCACCGATAATCAGGACTTTCTTATCGAAGAAAGGATGTGCCTCCTTAAAATAATGATGAACTTTCTCTAGCTCTGCACCAGGTACATCGAGTTTATTATGCTGCCCGTAGTAGCCGGTCGCCACTGTTAAATAGGTGCATGTGTAATTGTCTTTAGAAGTTTTCACTGTGAATGTATCATCTTCTTTCGTCACCGACAGTACTTCTTCACGTGTATTGATATTAAGGTTGTGATGTTTCACCACTTCTCGGTAATAGACGAGCGCCTGGTTTCTACGTGGTTTATGCTCTTCCACGATAAACGGTACGTCACCGATACCGAGCTTGTCACTCGACGAGAAGAATGTCTGGTGTGTCGGGTAATTATAGATGGCTTCTACTACATTCCCTTTTTCTATAATCAGAGTCTCTATTCCTTGACGGTTCTGTTCAATTGCCGCAGAAAGACCACAAGGACCTGCACCAATAATAATACTTTCTATATAACGCACAATGATCACCTTTCTCAAAAAAAGGAGCTCATATGAGCCCCTCTGTTAGTCTTGTTGAACATCCAGCACTTTAAATCCATTTTTAGCCAGATACTTCGTAAATTTTTCTACATCTTTTTGATTTCTATCGTCTACTTTTACAATCATTCGTCGATGCATTTTGTCTGTTTCATCAAACGTCACGAAAGAAATAGCATTGAGTTTGTATTTTTGCAGCGCCTGTGCCAGACGTTTAATACGACCTTCTGCATCAATTGATGTAATGGCAATTCGGGTACCAGACTGGTTCATACCGAACGCGCTCTTGAACTGTTCCATGACATCAAAACGTGTCACTACGCCTAAAAACTCATTGTTTTTGTTAATAATGCTTAGAATCGGGAAATCTTGCAGGCTTAAGAATGATTCTTCAAACAGCGAATCATCTGTCACGCTGTATTCATCAAGAGCCAGAATGTCCTTGATCTGAGTTTTCTCGATAAATTCTTCACGAGGCTGTGTATCTTTCTTGAAGAAATAGTGTCTGAAAATGTTATAACGAGTAACCGTGCCATGATAAACACCTTCGCTGACAACAGGCATCCCATCTATACCATGATGTTCAAGTTTATCAATGACTGATTTTACAGAATCATTTGGATTCGCAATATAACATTTCTCTTTTGGAATCATAATCGTTTTTAAATACATAAATCCATCCCCTTTGATGTTTTCTTATTTAGGAATAACAAGCTCCTGACCTACTGTCAGATTGTTGCCTGAAATGCCATTTGCTTTACGAATTTTGTCGACATTCGCCGGCGTACCGCTACCGTAATAACGGATTGCAATTCTATAAAGGTTTTCATTAGCGTTTACTGTATGCGTTGTGCCGCCACCTGTCGCTGCAGGTGCTTCTGTTGTTGCTGGTGCTTCAGTAGTCGCTTGAGTCGTTTTTTCAGTCGTTGCTTCTTCTACTGTCGCAGGTACTTCTGTTGTTGTTTCTTCCACTGTTGCAGGTACTTCTGTTGTTGTTTCTTCCACTGTTGCAGGTACTTCTGTTGTTGCTTTCTCAGTTGTTTTTTCTTCAGTTACTTTTTCTGTTGTTGCTTTTTCTGTAGTTGCTTCTTCTGTCGTCACTGCTTTTTCATTATGGTCATCTTTATTATCACGATTACCTAAGAACATGAATAACAGGAATAGAATCGGAATCAGAATTAATAATCCTGCCAGAATAGGCAACCAGCTATTTTTCTTTTCTTTTTCTTCTACTTCATGTTCTCTCTCTTCTTCATGATGGACAACTGGTTCTCCTGAGCCTGCAACAAATGTTTCTGATTTTACTTCACCTGTATGCGCTGGTTCTTCAATATGATGGTCTGCTGCTGCACCTGCTGCAACAGCACCTGTGCCTGCAGCGGCTGAACGACGGCGTTTCTTTTTAGAACCTTTGATGTTGTCAGCCGGTTCTTCTACTGACTCTTCTCGACGTCGACGATCAGCTGAACGGTTGCGTCTTGATACACCGCGTTTAGGAAATTCAGCTGAATCTGTATCATTAGAAAAATCTTCTCCGTCAAATACTAAATCGTCATTTCCTACTTCTTCCTGTCTCTCTACAGGTTGCTTACTTTTTTCGAACTCGTCTTTGAAATTATCTCTAGCCATTTTAACACCCACTTCATTTAAATTTATTTAAATATACCATTAATTATAGACAACTATAAAGCGAATAGTAAAGAGCTAGCCTTGTTTAAATAACGATTTTATATAATCCGCTCTGTTATCATTCTCTTTAACTTCCTGATACTTGTCAAAAGTGAATAAATTCTGGCCTTGACAGTACTCGCAGTGATTACAGGGCTTAATTCCATTATATAATTGATGACTCAGACACCCAGTCAGCTGTCCGTACTCCGCCATTTTTCTAAGCGCCGCTATTTTAGACAAATACTCCTTCTTTAGCACCTTTAAGACTTCAGTATCAGTGAAATTCGAACGAAGAATTCTCATTTGTTCCATCTTCTCTTCCGGTAATTGCGCGCCGTTGATATAAAGATTGAAATCTGATTCAGATAAATGATCTTCCTGCAGCAATCGATAGCTTAGGTTAAGGTCCTCGTCATCATAAAGAAGGATGGCCTGTGCTTGTTCACCGTCGCGGCCAGCACGTCCAATTTCCTGGATGTATTGAAGCGTTGACTTAGGCGCGTGGTAATGAATCACTGTCCGTACATTACTTTTATTGATTCCCATACCAAACGCACTGGTCGCACAGACGTAATGAATTCTGTCGCTGAGAAACGCAATCTGTACAGACATCCTTTCTTCATATGTCATATCAGCGTGGTAGGTCATGCCTTTATAGCGCTCCTTAAGCAGTTGATGAACTTCATTACAGCGCTTCTTAGATGAGAAATAAATAATAGTCGGCCCTGAAGTGTCAAGCAGTGTCTCGATTTCTTTCAGTTTATCTGCTGGATTTTTGACCGATAAAAAGATATTGCTGCGTTCCTCGCGTTTATCGACCAGTAACAGCTCCCTTCGTAATAGCTGGCTGATATCTCTAATAATTTTGTCATCAGCGGTCGCAGTCAAGGCGATTACCTGACAGCCAGGCTTCATCACTTCATGAAGCAATAGATAATGCGGCCTGAAGTCATATCCCCACTCAGAAATGCAGTGTGCTTCGTCTATGACCATGTGGGTCAGGTTCAGCTGTGCAACTGTCGCTCGTGCTTTGTCTGTTGCCAGCCATTCCGGTGAGCAGAAAATAAACTGATAGTCCTGCAGCTGACTAAAAATCAGACGTTTCTCCCGAATATCCAGATAGCTGTGAATACAGACTGCTTTCAGCCTTAAACGTTTCAGCTCAGCCACCTGGTCTTCCATCAATGAAATAAGCGGTGTGATCACCAGCGCCCGACCGTTTGAGGCTATTACAGGAAGCTGATAACAGAGTGATTTCCCTCCTCCCGTAGGCAGAAGCGCAAGTACGTCACGGCCTGTTTCAACCGCTTCAATCACTGCTTTCTGACTTGGCCGTAACTCTGAGAAGCCATATATTTTCTGCAGAATTTCTTCTGTTGTCATAGTTTCACTTCTTTCATAATCAGACAGAGAGCTATCTTGACTTTAAAGTAACTATCCATCTGAGATTCCTCGAAATAAGGTTTAAGCCGCTGATAATGATGCTGATGATAAAGAGAGCGTATCTCAGCGATTTCCGTTTCTGTCACATAGCGACTGACGTCTACCGGATAGTCTTTAATGATCATTTCTATGATATGGTCTTCAATGGTATGAAGTTTGACCCCTCTTTTTAATGCGATTGTATCAAGAGCCATTCCTTTAGTGATCCATTCTTTAGTCTGTTCAGTGGCACTGTGAAGTGGCATCCGGATATATAAGCCTTTAAAATAATCATGCTGATGGATTAGATGAGTCAGCAGATTGAGCTCTCGTAGCAGCATCAGAGAGTATTCTGTCTGTTCAAAGCCTGATGCTCTGCAGATCTCTTCTATCGAGAAATGGTTGCCTTTCGCATCCGGTAGCAGCTTGTAAGTGAATACAGGAAGTTCCTGCGCCATCTTGTCATACAGACTCAGCAGTTCTGTTTCGTATTCTTTAGGTTGACGCTTATATGAATGCAGCCAGCTTTTAACCTGATGCTGAATAAACAGATGATTTGAAACCGGATAGAAGTCTTTGATCTGATAAGACTGAGCTGCCATCGTCTGTGTCAGCAGTCTAAGTGCCTGAAATGTCATATGCGAAGCATCATAGAAATAGGGATAAAACCTGATATCTTCAGGCGTGTCACCAGTAAGTTCGGGCCGGCTATTATAAAAAGGAAGCTGTCCCTGCATCATCGCGTCAAAATAAGTCTGATGGGATCTGAAACCCATCAATATATTATTGAAGCTTTTATCTGTCTTCTCTGCGAATTTACGCTGTTTCGCCTGCTGATAAATAGAATCCATCAATGCCTCCAGATAATTTTTGTTGAAAAAAAGTGCATGAATCTCTAAAATATATATGTACTAGTTTAGCATTTTTAAGCAGGGAGGCGAACCATTTGGCTGGGAAATATACAATCGTAGATATGGATACATGCATCGCTTGTGGTGCTTGCGGTGCAGCAGCACCTGATATATATGATTATGATGATGAAGGCATTGCCTTTGTTATTCTTGATGATAACCAAGGAACTCAGGAAGTACCTGAAGAACTCGAAGAAGATATGATCGATGCGTTTGAAGGCTGTCCGACAGATTCTATTAAAGTAGCAGATGAATCATTTGACGGAGATGCACTTAAATACGAATAAAAAAGAAGGAATTCCACTGGAATTCCTTCTTTTTCATTTAAATCTCTTTTCAATAACAGGTAACAGCGGTCTGAAAATCAGCATAAAGACGATAGAAACTATCAGTCCTTTAATGATATTAAACGGAATAATACTTGCTGATACAATGGCTTTTAAGTTGTTAGTAATATCACTTAAGTTTGTAATCATACCGTATAAAGGCAGCAATATAAAATAATTCATGAGACTCATAATAAGCATCATGACTAACGTCGCTGCGATTAAACCGACCCATCTATTTCTGCGACCCGCATAATAAGCTGTTAAAACAAAACTAGCACCCGCTAAAAAGTTTGCGATAGGACCGATTGGTTCAACCGGCTTCACTGCAAAATTGAGTAAGTTTTTAATGAGTTCTATCATGACTGCGCCGATTGGTCCGACTGTAAACAGACCGATTAAAGCAGGTACATCACTGAAATCAATCGTTAAGTAAGGCGGCATAAAAGGCAGCGGAAACTTGAAGAACATCAGTACGAAACTGATGGCACTCAGCATGCTGATTAGAATCAGCTTCTTCGTTCTGTTGATACTTGACATATTCTTCTCCTTACATCCATCAACTGAAGGAAGGAGGCATCACAAATAAGCAAAGCTTTTTGCTCTGCGCTCCATCTTCTCCCATCCAGACTATACTGTCGGCTTCAGAATTACACTGAATCAGCCACCCGAAGGCAGGTCGCGGGCTATACCGCCGGTTCGGAATTACACCGTACCCCGAAGATGAATTATTTTATTTTTTCGGATTTTCATCCTTTTAATATATTAGCACAACTTTTTATTAAATCAATGTTTTGGAATCACAATTTTAAAAGTAGTCCCTCTACCCTGTTCGCTTGAAACTGTAATATGTCCACCGTGTGACTCAATGATGGACTTAACGATGAAAAGGCCGAGTCCGGTTCCATGTTTACCTCTCGTTCTTGCGGCATCCACTTTATAGAACCGGTCAAAAAGATGAGGCAGGTGTTCCGGTGAGATACCGACGCCTGAATCGCTGACTTCGATTGTGAGCGCGTCTCCTGCTTTCACGGTTAAATGAATCGCATCACCTTCGTGTGTATAACGAACAGCATTATCAACTAAATTTGTTAAAACCTGAATCATCTTGTCATAGTCAAGCGACCAGGCAAGTCCTGGCGGAGAATCTACGATAAGGCTGAGCTTATTATCAGTCAGAGACTGATTAAACGTTGATTTCACTTTATCAAGCAGCGCATCGACCGGCATTTCCTCAAGGTGCAGTTTAACGTCACCTGCGTCGTAGCGGGCGACATTAAGCAGTTCATTGACGAGGCGATTTAAACGTTTGCTCTCATCCAGAATGATATTTAAGAATTCTTTCCGGTCTTCCGGTGTTTCCACAATATCATCCAGTAACGCTTCCGTATAACCCTGCAGCATCTGAATTGGCGTTCTGAGCTCGTGCGACACATCAGCGACAAACCGCTTCTTCATCTCATCATTACGGTGCTCTTCAGTCATATCTCGAATCAGAGCAACTGCGCCTATCTGATTATTTGCAGCTGCACGTCTCACTGGTGAGATGATAACCACGAAGTAATGATTAAGTGTCGCGATTTCAACGACTTCTGAATCATTAGTTTTCACCACTTCTTCAAATGACTGTTCGAGCTGTATTTTGTCATCCTCACTAATCAAAGTAAGAAACTGCTCTGCTTTCGGATTCATCAGCTGTTGATCTAAATCCATATGATAACTGAGTACACCATCTGCCATGGCATTGATCAGTTTATCTCTCAGATTTCTTTCCGTTTCAATGGAAGCGATGTTGTTTCTGATGTCATCCTCCATTTTATTAAATGCAACAGTGAGTTCGCCTATTTCATCACGTGATGTCGTCTTGATTTTCTGGGCGCGTTCGCCTTTAGCCACCTGAAACGCTGATTCCTTAAGTCTGAGCAGCGGCTTCGTAATCTTATTGGATAAGAAAAAGGCAAAAATCGTTGACAGTACAATTAAAATTAAAGCCGTTATTAAGATAATCAGGCTGACATACTGGAGTGTCGAACTGATAGAGTTAATGTCCTGATAGAGAATAATCGCACCTTTGTCCTGAAATGCCTGAGACGGGAATCCAAGAAGAATGTAGCGATGTCTCTCATCCTGATAATTGACATCGATAATTTTAGTCACATGTTTGTTTTCATCAAAGACTGCATTAAAATCTGGATTGGTACGAAACTCATCAATCATGATTTGCTTCAGATCATCATGACGATCCGTCAGCTGTGATTTATTTTCAACGATAATCAGACCAGCGGGATTCTCAACAAGTTCCATGACATAGTTCATCGCGTCTTCCTGGTTATGCCGACTCATCAAAATACTTTCAATTTTATTCGCCTGCTGATAGAGGGTCTTCCCTGTCTCAGAGATAAAGTAGGAGTTGAAGAAACTGACGAGTGCAACCGATAATATAAGTAAAACTGTCGTTACTATCAAAATGATAGTGAACCACAGTTTTATGACAATACTATTTAAATAGTGCATCAGTCTCTTGCCTCGAACTTATAGCCGACGCCCCAGACTGTGTGAATCATCTCGGCAGCTTCTGGAGAAACTTTATTCAGCTTCTCACGTAAACGTTTGACATGGGTGTCCACAGTTCTCAGGTCACCGTAAAACTCATAATGCCAGACTTCTTTCAGCAGCTGCTCTCTATCAAAGACTTTGTCAGGTGACTTAGCAAGGAATAAAAGAAGTTCATATTCTTTCGGCGTCAAGCTGACTTCCTGATTGTTTGCCGTGACGCGGTGTGCATCATTATCAATGACAAGTGAATCAAACACGATCAGATCTTTCGCATGTGCGTCATTCTGGAAGAACATTGAAGACTGTGAACGTCTTAAAATGGCTTTGACCCGTAAGACGACTTCACGAGGCGAGAAAGGTTTGACGATATAATCATCAGCACCGATTTCAAAGCCTTCAACACGATTGTTTTCTTCACCTTTAGCAGTCAGCATAATGACCGGTGTCGATTTCTCTTCGCGGATTCTCTTGCAGACTGCCAGTCCGTCCATGCCTGGCAGCATGATGTCCAGCAGGACACAATGGAAATTCTGGCTGAGCGCCAGTTCCACTGCTGTTTCGCCGTCTGCTGCTTCTACTGTTTCGAATCCTTCGCGTTCAAGATACATTTTAGCAAGTTTTCTGATTCTATCCTCATCATCAACGATTAAAATTCTTTCCTTCATAAATGGACTGCCTCCTAAGCGTATGAATGTAAACCAGCAATAATTAAGTTAACAGCGATGACATTGAACAAGATAATCGCAAGACCTACTACAGCAAGCCAAGCTGATTTCTTACCTTCCCAGCCTCGACCGAGTCTTAAGTGAAGAAATACCGCATAGAATAAGAATGTAACAAGTGCCCATACTTCTTTAGGGTCCCAGCCCCAGAATCTGCTCCAGGCAATCTGTGCCCAGATACTAGCAAATAAAAGTCCTCCTAAAGCAAAGAGCGGGAAGCCGATAATAACGGAACGGTAACCAATCTCATCCATCAGCTGTAACGACACCTTGTTAGTAAGTGGCTTCACCATCGAGAAGATAGTTCTTCTCGTTATGAGACGAATTAATCCATATAAGATCGTCCCAATAATAATGGACCAGATCACTGTCGTCAGCTTCTGTGCATTTAAGACAGGCGGCACTTCAAGTCCAGTTGAGAAGCGTTCAACTTCCTGATAGTTATTATTGCCCTTAGGTACAACAGGGTAAGCATCTTTAAATGTCACGATGGCAGGCAGATGGTAATGGCTGACTGCATTGTTACCATTTTTATCAACATAAAAGTATTGATCATCATAATGGACAATACCTTTCATCACGATAGTTGTTAAAATAAATGCGATAACTAATACTGCGAAGTACATGACTACTTCAAGCCAGAAAGCATCTCGCGATTTCTCTTTCGCATCTACATAACGCAGTAAATAAATCAGACCAGCCATTGAGCTGACTGAGAGAATTCCGTATGAAATAGTCACTGTAATCACGTGAATCGCGAGCCAGTTACTTTGCAGTGCCGGAATAAGCGGGCTGACTTCACGCGAGAACATGCTGGCATAGACGATGACGAGCATGGCTACAGGCAGTGAGAACAAAGCCAGTATCGGCGTATGATAGATGGCGTTGATAATCAGGAAGCCACCGACCATCATGATACCGAACATCGTCAGGAACTCATACATATTGCTGACAGGTGCATGTCCTGCTGCAATCCAGCGGGTGATAAAATAAACAATCTGCATGATGAAACCGATTGTCGTTAAGATAATGCCTATCCGTTCATAGCGCTTATTTTTTGCTTTAATGCTAGCCGAAAATGGCAAGATAGCGATTAAATATAAAATAAAAGCGGCATACAAAGAGGTACTGCTGATATTCAGCCATGTTTCATGGTTCATTTTGTTTCCTCCGATTCGTACTTATCTTTAATAGCAGGCTGATTATTCTTTTCGAGAATAGTGTTCAGTTCATTTTTTAATCCAAAATAATTCTTACTTGTATGCGCTGCAATTTGATTGCCATTGACCCAGATTCTACGATGATTGATATATGATCCGATCGCCAGACCGAGCAGGAAGATAGTAAATCCGATAAAGAGATAAGGCAGAGTTAAATCCTTTTTAACATTGAGATAAGTCATCGTATGATTTGTGGCACTGACAAACTTGATAGCATGTTGATTATTCTGTGAAATATCCTGTGATGAACGGATTTTAAGCAGACTATACTCCGGCTGCTGATTAGCTTTATCCACTTCAAATACAAATGCAGGGTTCACTGTGTTAGGTGTTTTTGTAGCGAGTGTACCATTCGCTTCAATTTTATCAAAATCAGGTGCATAGTTTCGAAGATTAACAGTCAGATTATCTGCAATCTTGTATGTGGGTGCTGGTTCATCCAGATTAACTGTGAATGTCTGGCCGATTTCTTTTTCCGTCTTCTTATCAATCACTTTAAAGGTCATTGATTTAAGCAGGCTTTGATCATAACTGTTTTGATAGAGTTCAAAATGATCAAATTTAAAGGGGTGATTGACCTTGATGTTCCCTGTCTTCACTTCTTTCAGTTCTGGTTCAGCACCTGGTATCGAATCTTTCGTGTTTTCAAACAATGTCAGACGTGTCTCGTAATTTTTGGCAATTTTATTCATCGCACTGTCAGCTTTAGTCGATTCAGTGTTTGAGTTCATCTGCTGATCATAATGCTCGAGAATAAACTTATCGTTACGCATATAATATTGTTTGTCTGTACCAGGTATCGCTCTCGTATCGCCTTCTTTAACTGCAACTGCACCATCATAATACATGGCTGGCACAAATCTCAGCATACCCCCCATCAGCAGGATAATCAGACCAGTATGGTTGATATAAGGACCATATCTGCTGAGACGTCCTTTTTCAGCGAGAAGAGCATCGCCTTCACGCTTCACTTTATAGCGTTTCTCTTTCAGCGTCTGCTCAAGTTGATCTAAATCCGGATTGACGAGTTCCCCTGTCAGTCGCTGTCGTTTTAAGAATGAAGGATGCTTTCTAGTCGCCTGGTTACGGAGTGATTTAAAAAGGGGCACCCCGCGGTCAATACTCGCCGCTATAATAGAGAATGCTACAAGCCCCAGTAGAATCAGAAACCACCAGGACGTATATAAATTGTCGAGTCCCAGCTGGTGATATAGGTAACCGAGGGAACCATATTTCTCCTGGTAGAATGAAGCAGGATCAACGTTTGCAGGGATAAAATATTCCTGCGGCATGATGGAACCGATTGCTGCTGCAACGATAGTCAGTACAAGTAAGATAACACCTGTCTTCACAGAAGCGAAGAAATTCCATATCTTATCGGTTACTGTCTTATTTTTAGTTTTTGACCGTACAGCAGAACCGTCATAACGCATAATATCAGTCGTTTTTTTCTTATCGTAATCATCATTGATTAACCGGCCACAGTTCTGACAGAGCTGTGTGCCGGGTGGATTGACATGTCCACAAGTACAGACTATTGCTTTCTCATTCATATACTGACCTCACTTACGGTGTCACAGTGTTCATGTAATTTTTAATTGTCTGGTCGTTCATTTCACCTTTATGAATCGCTTTTACTTTACCATTTTTATCGATAACCACTGTCGTAGGCAGTGGATCAATTCCATAAGCATCAGCTACTTCGTTATCTTTATCAAAAGCAACAGGCAGATGAACTTCTTTTTTCAGTCCGCTGAAGAACTGTTCAACCTGTTGAGGCGTCTTTCTTAAGTGAATCGCTAATACCTCAACATTTTTACCTTTATATTCTTCATAGTTCTCGCTTAGTGCAGGCATCTCTCGTTTACAAGGCTCACACCAAGTACCCCAGAAATTAAGGATGACACCTTTTCCTTTATAGTCACTCATTTTGACGGTACTGCCGTCCATCTTCTGCAGCTCAAACTCCGGTGCATCGTCGCCTACTCCTACTGCTTTACTCTTACTCTGTGTCACTGTCGAATAGACGATGAAGGCAATCGCCAGTGCAATCAATGTCATTACTATATATTGAGTCCACTTTTTTGTTCTTTTATTCATTTTACTCCCTCTTTCTCACATAGATAGGTCTATTATATCACTCAGCTAAACGCCAATAGTGGCAACTATGTGAAATTTTAAGACTGGTTCTGAGCGAGGTTGCGTAAGGTTTTCACTTCATGAGGACTGAGATCTCTAGCGTCCCCTGCATTCAAACCTTTAAGATTGAGCGGACCGTATTCGACACGCGACAGCTTGACCACTTCATGACCGAAATGAGAAAACATTCTTCTGACCTGACGGTTGCGACCTTCTGAAATCGTGATCTCTACTAACGTCGAATTCTTTTCGCGGTCCTGAGATTTTACTTTGACGATAGCAGGTGCTGTTTTACCGTCCTCAAGCATAATGCCTTTCTCAAGTTGTCTGACTTGTTCACGAAGCAGATAGCCTTTTAGTTTGGCCACATATTTCTTCTTCACTTTATAACGCGGATGCGTCATCTGATTGGCAAATTCACCATCATTCGTCAAGAGCAGTAATCCAGACGTATCGTAATCAAGTCGACCTACAGGAAAGACGCGTTCTTCCAGCTGCGGGAAAAAGTCGGTGACAACAGTCCGGCCTTTATCATCTGATACACTGGTAATGACTTTAGTCGGTTTGTGAAAAAGAATATAGACCTTGTCAGGATTTTCGAGTGGAATTCCTTCCACTTCAATACGGTCAGAAGGTTTTACTTTAGTCCCAAGCGTCTTAACGACTTCTCCGTTAACAGTGACTTTACCTTCCTCTATCAGTGCTTCTGCCTTACGTCTCGAAGTGACACCGCTCCTCGCGATGACTTTCTGTAATCTATCTAACTGTTCCATGTTATTCTCCTTTTGTTGTTAATGACTTGAAGAAGAGATCCATCTCTTCTTTAGTATCTGTATCGCTGTCCTCGGGTAGTTCTTCAATGGACGTCAGACCAAATACTTGCAGGAAATAGTCGGTCGTATAGAGCTGCTGACTTCTTGATTCCTCAGTTTTGACAGCAACTAGCCCTCTTTCAATCAATGTTCTGACAGGTCCGTCAGAATTCACGCCTCGTAATGACTCAACATCACTTCTCGTCACCGGCTGGTTGTAAGCAATAATAGCCAGCGTCTCCATAGAAGCCTGAGTTAATTTTCGCTCTGACTGCTGGTCGACAAGTGAAGCCAGATAAGGCGTATATTCACTTTTCAGTTCTAAAAACCATTTACCGCCGTAACGTCGCAGCTGGAAAACCGCAGACGAAAAGTCAGCCGCCAGCTGTTCCACTTCATCATGGGTCATATTCAGTAAACTTTCAACTCTTTCACTTTCCAGCCCTTCATCTCCTACAGCATATAACAGAGCTTCGAATATATCTATTTTTGCCGGCATATTAGACTCCTTTTTCAATATAAATCTCACCGAACAGTTCCTGCTGTTCTACTTTAATTTCCTGGTTTTTCATCATTTCAAGCATGGCCATAAATAGCGTAATCAGCTGATGTTTCGTTTCTGAAAAATGAAAGAGTTCAGTAAACTTGATTTGTGAAGATCGTTTCAGCCTATCCTGAATCACGGTTGTGGCCTGTTGAATCGTATAATTCTCACGGCTGACTGTCATAACAGGAGCGACACGTTTTTTACGGCTTTTTGCTTTTTCATAGGCTGCTATTAAATCAGTTAATTTCAGTACCAGTTCAGCTGGCTCCGCTTTTTCAAATCCGGACAGATCCTGAGGTGCCTTAACAAAATGGTCACTTGCCGCTTCGCGTTTTTCCCCTAGTAAAGTTGCATAATATTTATAGTTCTGATATTCAATGAGCTGTGTCATGAGTTCTTCCCGCGGGTCTTCTTCATCCTCTTCTATTGCAGGCAGCAGCATACGGCTTTTAATGCGTAATAATTCGCTCGCCATGACCAGATACTCCCCTTGAATATTGATATCCCATTCAGACATCGAGTTGATATAATGAAGATATTGCTCTGTCAGATGTTTCATTGAAATATCATAAATATCTATTTCCAGTTTTTTAATGAGATGCAGCAGGAGGTCTAGTGGACCTTCAAATGCATCGAGTTTAACTTCATACATAATGAATCCTTTCAGGAGGTACTTTTAATGATCGATACGTTAGTTGAATTTTATTATTATTTTCTTCATGAGCGTCATTACTTCGAATGTCACGAAATTATGGAGGACGCCTGGAAAGAGAATTCAGTATACACTAAAAACGATATTGAAGTTGGCCTGATTCTACTGGCAACGAGTCAGTATCATCTGCGGCGGGGCAATAAGAAAGGTGCAAGAACCTGCCTTAAGAAGGCCTATCAGATTCTTAAAATGTACTCGCTCAGTGAAATAGGGCTTCATGACTCAGTCCTATATATTCTTGAAGAGAATATGACTTCGGAAGAATATGTGCCTCTTACGCTGCCCTTAACAAATGAAATGAAAGAGGCGATACATAAGCAGCATCCTGATTTTTCTGTGAAGCACGCGCCGGACGCTAGATGGATACATTTTCACAGGACGCGCGATAGAAGTGACGTCATTGAAGCGCGTCTAAAGTCAATGCGCGATAAACACCCAGTAGATGACACCCCAGATAAGCGCCATGATTAAGAGTGCAGTCAATGTGCAATATTTATTTTTCATAAGAACCTCCTACGCTCTAGGGTGTGTCTTCTTATAGACATCCCTAATCTGTTTCTTCGAGATATGAGTGTATAACTGTGTGGTGCTGATGTCGGCATGGCCCAGCATTTCCTGAACCGCTCTTAAATCAGCGCCATTTTCCAGCAGATGCGTTGCAAACGAATGTCTTAACGTATGGGGTGTCAGTTTTTTCTTGATGCCTGCGTCTTCTTTCAGCTGTCTGATGATCTTCCAGAACCCCTGGCGTGTCATTCTTCTCCCATGAAAATTCAGGAACAGACTATCTGTCATTTCTTTTTTCAGCATGCGTGGTCGTGTATGCTCAAGATAATGGCCGAGTACTTCCATAGAGGTTGTACCAAGTGGAATAATGCGTTCTTTGTTGCCTTTACCGAACACTCTGACGTAACCCATGATCAGATTGATATCATTGACGTTCAGATTGATCAGTTCACTCACACGCATGCCTGTCGCATAGAGCAGTTCGAGCATCGCCTGGTCCCTTTTACCGAACAGTTTGGACGTATCAGGTGACTTTAAGAACTGATCCACTTCCTGAATACTGAGGACATCCGGCAGATGCTGCGCAACTTTTGGCGGCTCTACCATAACGCTCGGATCTTTCACTGCATATTTCTCACGGAGCGCAAACTGGTGAAACCCTCTGATTGAAGCGGTCTGTCTGGCGATGGTTTTCTGAGATTTGTTCTGTTCTTTTAATTCGCCTAGATAAAGGCCGATTGTCACTCGGTCCACATTATCCAGGTGACCAATCTTTTCTTTATTTAAAAACTGCATATAGCCAGTTAAGTCCCGTCTATAGGCAGCAATGGTATTATCACTGAGTCCTTTTTCAATCGCGATAAAATGCAGAAATTCTTCTACGATATCTTCCATTTAATCACCTCTCTTAAAGTTTACCATAATCATTTTATAATCATATAAAAAACCGCAAATGATTGCGGTTATTTGTGGCATCTATGACAGATTCCATGAAATGTCAGTCGATGATCCATAATCTTAAATTGATAATCACGTTCTACTTTCTTCTCAACTTCACCGAGTAAGTCTTCTTCTATCTCATCAACCGCACCACATTCTACACATACGAGATGATGGTGAAAGTGTTCAGCTCCTTCTTTTCTAAGATCGAATCTTGCAACGCCGTCACCAAAGTTAATCTTATCAACCACTTTTAATTCTGCAAGTAGTTCCAGTGTTCTATAGACAGTTGCAAGTCCAATTTCAGGAGAACTTTCTCTTACTTTCAAAAAGACATCTTCAGCACTTAAATGATCTGATTCATTTTCCAGTAGAACCCGAACAGTTGATTCACGTTGAGGTGTCAATTTATAGGAAGCAGCGTGAAGCTGATCTTTAATTCTATTTATTCTTTCCTGCATAGTTCACCTACTCCTGACGGGCTTTTTATATTAATAAAATAGCAATAATCATCAGACAATGCAACTATCATTCACAATTAATTAGAATGATTATAATTTAGAAGAAGCGTCTGCAGAGCCAGAATCGTTTTTGCATCTCTCACCTGTCCAGATTGAAGCAAAGAATCGATCTCACTGAACGGTGTCCAGAAGAGTTCAATAAACTCATCATCATCTGCCGTATATTCAGTTGAATCTGTCAGCTCTTCTGCTTTATAGAGTGAGATCAGCTCATCACAAAATCCAGGTGACACATAAAATTCGTGAAGAAGAGTGAGCTTACCTGCTTCAAGTCCAGTTTCTTCAATCAGTTCTCTGCCGGCAGTCTTGACTCGTTCCTCGCCCGCTTCTACTTTCCCTGCAGGAATCTCAATCAGCACTTCGTCCATCGCTTTACGGAACTGTTTAATCAATAGTACTTGATCGTCTCTTACTGCAAGTATCGCCACCGCACCGGGATGTTTAACGACTTCACGTGTAGTCTGTCTGCCATTTGGCAGTTCCACTTGCTGCTTCTCTACTTTAATGATACGTCCATCGTAGATTTTTTCGACAGAAAGCGTTTTTTCAGTTAATGACATTGTTTTGCCCTCTTTTCCGTTCATGTTAAACTAATAATAATATAACACTAGGAGGTATTCATTTGAATTATAGAACAACTAAAAGTGGTCTGAAATTTTCTGAACTGGGTCTCGGATGTATGAATCTCCCTCTTGATTATCAGGAATCTAAAGAAATACTGAAAGAAGCATTATCATCAGAGATCAGTTATTTTGATACAGCGGACCTCTATAATAAAGGGGCGAATGAAGAACTACTCGGCAAGTTCTTCAAAGAGAATGGGCACCGCGAGGATATTATGATCGGCTCTAAAGTCGGCAATGAGTTCTTTCAGCATAGTGATGAAGTGAAATGGAATCCGTCACGAGAACATATTTTAAATAGTGTCAAGGATTCTCTCCACCGTCTTGGCACAGATTATATGGACCTCTATATGCTGCACGGCGGCATGATAGAAGATAATAAAGAAGAAACGATTGAAGCTTTCAATATATTGAAACAGGACGGCTTAATCAGAGCTTATGGCATCAGTTCTATTCGTCCTAACGTCATCCGTCATTATCTGGCGCACAGCGATATGGATGTCATCATGATGCAGTTCAACTTAATCGATAACCGTCCTGAAATGCTGCTCGATGAAATCAGCGCACGCGATGTCAAAATACTGGCGCGTGGGCCGGTGATGAAAGGGCTGCTGACTGAAAAATACGATTCTGTGGCAGATCGCAAGTTTGAAGAAGGTGTTTTTGACTACAGTCAGGATGAATTAAAAGAAATACTTGGTAAAATTGATGCACCTCTCACGGTCAGCACGATGAACTATCTGTTAAGCCAGCCGGTCGCAAGTATTGTAGGAGGCGCAAGTTCTGTCGACCAGTTAAAGGCAAATGTCGCTGCTTATCAGCAAGTGGACTACCAGACTCACGATAGAGCCTTATTTCACGACTTGAGCTACGAGGAACACCTATGAAACTGAGAAACATCGCAGTCTTTGCTTCAGCGCTGACGACACTGGCACTTGTCACCTCAGGCGCAGTGGGCAGTAACTATATCCTCAACTTTAAGATGCGGGATGTCGATGTCATCAGACGTCGCGAAATCAAGGCAAAGCGCTTGGACGAGAAAGCTTACCAGGCGCTGAATCCGAAGAAAGTTTCTATCGAATCGAAAAACGGCTACCACATCAATGCAGAAATCATTAAAAAGTATCCTCATAATCACTGGATGATTTTCTGTCACGGTGTTACAGAAAACAGTATTACTTCTATTAAATACATGAACCTTTTCCTTGAGCTGGGTTATAATGGTGTTATTTTTGACCACCGAAGACACGGTTCGAGTGGCGGCAAATTTTCAACCTATGGCTATTTTGAGAAACACGACCTGGAATCAGTCATCAGCTATCTCAAAGAAACATATGGTTTTGACCTGAAGTTTGGTGTCCATGGTGAATCGATGGGCGCTGCGACCATGCTTCTCTATGCAGGAGAACTGGCCAACGAAGCAGAGTTTTATATTTCTGACTGTTCATTTTCATCGTTTGAGAAGGTCCTGACACATATCATCGGCCAGAAACTGCAGATTGGTTCAGGCTTTCTGCTCAAATTCATTAATATTTTCCTTAGAATCCGTTCCAGATTTTCTCTTTATGCGGTCTCGCCTATCAAGGTTGTTCAGAATATAGAACAACCGATTCTTTTTATTCATTCTAAACCTGATCTTTTTATTCCTTACACGCATTCTGTTGACCTCTACAATAAAAAAGTGGGTCCTAAAAGAAAATGGTATCCGGAATATGGTGGTCACGCATCAAGCTTCAATGTGAATCCAGTGACATATCGCAAAAAAGTGAAGAATTTTCTGACAGAGTTTAACCTGCTGCCACAAGATTAAAACTTCTTCGACAAGAAGAATCTTCTTAATATTTTTTCGATTATTCGTGGCGCCAGATGATAGACAGTCAGGCTCTGATGCATCCAGCCTGGACGATTCACTTCCAGTTTTTTGTCGATCATCGCTTCGACAATGTCTCTTGCGAGTGCATCTTTATCCAGCTGGATGCTTTTTGTTGTGGACTCGTAAAGACCGGTCTTGTCTGCCCGGCTAAAGAAATTCGTCGCAATCGGACCTGGACTGACCGTCATGATGTGTAATTCCGGGTGCTCCAGTCTCAGAGCATTCGAAAAACTGAGCAAAGCGGCCTTAGTCGCTGCATAAACAGAACCATAAGGCGTCGTCACACGTGCAGCCTGCGAGGCAATATTGACGATGGATGCACCTGGTCTTAAAAGAGGTACCAGCCCCTTGATAAGTAACAAGGTATGTACAACATTCACGTTAAACATATCTGTAATATCTTCGTCTGTATGATGCTCAAACGATTTAAAGTAACCATAACCGGCATTGTTGACGATACCATCAAACGTCTGCCCGTCTCTCTGGACATCATTGATGAATTTTCTAACTTGCACTTTATCACCTAAATCAAGCTGAAAAACGGATATATTTTGATAGGTTTCTGAAAGTGACTTCAGACGTTGCTGGTTTCTACCGATCACTATAACATGTGCGCCGCGACCGATGAGTTCCTTAACAATAGATTCACCCAGTCCTCCTGTACCACCTGTCAAAATAATTTTTTTGCCTATCATCCTAACCCTCCACTGTTACTCATTTTCGTTCAATGTTACACTAGAATATATGAGAATGAAACCAAGGGGGCTACATCATGAAAATTGTTTTCTATGGTGCAGGAAATATGGCAAGTGCAATATTTGAAGGATTAATCAGCAGCAGTCTGTTGAACAGTCATGATATTTATCTGACAAACCGTTCAAGCGAGAACCAGCTGCAGGATTATCAGGAAAAACTGAACATCAGATACAGCTATGATGATATAGAACTCCTGACTGATGCTGACTATGTTTTTCTAGCGACTAAACCTTATGATTTCGATTCTTTGGCTGAACGCATCAAAGATAAAATTCAGCCAGGTAACCATTTCATTTCAATCATGGCAGGCATTTCGATCAATCAGATCAAGACTAAACTCCAGACACAGAACCCAATTGCTCGTATCATGCCAAATACTAATGCGCAAGTTCAGCAGTCCGTGACCGGCATTACTTTTTCAGAGTCTTTTGATGCGGGCCACAAGGACGAGCTATTTAAAATTCTCAACTCGTTTGGCACAGCACTAGAAGTAGAAGAAGATAAACTTCATCAGGTGACTGCCATTACAGGCAGTGGTCCTGCTTTTCTCTATTATATGTATGAACAATACATCAAAGCAGCGACGAAAATGGGTCTCGATAAAGACCATGTCGATGCTGCAGTGAGAAATCTCATCATCGGTACAGGACATATGCTGGAGGCAAGTGAGCTTGAAATTGAACAGTTAAGAGAAAACATCACTTCTAAAGGTGGGACAACGAAAGCAGGCCTTGATGCCCTGAAAAAGTATCCTGTTGAAGACATATTCACAGATTGTCTTGAACAGGCCATTAAACGAAGCAAAGAATTAGCAGATTAAAAAAGCGTCACTATCTTGAATTCAAGATAGTGACGCTTTTTTTGTTCAAAGTATCGTCCCGCTAATCCATTCTGCGGGACTTTACTGCCTCAGTCTATTGACACTGTCATAAAGTCATGTGCAATTTTAAAATTGAAATCAGGATTCGCCAGTCTGATTGCTTCTTCAAGCTCTGCAACATCCAACTGATGGTAGCGGTTGCTCACATGATTGATTAAAGTCAATTTAACTTGGTTTCGCTCTGCGAGACCGATTACATCTGCTATATGACTATGATGATATTGGTGGCTGAGCAAATGATCCCCTTCTAAATAAGTACTCTCATGCACGATAACATCTGCATTTACTGCAAGCAGGTCTTCATTTCTGTTCGGCATTGTATCGCCGAAAAATGTCACAATCTTGCCGGGCACCTCGTCAGCACGATAATCCTGAGTGTGATAAATCATACCTTCATATTCCACGGTATCTTGCATCTTGAAATCGCGATAAATAGGACCGGGCATAATACCTTCTGCTTGCAATTTTTCTTGCAGCAGTCGTCCCGGACTCGATGGGAACTCCAGTCTATAACCGTATGACGGAATACCGTGGGCTAACAGATGTATATTGATTGTAATCTCGTCTTCTATATAAATGTCTCCATCCTCTACTTCCACGACTTCCAGAGGATAATTCAGCCTTGACTCTGACAGCTTCAAAGTGGTCTCAATAAACTCCCTGATACCAGCTGGTCCATATAAAGTCAGCGGCTTATTTTCACCACCTTGAAAACTTCTTGATGATAATAATCCAGGCAGTCCAAAGATATGATCTCCGTGCATATGAGTGATGAAGATTCTTCTGAGCTTGCCAAGCTTGATTCTCGTATGGAGTATCTGATGCTGCACGGCTTCCCCTGCATCAAACAACCAGAATTCACTGAGAAACGGTTCAAGACTGAGAACCGTCGATTGTGTATTTCTTTCTTTTGTGGGCAAGCCTGCACTTGTTCCTAAAAATATGATTTCCACGTTTGTTCACCTACTTAATTTATCATGATATTATAGCATGTTTTAATTGTATTTTAAGTCATTGTATGAAAAAATAATAAGGAATTTAAACGAATCGAGGTCCCATAGATGGATATTGAAAAGCAGAATATTCCTTGTCTTATCACTATTTTTGGAGCTACAGGTGACTTAAGTCACCGCAAATTATTCCCATCATTATTCCACCTTTTTCAACAGGGTAATCTGAATGAGCATATTGCGATTATCGGTATTGGTCGTCGAAACTGGGATAATGCGAAGTTCAGAGAGGAAATCAAGGCTTCCATTACGAAACACGTCAAAGATACGGATCGTATTGATGACTTCATGACGCATGTCTACTATCAATCTCATGATGTCAATAATATTGAAAGCTACAAGAAACTGTTATCCTTCTCCGAGGAGCTTGATGCAGAGTACAAACTAGCCGGCAATAGATTATTCTATCTGGCGATGGCTCCGGAATTCTTTGGAACAGTTACTGATGCGCTGAAAGAAAGCGGTCTGACGGATACTGATGGCTTCACTCGTCTGATTATTGAGAAACCGTTCGGTACTGACCTGAAGTCAGCAGAAGCACTGAACGCTCAGATTACGCGTTCATTCAAAGAAGAGGAAATCTACCGTATAGACCATTATCTCGGCAAAGATATGGTACAGAATATTGAGATTCTTCGGTTCAGTAATGCGATGTTTGAACCGCTCTGGAATAATAAATACATTTCTAACATACAGGTAACTTCATCAGAAACTTTAGGTGTTGAAGATAGAGGCGGTTATTATGATAACAGCGGCGCACTGAAGGATATGGTGCAGAATCACATGCTGCAGATTGTATCACTTCTTGCAATGGAGCCTCCTATCTCACTTGAATCTGATGATATCAGAAATGAAAAAGTAAAAGCACTCCGTTCTATCAGACAAGTTAAACCTTCTGAAGTACGTAGTTACTTTGTGCGCGGTCAGTATGACAAAGGAACTGTTAACGGTGAAGCCGTTCCTAAGTACCGCGATGAAGAAAATGTTAATCCAGAATCAAACACGCCTACATTCGTCGCAGCAAAGGTCATGATTGACAACTTCCGCTGGGCAGGGGTGCCATTTTATATCCGTACCGGCAAACGAATGAAGAAAAAAGAAATACGTGTTGTTGTTGAATTCAAAGAAGTCCCGATGAACTTATATTACAAACGCGACCAGCATCTGGATTCAAATCTTCTTGTCATCAACATTCAGCCAAATGAAGGGATAGAGCTTCATCTGAATGCCCGTAAATACGTGGAAGGCATTGATACAGAACCTGTCAAATTATCCTATGCCTTAACCGCTCAGGATAAAATGAACACTGTCGATGCTTATGAAGGATTGATCTACGACTGTCTTAAAGGTGACGCGACTAACTTTACGCACTGGGAAGAACTTAAAGCCACATGGAGCTATGTTGATACTGTTGACCAGTACTGGCGAGAGCACCCGGCCCCATTCCCTAACTATCAGGCAGGCTCAAATGGGCCCGTTAAAAGTGAACTGCTGTTAACACGTGATAATCTGCACTGGTGGGATTTTTAATCAGCTTGAGACTTATGTCTCAGGCTTTTTTTGAGGAGAGGAAAACATGTCAGATGAAGAACTGAATATCATGACTCATGACGGAGAGCATCATTTTCCGACATTAAAACATTACCATCGTTATGAGGCAACTGCCTATCCGGATCTTGAACGGCTGGCCGAATATTTACTCAATCTTATCAAAAATGATCACTTTGTTGACTTCGGCTCGGGTTTAATGCGTGTGCCCATCGCTATGCACCATTTGCTCGGCATCAGGTCGACAGGTATTGAACTAAACAAGGCATTGTATCTGGCGAGTCGTCAAAATGTCGAACAGTACCGCCAGACATTTTATCCTGAAATCGATCTCGTGCGTTTTCCGGTTCAAGCTGTCAATTTAAACGTACTTGACTATCAATTTGATGGCAGCGAAAGTATATTGTTCTTTTTTAATCCATTTTCAGGCGAACTGTTCAGAACAATCATTCATCGTTTCTTATCGAGTTATCCGTACAAAAGACGCGCGTTTGTGATATTATATTATGCAAAGCATGAATATATTGACATCTTGGAGCAGTTCGGACTTTTTACAGAAATTCATCGCATTGAACTAGCCGACTATCAGGACGACCCCGATGATGTCATTGTTATTTATCAGATTGGTTAAATCTAGAAATGAGGCACTATGGAACCGTTAAAAATGATTCAGCAGACCATTGTCTACCTGGAAGATAATTTACTTAAACAAGTTGAACTGGAGGAATTAGCTCAGCATATCGGCGAATCCCCTTTCCATCTTAATCAGACGTTTACGATGATCACGGGGATGAATATAGAAGAATATATGAGAAATAGACGTCTCACTGAAGCTGCTGCAGAACTCGTTGACGGTCGCAGCAGTCTGCTTGAAATTGCCAGACAATATCAATACCCGGATGCTCCAGCGTTCAGTGATGATTTCAGGGATTACCATGGTTTATCGCCGCTTCAGGCTCGTTCACATCAAAATCAGCTGAAACAACTGAACCGTCTTTTCGTAAAATTCAGTGTCACAGAAGAACCTCCTATCCCCTACTTGATTCAATCTCGTGATTTTGCAAGAATGACAGGTTACCGGGAACAGATACGTACTAAAGAGCTGTACAATCATTTCCTGCTGGCTGATCTCTTATATAGTTACCAGGAAGACGGCAAAATACAGAACCTCACATCTAACCACCGTGTCCCGTTATATGTGGTCATTCATCCACATGCATACGGATTAGAAGTCTTTATCGGAATCGAGAGTAATGCCTCTACGGACCTTGAGACAGAGCATCTGCATCATCAGACGTTTGCGGTTTTCAAGGAAAGAGGTCATCTTGACTATGTTTTTAATGAAATCTGGCAGTCTATAGAACAGCAGGTTGCCGTCATGCTGAACTACAGAAAAAACGACTACTACATCATCCAGCTGAATGAGCCGCTTGATTTTGATAATCCATATAACAAAGTGCTCTTTCATTTACCTATCGATTAAAAAAACCCCTGTAGGCTGGTCTACAGGGGTTTTTTATAAGATTATTTCCAGTCTGTATGGAAAATACCTTCTTTATCTTTGCGTTCATATGTGTGAGCGCCGAAATAGTCACGTTGCGCTTGAATCAGATTGGCCGGCAGATCTTCAGCTCGATAGCTGTCGAAATATGTGATGGCTGCTGCAAAAGAAGGTACTGGGAAGCCCGCTTCAATCGCAACACCTGCTACGCGGCGTAATGAACCGTTATACTGTGAAACGATGCCATTGAAATAAGGATCTAATAATAAGTTCTGCAGTTCAGCATTGTTATCATAAGCATCTTTAATCTTCTGCAGGAACTGTGCACGGATGATACAGCCTTCGCGCCAGATCATCGCTAAGTCACCTAAATGCAGGTTCCAGTTGTTAGTCTCACTTGCGACTTTCATCTGACTGAAGCCTTGAGCGTAACTACAGATTTTGCTCATGTAAAGTGCCTGTCTGATTTGCTCAAGGAATTCTGCTTTATCACCTTTGAATTCATATTCATGGGCATCAAAAGCTTTTGAAGCAGCTATTCTTTCTTCTTTCTGTGAAGAAATGAAACGTGCAAATACAGATTCAGTGATGATTGTCAGTGGAATACCCAGGTCAAGTGCATTGATAGATGTCCACTTACCCGTTCCTTTCTGTCCTGCTTTATCCATCACTTTCTCAACAAGTGGTGTCCCGTCTTCGTCCAGTTTTCTGAAGATATCAGCTGTGATTTCAATCAGGTAAGAATCAAGTTCTCCGCTATTCCATTCTGCAAAAGTATCTGCAATCTCATCATGAGACATTTTCAGAACGTTTTTCATCAAGTTATAGCTTTCAGCAATCAGCTGCATATCTGCATATTCAATACCGTTATGCACCATCTTTACGTAATGACCCGCACCGTCCGGACCGATATAAGTGACACATGGTTTACCGTCTTCAGCTTTAGCAGCGATATCCTCCAGAATAGGTTGTACAAGTTCATAAGCTTCTTTCTGTCCGCCCGGCATTATAGATGGACCGTGAAGAGCGCCTTCTTCACCACCAGAGACACCTGTACCAATGAAATTAAGACCTTTTCCTGACAGATATTTATTACGGCGGATCGTATCGTTATAATTCGTATTCCCACCGTCAATTAAAATATCACCTTTATCTAAATGCGGAATCAGACTTTCAATTGTATGATCGGTTGCTTCTCCTGCTTTGACCATCATCAGAATACGACGAGGTGTCTCAAGACTCTGAACAAATTCCTCCAGTGTATAAGTCGGAAAAATATTCTTCCCTTCAGATTCAGCTACCATTTCTTCTGTCTTTTGGGGTGAGCGGTTAAAGACAGATACTGTGTAACCTCTAGATTCAATATTCCAAGCCAGATTCTTACCCATTACGGCAAGTCCGATGACACCTATTTGTTGTTTCGTCATGTAGATACCTCTTTCCTATTCATTTTCTTCATTATTATAACATAGAGCCTCTAGACGTACTAAGAAGAGAGTTGCGTTCTCGTAAGAATACTAATATGCAACTGGAATGTGTTATAATAGTTTCAAATATCTGTAATGGAGGAGATTGAATGGGTTTGCTCAGCATAGTTGCATTAGTTTATTATATACTTCCCTTTGTAATCGTTATTTTCATTGTCTGGTGGGTGAACTCAATGGTCTCTAAAAGTTATGAACAAAAAGAACGCCATTTCCAGCTACTCACTGAACAGAACAATCAGTTGATTTCTGAACTAAGACGACAAAACGAAGAAAAACACCTGTAACCAGGTGTTTTTCTTATTTTATACGAGCTTAATGATTTCAAGTACTTGTTCATTTAGTTTGACAAGTTCACTGATCGGCATTTTTTCCTGTTTCGTGTGAATGTCCTGATAACCGACTGCAAGAACGAGCGTCGGAATTCCGAAGCCATTAAAGATATTGGCATCACTACCGCCGCCACTTTTCTTTAAGACAGGTGTCAGTCCGACATTTTTAGCTGCCTGCTTAGCCACTTGTACCGCTTCACTATTTTCAGCTACATTGAATGCTGGATAGCTTGGTGTCACTTTAACTTCAGCACTTCCACCCATCTCAGACGCTGTCTGTTCGAATGTTTCTTTCATATGAGCCACTTGCTGATCAAGTTTACTTTGGTCTAAACTACGTGCTTCTGCTAAAATAAAGCAGCTATCGGCCACGATATTCGTCACAGTACCGCCTTCAAAACGTCCGATATTTGCAGTTGTTTCTGCGTCAATACGTCCGAGAGTCATACGGCTGACAGCTTTTGCAGCAATATTAATTGCACTGATACCATTTTCAGGTGCAAGTCCAGCATGTGCTGTCTTACCTGTGATATTGACTTCCAGTTTTGCCTGACTTGGCGCCGCCGTAACAATAGTCCCCACTTCGTTCCCAGAATCAAGTGCATAGCCGAACTCACTTGTCAGATACTCAGAGTCAAATGCTTTCGCACCGACCAGCTGACTTTCCTCACCTACTGAAATCACAATCTGCAGAGGACCGTGTTCAATATTTTCTTCTTTAATAACTTTTAATGTTTCGAGCAGAACAGCAATCCCTGCTTTGTCATCTGCACCAAGAATCGTCGTGCCATCTGAGTAAATGACCTCATCTTTGATCACTGGCTTAATCCCTTGACCTGGAGTCACAGTATCCATATGACAGGAGAAATAAATCGGTTTTCTGGATTCATCTCCTACAATATTGATAATTAAATTTCCGGCACCAAAGCCCGTATCTTTCTGACTGTCATCTTCAATGACATGGTAACCTAAATCTGTCATTAACTTCGTCAGATGGTCAGCTATCTCTCTTTCATGGCCCGTTTCACTGTCAATCTGTACAAGTTCTAAAAAGGTTTCTACTAATCGATCTTTGTTTAACATACGAACGCTCCTCATCATTTCAATAATTTGTTATAATAAATAAAAAAATAGAAAGGAATCAATCATGAATAATAACGCAAGAAGAATTTTGATTATCCTATTGTTGATAGCTGTTGTTGCAGCGCTTATCCTCTCTAGTGTTTTACCCTTTTTAACGATGTAATCTACAAAAGTAGATTACTTTTTTATTTTCTTAAAGAACCAAACTTAGATTTAATAATCAAGTAGGCTTCCAGCTCTCTTAACAACTGAAAAGCAGAGGCTCTTGAATGCAGCGCCTCATAATTATCTGGCAGAGGATGCTCTCTCATCTCAAGCTGAATCGCATAGAGATCATGCAATCTGATGGCAGTATGATCATTACTTGAAATGTTCTGCCCCATTTCGTGTATCAATTCACTCAGTTGCAGATGAAGCTGTTCTGACCGGCTGACGTCATTGATGAGGTCGACCATGCGATGAAGAAGTCTCGCCTGCTTGCTTCGCATATCGAAATAGTGATAATAAGAGTTCTGATTTCTTACAAAATGATTTTCTACATCCATAAAGGCCACCGATTTCGCCTTCTCGATTGTCAGCAGTGCCTGGTCGATCAGTTTATGGTCGAGTTCAATATCGACATATTTGAGCGCTTCACTGAATTCAGACATGATAACCTGAAACTCCTGTTCAATCTTAGTCCGGAAAAGATCCAGTTCTTTTGCGCGGTTCGGCATATAAAGATTGAGTACTAATGCAATGGAGAGCCCAACTATAATCAGTAAAGTCTCATTCAATATGAACCCGGCACTAACGCCTTTAGAGTTAAAGCAATGTAATATAATAACACAGGCGGTCACGACACCCTCCTGTGTACCTAGTACGACTGTCGTGGGTATAAAAAGTAGAACAACCAGTCCAAGCACCAGCGGATAATAGCCTAACAGTTCAAATATCGCACTGGCAAAAATGAGGCCAAGCAGACATGATATTAAACGAGCCCATGCGGCCTGTACAGATTTCATTTTTGTATTTTTGATACACAATACTACCAAAATAGCAGCAGATGAGAAATTGACGACTCCGAGATACTTGGCAATGATGACAGCGATTGCCATACCGAAAGCTGTCTTTAATGTCCGATAGCCTATTCGATAAGGATTCAGTTTAATGGTCTTCATGAAATAAAGCCAAGGTTTCCCTCGGCTTATCTTTCCTCCCCGTATTCTTCGAATAGGGCTTGAATATTCGTGATAACACTCATTGGATCGTGTCCTTCTATTTCGTGACGCTCAATCATAGAAATGATTTTACCGTCTTTAAGAAGGGCAAATGACGGACTTGATGGTGGATAACCTTCAAAATAGTCACGAGCTGTAGCCGTCGCTTCTTTATCCTGTCCTGCAAATACAGTGACAAGCTGATCAGGTAATTTATCGTAATGAAGCGCATGAGCAGCAGCTGGTCGAGCAATGCCGCCTGCACAGCCACATACAGAGTTAACCATGACAAATGTCGTACCTGGTTTACTGAACGCCTCATTTACTTCATCTGATGTTTTTAACTGCTGATAACCTGCATTCTCTATTTCCTGTCTTGCAGTATCAACGACTTCGTTCATATAGAGATTAAAATCCATTTCCATACTAAGCACCTCTTCAATTTTTGATACCCTTATCTTACCTAAACTTTGAAGAGATATCTACCATACAGGTTTATCTTCTTGAAATAAGTGAATGTTCATGACGGCTGAATGTACTTCTGACGCGCATCATCTGATCGATACGTTCTTCTGCCATTTTTTCAGCCGCTAAAGCTGTTGAAATATAATCACGTTTCGCTATTTCAAAGATTTTATCCATCTGATTATAGATTTCTTTCACTTTATCTGTCGCACGTTTTTCATTATAGCCATGAAGTTCGTCTGCTACATTGATGACGCCACCGGAATTAGCCACAAAGTCAGGTGCATAGATAATATTTCTGTCGGCAAGCTGAGCACTGTGTTTCTCCATGTCTTTCAGCTGGTTGTTCGCACTGCCACAAACCGCTTTCACTTTTAGCTGAGGAATAGTTTCGTCATTCAGAATACCGCCGAGTGCACACGGGGCAAATATATCTGCTTCAACACCGTAAATCGCATCGGGTTCTACTGCAGTTGCACCAAAGGCATTGACAGCACGGTCAATAGATTCCTGGAAGATGTCCGTCACAATCAGTTCTGCACCTTCTTCATGCAGATATTCACAGAGTTTATAAGAAACGTTCCCTACTCCCTGAACAGTCACTTTCAGACCCTTCAGTGAATCTGTGCCAAATGCTTCTTTAGCTGTACGTTTCATTGCCTGGTAAACGCCGTATGCGGTAACAGGACTCGGGTTGCCTGATGAACCATAGCTTTCAGACAGTCCGACTACAAAGTCTGTTTCCTCGTGAATCGTATCCATATCCGTCACAGAAGTCCCCACATCTTCTGCTGTGATATAACGACCATTTAAGCTTTCAATATATCTGCCAAGTGCTCTGAAAAGTGCTTCAGATTTATCTTTCTTAGGGTCGCCGATGATAACCGTTTTAGCGCCACCTAAATTAAGACCTGCTGCCGCATTTTTATAAGTCATTCCTCGAGCTAAACGCAGGGCATCTTCAATCGCTTCTTCTTCAGATTGATAAGGCCACATACGGCAGCCTCCAAGGGCCGGACCAAGCGTTGTATCATGGATGGCGATAATCGCTTTCAGACCGCTTGCTTTATCCTGACAAAATACCACTTGCTCATAATCATACTGCTCTAAAGTTTCAAAAATCATTTTCTTACCCCTTTTCGTGATTTCTCAGTTATTACAATAATATTATTGCATAAAAACTTTAATATTAAAACTATAATTGAATCAGGCTTTAGAAGTGTTTATTATTACCACTTTAAATTAATAAAGCGTTTACATTTAAGTTTTATTTTAATCATCACTTTTATTAAATTATATTAAAATAGTAATTAGAAAATTAAAAAGATACTTGTTTTTATTTCTCACTCATTCAGTTATAATATGTGCAGGTGATATTATGCAAAAAATTCTAGCGCTTATTGTGCTGATTATACCCATTTATCTTGCTGGTCTCGGCATTAAATGGATGAGAGATGCTGTATTCGGTGTTCTTGTTCCTGAGCTGCACTATATCTGGCTGCAATTTTTACTGGGTGCTATCTTTTCAGTGCTCGGCATCGCCTTTGTCGGCGGTTATATCCTGCACATGGAAAAGCGAAACAACCGGGTATCTAAAAAAGAGAAGTAACCGAGGTTACTTCTCTTTTTTCAGTTTGAGTGCGAGTTCTACTTCATCTGTAATAATGGCATCTACATCCGACTCCAGCCAGTATTTCAGATCACGCTCCTTGTTCACTGTGTAGATACGTACGGGTATACCATGTGACTGAATGAGTGCTGCATACTCACGCGACGTATAGTTTGTATCTGTATGTATCGCATCAAAAAGATATCGTTCTTTTAACAGCCAGGGCTGGTCAATATATTTAGTATAGAGAAGTGCAGTCTCTATCTCTGGAGCAAGCTGCTTCATCTTCAGAATCGTTTCAGGATGAAAACTTGATATGACGATCTGCGAAGTCTCATAATTTTTAAGTAAATGAGTCAGTTTCTCCTCCAGAATGCCATCAGTGACAGCTTTTATTTCAATATTTAATAGAAGTGAGGTCTCTTTTAAAAGTTCCAGTATTTCAACCAGCTTAGGTACACTTTCTTTTCTGACAGCTTTCGAATACAGCTTAATTTTGCGGATGGCATTATAATCCATCTCATGGACGAATCCCGCGTGTCCTGCCATGCGTTTGAAATGGTCATCATGAAAGACAACAATCTCACCATCTGACGACAGATGAATATCAAGTTCTATCCCTTCTGCACCGTATTGAATGGCTTTCCTGAATGCCGTCATCGTATTCTCGGTATACTTCGCTCTGTATCCTCTATGTGCAATGATTTTCATGATTTACCTCATCAGATATTCGAGTAATTCACCCGTAGTTGGTCGTACCATTTTTCCTTCTGCCTGCCAGTGCTGCTCAAGACCGTTATTCCATGCTTTTTCGATCGCATGTCTGATCGCTCGTTCAATTGTAGCTTTATTGACATCAAACTTTCGCGCAATCTCAGGATAAAGTTCTCCTGTTAGATGATTAATCTTTGATGGATCCTGCTCAAGTATATTCAGCGCTTCATATATATACTGTGTCCCTTTTAAACGCTGCGCAAAATAGTCCTTTATTAAATCTGAATCTTTCTGTTCTGTCATGCGAAGAATTGTCTGTGCAATCACTTCAAGCTTAACAGGCTTTAACAGGAAGTAATCGCCACCTAGCGTCAATGCTTCATTCAAAATGGATTCCTTGCCAAAAGCGGAGAAGCAAATTACCTTATAAGACCGATCTGCTGGAATGTCATTTTTCAGAAGAGTTAAACCATCAATATTCGGCAGTATAAGATCCAGCAGCAGAACATCAAAATTACCCCTCTGAATTATTTCCTGACCCTGCTGCCCATCATTTGCTACATCGGTCACAATCATCCCCTGTGAAGTCAGATAGCGATGGATACCAGCTGCCAGTTCCTGTGAATCTTCTATTATTGCTACTCGGATTGCCATTTGTCTCATCCTTTATTTTAATCTTTATTCTGAGAGATGAGTTCAGCTGCGTGCTCCAGCGTCAGAGGTGTCACTTCAACGCCAGATATCATACGTGCAACCTCTTTTACTTTGTCATCTCCAGTCAGTTCTGTCACTGTAGTGATCGTTCGATCATCACGCTCATGCTTTTCAATGAAGAGATGATGGTCACTGATTGCCGCTACTTGTGGTAAGTGAGAAATACAGATGACTTGTATATGCTCTGCAATCTGTTTCATCTTTTCAGCCATTTTCTGTGCGACACGACCTGAGACCCCTGTATCTACTTCATCAAACAGAATAGCTGTCTGTCCCCTGTTTTCTGCAAAAATAGTCTTTAAAGCGAGCATGATCCGAGACAGTTCACCACCAGATGCAATCTTTTCCAGACCTTTCAGAGGTTCTCCCTTATTCGGGCTGATCATAAATTCTATTGTCTCAAGCCCTGCTAACGTAGGTTCAGTCTTAGAAAATGCGATCTCGAAATTAGCACTTTTCATCTCCAGATGATGAATTTCATCAAGAATTTTATTACGCAGTTCTAGTGCATCTGTACGGCGTTCTTTTGATAACTGAGACCCTATTTTGAGCACTGCCTGGTACTGGTCTTCTATCTCTTTTTTCAGCTGCGAAGTGCTTTCTTCCAGATTCTCTATCTGATTGATCTCTGTTTCAAGTTCTGCTATTAGAAGAATCAGTTCATCATGGTTTTTCCCATATTTACGTTCGAACTGCTGAATCAGGTTCATTCTTGCTTCCATTTCATTCAGAAGATTTTCGTCGTATTCATTGGATGTCAGTTCATCGTATAGACGGTGCTTGGCATCTTCAAGCAGATAATAGACACTACTTGTTTCTTCCAGCAGAGAGGTGTACTGACCCTTTAGAATCTCATCAATTTCCTTCAGTGACTCATTAAAATCAAAAATCTTATCGATGATATTGTTTTCATCACTTAAATAACTTACTGTTTTCGTCAGTTCATTATTCAATTTCTCAAAGTTACGCAGCCGATTAATATCATCCTTCAGCTGATTGACTTCACCCGCTACAAGTTTAGCCTGCGTCAGCTCGTTATGCTGAAACTTAATTAAATCCAGGCGCTGGAGCAGCGACTCATCTTTTTGTTCGAGTTTTCTCAGCTCTTCTTTCTTTTCCTGATAGATTTTAAACGCTGCTGTGTATTCATCTATTGTCGGCTGATAGCGTCCACCTGAAAACTCATCCAGTAATCGGATATGATATTTAGACTTCAGTAAATGCTGCGTCTCATGCTGGCCATGTATATCAAGCAGCTCCTGCATCACTTGTTTCAGTTCAGTCAACGTGACCGTCTGGCTGTTGATTTTACAGATGCTTTTACCTGTTTTCATGATTTCACGTTTAACAATCATAAAGTCATCCTGCTCAATTTCTTTATCTTCAAGCAGTTGTCTGACATTCGGGTTGTCATCAATATCAAAGACCCCTTCAATGACTGCCTTGTTTTCACCGTGACGAACCAGGTTCTGACTGGCTCTTGCACCAATCAGCATTGAAATAGCATCAATAATAATGGATTTACCGGCACCTGTTTCCCCGCTGAGAACCGTCAGTCCATCTTTGATTTCAATGCTCAGTTCGTCAATGATTGCAAACTGCCTGATGGATAATGTCTGTAGCATAAATTAATCCCCCAACTATAACATATTGAACAATCGTTCAGTGACTACTTTACCGGCTTTCTCATCTCGACAAATAATTAGGCATGTATCATCCCCACAGATGGTACCAAGAATTTCTTCCCATTCAAGTTGATCCAGGATAGCGCCAATGGCCTGTGCATTACCAGGCAAAGTCTTTAAAACGAGTAAATTTGACGTGCCGTCCAGTTTAACGAATGAATCCATTAAATAACGTCCTAGTTTATCTAATGGATGAAATTTACGGTCCTTAGGCAGACTGTATACATATTGTCCACTTGGAGTTGGTATTTTAATCAGCTGAAGCTCCTTGATATCACGTGAAATAGTCGCCTGCGTCACGTTCAGGTTGACTTCATTCAGTTTTTCTACCAGCTCTTCCTGTGTCTCTATCTGCTGGTTAGAGATAATCTCTCTGATTTTAATCTGACGCATCGTTTTATTCGCCATAACGGACCTCCCTGTATATTTATACATTATGTTAGCATATAACTGACTAGTTGCCTAATAAAATAACCGATTAAAATAAATTAATCGGCTGTTTCAATCGTTACTTCTTCTATATCATCCTCATCGATTAGATGGGGTTTATCCTGATGGACCAGATAGATCAAATACTCAATATTTCCGTTAGCACCTTTAATAGGTGATACCGTTAATTTTTCAGCACTGAAGTGATGTTTCCCGGCAAAAGTCATAACCTCTTTTATGACTCTTTTGTGGACCTGTCTATTATGGACAACACCTTTTTCGCCCACTTCTTCTCTATGGGCTTCAAACTGCGGCTTTATGAGTGCAACGACTTCACCGCCAGGCTTTAAAATCGTATGAAGCTTCGGTAAAATCAATGATAACGATATAAAACTGACATCTATCGAAGCAAAGTCAGGTGTCTCAGAGAAACTTTCACTAGTCACAAAGCGGAAATTAGTCTGTTCCATGACGGTCACCCTTGGATCTATCCGCAAGCTATAGGCAAGCTGATTAGTTCCTACATCAATAGCATAACTTTTTCTGACGCCGTTCTGCAGCGCACAATCGGTGAATCCGCCTGTAGAAGACCCGATATCGACATGAATACGGTCCTGTAACTGAAGATTAAATTCACGAATTGCCTTCTCCAGTTTCAGACCTCCTCGACTGACATACCGTTTATCTAACCCTTTGATTCTGATTTTAGCATCAGCGGGATTGATTTTTTCAGCTCCGGAATGAATACGTTCATGCTCATTCAGCACCTTACCCGCCATAATATACCGCCGTGCTTCATCAAGACTCTCAAAGTATTCTCGTTCTACGAGCCATTCATCAATCCTCTGTTTTTTCATTCTGTACCATCTGCTTGATCTCATCGACAAAATGAGCAGTTGTCAGTCCAATCTCCTGAAGTAACAAGTCTACTTCACCTTGCTCAATATATTCATCCTGTATACCCAGTCTTTTTACAGGAACCTCATCACCATTGTCATTGAAATAACTAACAACAAGAGAGCCGAAACCGCCTGTCAGAATGGATTCTTCTACTGTCATAACAGGAATCCCGCGTGCGCTTAACTGATTGAGATATTCAGTATCAAGCGGTTTAATGAAACGTGCATTGACCACTTCGATATTAATACCTTCTTTTAAAAGAATCTCCTGTGCTTCAAGAATCGGCTGGAGTGTCGGCCCAAATGACAGAATCGCTGCGTCCTGACCTTCTCGCAGAACTTCCCACTTGCCGTATGGAACTCCATCAGACTTTTCTGTGACTTCTACTCCCAGCCCGTTACCGCGAGGATAGCGAATGGCAAGTGGACCACTATAGTCATTAAAAGCACTGTAAACCATCTTAGCCGCTTCGTCCTCGTCTTTTGGCATCATAACAGTCATGTTCGGCAGATGGGTCAGAAATGGTATATCAAATACCCCCTGGTGTGTTTCTCCATCAGCACCGACGAGTCCTGAGCGATCAATACCAAAAACAACATGCAGATTCTGACGGTCAATATCATGGAGAACCTGGTCATAGGCACGCTGCATAAATGTCGAATAGATGGCGACATAAGGCAGCATCCCGTTAGCAGCAAGCCCCCCTGCCATTGTCACAGCATGCTGTTCGGCAATTCCGACATCAAAGAACTGATCTGGTAATTGCTGCTGAAACTTCGTCAGTTTACTGCCTACTGGCATCGCAGGTGTAATGGCAACGATTCTTTTATCTTTCTCAGCAAGGGCCATGACATTATCACTCATCAGCTGGCTCCAGCTCGGTGCAGTGGCATTCCCTTTAATCTGTTCACCTGTATCCAGTTTATATGGCCCAAGTCCATGCCACGTTCCAATCTTATCATTTTCGGCATGTTCATAACCTTTACCTTTTTTAGTGATCACATGAATCAGGACAGGACCATTGATACGTTTAGATGTTTCAATTGCTTCGCCAAGTTCCCGGAAGCTGTGGCCGTCAACGGGACCGATATATTTGATGCCCAGTTCCTCAAAAAAGACACCTGAGACAACTAAATATTTCAGGCTGTCTTTAATCCGGTCTGCGGAATCACGAAGTTTATGGCCGCCCGGCAGCTTGCTCAGGAAGCCGTCGATGTCCACTTTAGCACGATTATAATTCTGATTGGTACGAAGACGTCCGAACATATTATGCATAGCACCGACGTTTGGCGCAATACTCATTTCGTTATCATTCAGAATGATCGTCATATTGGTTTTATCGTGACCGATATGGTTGAGTGCTTCAAGCGCCATACCACCAGTCAGTGCACCGTCGCCAATAATAGGGACGACGTGATAAGACTCACCCATAATATCACGTGCCTTCGCCATCCCCATCGCAGCCGATAATGATGTCGAGCTATGGCCAGCCTCCCAAACATCATGTTCACTTTCTGAACGTTTAGGAAACCCGCTTAAACCATTATGTTGTCTCAACTGATCAAACTGGTCTGCCCGGCCGGTCAAAATTTTGTGGATATAAGCCTGGTGCCCGACATCGAAAATCAGTTTGTCTTTCGGACTGTCAAAATGTTTATGCAGTGCAAGTGTCAACTCAACAACCCCCAGGTTTGCACCTATATGTCCACCAGTTACTGCACATTTTTCTATTAAAAATTTTCTAATTTCTTTACTTAACTGGATTAGCTCCTCGTCTGACAGACTTTTAATATCTGATGGAGTCTTAATTTTGCCAACATCCATGAGTTTTCCACCTACAGTCTCATTTATTAATTAAGTTTTATTATAGCATTGTCAGCCATAATGAACAAAAAAGCCATAACGGCTTTTTTTAGTTTTCACGTGATGTGATATAGTGAAGCAGATCAAGAAGAGATGCATTTCCATCAGATAGTTCATGAATCATCTGTTCTGTTTCAGTGACCATCTCCTGCATCGCTTCTTTTGCACCTGTCAAACCGAGTAGTGAGACATATGTGGATTTATCTTTTGAAACATCGCTGCCGGCAGATTTACCCATCTTCTCAAAGCTGCCTTCAACGTCCAAAATATCGTCTTTAATCTGAAAGATCAGACCAAAATTTCCGCCTATCTTGACCAGCTTCTGGATTACAGCATCAGACTGATCTGCAATAATGCCTGCACATTCGAAACAGGCCCGTATTAAATCACCTGTCTTATGACGATGGACAGTCTTCAGCTCATCAATGGTCAGCTCTTTATCTTCTGCAACCATATCGAGCATCTGGCCGCCGACCATTCCTCTGCTACCTGCCGCACCTGAAACCACTGTAATCAGTTTCATGCGCTGCTCTGCTGTCAGACTGTCATCCCCGCTGATTTGATGAAAACTATCAGTCAGTAATCCATCTCCCGCCAGAATAGCAACCGCTTCGCCGAATACTTTATGATTTGTCAGCTTTCCTCGTCTGTAATCATCATCATCCATCGCCGGCAGATCATCATGAATCAGAGAATATGTGTGTATCATCTCAATAGCTGCTGCTGTTTTTAGTCCTTTGTCAGCAGGAACCCCAAACAATTCAAGCGTTGAAAAAAGAAGCACTGGTCTGATGCGTTTACCGCCTGCAAGTAATGAATAGGTCATCGAGTCATCTAAAACCTGGCTGACTGGCTGGTCGTATAAACCTGACAGATACTGTTCTACCTGTTCTTTAGCTGTCATTCTGCTTCCTCTGCTGAACTTAACTGATTGATTTTCTTCTCTGCCTGAACCAGCTGTTCCTGACAGGCTTTTGATAACGCTACACCTTTTTCATACAGTTCGATAGACTCTTCAAGAGAGACTTGATCATTATCCAGTTTATTGACGATGGACTCCAGTTCTGTCATCATCGTTTCAAAATTTTTAGCCATGCGTATTCTCCTTTACTGAATTCACAGTTGCCTCAGCCGTACCGTCTGACAGCTGGATATGTATTTTTTCATTTGTTCTAAGCTCATCGATGTGACTGACAATCCCTTCATTGTTACGGACAATACTATAGCCGCGCTCCAGTATACCTGTCGGATTGAGGCTGCCGAGAAGACGGGACTGCAGATCCAGCTGATGTGCCGCTCTGCTAATTTTCTGGTTAAGCATCTGATTCATCTGCAGACTCAGTTCTTTTTCTTGTGAACGGAACAGCTGCAGCTTATGACTCAGACGGTCAGGCGTCAACTTGACTTCAAGACGTATAAATCGTTCACGGTGAAGACTGAAACGATGCTTGAGCAGATACTGCAGTTTTTGCTCTGTTTCATCTATCCGCTGCTGTTTCTGTTCAATCATCATCAATGGATTTCTGAATAAAGGATGATTCTGAAAACGAGACAGTCTTTCATTCTGGAATCGTACATGCTGCGTTAGACGCTGATTCAGGAAAAGATCAGTTGACTTCAGCTGCTGCATCAGGTCCATCTGGTCGGGTGTCGCCATTACAGCTGCTCCTGTGGGTGTCGGTGCTCGCATGTCAGCGACGTAATCACTGAGTGTCGTATCAGTTTCATGACCCACAGCTGAAATAATAGGTGTCTTCGCCTGAAAAATGGCTTCAACTACTTCTTTTTCATTGAATGCCCATAAATCTTCAATCGAGCCGCCACCACGTCCAACGATGATGACATCTACACCAAGATCATCGGCCTGTCTGATATTTTTGACGATATCACTCGCAGCGCCGTTACCCTGAACGAGAGTAGAAATATAATGCACTTCAGCAAGCGGATAGCGTCTTTTAAGCGTTGTTTCAATGTCTCGCACTGCGGCACCAGTCGATGCGGTCAGCACGGCAATCGCAGATGGATATTTAGGGAGCTTCTTTTTGTGCGCCTCTGCAAAATAACCTTTCTGCTTAAACTCTTTTTTCAATGCTTCCAGTTTTTCATACAGCTGGCCGACACCGTCCAGTGACATACTGTCCGCATATAACTGATAGCTGCCTCTGCTTTCGTATACAGAAACGCGCCCAGTAATCAGAACACCGTCTCCTTCTTTAGGTGTAAAATTCAGACGGGTTGCATCACGCTTAAACATCATGCCGTTCATCACTGCACTGCCGTCTTTCAGGGCAAAATAAAGGTGGCCGCTTGAATGATGCTTAACATTAGACAGCTCACCTTTAATATAGACCTTCTCCAGATAAGGGTCGCGGTCAAATTTTGCTTTAATGTACTGCGTCAGAGCACCTATAGAGAGATACTGCGTCATTGTTTTTGCTTGATGACTTCACTCAGAACACCGTTAATAAATTTATAGCTGTCATCGTCTCCATATTCCTTGGATAAGTTAACTGCTTCGTTGACGGCCACTTTATCAGGTACATCTGTATAAAGCAGCTCATAGACAGCAAGGCGCAGCAGGACGCGGTCAATTTTAGTCAGTCGTTCTAAGGTCCACTGCTTAAGATGCGGTCTAATCGCTTCATCAATGGCATCCTGGTTATTTTTAACGCCTTCCACCAGTTCATCCATAAACTGATCCTGTTCATTCGCTTCAAGAATAAAGCGCTTGGCATCAGATGCCTCTATCGGCTCTTTTGTCTCCATCTGAAATAGTACTTTTACTGCATGTTCTCTCGATTCTTTACGACTCATAGGTAATCTCCTTCAAAAATTCAGAGGATGCAAGCATCCTCTTAGTCATTAAATTTTATATTGATGATATGGATATTGATTTCTTTAGGGGTAAGTGCTGTCATATTAGTCAGAGCGTTCTTAATATTCTGCTGAACTTGTTTGGCAGTAGCAGAAATTTTAGTGCCATAATCAAAGATACAGTAGGCATCGATATAAATATCACTCTCTTTAACTACCACATTGACACCTTTGGCATTTTTTACGCCGAGCTTATCCAGTGATTTATTTCTCTGTGCAAGTGAGACACCTTTTACTTCACTGATCGCGATCTCAGTAATGACTTCAATGACATTAGGCGCGATTTCCACTGTTCCTAAATTCTGTTTAGACATAGCTTATGCCTCCCATCATATAATATGTTTATCATACCATTATTTTGCCGTTATTTTAACTGAAAAAGCAAAGAAAGAAGCCCGGGGGCTTCTTTCTTTATTCGATGTTCAGTTTATTCTCATTCAGGAAGTCTGTACTATATTCTGAACTTCTGAAGACAGGATGCTTGAGGAGCGCCTGATGAAAAGGAATGGTCGTATAGATACCCATGATGATATATTCATCCAGTGCGCGCAGTGCACATTGGATCGCTTCTTCACGCGTAGGCTGGTGAACGATGAGTTTCGCAACCATGGAGTCATAATAAGGTGGAATCGTGTAACCGTTATAACACGCTGAGTCAACACGAACGCCGTAGCCACCTGGCACTAAGTACTGCGTGATTTCACCGGCTGATGGCATAAAGTTTTTCACAGGATTTTCTGCATTGATTCTGAGTTCAATTGCATGCCCAGTAAACTGAACGTCTTCCTGCTGAAGCGTCAGTGGTTCACCCGCAGCAATCCTGATCTGCCACTTCACTAAGTCACAGCTTGTCACCATCTCTGTAACTGGATGTTCGACCTGAATACGGGTGTTCATCTCCATAAAATAGAACTGATCGCTATCCAGGTCATAGATGAACTCAATCGTACCTGCACTTTCATAGCCTACGACCTGTGCCGCTCTGACTGCTGCAGCTCCCATTTCAGCTCTTGTCTCACTCGTGATGGCAGGACTTGGGGATTCCTCCACCAGCTTCTGCATACGACGCTGAATCGTACAGTCACGCTCACCCAGGTGAATCGTGTGGCCGAAGCTGTCTGCCAGCACCTGAATCTCAATATGTCTGAAGTTCTCAATGAACTTTTCTATATAAAGGCCTTTGTTACCGAATGAAACTTCCGCTTCCTGCTCGGTCATGCGAAAGCCTGTCTCAAGTTCTTCTTCATTACGAGCGACACGGATTCCTTTACCGCCACCGCCGGCAGTCGCCTTGATGATCACAGGGTAACCGATACGCTCAGCTTCTGCTTTGGCATCTTCTACTGTGTCGACTAGACCGTCACTTCCCGGGACAACCGGTACATTTGCTTTAATCATTTCTTTTTTGGCGATATCCTTGATACCCATTTTATTAATAGCAGCATGTCCTGGACCTATGAACTTAATATTACAGGCCTCACACATCTCTGCAAAGTCAGCATTCTCAGCCAGGAAGCCATAACCTGGATGAATGCCATCACAACCTGTTGAGCTTGCGATTGATAAGATGTTAGGGATATTGAGATAGGAATCTTTAGAGTACTTTGGACCAACGCAATAAGCCTCATCCGCAAGCTGAGCATGAAGTGCTTCACGGTCGGCCTCTGAATAAATAGCGACCGATTGAATGCCCAGTTCTTTTAGGGCACGGATAATTCTGACTGCGATTTCTCCTCTGTTGGCAATGAGTACTTTTCTCATTATTTCACCTTGAAGAGCGGCTGACCATATTCCACCATTTGTCCGTCTTCAACCAGCACTTCAACAATCTCTCCGGCTACTTCAGCCTGAATCTCATTAAACAATTTCATGGCTTCTAAAATGCAGACAACAGAATCTGCTGTGACGTGATCACCTATCTGAACATAAGGTCCTTTATCAGGTGATGGTGACTGATAGAATGTGCCTACCATGGGTGCATTGATGGTCTGAGTTGCTTCCACTGCACTCTGAGTCTCTACTTGTGGCGCTTCTACTGCTATCTCCTGAACCTGCTGAGGTTGAATGGCAGCCGGTGCATATACTTCGCTGCCTTTTGTTTCTTTAAAAAGTTTTACTTTCTGTTCATTATCTTCTATTTCAATTGATGTAAGTGTTGAGTCTTCCAGTACTTTTATCAGTTCTTTAATTTGTTCAAGATTCATAATGTTCTCCTTTGGCAATCAAATTCATGTGCTATCCCTCATTTTACTTCAGTGGTCAGACCAATTCAAGAGAAAATAAAAAACCTCTCATCATGATGAGAGGTCTGATTGATTATCCACGAGAGACGTAAGAACCGTCAGTTGTATTGATGATTAATAAGTCACCTTGGTTAACGAATAAAGGCACATTGAGTGTATAGCCTGTCTCAACTGTAGCAGCTTTAGTCGCACCTTGTGCTGTATCACCTTTGATACCTGGTTCTGTTTCAGTGACTTCAAGTGTCACTGTGTTAGGGAGTTCAACACCCAGAGTTTCTCCCTGGTAGCTTTGAATATGAACTTCCATGTTCTCTTTAAGGAACTTCAGTTCATGTGACAGGTTTGCTTCAGGCAGTTCTGTCTGGTCATATGTTTCAGTGTCCATGAAGACATGAGAATCTCCGCTTGCATAAAGGTACTGCATTCTGCGGTTGTCAATTTGTGCTTTACCGACCTTTTCACCTGCACGGAATGTCTTCTCCTGAATAGCACCTGTACGTAAGTTTCTCAGTTTAGAACGAACAAACGCCGCTCCTTTACCTGGTTTTACGTGCTGGAACTCAAGTACACGCCAGATACCGTTATCTACTTCGATTGTTAAACCTGTTTTAAAATCATTAACTGAAATCATGAGTAATCCTCCTAAATTTGCTTTCTATAAAATAATAAGGTCTTTTGAAGAATGTGTAAAGCGCTTTAGTCCACTTTCAGTCACTAAAACATCATCTTCAATACGAACGCCGCCTAATCCTTCGACGTAGATACCCGGCTCAAGTGTGACGCACATATTAGGTTCAAGCTGCACATCTGAAGCCATGGACAGTCCCGGTCCCTCATGCACCTCGAGTCCGATACCATGGCCAAGTGAATGGCCGAATGCTTCACCATACCCTGCATCTGCAATAATCTGCCTTGCAATTTGATCTGCATCACGGCCCGTCATGCCTGATTGAATCGTTTCAAGTGCAGTCACTTGAGCTTTAAGAACGATATCATAAATCTGACGCATCTCTTCCAGTGGTTCACCTACTGAAAGCGTACGAGTGATATCAGATATATAGCCATTATAGATAGCACCATAGTCCAGTGTAATCATCTCGCCTTGTTCAATCACTTTACTGGACGCCACACCGTGTGGCAGCGCGCCTCTGACCCCTGATGCCACAATGGTATCAAACGAAGAACCGCTGGCACCTTGTTTACGCATAAACATCTCAAGTTCATTGCTGACTTCAAGCTCTGTTTTACCTGCCTGGATAAATGTCTGAATATGTTCATATGCTTGGTCAGCAATATCTGCTGCCTGCTGAATGATTTCGATTTCAAAAGGTTCCTTAACCATACGGATTTTTTCGACTTCTCCAGCGATGTCGACAAGCTCAGTCTGCTGGCTGAGTGCCTGATACTGCTGGAACGTTATCAGGTCTCCTTCAAAACCGGCACTTTTTATATTTCTGTCGTGCAGAACGGTCTTAATCGTATCCAGTAACCCTCCGCTTTGCTTGATAATCGTGAAGTCAGTCTGTTCCGTTGCCTGACTGATATAACGGAAGTCAGTAATCAGTAAGTTTTCTTCTCTAGTCATCACAAGTGCACCACTTGAACCTGTGAATAATGATAAGTAGCGTCTGTTATACGGTGAAAGAATAATGACTGCTTCAATCTTTTTATCAGCGAGCAGTTGTTGTATTTTATCAAATTTCATATTTATCCCCCATGTCTGAAAATTCTGTCTCATTATATGATAACATACTGGAGGCTAGCGTCTATAGGTCCATTCATCACTCATATACTTATCAGCAATACTGTAGACTTCTTCCAGCTGTTCATTAGTAAGGTCGTAAGGAACGAGTTCGATATTCAGTGCTTTTTCAAAGCCTTTATAAAATGCCTCTTCCATCTCCTCTATTGTCACGTGTCGGTCAGATAAATCATTAATAGCAACCGCTTTATCGCTGAAAGCATGCTGCATTTTTTCCCGCATTCTCGGATTCTGATAGATAAACAGATCGAATAGTTCATCAACATCAATATCCTGTAAAATTGAACCATGCTGCAGGATGACCCCTTTTTGTCTTGTCTGTGCACTTCCTGCTACCTTTCTGCCTTCAACGACCAGTTCATACCAGCTCGGTGCATCAAAACAGACAGAGCTTCTTGGATCCTTCAGTTTGGCACGCTGTTCTTCTGTTCTCGGTATAGCGAATTCAGCGTCGAATCCCAGTGCTCTGAATCCTTCAAGTAAGCCACCTGAAATGACACGATAAGCTTCTGTCACCGTCTGCGGCATATCAGGATGAGATTCCGGCACAACAACAGAATAAGTGAGCTCTTTATCATGCAGAACTCCTCGGCCACCTGTTGTTCTTCTGACGAGACCAATACCATTCGCCTTCACTTTTTCAATATCGATTTCTTTCTTCAATTTCTGGAAATAACCGATAGACAACGTTCTCGGATTCCAGCCGTAGAAGCGGATGACAGGCTGCATTTTGCCTTCTGACACCCAGTTCAACAATGCTTCATCTAAAGCCATATTGAAATATGGATTTTGTTTTTTTGTATTGATAAACAACCACTTTTCAGTCATAAAACCATCCTTATTGTAAATAGAGTAAATTAACTTTGAAATACGTGATATTAATCTTTATAATGATATTATGCTATTTTGAGGAGGAAACAGAATGACAGTATGGATTATTCTTGGAATCATCCTTCTTGCACTTATCATCTATATCGCGATTAGTTACAATATCAATCGTAAATCTGTTACAGAACTAAGTCAAGATGACTTTCAGGCAGGGCTTCGCCGTGCTCAAGTTATCGATTTACGTGAAAAAGCAGATTATGAATACGGTCATATCATAGGTGCGAGAAATATTCCAATGAGCATTTTCCGGACACGTATGCTTGGCCTGCGTAAAGATCAGCCGATTTATTTCATCGATAAAAATGGTGTCTCAAGCTACCGTGCAGCACGCATGCTGAAAAAGAACGGCTATGAACATCTTTTCATGTTAAAAGGCGGCTATAAGGAATGGAAAGGCAGAATTAAATCGAAGAACTAAAAAAAACTTCAATCCCTGATGTGGGATTGAAGTTTTTTTGTTACTTCTCGACTGTGCCTTCAAAACGAAGAACAGGTTTACGAGCAGCTGTTGTTTCATCTAAACGTCCGATGATTGTGTGATGTGGCGCTTCTAAAACAATATCTGGATTCTCTTCTGCTTCTTTAGCAATCTGAATCATTGTGTCACAGAATTTATCGAGTGTTTCTTTAGATTCTGTTTCAGTCGGTTCAATCATCATACATTCCTCGACGTTAAGCGGGAAGTAAATTGTTGGTGGATGGAAGTTGAAGTCAAGCAGTCTCTTCGCCATGTCTAAAGTACGGACACCGAGTTTTTTCTGTCTCACACCACTGATGACGAATTCGTGTTTACAATGTCTGTCATATGGCAGTTCGAAGTAAGGCTGAAGACGACGCATCATGTAGTTTGCGTTCAGTACAGCAGTCTCTGAAACTTCTTTCAGGCCATCTGGACCCATTGTACGGATATACGTATAAGCACGTAAGTAAATACCGAAGTTACCATAGAATGGTTTAACACGTCCGATAGATTGTGGACGGTCGTAATCAAATTTAAATGTATCGTTTTCTTTAACGATGTGTGGTTTTGGCAGGAACGGAATAAGATCCGCTTTCACACCAACAGGACCAGAACCTGGACCGCCACCACCGTGTGGACCCGTGAATGTTTTGTGTAAGTTTAAGTGAACAGCGTCAAAGCCCATGTCGCCAGGACGTACTTTACTCATAATGGCATTTAAGTTTGCCCCATCATAGTATAATTTACCGCCGGCCTCATGCACGATTTCACGGATTTCTAAAATATCTTCTTCAAAAAGACCTAATGTGTTCGGGTTTGTCAGCATGATTGCTGCTGTATCAGGACCTACAACGCGTTTTAAGTCTTCGATATCCACTAACCCTTGTTCGTTTGATTTAACAGTGACTGTTTCGAAACCTGCAACTGTTGCTGACGCCGGGTTTGTACCGTGAGCAGAGTCAGGTACGATGACTTTTGTACGCTCGTGATCACCATTTGATTCGTGGTAAGCTCTGATCATCATCAGGGCTGTCCACTCACCGTGAGCACCCGCAGCAGGCTGAAGTGTTACTTCATCCATACCCGTGATTTCCTTTAAGTGTTCCTGTAAGTCATAGATGACTTCCAGTGAACCTTGAATTGTTTTTTCGTCTTGTAATGGATGTGCCTGAGCAAACCCAGCCATACGCGCTATACGTTCATTGATCTTTGGATTGTATTTCATTGTACAAGAACCAAGTGGATAGAAACCTGTATCAACCCCGTGGTTTTTGTTAGAAAGCTCTGTGTAGTGACGCATTAAGTCAAGTTCAGCAATTTCTGGTAACATTGCTTTTTCTTTACGGATAAACTTACTGTCCAGAATATCCTTAACTTTTTTGCCTTCTACTTCAAGAGGTGGTAATGAATATGCGAAACGATTTTCTTTAGAACGTTCGAAAATTAATGGAGTTGCTCCTTTAAGCATTATAGGCACCTACTTTCTCAATGAATGTATCGATTTCTTCTTTCGTACGAAGCTCTGTAACAGCGATCAGCATATGTCCTTCGTATTTATCATCGATACGACCTAAGTCATAACCACCGATAAATCCTTCTTCAAGGAGCTGCTCATTGATTTCAGGAACTGGCTTGTTGAATTTAACAACGAATTCATTGAATGAAGTGCCAGGTAAGACATTGAATCCAGCTTCAATCATTTTGTCTTTCATATAGTTCGCTTTATAAAGGTTCTGTTCAGCCATTTCAACGACACCATTTTTACCTAATGCACTCATCGCAACAGAAGCAGCAAGGGCATTCAGCGCCTGGTTAGAACAGATATTTGAAGTCGCTTTATCACGACGGATATGCTGTTCACGAGCTTGCAGTGTTAACACGAAACCACGTTGACCTTCGTCGTCATGTGTCTGACCGACTAAACGACCTGGCATTTTACGAGTTAACGCTTTTGTTGCAGCGAAGTAACCACAGTGTGGTCCACCTAACTGAGCAGGGATACCAAATACTTGTGCATCACCTACAACGATATCAGCACCAAATTCACCTGGAGGTGTTAATAAGCCAAGCGCTAATGGATTACTTGATACAACGAATAACGCTTTAGTGCCTTCAGTAAATGACTTGATTGCTTCTAAATCTTCAATGCTACCGAAGAAGTTCGGATATTGAACCATCACACAAGCTGTATCCGCATCGATTGCAGCTTTAAGTGCATCTAAATCTGTCACAGTATCTTTTACATCGATTTCAACGACTTCTAAATTTTGACCTTTAGCATATGTCTGAAGAACAGCACGTGACTCATCGTTTACCGCTTTAGATACAACGATTTTCTTTTTACGAGTATGACCGCAAGCAAGCATTGCCGCTTCAGCGAAAGAAGTTCCGCCATCATACATAGAAGAGTTAGCAACGTCCATTCCAGTCAGTTCAGAAATCATTGTCTGGAATTCAAAGATAGCTTGTAATTCACCTTGAGAAATTTCAGGCTGATAAGGTGTATAAGCTGTGTAAAATTCTGAACGAGAAATTACATGGTCAACCACAATTGGCATGTAGTGATCATAAACACCTGCACCTAAGAATGATGCATGAGTTTCACTTGTAATATTTTTATTAGCAAGTGCAGACAGTTCTCTTAAAAGAGCTGTCTCTGATTTTCTTTTTCTAATATCAAGTGGACGATCGAAACGAACTTTTTCCGGGATATCAGCAAATAATTCGTCAATTGACTGAATGCCGATTGTCTCTAACATTTCCTGCTTATCAGTTTCAGTTAATGGAATATAACGATGGCTCATAATCTCTCTCCTTAGTTTTTATGGAATGGTGTTTTTACGACTTTAGCGGGTACTTTATTTTTTCTGACTTGAACATATACTTCGTTACCAATTTCAGTTTCCTTGATATCGATTAAAGCTAATGCGATTGAACGGCCAGATGAAGGTGATTGAGTACCACTTGTCACGTAACCAATTTTCTCGTCATTTTTATTGAAGACTTCATAGTCTGTACGTGCAATACCACGTTCTAATAATTCAAGACCTGCAGAACGACGTGCTGGACCCTCTTCTTTTTGTTTAGCGATGATGTCACGGCCAATAAAGTCTCCTTTTTGTAACTTAACACTGAAGCCCATTTTTGCTTCAATTGGAGAAATGTTTGGCGTGATATCCTGACCGTGTAATGGAAGAGCAGCTTCTAAACGTAATGTATCACGAGCCCCTAAACCACAAGGAACTACTCCAGCTTCAAGTAATCCATTCCAGATATCTACTGTGTCTTGTGCATAACAATAGATTTCATAACCATGCTCACCTGTGTAACCAGATTGTGAAAGAATGACTGTTTTACCGAATAACTCGACGTCCTGGATGAAACCGAACATTTTAAGTTCACTGATGTCTACAGTGACGAGTTTTTCCATTAATTCTTTAGCTTTAGGACCTTGTACAGCAATCTGACCATACTCACTTGAGACGTTCTTCACTTCTACGCCATCAATTTTGTGGTCTGTTAACCATTTATAGTCGATGTCAGTGTTTCCTGCATTGACAACTAATAAATATTTATTATCTTCTAACTGATAAACAACAAGATCGTCAACTACGCCACCTTGTTCATTTGTCATCATTGCATAAATAGCTTGAGACTGAGTAACTTTAGAGATGTCATTTGTCAGGACGTATTGCAGATAATCTAATGCTTTTTCGCCTTCAACTATAATCTCGCCCATGTGACTGACATCAAACATGCCGACATTTTCACGTACAGCAATATGTTCTTCTTTAATACTGGAGAATTGAACAGGCAGTGCCCAGCCAGAAAAATCAATTACTTTAGCACCATCTTCAATATATTTGTCATACAAAGGGGTTTTCTTAAGTTCTGTCATTATTTCTCCTCCATTAAATGAAATTATCTTATTATTACTAATAAGACATACAGTTAAATTGTAATAAAGTGACTATAACGATGCAAGACTATCCATAATCTCTCTTACACAATCATCGACACATCTACTAGAATCTACTTGCATGAATGCGATTTCATTATATCGTGAAACTCTCCTGTTGTACAACTCTTTAATTTGTAAAAATGTCCGGCCATTTGCGTTCGGCCGACTTTCATCATCTGTTATTCTTGAATATAATTCTTGAATATCTGTATCCAGCCAGATGTTCACTTGATTCATTTTTAGCATATGTATGTTTTCAGGAGTTTCAATGACTCCTCCCCCTGTAGCGAGTACAGCATCCTGACTCAGACATTCTTTCAGTGCACAGACTTCAATCTGTCTGAATTTCTCCTGCCCTTCAGTTTTAAATATTTCAGCAATGCTGCGGCCGTCTTTTTCTACTATATAACTGTCGAGATCAATAAATGGCTTGTCTAATACTTGAGCAAGTCTTTTACCAATCGTTGTTTTTCCTGCGCCCATAAAGCCCACTAGTACAATCGTCATTTATTCACTCCTGATTTCTGATATGATTTCCTGATAATAATAATCTTTCAAGTTATCCAATGTATTTAATTTTACCGTATACCTGACACTATAGGAACCAACATAAAATAAAACAATAGCTAACAGAATGAGTGCGAACGGAAACATCAGCCCATCATCTGATCTGAAAAACTTCATGAATCACTCTCCATTTATCCTGATAAGTCATTTCCAGATAAAATGAACCATTCTGCTCATAAAAGCGTGCTGACTTCACACGTTCCATCAGAATAACATAACCTGAATTTTCAGCTTTTCGAATAATTCTTAGTCCATCAAAAGAATAGTTATATGTTCTATAAGTGTCTTCTTTTGCAAGCAGTTCTTTATTGACCACTACAAGACGCATATCTTTAGTTTCTGCTATTAAATCGCGAAGACAAAGCTCAACATTGATATCATAGTTATCTTGCGCCGAAGCTTTAAAAATACTGATATTAGTGATAATAAGTGGAAACAAACTAATCAGCATGACTGCGATAGCTAAATTAAGAAGCATTTCCAGCAAAGTAAAACCCTCATCTTTTGCTGATGCAGTGGTTTTCGGTACAGAGTTCATTATTGTGCTCATAAATGCCTTCACCCCTTCTAACTTCAATCAATACTTGCCGGTATGTCTGTAGTTCTGTATAGGAATCTCTATAATGCTGACTCATATTCTGCAGCATAGGTAAGAGCATCATACAAATGAGTGAAGTGATAGCGAGACTGAGCATCGCATCTATTAATAAGAATGCTTTACTGGCTTTCAATACGGATTCTTCCTCTCACAACTTGAAAGATTAATTGAAATCGCTGATTATTAACAAAATATGTGATGGTGGCACCTTTACTCGCAAGTTCCCCTTTAAAGGTAATGGTCGAGTTGTTTCCACTATAAATATAGCCGTTACGAATACGATAACGCGTGTTGATGCCGAGCTGTGTCGATTTAATTAATATATCTTTTTGGCCAGGCAGAAAAGTCATTGTGATTGATTGTCCAGTCGAAACTGCCAACGTCTGATAGTAATTGATGACTGCTAAAAGTTCCTGGTTTGTCTCATCAACGTCTGCCTTCTTCGCATCAAACAGATGATAGCTCATCATGTTAATCATGATAAGCATGATTAACATGACGAGCAACATCTCTATATAACTGAATGCCTGATCAAGAGGCCGCAACCGCTTCACCGTTAACGATATTGATGGTCTTGCCATTCTTACACTGTGTCTGATTTTCCTTCAGAAAATCGGGCACTAAATCTTGAACATTAGTCGGTGTTTTCCCTGTCTGCAGTTTGTAAGCTTCCATCTGGCCTTGAACCATTTTGACCTGAGCGGTACATCCAGTTGACTGAACATTATCAGATTGTTTAGCGATGTTAGGGATAATAACGATGATAAGAACTGAAATAACTAATAAAACCAAAAGCATTTCTATGAGCGTAAAACCCTCATCTGTACGAAAACTCTGCTTGACCATACCTTTAATTTTCATTGTCATACTTTTCATATGCTTCCTCCTGTTATTGGATGCCGCTCATCATTTGCAGCATCGGTAAAATGATGACCAAGTATAAAGTGATGATAAGTAATGCAAGTAACATAAAAACAATGGGCTGTATCCACTTAATATATTGCAAGATCTGGTTTTCAAATTTCTTAAAGATATATCCTGAATAATATTTAAGTTCAATCTCCAGTTTAGAATTTTGTTCACCATGCTGAATGAAATGAATCAGTGATGATTCAAGTAAGTTAAGACGAGTGACAGCGTCAGGAAGTGAATAACCACTCAGTAATGAGCCATCGATTTCTTCTCCGATATATTTCAGGAGCCGGTCTTTATCCTGACTTTTAAAAATCTCTATAATTTTCAGCATTGCGATACCATTCGCTAAGAAGAATGACAGTTCACTACTGACGCGGTAGGTCAGCAATTTTCGGTGCAGACTATTGATAATCGGTACGCGTTTTAGAAGCCATAGTTGACGTTCAATCTCTGCACGTCTAAAAATAAGCATATATCCTGCTACCAATAAAAAGAAAGAGACCAGCAGAATAATCAGTAATTTAGGCAGTAAAAAGAGGATGGTAGTCATAAAAGTTAGTTCTGGAGAAATAGCGATACCCATTGAATCATACATATTCTTGAACTGCGGAAGAACGGTCTGATTGACCACCATGATAAGTCCAAAGAAAATGGAGATAAGTATCAGAGGATACTGAATGGTCTTTAAAAATTGCTGCCTGCTTGTCTTCTGAGACTGATTATACTGATGGCATTCCATTAGTGACCGATTGATATCACCATACTGCTCTGCAAAATAAACCTGTAATACGATGTGATTCTTATATTTCAGATGAGTGAGAACATCGCTGAGCGGTCTGCCATTTTCCAGCAGCAACAGACTCTCTTCTTTAATATCTCGTTTTATACCGTCGTACTGACTGAATAAAAATTGAACAGCAGCATATAAAGTAAAACCATTGTCCAGAAGCTCTGCAGTTCTGAGTAAAAAATCATCTTCGAACTGTTTTAGTCGATTAGTTGACCACACGATGTTTCTCCAGTTCTGATAAGGTGATTTGCTGTGAATGATAGAGCGTTTCCAGCTGTTCAGCGATAGAGATGTAATGATTCACAGCTTGATTCGAGAAATATTCTTCTACTTGCTGCTGATTGAACATCTCCAGTACTAGCTCCCTGCCAGTTCGCATTCTGATCAGCCGCTGATTAGTGATAAGCTGAACGGCCTGCTTTATCTCAGGTGGATTGTTACCCATTTCCATAAGACGCTCGATAGCTCCTGTACAGTTGTTCGCATGCAAGGTTGAAAGTACTAAGTGGCCACTCAGCGCCGCGTTAATGACCTGTTTTGCGGTCTCATCATCTCTGATTTCCCCGATCATGATAATATCAGGATCACAGCGCAGTATCGCTTTAAATGAGCTTTGATAAGTAATACCTGCTTTTTCATTGACGTTGACCTGTATAGTCTCATGCAAAGTCTGTTCAACTGGGTCTTCAATCGTGATAATCTGTTTCTGCAGTTTATCGCGTGCATAAGCAAGGAGATGATACATCAATGTGCTTTTTCCGCTTCCTGTTGGTCCTGTCATGAGAATAAGTCCGTGCGAAAGTTTCATCATCTGAAACAGAAGTTCATTGTCTATCAGGGGTTCTGCAGAGAATTCTGCTTTCAATAGTCGTAGCACAGCTGCTTCACTGCCCACTGACTGAGGTAATGTAGAAATACGGATATGATAAAGAGTATCTTCATGGGTAACTTGCAGCATACCGCTCTGAGAAGTTTTTCTTTCACTGACATTTAACTGTGAGACGAACTTCAAGTATGCTAATATTTTTTCGTATGTCGTGTGGTCCATCGTTGATATTCTCTCAATTACACCTTCAATACGCATTTTTAAATAGATATGCTCTGCTGATGGGACAAAATGAATATCTGACGCCTGTCTTTTAATACCTGCTGAAATAATTTCATCTACTTTTTCTTTCATAAATCCCTCCCTACTTAATAATCGAAGAAAAAACCTTATTCTTTTCTTTGTGGACAAAATAAAGGCTGAATAAATTTTTTCATCCTTAATTGACATCAGAGTTACCTATATTTAGAAGTGAAAATTAGGTTTACATCTAATGTGACAAACTTTATAATAATAAGTGACATGAACTGATTGATCAGAGAGGGGAGCACTAAATGGATAAAGTTTATAAAACTTTAGGATTCTGGACAGCTATCTTTGCAGTAATGTTCTATGTAGGCGGCATGGATATCGTTGCCTTTATTTTCGTAGCACAGACTGGCTTCTTCATTCTTCTTGGCTACTTAAACCTTACTGAAAGAATGTATATGTATATCTTTGCAGCTTACTTAGTTATCTGTTTCGTAGGATTTACTTATTATTCTACATTCCTACTGGAACCAGGTTTCGGTATGCATAAATAAAAAAAATCCTCAAGATAACTTGAGGATTTTTTTTATAGAAATGGGTTGTGGTCGCTTTCGTAAGCAAGCGTTGTTTTTGGACCATGCCCCGGATAAATCACTGTATCTTCCGGCAATGACATGAGTTCGTCAATGCTGTTCATCAACGTCTGAAGATTGCCTTCTTTAAGATCTGTTCTACCGATACCTTCTTTAAACAGCGTATCTCCCACGACAGCGAAATCTTCAAAAACAAAAGTCAGGCTACCCGGTGAATGTCCTGGTGTATGCATCACATCAAATTTGAATGAACCAAGGGTCTTCTGCCCCGGACGTAAAATCTCAGGCTTCACTCTCACCACGATTTCTTCCAGTCCATATGACTTAAACTTCTCTGAGCCATTTGATTCAGGATCAGACAGCCAGTATTTCTCTTCTTCTGCTACATAAACCTTGACTTGAAAAGCATCTAAAAAGTCTTCAACAGCACCGATATGATCAAAATGTGTATGAGTCAATAGGACTGCTTCTACTTGTTTATTTAAATTCTGTATCAAACTGTTGATCTTTTCGAATTCAGCACCCGGATCAATGACTAACAGAGTTTCTTCATTCTCGATGATATAGCAGTTCGTCTGAACAGGTCCTAAGCTTAAAGCATGTACTTTCATTCATTCCACTCCTTAAAATTACACTCGACAAAACCTAACATTAATTATACAATAATTAGTGATAATAAATGAAATAATGTTGGGGGTTGTACTATGCCATTTATTGATTCAGGCAAACTGGGCAAACTTTTTGGTATCGATATTCATATCGGTGTTAATATTTTCGCTATCTTAATGTTCTTAGTTTTCTTATTTGCACTCAAAGGACTTATGCATTCTTTTAAAACAAAAAACATATTAGGCATTATCTTCGGCTTGCTCGCAGCTGCATCATTCGGTTTCTTCTCTATCGCGACTATGCTGACTTATGGCTATCCAATTTTACATCACTAAAAAAAGACGATTTTCATCGTCTTTTTTTATTTAAGATGTTTATTCACTGAGTCCAGTTTATCAGCCATTTTTCGCGAGATATCTCGTCTGTCATCTATACGGATATTCGTGCAGACCCGTTTAACACCTTTATTGAACGGCGCTTCATGAATCTCACCAATCACTTCCAGAAGAACTGATAACTCACCCTCAATGAGGGTACTCATCGGCGTTAATTGATAGTCAATTAAACCCGCTTCTTTTTTCTCTTTTAAAATCGTCTGAATGTCTGCGATATATTGACTGACACTGACCGACTTCTCATCCAGTGGTATTACGACTACATCTACTATTGCCATTTTTAGACCCTCATTTCACATATTGTTTAATCAATCCAGCTGCACCTATAATACCGGCATCATTGCCCAGTTCAGCTGTTACTATCTTTGTACCCTCAATTGCAGGCTTAAACGTCATTTTTTTGTAAACTGACTCAATATGCTGAATCAGAAACTGTCCTGCTTTAGATACGCCGCCACCGATAATGACATATTTCGGATTCGTCATAACGCTGATGACACTGATTGCATATGCCAGGTGGTTTGCGACTTTACGAATAATATAGGTCGCAAACTCATCACCCTCTTTTGCAGCATCAAACACCATCTTCGCCTGAACTTCTTTGTTTTCGATCGCTTCCTGCAGAACCGTTGTAAACTGAAGTTCTTCGTAGTAGTAATAAGTCTGATTGACGACGCCCGTCGCACTGGCAACCGTCTCTAAACATCCCCGTCTTCCACAGTTACACTGGAAACGCTCTTTAGTGTCGACTTTGAAATGACCAATTTCGCCACCAGATCCATTATGTCCATGTACGAGTTCATTATTGGCGATAATACCTCCGCCAACACCAGTTCCGAGCGTGATACAGACAACATCAGGTTCGTTCTGGCCTGCTCCTTTAAACTTCTCACCGAGCGTTGCCGCATTGGCATCATTATCAATATATACAGGCTTGCCGCTCAACTTTTCAAATTCATCACGTACATGCTTAACACCGTGCCAGTTTAGATTGATAGCTCCATTCACAGTGCCTTTCTCGAAATCGACCGGCCCCGGTACGCCTAAACCAATGCCTTTCACATCTTCAAGCTGATAATTTTTAAGACTCGCATTCTTCTTAAAAGACTCATAAATATCACGCAGAATTCTATCGCCATCATTTTCTGTATGGGTCGGTATTTCCCATTTGTGAAGAATATCAAGGTCTTCACTTAATACCCCTAGTTTACATGTCGTGCCTCCGACATCTGCTGCCAGTATAATCATAGTTTTCCCATCTTTCTTTGGTTTAGAATAAGCCGTGCTTGTATAAACTCTTCATTTGAGATCAATCCACTCTGGTGGATATCTTTTAGTTCCTGATTCATCATTTCAATGGTATTATGTTCATCTTTAAAATAAATAATCAGTCCAAATTTTTTTAGGAGCTGCTGTACATCGTAAAATGATTTCATTTCTACTCACCAAATACTTTCAACTCATTTTTTAATTCTTTAGTTTCTTTTGCTGACATATATTTTTCCGCTTTATTAAAATAACTTTGCGCTTTTTTATAATCATCATTTGCCCGCATGGCTAGCGCCATCTGATAATTAAGAACAGCTGATTCTGGATAGCGTTTCAATCCTGTCTGCCAGGTCGCTATTCCCTCTGCCAAGGATTGATTATTGGCCAGCACAAGCCCGTATAAACGATAAGTATCTGCATCTTCATAACCTTTAGCAAAAATATCTTTAGCCATACTTTCCGCTTCTTTAAAGTCTCCATGTACCATGGCAGCCTGCACTTTATGATTATAAATATTCTCTTCGCTCTGACTAAATGTGTTCATTAACAGCAAAATGATGATAAGTGCTAGTCCCGCTGTCATCATATAAAAATAGAGTCTGGCCTGTTTAAACATCAAGGCTACAAAGAAGCCCCCGAAAAGCCCCCCAAAGTGTGCCCAGTTATTGACTCGGCCAAAAAGATTGCTCATCAGTAAGAAGATGAGGAGGCCGACTGCTGTCTGTATAAGCAATTTTTTCTCAAACCTTTTACTGATAATCATGTAGACAAATAACGCGCCTAAAAGTCCTGTAATAGCCCCACTTGCGCCTGCCGACAGAGCTGTAGTCTCGAAGGATAAGGAAAGTAAATTGCCTATTAGACCACTTATGAGATAGATCAGCAAAAACCTAAGCGGCCCAAAAAGGTATTCTGTCAGTTTTCCGAATATATAAAGGGACAGCATGTTCAGGAGTAGATGTGAAAAATCAAAATGGAGAAAGATGGATGTGAATACACGATAATACTCTCCGTGTACAAAATTAAAATGACTGAGTCCACCTTTTTCAATCAAGTTTCCTGAAGGGTTACTGAACGAAATCATTAAATTGATAAGAAAAATCAGGACGTTTAACACAATCAATATCGTTGTGACCGGACTGAACTTTGACATGGCTCGATCTATGTCATTATCAGCCATCAGTCGTTTATAATAGTAATTTTCAGATTGCCGACCTTTTATCCGGCTAAATACCTGATATTGTCGTGATACATCTATATGTCTCAGTTCACTGTATTTTGACAGACTATGGACTTTTATAGTGGAATTATTAAAGTCAGCGGGTACAGGCTGATTGATTAAATAGATATCAATTTTTACAGGATTGAAGTTTAGGATTTCTTTAATCTGATGCTGTGTTTTCTGTATCAAAAAATCCAGTGACTGAACGTTCTGCTTTTCTTTGACAAAACGAATTGCTTTCTTTGATTTTTGATTAATCAATAGCAGCTCATCCAATTTTACACGCTTAAAATCAGAGTAGCGACTAATTTTGTAAATCGTCTCCAGAAGCTGTTTAGAAGTAATCATCGACGTACTCCAGTAAAGGTACGTTTTTCAGTGATAATTTGATGAACAGGCTGATCGAAATCATCAATCGGTATATCCATAATCTGTGCATCTAAGATAACACTGACTGTTCGCCCGTTAAAAGAAGAGAGAAAACGATCATAATATCCCCCGCCATAACCAACGCGGTAGCCATCCGTGTTAAAACCGAGGCCGGGAACCAATAGTAAATCGACTTCATTATTGACTTCGGTCGGATTTTCAACTGCCAGTATCCCTTTTTCGTCTTTATGTAAATCAGCCGGTGAATGAAATCTCACAAAATCCATTGTTTTATTTTGATAATCACAGTTTGGCACATATACTTTTTTATTTTCAATCAGCGCAAACCTGATAATATTTTCTGTACTGACTTCATGATCCATGCTTAGTGTCACTCCAATGGACTCTGCATTCTGCCATTCAGTCGAATTAAATAATGTTTTTAATAACTCTATCTCAGCCAAATATTTATCAGTCTCTTTCAAGTACGAAATAACCTTTTTACGTATCCCTTTTTTCAATTCTTTGTTATTCATATCTGTCACCTCATCTATAATTATACATGAAATATTCAGCTAATAAAAAAAAACAGACACAAAAGTGTCTGTTCAGACTGTAGACAAAGTCTCCTCCGGAGATTATGTTTACAGTCTTTTTTTGTTAAAATATAAGAAATAAATTCAGCAGGTGATTATATTGATTAAGATGTCTGATCAAGAGTATACAAACCAAAAGCGAAATCAACTTGAAATGTACAGTCTGGAAGATCTTGTGCCACCCAATCATTTACTCCGAAAGGTTGATCAGGTCTTCGACCTGTCTTTCGTATATGATCTGGTTAAAGATAAGTACTCGATTGATAATGGCAGACCCAGCATTGATCCAGTCATTCTAATCAAGATAGTCCTGATACAACATCTGTTTGGGATCAAATCAATGAGACAGACGATTAAAGAGATAGAATCAAACTTTGCATACAGATGGTATCTTGGCCTTGGCGTAATGGATAAGGTTCCTCATTTTTCTACCTTCGGTAAGAACTATGTAAGACGTTTCAGCGATAACACACTTTTCAACGAAATCTTTGAAAGAATTCTAAAGACGGCTGAAGAAAATGGCCTAGTCGATAGCACCTCTCTCTTCATAGATTCAACTCACATAAAAGCCAACGCTAATAAAAATAAATATGAAAAACATGAAATTGAAAAGACCGCAAAACACTATCAGGATGAACTTGAAAAAGAAATAAACGAAATCAGAGAATCTGAAGGAAAAAAGCCTATAAAGCCGAAGGATGAGATAGAAACTAAAACTATCAAAGTAAGTACCACAGACCCTGAGGCTGGATATTATGTTAAAAGTGAAAGAGAAAAACAGTTTACGTATAGTGGACATGTCTGTTGTGATCAAAACGGATGGATAGTTGACCTTCATGTGACCCCGGGAAATGTACATGACAGTACTCAACTCCCTGAGATGATTGATAGATTAGAAGTGGTCTGTCAACATAATATTGGACAGTTTTTATAGAATATTTCTTTATATTCCCTTGGTGTTAGATAATTTAATGCGCCGTGCGGCCTGACATTGTTATACCAGTTCACATAATCAAAAAGTTCAAT